>NZ_JAASJR010000020.1:0-54044 GCF_019731275.1 Lysinibacillus sp. K60 | reverse complement strand
GTATAAGAGGCATCACGCAACCTTGGTAACAGGTTAGAAACAGCTGGAGGAATATCCCCTTGTGAACGGCTTATTTCCCGATGATAAGCTTCTGTTGCGTCTAGTAAAAGCAACGTATGCCCTGTTGGTGCGGTATCAATAATAATGACTTCATCTTGATGATTTTCTACAACGTTAGCAAATGCTTTGAATACAGCTATTTCCTCTGTACAAGGAGAAGCCAAATCCTCTTTCACAAATGCTAAACCTTCCTCATTCATCGTTTCACTTGCCTTTGCAAGCACTTCTGCTTCATAGTTTGCCACTTCTGCTTTTGGATCAATACGACTGATCGTTAAATTATTAACGTTGTCATCTCCGAATGTCCAATCGAGGTGTGCGGCGGGATCTGTTGTAGTTAAATGTACATGAGTATCCTCTTCTGCTAATCGTAATGCAATATAAGAAGCCACAGTTGTTTTTCCAACCCCACCTTTCCCCATCGTAAAAATGAGTTTCGGTTTACGTTCTAAATAATCTGCAATCATTTCTTCTATCTCAGGAATCTTAGTTTCTTCATTTGATTCATCTGCATGTATAACTTCTTTGTCAGTCATCCATGCTTGCATACGCTCAATACTTGATAATGAGTACGGTACAAAAGGTAAGTAGAAATGCTCAAATTGATTTAGTTCTTCAGGAATTCTTGCTATTGCATCAGCTTGACGCGCAATGAAAGCCTCTTCGATATCATCAGTAGAATTGGCATTGCTCATATATCCATTAATTAGTAGAGTCTGATTTTGAATGCCTATTTCAAACAATTCGTGAGAAGCACGTGCAGCTTCCTTTAAAGGATTTTCTTCTGGGCGTGTCACTAACATTAACGTTGTTTGATTAGCATTCTTTAAACGTTCAACTGCCTCTTTATAGACTTCACGTTGTGGTTCTAGCCCTTTTAAAGGACCTAAACATGAAGTGCCAGTCGTGTTATCGTCTAGAAACGTAGACCATGCAGAAGGCAACTGTAATAATCGTAACGTATGCCCTGTAGGGGCTGTATCAAACACCACAGTGTCAAAATTCCCAATCACTGAAGTATCAGTCAATAGTGAAGCAAATTCATTAAAGGCAGCAATTTCTACTGTGCAAGCACCAGAAAGTTGTTCCTCCATATTTTGTAATACCACTTCAGGTAGTTTTCCACGGTACGGACCAACCATTTGCTCTTTGTAATGTTGTGCTGCCTGTTCAGGGTCCAAATTTATCGCAAATAAATTGTCTATGCCTTCAATTTTTGTTGGACTATTAGAAAGCGTTTGGCCAAAAATATCTTGTAAGTTGGATGCGGGGTCTGTACTAATTAAAAGTACCTTTTTCCCTTCCCTTGCAATGGCTATTGATAGGCTACAAGCAACCGATGTTTTCCCAACGCCCCCTTTCCCCGTGAAAAACAGGAATGGGGTGTCAGGGAAATGAATTCTTGTAAAGCGTTCCATCTTACGCATCTCCTTTTAGTGACAAGCGTACTTTTGGCTTTTGTAGTAATTCGTCTTCTGAAAGTCCTGACCACTGTGAAAATTGTTCATTTGTTGGATAGATTCCTTTGCAAAGTAATTCTCCATCCACAAACGTTGCAGGTAAGGCATCCATTCCTTCTGACACTAATAGTTGATTGATTGCTTCGTTTTCTACAAAAGCATTTGGCTCGTTTGTAAGATTAAATCTTTCAGCTTCTATGTTTGTTTTCTTTAAATTATTCATAATAAATGACATTCGCAATAATTCTGGGTCTATAGAAGGTCCACATAAGCCTGTAGAACAGCACATTGCTGGCTCATAGATATGAATTTTTTTCAATTTATTTCAGCTCCTCAGCTACAAATTGTTCAATGCGTTTACCAATTGCATCACGAACATTTTGGAATACAGCCCACTTCTCTTCATCAGTACCTGTCGCTTTCGCTGGATCTTCAAATCCCCAATGCTCACGACGAACGTGAGGAGGTGTCATTGGGCATTTATCAGCTGCATCCCCACATAAAGTGACAACTAATGTTGCATTGTTTAATGTCTCAAAATCAATTAAATCGGATGTATGATTTGAAATATCAACCCCTACCTCCGCCATCGCTTTAGTAGCATTCGGATTTACGCCATGTGCTTCAATACCAGCACTTTTAACTGTCCAATTGGTAGGTAGTAATTTCTTTGCCCATCCTTCAGCCATCTGACTTCGACATGAGTTTCCTGTACATAAGAAATAAAGTGTATTTGTCATAGTAATTGCTCCTTATAATTTAATGGTTTTAAAGTATTTTTTCTGCCAACGTAAGGCAACCCATACAAGTCCAATGAGGACTGGTACTTCCACTAGTGGTCCAATAACAGCGGCAAATGCCACGCCACTATGCAAGCCAAACACACCCACTGCAACAGCAATTGCTAACTCGAAGTTGTTGCTTGCAGCTGTAAAAGAAAGAGCTGCTGTGACAGGATAAGATGCACCTACTTTACGGGAAGAGAAGAATGACACAGCAAACATGATCACAAAGTAAATAAATAATGGAATAGCAATTCGCACTACATCAAGTGGCAGTTCTACTAATTGCTCACCCTTTAAAGCAAACATCAACACAATCGTGAACAGCAGTGCAATTAAAGTAAGTGGTGAAATTTTCGGTAAGAACTTTTCTTCATACCACTGTTTTCCTTTTGCTTTAATTCCTATCCATCGTGTGAGGAATCCTGCTGCAAATGGTATCCCTAAGTAAATTAGAACGCTCTTTGTAATCTCCCACATAGAAATGGATACATTGAAATTCTCTAAACCAAACCAACCAGGTAATACATTTAAGAAAAAGTAAGCAAAAATTGAATACGTCACAATTTGAAAAATGGAGTTAAAGGCAACTAAACCAGCTACATATTCACGATCTCCACGCGCTAAATCATTCCACACAATCACCATGGCAATACATCGAGCTAAGCCAATCATAATGAGTCCAGCCATATATTCTGGGTAATCTTGTAAGAAGATAATCGCTAAAAAGAACATGAGGAACGGGCCGAGTAACCAGTTTTGTAAAAGTGATAGTAATAGCACTTTCCAATCCTTAAACACTCGCCACATTTCTTCATACTTTACTTTCGCTAATGGTGGATACATCATGACAATTAACCCTATAGCAATCGGTATGGACGTTGTTCCAATAGACATGGACTCTAACGCTTCCCCAACATTAGGCATGGTGATACTTAATACAACACCTATTCCCATCGCAACGAATATCCAAAGGGTAAGGTAACGATCTAGAAAAGAAAGCTGTTTTGTTAAAGATTCATTACTCATTTATATTTCCCCCTACATGGCAGCAATCGGTTTCACAATTGCACCCCTTTAAAGGCTGAATTTGTTCTAAAATGCCCTTCATCAGTGGCGTTTGATTCTCTACTAAACGGTAATGTTTCCAAGTCCCTACTTTCCGTTCCGTAATAATGCCTGCCTCCTTTAATTTTCGTAGATGTTGACTAACGGCTGGTTGTGATATTCCTAGCACATCCACAAAATCACATACACATACCTCCCCGTTTTTCATGCATGCAAGTAATTTAATGCGATTCAAATCCGCTGCTGCTTTTAGTTGTTTTTCAATTAGTGTGTTTTCCATTTATCTGCACTCCTTATATAACTGTTTTCTTATATATTATTTTAAATAAAATCACCTCGTAAGAAGGTGACATAATCAGTATATAACTATATTCTTATATTATGATTTAATGTTTTGAATTGCAACAGATATTTACCCATTTTAAAAAAATTTTTATACTTTGTAAAAAGCGTACGTTCAGTTACCTAAACGTACGCTTTAAAAGATAATGATAAAGATTAATTTATCTCCATTAATTTTTCTTTAGTAACGAGTTATGGAGAAGGTGTACAACACAAATTTGATTTAGCCATAGCTTTATTTAAGAGTTCAATTGAACGTAAAACAGTTTCTTTTTCGAAGTCATTCAAATGTGAAAAAACTTCATTTAAATAATTGTTTATCATTTCATCAATTGTAGTAGCGAGAAATGTACCCTCCACAGTTAATGACAAAATGTACACTCTTTTATCTGATGTTAGAGGAGTTTTTTTGACAAGATTCATCTTAATAAGAGTTTGAATCTGTCTACTAAATGTAGTAATATCCATACCTATTGCCTCTGCTATTTGTTGCATAGAAGGATTATTTTGTTTGTCGATCTCATATAGAATATGGCTCTGTATTGGTGTGATGTCAATTGATCCTACAGTACAACATGTTTTATTTAGTAGAGCAAACTTTTGAGTTAAAACTTGAAAAAGTTCACGTTTATTTTCCATTTAATCATCTCCTATAAAGACATATATATTATTTATTTGCAAAATACAACTAAAATATATTTAACTTTTTTTGAAGATGTTTTTCCTACTTCAAAAGTTTCTACTTTTCATGTGGTGAAGTAACTTTTTCACAACATACTCGGCATCTTCTCCCACACCTCTTAAAGTTGCAGATGCAAATGATCGTTGTCCTTCTAGTCCCACAAAATATAATCCAGGGATACTGCTAATACCTGCCTTTTGTAAAGGCATTCCTTCCCCATCTAATGCACCAAGTAATTTCATATAGGGTAAATGTGGTCTGTATCCTGTGGCATAGATAATGGTATCTACAGGCTCCCTTTCTCCGTCCGGCCAAATAACTCCATCTTCATAAAAAGAAGTAAACATTAAACGTTGTTCCGGACTCCCCTTACTAATTCGATCTTTATATCCTCCTATATCATTCACAGCATTTGATCTGGGTGCCGTTTTTCCAAAGCGCCAGAAAGGAAAGGTATCAAAACCAAATACCTTCAACCAATAGTGTATGTCCCGTCCAAGTAGACGTTGTTTTACAAATTTTATTGGCTGTCGTACTGAAAGAGTAGTTTGGCTAACCTTAGACAATTCAACAGCAATTTGCACAGCCGAATTACCTCCTCCGATTACGATTACCCTTTGGTTGTGATATGGCTGTGGATTTCGATATTCTGAAGAGTGAAGTGTTTTCCCTTGAAAGACTTCTCTTCCTTGAATGTTAGGAATAAAAGGATTATTAAATGAGCCTGTAGCATTTATGATTGTTCTAACTTGAAATTTATCGCCTGTGACAGTTCGAACAATAAAACCTATGTTATTTTTCTCAATCATATCTACTCTCTGATTAATTAAAACAGGTAATTGGAACTTTTTTTTATAATCTTGTAAGTATCGAATAACTTCATCCCTTTTCGGATAGAGATTCTGGTTTCCAGGAAACTTCATGCCGGGCATAGAGGAAAACCCTGCTGGAGAAAACAATTTAAGACTGTCATAATAATTTGGCCAAGAACCCCCGATCTGATTACTTTCTTCTAATATTAAAAATCGTAGACCTTTTTTCAGTAAATGATAGCCTGCTGCAAGTCCAGCCTGCCCTCCCCCAATAACGATTGTATCAAGAATCCCTTTCATTTTTTATCCCCCTTCATTATTTGCATTTTGCAAATATAAATTCATTAAAAATAATAGCTGTAATTAATAAAACTAAGTAAAACACAAAAATATTCTATCCTTAATAAATATATATAGCAATTTTATTTGCAATTTGCAACTATTATTCAAACTAATAATTATTATATTCAATAGCTAACCTCTAATTTAATGATCTACATTTCTTTTTCCATACATATCCAAAAAAATTAACTTTTTTCAAGCTTAGGCTTTTGCATATACTTTTCTGGTCAAAAATAATAAATTGCATTAAATAAATAAAACATTCAAATAACTGTTTGACTATTTGAATGTTTAAGTTTATTATAAAAACAATCAAATAATCGTTTGAACGTTTGAATGATAACTGGAGGAAAATATATGAAAGAAATATGTGAAATCACCTGTATTCATGAGGATAAAGTAAACTATGTTCAAGACAAGTTAAAAGAAAAAAAATCAATGGATGTTGCTAAAGTTTTTAAAGCACTTTCGGATGATACACGTGTAAAAATTGCCTATGCGCTAACACTAGAAGATGAATTATGTGTTTGCGATATCGCTAATATTATTGGGTCAACAACAGCAACTGCGTCGCACCATTTGCGTTTACTACGAAATTTAGGATTAGCTGAATATCGTAAAGAAGGGAAATTGGTTTATTACGCTATTCATGACCCATATTTTAAGAATTTAATCAGTGTTGCATTTGAAGAACATAAAGAAGGTGAAATTAATGACTGAGGAAAAACAGGTATTCCGCGTGAACGGTTTCTCTTGTGCCAACTGTGCAAGTAAATTTGAACGTAATGTAAAAGAAATACCTGGTGTTCAAGATGCAAAGGTGAACTTTGGGGCATCTAAAATATCAGTTACAGGCGATGCGACCGTGGAGGAGTTAGAAAAGGCTGGAGCTTTCGAAAACTTAAAAGTAACGCCAGAAAAACAAAAACGTGTTACTCCACCCCAAACAGATACTACCTATAGAATTGAAGGCTTCTCGTGTGCAAACTGTGCAGGTAAATTTGAACGTAATGTAAAAGAGCTTCCAGGGGTTCAAGATGCAAAAGTAAACTTCGGTGCTTCTAAAATTTCCGTAACTGGCGAAACAACTATTGCGGAACTTGAAAAAGCTGGAGCTTTTGAAAATTTAAAAGTATCAATGGATACACCTTCATACAGATCTAAAGCTCCATCTTCTGACAATAGTGAGGGGCAAGTTGAAAAGAAAGTACCATTTTACAAAAAACATAGCACACTTTTATACGCAAGCTTATTTATCGTATTCGGTTATCTATCTCAATACGTAAACGGTGAAGAAAATCTTATTACCTCCCTATTATTTATAGCTTCAATTGTAATCGGTGGTTTCAATCTATTCAAAGTTGGTTTCAAAAATTTAACTCGCTTTGATTTTGACATGAAAACATTAATGACGGTAGCTGTCATTGGTGCTGCATTTATAGGAGAATGGGCAGAAGCATCCATAGTTGTTATCCTATTCGCTATTAGTGAAGCTTTAGAGCGTTATTCAATGGATAAAGCACGTCAATCAATTCGCTCATTAATGGATATTGCACCAAAAGAAGCTTTAATTCGTCGAAATGGTCAAGAAATCATGGTACACGTAGATGATATAGAGATTGGCGATATTATGATTGTTATACCTGGGCAAAAAATTGCAATGGATGGCATCGTGGTTAGCGGTCTTTCTGCAGTCAACCAAGCAGCTATTACAGGGGAATCAGTACCAGTTTCAAAAACAGTAGATGATGAGGTATTCGCTGGAACACTAAATGAAGAGGGTTTATTAGAAGTTAAAATTACAAAATACGTTGAAGATACAACGATTTCAAAAATTATACATCTAGTTGAAGAAGCTCAAGGTGAACGCGCTCCTTCACAAGCATTTGTTGATAAATTTGCGAAATATTATACACCAATTATCATGGTCATTGCAGGGCTTGTAGTAATTGTTCCCCCACTGTTCTTCGATGGTAGTTGGGAAACTTGGGTTTATCAAGGTTTATCAGTACTTGTAGTTGGATGTCCATGTGCGCTTGTTATTTCAACACCAATTTCAATTGTTTCAGCTATAGGTAATGCTGCTAAAAAAGGGGTTTTAATTAAAGGTGGCATTTATTTAGAGGAAATGGGTTCGCTTAAGGCAATTGCTTTTGATAAAACAGGTACGCTTACAAAAGGTGTTCCAGTGGTTACAAACTTTGATGTAATGAATACCCAAAAAGATTCAAAAAAGATTCTAGCCATAATTACGGCTTTAGAATATCGATCTCAGCACCCTTTAGCTTCTGCGATTATTAAAAGAGCCGAAGAAGAAAATGTTTCATTCAAAAATATCAACGTTGATGCTTTCGCAGCCATTACTGGCAAAGGAATAAAAGGTGAAGTAGATGGTACTTTGTATTACATCGGTAGCCCAAAATTGTTCCAAGAGTTAAATGTACCTATTCCAGAGAATTTAGAAGGAAACATCCTTAAGTTACAAAATGAAGGCAAAACTGCCATGATATTAGGAACTGAAAAAGAGATTCAAGCAATCATTGCCGTAGCTGATGAGGTACGTGAATCTAGCCAAGAAATTATTGAGAAATTGCATAACATGGGTGTTAAGAAAACAATCATGTTAACTGGTGATAATAAAGGGACTGCGAATGCAATTGGTCATCATGTAGGGGTTTCTGAAATTCAAGCTGAATTAATGCCTGAAGACAAACTTTCCTATATAAAACAACTTCGAAAAGACTATGGCAATGTTGCGATGGTCGGTGATGGTGTCAACGATGCTCCTGCTTTAGCAGCTTCTACAGTCGGTATCGCCATGGGTGGTGCTGGTACAGACACTGCATTAGAGACTGCAGATGTTGCTTTAATGGCAGATGATCTACGGAAATTACCGTTTACAATAAAGCTAAGTCGTAAGGCCTTAAATATTATCAAGGCAAATATAGCATTTGCCATTTTAATTAAACTAGCTGCATTACTATTAGTTATTCCAGGTTGGCTAACACTTTGGATTGCCATTGTCTCAGATATGGGAGCAACATTGTTAGTAGCATTAAACAGCTTACGTTTAATGCGTGTTAAAGAATGAATTAACGCACTTTATTCAATAGATGGGCTTTTTATATGAAAGTCCATCTTTTTATTTCTAGTACTTTACTTTCTTAAAATAGCACTTAATTCATTATAGAAAGAAGAGATAAAAATGGAACTGGTAAATGTTTTTTCATTGATTCTGTTTGCTTTGTTTTTATTTTCCTATTCATTAAAGCTAGTTATTCTAAATAAGAAATCAGGGATAAAAGCAAATGTGTTAGGAAAAGGAAATAAGGGGACATCCGTCGATTCTTCCGAAATGTTTGTTAAAATTTCAACTTTCGTATGGGGAATTGCATGGCTTTTAGAGTCAATATTTGATAATTCGATTGATAATATTTTACCTAAACTATTCACCAATGAGGTTATGCATTACTTTGGATTAATGACAATTACCATTGGTTTACTGTTTTTTATTTTATCAATGATAACAATGAAAACCTCTTGGAGAGTTGGTATAGATAAAGAAACAAAAACCTCGCTAATCACCAATGGTTTATACAAATATAGTCGAAATCCTGCATTTGTTGGATTCAATTTAATGTTTATAGGTCTATTTTTGACATTCCCTAACTTAGTTACATTAATTATTTGTTTACTAAATATAGTTTCAATTCATAACCTTATTCTTCAAGAAGAAAAACACTTAGAGAATATGCTTAAAGTAGAATATCTCTCGTATAAGAATAAAACCCCACGATACTTATTTTTTAAATCTACATAAGTAAAGAAATTTTAAAGGTGAAACTAAAACAAAGCACAGACTCTTAATGGCTGTGCTTTGTTTCGTTGTTATCCATTATTCAACTATTATCTTTCCAAAATACATATTCATTCCACAATGAAACGTATATATACCCGGTTTTTCTGGTGTGAATTCGACCAAGTTATCACCTTTATCAAGATCTTTTTCTATTTGGAAATCCTCTATTATTAAGTATGATAAGCATCCACCTGAAAAACTCTTTTGAAAATGAAGTTGAACTGGGATTCCAGCTTTTACTTTTACATTCTCAGGTGTATATCCAAATGGCTCTACCATTATGACGGCTTCCTGATAACCGTCTTTTTGCTCTGCTTTTACTTCATTTATTTTTGTAGAAGAATCGTCTGAAACCGGAGTTGTATCACCCAAAAGATCTCTGAAGTAATGAGAAATGGGTTTAAAGAATACAACAGAAACAACTAATAATACGGCAATTACACAAAAAATAACTTTACTCCATTTATTTTTATTTGATATTACCGTTATTGTATCTGTTCCCTTAACTTCTTGTCTAATTAATTTCAATATAAGAATCATGACAATGATAAAAATTGCATCCACAAATATCATCATAACGACAGGATCTTGAGAAAAAACCATTACCCCCAACATTGCACCCATCATGCCGCCCATGATACCTGCTAATAGTCCATCTAATGAAGCCAATAAACTAAAGGGACGCCCAATAACATATCCAATTATCATGCCAAAAAGTACTGAGGAGATTACTGGGACAGTCATTTTCCCTACTAATATTACTCCTAATATGGTTCCTACTACTATGCTAGCCATCATAGAAACAGCCATTGCAATCATCATAGCAGTCATTTCTGATAAGAACGATTTGGCACGATAGGTAGAAAAAATGACGTAACCGGTTAACAAAAAAATAATACTAAAACTAAATATATATATCATAAACAAATTCCCTTCTATCCTATCCAAGCATTTAAAGTTTCGAATAATCCTGACAATATAAAGAAGATTGCAGAAATATTCCTTGATACATTATGGAATGAATACAAAGTCTTCTTCATTGGATTTAATAACCGTTCACTAATAGTCAGTAGTATCACATATAAAATGAGTGGCATTGCTGTTCCAATTGCAAAAAAAATGGGACCTATCAAATTAAATTCTCCATTTCCTGTCGGCAATAACAAGACAAAAAATAACCAAAACAACGTAGGACAGAATAAAAAACCCATAGCCAACCCAAAAGAAAGAGATGTATTTTTCAATTTCAATCCTTTTTGGACTTTTTGGAAGATACGTTGTGATGCAGAGGAATGTACTGAAATATTTCCAAGGAGAGCTAATCCAATTAGAATAAGAGTAAGGCCAAATAATTTACGGAAAAACATTGTTCCAATGAAAGGAATATCAGCAACTGTACTACCGATGAATACAGACATTATGCCTAACAATATGTACACTAAAGATTTGCCTGTAATATAACTCCCTACATTCAACCACCTTTTATTTTTTTCAGTCTCATATGTAATCAAAGCAACAGCAGTAGAATTAGATGTAAGTTGACATGGTGCAGTTGCCCCAACCAACCCTAATAAGAAAGCCTTCATTCCCCATACATCTAGTTTTAGTGCTAATGTATAAATTGGTTCTGCTACTAAATTGGCTAACTGACTTAACCACACATGTATCTGAAGAAGTACCTCATTCATTTAAATTCCCCTCTTCAACTGTTCTTACAGGACAATTTAAGGTGTTGAGGAAATGATTTCATTATTTCGGAAAATGTAAGGACTTTACCTCCGAATCCTTTTACAAAGTTCTCTGCATATTCTTTAGTCTCAAATACCAACACTTGTGGGTAACAACAACGAATATGGACAGTAGTGTCTAAAACAAACCAAGCTAGATGAGCGCTAATCGTTGTCCCTGTTAAAAAATCGGTACAAATTGCTTGTGCTACCTCATCACCTAACTGTCGATGCCGCAGTATTCCACAATGGCTGCAACAAGCATTTTCACGTTCTCCATTTAAAAGAATTATCCTGTAAACCAATCGATCATCACACTTACGATGACAATACACACACTCGTCTTCCTCAACACGATGTATAGATTGATCCCTTATAAGTGTAAGCCCACCATATGTCTTCATAATAAGCCCTTCTTCAATCAGAGGTTTTATATCTCGATGTATTGTCATCTCTGATACCTCAAGTGTTTGACTT
Organism: Lysinibacillus sp. K60; assembly: GCF_019731275.1. Taxonomy (NCBI): domain Bacteria; kingdom Bacillati; phylum Bacillota; class Bacilli; order Caryophanales; family Bacillaceae; genus Lysinibacillus; species Lysinibacillus sp. K60. The sequence continues at coordinate 42,433 of NZ_JAASJR010000020.1, read as the reverse complement.
AATTCTGAGATTTTCAAATTGTGTCTATATAGAATCATGTCACGTATAAGTTGTTGTCTCTCTGAAAGCATAGTTTCCTCCTGAATGTTATAACTTAACAAGATATAACATCATTTTATTACAGCAATTAGAATAATCAATATAAACCTCGGGATATTTTGTTACATAGTTATGTCAATTATCTATAAAATCTTCTGTAGATGCTCCCCCCACATGAATATGAGAGGTTGCATAGTATGTATTGAACTAAAAAACAGAAGCACAGTAGTTTCAATTACTGTGCTTCTGTTGCTAAATAGAAGAATAAATATTGCTTTGATTACAAACTTGTTCACTGTTCAAGTTCTTCTAGTCAATATGATTTGCACAGCATGCAACGTCTTTTTCCAGACAAAAAGTCATCTCATTATGAGCATTGGTGGATGGTTAATGATAGTAATGGGTGTGCTACTCTATTTTGACATGATGACAAAAATTATTGCTTGGTTTACTCCCTTCTTTGGTGGATTCACAGGATTTTAATTTTTCGATTTCAAAGATGAACAACACCATTATGACTACAACAAAAAAAGCCGTGTTTTCAGCTATGAACACGGCTTTTTGGTATCATTCTTTATATCAGAATTTTTGCTTCGCACTTATTATCTGCCTTTTTATTTCTATCTCTAACCCAGAATAAAATCTTTCACTGATTCCTGCTTTTCGCATTATTTTCCAAACTTCAAGTTCTTCATCTTTTAATTGATCTATAGCCCAACTAATACGCCTCTTTTGAAAATTGGTCGTATTTTCTTTAACACTCTCAATATACTTCATCGTATTGGGCAGTTTATTTACTCTTTTTTCTAACAACGATTTATTATTAATCATTTTACCTATACTGCTTACGGTTATTCTAACTGGTTTTTCTTTAGCACTTATATCTTCCACTGCTTTTTTTACCATGCCCAAGATGTGAAGGTCTCTCTGTACCCAATCAACTCTTTTATTAGTAACCCTATTTACTTTAACAACTGGGGAATGTTCCTTTAACCATTCCTTATCATTTCTATAAATTCGCATATAAAGTGATGGGTCTTTTTTTCTAAGTTCTGTTCTTGATAATATGGGGTATTGGTTAATTAAATCAATCCATTTTTGCTTCAAATCACTTTTAATATGATTTTCCTTGTTCATAGGCTTACTATTTCTTTGCTTAGAATACTTAATAATTGTTTTGGTGTCGACTTTTAATATTTTTGAGCATGCTTTATAACTCAACTGTTCTATTTCAACCAATTGATGGAGTTTGCTCAACCAAGTATCACCTAACATCTTAATACGCCCTATATTTGTTTTATCCTCTTCTGTTTTATCTGGCCCCTTACGAGAATAAACAAAGCCACAGGCACAGGAGAAGGTTCCTACCGGCCTTTTAGTATCATAGCAACGAGTAACCTTTAAATTAGTTATTACAGGCTGTAGAAAGTGTTCTGCCGCAGGATTCAAACATAGATATGGCTCTTCACCAAATGGACTATATCGTTTATTTGCATACTGTTCAATTGTATCAACCGATTCACCTAAAAAATAAATGAACAGTAAATGCCGTACAGGATGAAAAGACTTTCGATGTTTTCTTGTTATTGCCCTTAACCAACACTGTCCTTCTACACCACTTGGAAATGATTGCATCAATATTAAAAAATCGACCTTAAACTTCTTAATAAAGTCTTCTTCTAATCGCCTTTGGTCGATTGTGCCGTTTGATTTTACATACCCTTCGCGATCCAATAGGTAATGATAAATCTCTAATAAATTTAACTGATCAAATTTATAATCCTTTTGATTTAAGTTGCTACTTTCTACAGCAAAATGACGTAGCAAATCAAAGTTTACTTTTGAAACATCACTTTTATTGCCCTTCTCTAAACTGTTTTCAATGTTTGAATAAAAATACGAAGAGTTTCCTTGCCTAATTAAGATTGAACTGTCTACAAGCAAGACAGAATGCTTTAAACAAATAAATACACTTGGTAATTGGTGATATGTCCGCCAATATGTTTCTCCATTCACTTGAATATCTTCTTCAAAGCAGTTAGGACAATAGCGAAAATACATAGGCTCTTTTACTGTCCCAGCCATTTGACCTGTTGAATAATGCAAGGAAGTATTGCCACAGCCATATAACATTTTATTTCGAACACTCTGTTTTATTTCTTTTGAAGTAAAATTTGTATAGTAGTTATACAATGTATGATAATTTATCCATTCATCAATACTCGAATTTAAAAAAGGATTTACTTTTTCTAATAATATCTCTAAATCAGTAGGTAAATCAGGAATAATATATGCTTTCTTTTTTCCAAACAAATCTAAAGTTGAATGTTTATTACTTAAATTCCCTGAACGTTTATGGTATCTAGCCAACACACTATATAATAGTTCATCTTTATAAATTGAAGGAAAAAATGCTAACATCTATTTTATTTACACACCCTTACATTATTAAGTCATCTAAAGGATTTTTAATATATCCTTCTTCACATAATGCCTCATAAGCAGAGCGTTTATTCTTCTTTCCTATATCAACTATTGATTGAAGTTTATTTACTGAAATATTGCCTTTCGCTTCATTTTTCTTTTCTTTCTTTCCCTCAATGTATTGGAGTGATAGAGTCATTAGTTGTGGAATTGTTGACTCAGGTGAATTTTTCAGTGCATATTTAGCAGCGTTTTCAGCAATTTTTTCTGAAACATCTAAATTAATTAAGGATAGGATTAATTTTTCTAGTATTGGAAGTTCTTTATTTGTACGATCTTGTGCCATCTTTTCTTTTTTCGCCTGAACCCTGGCCTTAAGGTCTAATACTGGCAATCTATTTAGAATATAATCTTCAATATCCATTGGAACAATATCTTCGTATTTTGCAATGTCGCTTTGATTTCCGGATTTAAGAGCCTCCAACATAGGTTGAAGAAGTTTCAAATCTTCTTTCACTACCTTTTGTATAAGTTTAGGGGTTATTTTTTCAAGGCCAGAATTGATTGCCCTCGCTTGTGCGAGTAAATACAACTTAACAGCAACATCCACAATTCCTTGGCTCTCTTCGTAAATCGTGTTTAATAATTCTTCTGTCAGTTCCGTATATTCATTCGTCCACTGATAATCCCACATACTTGTGATTAATACTTCCCAATCATCATCTTGTTTCATTTGCTGCCATACCATGTCGCCTTGGCCACTGCTTCTACGTGCTTGTCTGAAATCCTTTTGTAATAATGCCTTGGCTTTCATGGTTCCAATAAACATTACTGGTACTCCTATTTCATTCACTAGCGTTACAAAAAAATTCATCATCATTTCTGATGCAGCACCTGATGCAGATAACGAGTGCTGAACCTCATCAATGATTAGAGCGCCTATTGAGTGTAAACGAGCGACTTGCCCCATACGAGTTACCATTGAACTAACTGAATTTGATGGCTTACCATACTTTTCAAAATAATTAGTACCTGTCAACGAATCAACTTTTTTGAAAAAGTCCATACAAAGAGTTTTTAATGATCCATCATGTGGACAATCCAATTTTAACCATACAATTTGAATCAAATTGATTGGATTTTGATGCAATATTACTTGCGGATAAAGAGATAGTACCCTTTCTATCGCAGATGTTTTACCTATTCCTGGATATCCCATTAAAGTGAAACTTGAAGCAGAAGAACGTATATCTGGCGGTAATCCAATTTCCTCTTTATTAACAAGCTTGTTGTGTAAATCAAGTAATGCTTGAACATGTTTTTTATGTAATGGATTTCGATTAACATATCCATACCTAATGAAACCTGAAAAACGCTGTTCTAGATTTAAGGTTTGATTTATAGGCTGATAAAATCTTGATAATCTTAGTAAAGCATGGTAACGATGATGACTTGATAAATTTCTTTCACTATTATGAAACATAGGTATAAAGCTAAGTTGATCAAACGCTTCTTCTTTAGAGAGTATCGGAGGTAACGCTTCAATAAGGGGATTCCCTTTATAATCAATTATTTCTTGTTCACGATACTCTGCCAATAGAACTTCAATACCACTCTCTAATTCAATTGTCTTCCCATTTTTCATTCCTTCTTCTTCCTTCTTTGCTTTTTAAATAATTCCATTATCGTAGATGTTTCAGTTTTTTCATCTTTCTGCTCAGAAGGTGCAAAAGAAATAATGTTTTTATCATTATCAATCTCAGTTACACCTATTTGAAATGCCTCATACTCTCTTCGTAAACTTTTTTCAACTTCCCGATTTTCTCTAATATTTTTTATTTTTTCCGTTTTAGTGATTTTATTATTTTCATCTTGATTTGGTGTCTTAATTGCCTCATCCACTATTCCTTCAATTTTAGAATAAAAATTAATTTCTTCTTGTAACAAACTATGACTTTCAATTTTATATGTGTTTTGTTCAATCATTAATAATTGTTCAATTTCTTCAAGTACTTTATTTTTGTATCTCTCCTGATGATCTAAAAGGAAGCAACTTTCAAAAAGTGATTTATCATTAATGTGCAGATAAATAATGTCCATGTTTCGAGGATCGTATGAAATATCAACTGTCCAACTTTTCTTTGTTCTAGCTTGTACAAACCAAGATTCCTTTATAGCTGTTTCACAGCTAAATAACCTATTTTTAAACTTTATTCCCTTTGAGGTTACTGTAGCTGTATCTCGTGGCAATAAGTAAAACTTTATAGTATTAGGATGTTCCTTCCTTAGCTTACCTGCTCTATTTTTAATGCCCCAATTCCAGAGTTTAAGAGGAGTCGGTTTTACATTTTCCCGTATCATCTGCTCATCTCTTAGATAATCCTTCATATAGTGATTTTTGTTATAAAATAAAACAAAATTGATTAGAATTTTTGTATATTGATCTATAGTTAACTTAGCTTCTAAACGATAATCACTAGCCCCACGTTCCCTAAAATCACTCTGTATGTAACCTGGTAAGAACGGCTTTATTTTACTTTGTGAAGTATCGAACAATTTTTCCACAATTCCCTTCCAATCTGGTCGAAAAGCAGGATTATTCTCCACTACCAAATCCAACCCTTCAATTAAACTATTCACGTTATATCCCTCCAACTCACCTCTATCCCCTAGAATAATTTCAGGAAGATGCGCAGATGGCCACATTTCATTTGAAATTTCTATACCATATCTACTGCAATATTCCTTTTTATCTGATGCTGCATTTGCTATTGCCATCATCATTCCTGCCCAAGAAGGACCTTCAAATCCGATATACATTCCTGTAATCATATGTGTATATACGTCCACCACAAAATATATAATTGGTTTACCTACAATATAATCAGAATTAAAACTAGATACCAGATACACATTACCAATAGTCGCATCTATTTGATATCGTGATCCTGGCCCCATGACTTCATAAGTTGAAGATCCTAATATTGCTCGATGATCTCGTTCAAATTTTTTCTCACCTTCTCGACTTACTATTTTTTGTTCAATACCAAATTCTTTGTTGTGCCAATATCTAAATTGTCTTAATGAAGGAATTTTATTTTCATCCTGTATTACTATATATTTTGTTCCGTTTTCGTAACGAACTTCATCTGCATAGAACTCCTTTATCATCATTTTATATGCGAATGACAATGAGTTTCTCTTGCTTGTAAAATAGTACCTTTTAATCGATTTACGAAATATTTCCCTTGTTTCATCGGTTACATTTATTCCTACACTGTTAGTGGTTCTAGGTTTTCCCCTTTTCAAAGTACCACTTTTTTTATTTCTTCCCTTACCTCCAGAGTTACTATAATCCGGAAGCAAACTATTCATAGTTTTTCCTCTCTGCCAGTACTTTCTCAAATATTTATAAGCAGTCATTTTTGTACATACTTTATTATTTACAAGTTCATTTATTAGCTGCCCACGTTCTTTTTTCTTATAAATTGAAGGTTCATCATTCACTAAGTTTTTGATAATTGCCCACGCTGTGTCTCTCTTTTGTTTCATTCCCTCAGGTAAATTAATGTGGTTAATTAGTATGTTTGTGTGATCAGATTCGAATTTGGAGTATGAATTTTCTATAAATCCTTGATGTATATCTTTAACTTTTAAAAGGAATGGTAAGGCATTGGAATCTTCTATATCAATTGCATATGTAACGATGTTACTTTCATCAATCCAAAGTAGACGATATACTTTATTACACGTCAAGTCTTTAATTAATTCATTAACTGATATTGTAATCAATGTTATCCTCCTTAGAAACATTCATAATAATTTGATCTAAAGTTAGATTGCTTGGGTTAATTTTCTTACTCATATCAATCGAAATATATTTTCGAGCTATAAAATGTTTTATATAACTTAAAGATGAGCCTGTTTCTAAGTTATAATCCTCATCAAATTTATTACAAACTACTAATAAACTCTCTTCGCTATCTTTTTTTAAAATCAATAAATGCAATAATAAAGTAGAATAGCTTATATCTTCTTCTGCTAAATAATAAGATTTATGTATCCATAGAATATTGTTTGCTAGTTGTTTAGGAATTTCCTTTTCAGTTATGACCCCCCAACTTATTCCTTGTATCTCCCAATACTCTCGTTCAATTTCAAACTTTTCAATTACTCGTTTATCTTCAAGTTGTTCACTTGGTTTTACAGTTCTAGCGATATATTTTCTTTCAGAGTTTTTTACTACTGTTATAAAGAAATCTGTTGTCATATCTATCGGTATACCTGAACTATTATCTTTAGAGTGCTTAATTCCTTTCTCTTCAGCTATACGAATAGTTGTTTCAACATTTAAAGGAAACTGTTCTCTTATGTCTACCACTGTATCTTCCCAATCTAATAAGAAAAAAAAGTCTCTTTCCAAGTTAGACAACAATTCATGCTGTCTCTTCGCGGTCCACCCTATTAATCGAGAAGCATTTCCTTGTGACGATATATCTTGTATTTTAATCCAAGGTATATAATTTGATAGTTCCCCTTGACCTCGTCCTTCTTTAATATAGTCATTTCTTTTTTTCTCAGACCAACCGTATTTCCTTTTAGACATGTAAAGCACCGCCTCGTCGACATAATTATGGTTCAAAAAAATAATTTCTAAAATTATTATAACTTTTTGACTTACTTGTAGTTTAATTTATTCCATTTTATAAAAGTATTTATATTACAATCGTTTACACATAAAAAACGTCCTTTAAAGAGTGGACGTTTGCTAATTTTAGTAAGAAAAATACTATACTTTCTTCGATTCACATTATGTTTTTAACAGCCCTTGATTATATACAATCCACTTCTCCAATTCTCTTTCTACCGCTCGATTTTGCCATTCAAACCAAATCCCAATACACTCACTACAATGACTGTCAACACCGATTTTATTATGCAAATCCTTACATGTAAAAATGGTCTTTTTACGACACTTATAACAGTAGATTTCAATCTCTTTATAAAATTCCATAAATATTACCTTTCATTTTATTTATATTCATTTCCATTAAAGGGACAAAAAATACATAAAATCATTAAGGTATTCTTTTGTATTAACTAAATAAAAATGTTGTTAAGTTGTTAAAAATTTCAATTGAAATTTTAGAAAAAAGATTGAGTATTTCTATAGGGTAGGTTATTTAATATGAACCACGACCAATAACCCTAGATATAAGAGTTATGTAATAGAAACCAATAAAAAAACCTCCATGGTATTTGGAGGTTTTAATAATCTATTTATATTTAATTTACTTCAACTTGCCCCATCATACCATTTTCTTCATGTTCAAGGACATGGCAGTGGAACATGTATATGCCCTTATTATTAAACTTCACTGCTAATTTAACTGTTTGACCAGCTTCAATTGAGACAGTATCCTTCCACCCTTTTAAATTTAAAGGAGGTTCTTGACCATCAATCGACACGATTTTAAATTGAGTGCCATGTATGTGGAAAGGATGTGTCATACCACCCATCATATCAGGTTTATTATAAATTTCCCAAATTTCAGTCTCACCCTGCTTTTGAGTGAAATCAATGCGATTCATATCAAACTGGTTTCCATTTATAGAAACCATTGTCCCCATACCAAATAGTTCAAGCTTCTTAGAAACTGGTAAATTTTTCTCTTCTTCAGTAACACTAAAATCATTTAATTTTTCTGAAATTTTACTTGTACTTGTAGTCTTTTGTTCAATTTTAAATGGTAAAAGGGTAGTACCTTCATCATTTATTAATGCTATATCAGTCTTGTCATCCATTTTTGAAAAGTCCACTATTACCTCTGCTCGCTCACCTGGTGTTAAGGTAATTTCTTTCATATCAGTTGGTTGATTTAAGAAACCACCATCAGTAGCAATTTGTTGGAATGTATCTCCGGTATTCAATTTAAAAGTATAATTACGAGCATTAGAACCGTTTAATAAACGAAGTCTTACTTTTTCTTTACCAACTGTAAGTTTAGGATTCAACGTACCATTAATTAATAAAGTATCTCCAATTGTACCATCTTCATTAAGGACTGCTTGATAATTTAATTGCTTTTCTTCAGTAAATTGTCTATCTTGGAATACTAATGGAAAATCATTCACACCATATTCATTTGGTACATTGATTTCTTGTGAGTTTTCATCATCTATATAAATTAAACCAGCTAAACCTTTATATACTTGCTCTGCTGTAGCACCTTCTGGATGTGGATGGAACCACAGCGTAGATGCTCCCTGATTAACTGTAAAATTTACATCTTCTGTTACACCTGGCTCTAGGACTTGATGTGGGCCGCCATCACCATTTCCAGGGATTTCTAATCCATGCCAGTGAAATGTTGTTGGTTCAGATAAATCATTTTTAGTTCTAAACGTTACCGTTTGATCTTTATTAATACGAATGATTGGCCCTAAAAAGGAACCATTATATCCATATGTCTCTGTTTTAGTTCCCTTAAAGATTTCTGTTGTTCCTTGTTGAGCAGTAATATCAACAATTCCATTTTTAGGTTCAATAATAGGTGGGAGCGCAAGCTCATTTTCCCCATTTGAATTATTTAATGCTAATGGATTGTTATGACTCGCATGACCATTTTCCATGCTACTATCTTTATTATCCATACCCTCCATGTTTTTCATTTCTTCATCACTCATATTGGAATGGTCCATACCAGACATATTAGAATGGTCCATATTTGAATTATTATTAGATTCCGAATTACCCGCACTACATCCTCCAATTATAATAGCGCCTACTAATAATGAAGTAATCAAAAGTTTAGATTTCATTATGTTTCCTCCTTTTATTCTTTACATAGGCACTATAACAAATAAATATGGAGAATTTATGGATTTGAAATTAAATGAGACAAATATTAACCACTCTATCTAAGAAAACTTTGAATAACTTTTTTTATTTCTTAACTTTCCAAATCAAAATGATAATTGAAATTAATAAGATACTTATTACAATTTTCCATATTAAATTTACTTGCATAAAACCATATACTGCACCTGCTTCAAAGATTAAAGCTGGTATTTTTCCAATCGTACTAGCAAGCGTAAATGTGCCTAAAGACACCTTAGAAAATGCACTAGTAAAAGTCACAAGACCTGATGACATAAAAGGTAAAATCCTTAAACTGACAATTATCCAAAATGCATCAGAACCTTCCAACTCCTTTAATTTTAAAAGTTTAGGGTGCAATACGAACGGTCTTTTCCATTTATTGATTCCTTTTCTATATAAAATAAAGCTAATAACTGCACCAATTGATTCACCGATAATAGAAATCAGCAAACCGTTGAATACTCCAAAAAACACAAGGTTAGTGGCTGTAACAAAAACACTTGGTAGTACACCTATAATACTAACCAAAGTATTTATCATTAAACTAACCAAAATTGCAAATAATCCAGATTGTTCTAGTAAATGAAGTAATTTTTCTTCCATGATTAAACGCTATCTTTTTTAACCTATTACTTGCATATAATGAACTATTGTTAATAAACAACAACTGCCTGTTCGCCTAATGCTTCATAACTATTAAAAAATGCTCCCTTATCCAATGTTATAATTCCCTTACGTGGATCCATTACTTCCACAGTAGTATCTCCCACAGATAATAGTACCATTGTATGTAAATTTTGATACATTTGATGGTATTCACCTGTTTCTTCAATAATCCATCCCCCTTTAACCTTTGGTGGTGAGAGGTCCAATGTTACCCATGTAATAACTGGTATTCCCTGTCTAATATAATTTGTTATTTCTTTTATTGTTCTTCCACTAATATTTTTTGCTTGTAAATCTAACTTTCTCTCTGTGATAAAATTATTAGCTGCTTTGACAATTGGTTCGGCAAAAACATATGTACCCGTTTCTAGATTACTTGGCTCGCCGCCATATGCTTGATTAGGATTTGGCCCATACTTTTTTTTCATTTTGTATTCAAAAGATTGTTTAGGTAAATAATTTTGATCCATTTCTAATTTAGATGTTTCTGCACCATAGTAATTAAGTACTGCTGTAAGAGTAGTTATTTCACACCCATTTGGTAGTTCAGGATTTTGTAGAATTACAGGTACTCCAAATCCTTTATTATGATTTACTGCATATGTTTGAACCAATATGGATTGTGTAGATGACGTATACGTAAATTTTTTTTCTGTTAAATACATCCCTGTTGTAAAATTGTCTGGACTCCCTACTTTTACTGTATAAGTTTCATTTGGTTGTAAATTATAAAATTCTGCCTCACCTTTATCCAAACTAATTGTTGAATCTATTTCTTTCCCTTCTTCATCGAGTAATTCCACATATAGATCATTAAGTGGATCTCCACTAAAATATTCAACTGTTAAAACTGCTATTTTATTTGAATTGATATTTTCGTTTGTACAACCCTTTAAAAAAACTACTAATACTCCCAAAGTGAAGATAATTCCTCTCTTTCTAATTTCCCACGCCTCCTCAGTTATTGTTATATTATTAAAAATGAATATAACGAATAATTATGGAGAAATTATGGATTAAAATTAAAGGATATTATAGAATTTCTAAAACTAAAAAAGATGTCCAATTTGTCAAAATTGACTCGTCGAACATCTTTAAGTATTTAATTTTTATGGAGAAGATAATTCACTTTCCGTTAGCCATTTATGATTTTTTATTTTTTCACCATTAGTAGAAGTGTAGTCAACCACATACACAGTAGTTTCTTCTGCGGAATCAATTTTTGCAGTTACCCCTTCCATACCCTCCATATGATTAGCATTTATAATAACCTGTGTTCCTGGTTCAAATGGCTCTGAACCAGCACCTTCTATTTCTTCTTGAATGACCCACTTATGATTTGTTACTCGATTTCCACCATTTGTAGGAGCGTAAGATATAGTATAGACTATTGTATCGTATGCCCCTACAATTGTTGCTTCAGCTCCATCCATGCCTTTCATGTGATCTGCATGAATTATTGCTTTTGTCCCAACTCCAAACTTAGGATTTTCAGCTTCTTTTAAACCTTCAGGAAGTTCATTTGAACTAGGATTCATTTCAGAATGGTCCATACCTTCCATATCTTTCTCGGCCATTTCATTTGTCTGCATTTCTTGTTGACTTTCTTTCTTATTTGTATTTCCTGTACATGCAGAAAGCATTAATGCAGCAACTATAGTAACAAGACTCATTATAATTTTTTTCTCCATCATAGTCCTCCTACTCGCAGGCTTGAATTTTTGTATTCCCAATCATCATAAATTTACTTTAGGGATATTTCATACGAGTTTTTCTTTATTTAGAATCACCAAGAAAATTTAATATATACATTTTAAAGATACCTTCCTTATTCATTTTTAAAACCTGGATTGTCAAAAATGTTGAAACAGCAAAAGGGGTAAGGAGCTTTTTTTAAATTAATTCATATAATGAGATTAACCAATTTTTTAAGGAGTAGATAACCATTGATAACGAAGCTTTTAAAACATTTTCTGATTCTCAATTATTAATTGAATCTATTGAAAAACTAGGTGATGAATTATTTGCATTAACTGTGGAAATTGCATTGAATGTCTTAAAGACTGTAAGTAGTGAAGATGGCCAATTTACAAGCGATTTTTCTTCGCCATCAAGTTACTTGCAACAACAGATAGATTATTTGATTTCTGAATTAAAAATGGTAAACGAAATTATACAAAGTAATGAAAACGAAGCAAAATAATATTTGTGATTGTATCCATATGCTTCAAAATTAATACCCTACTTTTATTTGAGACTAAACATTTTTTATTTCACCGTCATCTTATTTATCAAAAAATAGAGCTTATCTAAATATATAGATATACCTTATGCCCTGTTAATAATAACTGGGCATTTTCAAATAAGTATCATTGTATTTAATTTGACAACTCCATTTGTATATCAATTACAAAATCAAAGCTAATTACTTAATTATAAACTTGCCAACCATACCAAGCTCCTTATGTCCTGGAATAGTACAAACAAATTGATATTCTCCTGTATTAATGGGAGTAAAACTCATTTTTTCTGTATTTTTAGGCCCAACATGGAGATGAATCATATTCTCCTCCTTTTTGTGATGTACATGATTATTACTACTAATAGTATTTGATGTTGGTATTGTAACTTCAATATCATGTTCTATATTATCTTTATTAATTAATTCTAATGAAACCGGTTGATTCTTCTCCAAAATTACTTCAGAGGGCGAATACTTCATATTTTCTGTTTCTATAGAAATAATCTTAATCTCTTTCTTTTCTAATTTATTTTGAGCGTTCGAGTGTAGATTATGATCCACTAAAGAAGAGTCTTTAATAAAGTTTATTTGTTTTTCGGCAAAAGGAATGCCCCCAAAAAAGTAGAAGAGTATAAAAACCGAAAAGAAGAAGGGTGTTAAAAAGCCCATTTGACTTTGGAATGTTTTTTGACTTTTACTTGGAAGTAGCGCAAATAAAAAAATAGTGAAAATTGATAGCAACAGAAAAATTCTTATTAATACAATGGATTGCCCGCCATCCACCATTTCACCTAACATTGCCCCCATCATACCAGCCATTAAACCTGCCATTAAACCTTCTAACATAGGTAATAATCCAAAGTTGCAACCACTTAAAAAGCCAATGCTTGCACCGAGAATAATTGAAATAATCGTTGAGTAAAACAAGTTCCCTTGAAAGGTAACTCCAAAAAGTATTCCTAATGTTAGCCCTACATTCATACTAAAAAACATTGAAATAGTCATACCTTGCATAGGCTTAATAGTCTTTTTCATAATTCTTGAAACCATTATGACAATTAACAATAAAAACATTAGTGATACTAAGACAAACATTTGATAAAATCCCACATATCCATCCTTTAACAATTTAATTAGCCTGTCTAAAATACACACCGTATACCTTATATAGGTATGCTCGAAAGAGAGTATTTATTTTATTATTACTTGATTTAAGTTTTATTTATCTTCAAGTAACATCACCTAGTTATTATTGCAGTGAGATTACACCGAGTATATTAAGTCACCAATTTTAATATTCTGCACAAATCAGTAATATAAATGAAAAATTTAGTATCTCTATTCCATGCTATTCTTACTTTAATCAAAAAAGCGATTGCTTTTCGAAAGGAGTAAGTTTAGTGAAAAAGAGATGGTTACTACCGGTTTTTGCGTCATTTGTAATTTTTTCAGGAATAGGTATGAATGATGCTGAAGCAGCATCAGTTACTGATTTGACGAGTACAGCGAAAGATTATATAGGAGCTCCTTATAAATATGGTGGGAATGATATTAATACAGGTGTAGATTGTTCAGCATATACAAAGTTTATATTTTCTAAGTTAGGTATTTCTTTAGAGCGCACATCTAAAGACCAATATCAGCAAGGTACTTCTGTTTCTAAAGATAGTTTAAAAGCAGGTGACCTCGTATTTTTTAATACTTCAGGCAACGGCATATCTCACGTTGGAATATACATAGAGAATGGTAATTTTATATCAGCTACTCCAAGTTCGGGTGTTAGAATTGATAAATTAAACGATCCTTACTATTGGGGTTCTCGTTATATAGGTGCAAAACGTATTGCAAACTTTACTACAAATGAAATAGCTCAAGCAGAAGTTAAAGGTGAAGAGATAGACTTTTCCATTTATGCCTCACGTGGAGCAGTAGCCATACAGCTTGCTAAAGCTTTAGCATTAGATACAAGTGATACAAACTCAAGTTTCCCTGATGTTAAATCATCTTCTGAACAAGCTGGAGCTATAGTAGCACTAAAAAAACTTGGAATTTTTAATGGAGATAGTAATGGTAAATTTAACCCAAATTCACCGATTACTCGCGGTCAATTAGCAAAGGTTTTAGTTGAAGCATTTGATTTAGAACAACAAGGAGAACCAAAGAATTTTACAGATGTAACGAGTACTCATTGGGCCAAAAATTTTATAGCAGTTCTTTCATCAAATAAGATTACGCAAGGTAAAGGTGATGGCACATTTGGCGTAAACGACAAAGTAACATTAAATCAATTAAATATCTTTATAGAACGATTAACTCGATAAATTTTGTTCGAGGACTTAAATTAAAAATGGCGGCTCATTTATTCAGAGCCGCCATTATAACCTTCCCAGAACTTCTTAGAGTAAAACTAATTTATTAACTCTTCTTTTCCTATCCGTTTTAAAAATTTGAAAAACGTTTCTCGTTTTTTTCCATTCTGTGAATATACATTTATAATCTTTTCTATTTTATCGTACAATTCATCTGGTGTTAGATTCTCTTGCAACAAAGATCCCACCTCTGCATCTTTCCCTTTTGCTTTTCCTCCAACATATAAATTGTAATGGTCTTTAATTTTCATAATCCCTATATCACTTAACATTGGTTCACCGCAACCAACAGGGCAACCTGTGTATGCAACTTTAAGAGTGAATGGTACAGCTTTTCCTGCTATACGATTATTTATTTCTTTTGCTACTGGCATCCCCTCTTCTTCTTCTCCTTTGCAAAAATTACATGTTCTCAAACTCTTTACAAAGTTGCCAACTGGATAACAAGATAAATTAACACGGTTGAATTCTTCAATTATTTCTTCTTTTTTATTTTCCGGAATTTCTAGATAGAGTTGTTGGAAGGTTGTTAACTCAAGCTGTGCGTCGTCTTCCATATATTTGGTGATCGTTAAAAGTTGTTTAGAATTTAGTTTTGCCCCAAATTCTATTCCCCCATTAACGGCAATTTTAATTTTTTTATCTTCATTACTCATACCAATTTTCCTCCATACTTTCCCAAACAATTAATTTATTTTGCTCTTTACCTACCTAAGGATGGTTTATCTGATGAAAATAGTAAGTTAAATTATGTCAGTTAAACTATTGCGTATTTCTTTATAAGTAAACCCAATAGAGTAAAGTTTACAATTGAATTAAAGGGTTATTTATTATCTAATTTTACTCTTTGTAAGCGTAATGCATTTAAAACTACAGATACAGAACTAAATGCCATCGCCGCACCTGCTACCCATGGAGCAAGTAGACCTATTGCAGCAATAGGAATACCCAAAGTATTGTAGGCAAATGCCCAAAATAGGTTTTGCTTAATATTCCGCATTGTTTTTCGACTCATTAAAATAGCATCTGCAATACTATTTAAATCGCCACGAATTAACGTAATATCAGCAGCTTCCATGGCAACATCCGTTCCTGTACCAATGGCCATACCGATATTTGCTGTGGCCAATGCCGGAGCATCATTAATACCATCTCCCACCATCGCTACATTTTTCCCTTGTGCTTGTAGCTTTTTCACCTCGTCTGCTTTACCTTCAGGCAATACTTCAGCGATAACTTGATTCACGCCTACTTCTGTTCCTATCGCTTGAGCTGTACGTTCATTATCACCAGTCATCATAATGACTGTAATGCCCATATTCTGTAGTCGGTGGATTGCCTCTTTTGACGTATCTTTAACTGTATCAGCAACAGCTACTAAGCCTGCATACTGACCATTAATGGCAGCAAGCATTGCTGTTTTACCGTTTCGCTCTAACTGCTCCATTGTTGGTAAAATATTATCAATATTGATTCCGTATTGTTGCATTAATTTTCGTGTACCAATGACAACTCCTTGACCTGACACAGTTGCCTGCACACCATAACCTGGAATAGCCTCAAAAAATTGAACTTCTCCTAATGCTATGCCACGTTTTTCTATGCCCTGTACTATAGCTTCTGCTAACGGATGCTCTGACTGTTTTTCAGCAGCCCCAATTAATGATAAAAAACGAGCTTCCTCCTGCTCTGAATCTAAAAGAACGTCTGTAAGAACAGGCTTACCATGTGTTACTGTACCTGTTTTATCTACAACCACTGTATCAATACTTTGTGTTTGTTCTAAATGTTCTCCACCTTTAAATAAAATACCAAATTCAGCTGCACGACCTGAACCTGCCATTATGGAGGTTGGCGTTGCTAACCCAAGCGCACAAGGGCAAGCGATTACAAGTACTGCAATTAAGACCTCTAAAGCTGGTGTAAATTCTCCTGGGCGAACCCAAATGATCCAAACTAAAAATGTGACAATTGCAATGCCAACAACAATTGGTACAAAAACCCCCGAAATTTGATCTGCTAAGCGTTGAATTGGTGCTTTTGATCCTTGAGCATCCTCAACCACTTTAATGATTTGTGCTAACGCTGTGTCACGACCAACCTTTGTCGCTGTCATTTTAATAAATCCATTTTTATTAATCGTCGATCCAAATAATTGATCGCCTTGCTTTTTATCAACTGGTAAACTTTCACCTGTAAGCATTGATTCATCAACAGCTGTTGTTCCCTCTATTACCTCACCATCTACAGGTATCTTTTCACCTGGTTTCACTAGAATAACATCGCCAATGATAACTTCTTCTAAAGGAACCTCTTTTTCTACACCGTCACGTACAACAATAGCGGTTTTAGCTTGAAGTCCCATTAGTTTTTTTATGGCTTCAGATGAGCGTCCTTTTGCTTTGGCTTCAAATAATTTACCTAATAATATTAATGTAATTAATACAGCACTCGTTTCAAAATAAAGATTTGGACCATGATGCGACCCTATCGTCACAATCGCTTGATAAACACTATAGAAATAAGCTGCTGATGTCCCCATGACCACAAGTACGTCCATATTAGCACTACCATTACGTAAAGCTTTATATGCCCCTACATAGAATTGCTTACCAACAATAAATTGCACAGGAGTAGCCAATACCATTTGGATCCACGGATTCATTAGAAATTCTGGGACATATAAAAATGATGTAAAGGAAAAATGTCCAACCATCGTCCAAAGCAGCGGTAAAGAAAGAATAGCCGATAAAATAAATTTTCGTTGTTGCTGTTTAATGGCCTTTTCTCGATGGTCCACTGTTTCCTGTTCATCAGCCTTTTGATGAGCCCCATAGCCCAATTTCTCCACCTTCGCAATGATGTCTACGATTGACACTTCAGATGGATTAAACTCAATCATTGCTTTTTCCAGGGCTAAGTTAACATTGGCAGAAGAGATACCACTTAACTTATTTAACCCTTTTTCAATGCGAGTTGCACAAGCTGCACATGTCATACCTGTAATATCAAGTTCCGCCTTTTGTTTAACAACCCCATAACCAAGTGCTTCTATTTTTTTTTCGAAATCTTCTTCACTTAATTTTGCTGGATTGTACTTAATAGATGATTTTTCAAGCGCTAAATTAACAGTCGCTTGTTCCACACCATCCATTTTATTTAAACCTTTTTCTATACGAGTTGCACAAGCTGCACAGGTCATTCCTGTGATCTGAATGCTCGCTTCTTTTAATGTATTACTCATGATGCTGTTCACCTTCCTCATACCCAATAGGGGTATATATTTTTGAAAACAAGAGAGTGCATTTATGCACTCTCAAAAATATTATTTTACCTCATATCCCTGTTCTTCTATTGTTTCCTTAATTTTCTCAAGCGATACTTGGGATTCATTAAACGATACTTCAACTTGTGCATCTTTTAAATTCACGTTTACTTGATCAACACCTTCTAATTTCCCTAAACTTTTTTCAACAGTATTTACACAATGACCACATGACATTCCAGTTACCTTTAAGATTCTATTTTCCATAAAAATCCCTCTCTTTTGAAATATTTTTATAAAATGTAAAAGGGTATTAATAATTTTTTTATATTTCCTTTTAACTTTCGAATTGTGATTTTAACTTATATTGGCTTCATCACTTTTAATGCAGTTTATCATTATCAAACAAGCTTTCTTTAAACGATAAATTTGTAATTACATCATCACCGTAAATTATCAACCTCCTCTAAACACACATTCATGTTACCATACCCCAGTTAGGTATGTAAAGTGGTGTTTTAATTTACTATATGCGTCACTAATTATGCAGTATATGTTAAATATCACGTTTATTTAACATTCAAACACTGTGACTTAATTAAATTTTTTAGCAGTCCATCAAAAAACTCTGCTCCTAAATAAGCAGAGTTTAAAACATTTTCGCGTTAGAAGAATTACTTTTATTTATCATTGATTCTTCATTTATAAAATCAAATCTTCTACACAGCCATTTTTTTACATACTTCAGCGCATCGGTAACATGTTTCTGCACATTCTTGGCAATGTTTATGATGTTCATGTTTTTTACAAACATCACCACATGCCTGACAAATCTCAGCACATAATTGACAAATTTGCTTTACGAATGGACTACCAGACTGCATCGATTTAGCAGAAAATGCACAAATATCGGCACATTCTCTAAGGGTACGAATGCACTCCGCTAACATTTTAACATCATCTTCTTCTAGACATTCATGATAACATTTATTACATTCCTTCATACACTCTAGACAAGCTTTAATACATTCTTCATAGCTCATTTTCAATTTTAAATACCTCCTGTTAATTTAGTCTGTCTTATTATAACCACTCCTATTTACTATATACCCCATTCAATCATAACTAATCTTCCCTATTGATATTAAACGGGTCTTCGGAATATATAGTGGAATTACTTTCTTAATAGTTTAAAAACAACTGGTGTTTAAATCGGATTTTCTGGTGGGATGTTAGGATAATCAATAGTATTATATAAAAGTATCAATCACATACGAGTGATACTTTGGGAAAAAAATAAAATAGTCCAATTTACTTGACCGTGTACTATGGTACACGGTTTATAATATTCATGGGGTGAAATAAGATGATTTATCGCATTAGTGAGTTTGCAGATAAATGTGGAGTTAATAAAGAAACGATCAGATATTACGAGCGAAAAAATTTATTACAAGAACCTCACCGAACGGAAGCTGGTTATCGGATATATTCATATGATGACGTTAAGCGTGTTGGGTTTATTAAACGAATACAGGAACTTGGTTTTTCTTTAAGCGAGATTTATAAATTACTTGGTGTTGTAGATAAAGATGAAGTTCGTTGTCAAGATATGTTCGAATTTGTTTCTAAAAAACAAAAGGAAGTGCAAAAACAAATAGAGGATTTAAAACGAATTGAAACTATGTTAGACGACTTAAAACAACGATGTCCAGATGAAAAGCAATTACATTCGTGTCCAATAATAGAAACATTAACATGAGAGATTAATTAACGAAAGGAGCTTTTTTATGAATAAATTTAAGGTAAACATTTCAGGAATGACTTGTACGGGTTGTGAAAAACACGTAGAATCAGCACTTGAAAAGATAGGTGCTAAAAATATTGAGTCTAGTTATCGTCGTGGTGAAGCAGTATTTGAACTGCCCGATGATATTGAGGTTGAAAGTGCAATAAAGGCGATTGATGAAGCAAATTACCAAGCCGGAGAAATTGAAGAAGTATCATCACTAGAAAACGTGGCGTTAATTAATGAAGACAATTATGACCTTCTTATTATTGGTTCTGGTGCTGCTGCCTTTTCTTCGGCAATTAAAGCTATAGAATACGGTGCAAAAGTTGGAATGATTGAGCGTGGAACGGTTGGGGGAACCTGTGTGAATATTGGCTGTGTTCCGTCAAAAACTCTTCTTAGGGCAGGGGAAATCAATCATTTATCAAAAGACAATCCGTTTATAGGTTTACAAACATCCGCTGGAGAAGTGGATTTAGCTAGTTTAATCACGCAAAAGGATAAATTGGTGAGCGAACTTCGGAATCAAAAATATATGGATTTAATTGATGAATATAATTTTGATTTAATTAAAGGTGAAGCAAAATTCGTTGATGCTAGTACGGTTGAGGTCAATGGGGCAAAGTTATCTGCAAAACGCTTTTTAATTGCAACAGGTGCATCGCCTTCGTTGCCCCAAATTTCAGGACTTGAAAAAATGGACTATTTAACTAGTACAACACTTCTTGAGTTAAAGAAAATACCAAAACGATTAACTGTAATTGGTTCAGGATACATTGGAATGGAGCTTGGACAACTATTTCATCATTTAGGTTCAGAAATAACGCTTATGCAAAGAAGTGAGCGACTTTTAAAGGAGTATGATCCTGAGATTTCAGAGTCAGTTGAAAAAGCGTTAATTGAACAGGGTATAAACCTTGTCAAAGGGGCAACTTTTGAGCGTGTTGAACAAAGTGGAGAGATAAAAAGGGTTTACGTAACAGTAAATGGCAGTAGAGAAGTCATTGAATCAGATCAGTTACTTGTTGCCACTGGAAGAAAACCAAATACGGATTCTTTAAATTTAAGTGCAGCAGGTGTTGAAACTGGAAAAAATAATGAAATCCTGATCAATGATTTTGGTCAAACAAGTAATGAAAAGATTTATGCAGCAGGAGATGTGACTTTAGGACCACAATTTGTATATGTAGCAGCCTATGAAGGTGGAATTATTACTGATAATGCTATTGGTGGATTAAACAAAAAAATAGATTTATCGGTAGTTCCTGCTGTTACGTTTACGAATCCGACGGTTGCAACGGTTGGTTTAACAGAAGAACAAGCAAAAGAGAAAGGGTATGATGTGAAGACATCTGTATTACCTTTAGATGCTGTTCCAAGAGCAATTGTAAACCGTGAAACAACCGGTGTATTTAAACTAGTAGCAGATGCAGAAACACTAAAAGTATTAGGGGTTCATATTGTATCTGAGAATGCAGGAGATGTCATCTATGCAGCATCATTAGCTGTTAAATTTGGCTTAACGATAGAAGATTTAACAGAAACCCTAGCACCATATTTAACAATGGCTGAAGGGCTAAAATTAGCTGCACTTACGTTCGATAAAGATATTTCGAAATTATCTTGTTGTGCAGGCTAAGGGAACTTTTTTACAACTCCCTATTCAAGTGAACCAGCTAATGCTTTAAGGGATTTTCTAAGTGCATTTGTGGTCACAAAAATAATTTAACACTGATGATTTCGACATCAAATCTATAATTGATACCTTAACACCGCAGAGTAATAAAGGATGAATAATATGTCAGACTTATTATCCCTACCAGACATTAAAACAATAGAACCGCCACAAGAAAATGAAACCGATATGATGTTTAAAGTTGAAGCAGTCGGACCACCTGAACGTTGTCCTGAATGTGGTTTTGACAAGTTGTACAAACACAGTTCAAGAAATCAACTAATTATGGATTTGCCCATTCGTTTAAAGCGAGTGGGCTTACAATTGAACCGTAGACGATACAAGTGTCGTGAATGCGGATCTACCTTCTGGGAACGCCTAATATCTGTAGATGAAAAGCGTAGTATGACCAAAAGGCTTTTAAAGTCCATTCAAGAGCAATCCATGTCTAAGACCTTTGTAGAAGTCGCAGAAAGCGTTGGTGTTGACGAGAAAACCATTAGGAACGTTTTTAAGGACTATGTGGCACTCAAAGAACGTGAATACCAGTTTGAAACTCCTAAGTGGCTTGGGATAGACGAGATACATATTATCCGTAGACCTCGGCTTGTATTGACTAATATTGAACGCAGGACTATTTATGACATCAAGCCTAACCGTAACAAGGAAACAGTCATCCAACGTCTTTCAGAAATCAGTGACAGGACTTACATTGAGTACGTCACAATGGATATGTGGAAGCCCTACAAAGACGCAGTGAACACTATCCTTCCACACGCTAAAGTTGTCGTAGATAAGTTTCATGTAGTTAGAATGGCTAATCAAGCCTTAGATAACGTCAGAAAGTCTTTGAAAGCCCATATGAGCCAAAAAGAAAGACGTACCCTTATGCGTGAAAGGTTTATCCTTCTAAAGCGTAAACACGATCTAAATGAACGTGAATCATTCCTCTTAGATACTTGGTTAGGTAATCTTCCTGCTTTAAAAGAAGCCTATGAACTCAAAGAAGAGTTTTACTGGATATGGGATACTCCTGATCCAGATGAAGGTCATCTTCGTTATAGTCAATGGAGACACCGTTGTATGTCCAGCAACTCTAAAGACGCATATAAAGACCTCGTGAGAGCCGTAGACAACTGGCATGTCGAAATATTCAACTACTTTGATAAAAGGCTCACTAATGCTTATACGGAGTCAATTAACAGCATTATTAGGCAGGTAGAGCGAATGGGTAGAGGTTACTCGTTTGATGCCTTACGAGCCAAAATCCTTTTCAATGAGAAGCTCCATAAAAAGCGTAAGCCACGATTTAATTCAAGTGCTTTCAATAAAGCTATGTTATACGATACTTTCAATTGGTATGAAGTGAATGATCACGACATTACAGACAACTTTGGTGTCGATTTTTCCACACTTATTAAGAATTTGGAGAAGGGTGATTTATAAGCCCTTTTCCACCATAAAATCCGAATACCCTATTAAACTAAGAGAAGCTTCATGAGACCTATCATCATACTAATTATGATTCCCATTCCTATGATTGAATAACTAATTACTTTTAAGTCATCTTTTTTTTGCAATCGACAGTATTTTTTATAACTAACTTCTCCATTTGCGAACATAAGACCAAATTGATCAGGTTTAATTGAATAAAATACACCATTCTCGTCTTCTAAAATTAGTTTTGTTATAAGGTTCTCCCCGTTCGATTTTTGATTATGAGTATTGCTTCTCGAGCCTTCAATCCTCACCACTTTGTATATGGAGTTCCCCAAAATCTTTTCTGTTATATGAAAAGCTTGATCTTCTATAAAGTTGTTATTTATACACACTTATATCCCCCCTCTGTTCACTAAGCTTCTGATATACTATATGTAAAATTTAATATATAGTTTTAACTAATCAGGAAATTGGAATCTTTTTTTTACAATATAATAAAAATTCGTCAAATTATATTTGACGA
Organism: Lysinibacillus sp. K60; assembly: GCF_019731275.1. Classification (NCBI taxonomy): domain Bacteria; kingdom Bacillati; phylum Bacillota; class Bacilli; order Caryophanales; family Bacillaceae; genus Lysinibacillus; species Lysinibacillus sp. K60. The sequence continues at coordinate 19,118 of NZ_JAASJR010000020.1, read as the reverse complement.
ATTTTTTGCTTCATCTTTACTTATTCGATTTTGAGCAATTGTGCATTTATTGCACATATAATCGTACTTAAGGACATGACAGCAGCTCCAATTGCAGGTGTAATAACAATACCTACACTATATAAAACGCCTGCAGCTAGTGGAATTGCAAGAATGTTATAACCAGCTGCCCACCCTAAATTTTGGACCATTTTTTTATGACTAGCTTTCGATAGCTTTAATGTATTCAGAATGTCCTCTGGATTGCTGTTTACCAGTACTACATCTGCAGTTTCAATGGCCACATCTGTGCCTGCACCGATCGCAATACCTAAATCTGATTCAGCCAGTGCAGGCGCATCATTAACACCGTCACCAACCATTGCAACTTTCGAATTTTCTTCTTTTAGTCCTTTCACCTTATTAGCTTTTTCATGGGGTAATACTTCAGCAATAACTTTCGTCATGCCTAGTTTTTCACCAACATATTTTGCTACACGCACGTTATCACCTGTCATCATAACGGTTTCAATACCTAAATCACTCAATTCTTTTATAACCTTATAAGAGGAATCCCTTATTATGTCTGCTAAAGCAATCATGCCTAAAAATACATTATCCTTTAATATAAAAATAACGGTTTTACCTTGTTGTGCAAGTTTTTCGTAAGTACTTTCATCGAAGCTAATATTTTTTTCTTTTAAAACATTTGGACTAACAATTGCAATTTCAGACCCGTTAACATTAGCCACTAACCCTTTACCTGTTAAATTTTTAAAACCTTTTACTTCAGATACTTTTATATTTTGCTTCTTACCCTCTTTTACAATTCCCTTTGCTATTGGATGTTCAGATTGAATTTCTACAGAGTAAGCAAGCTTTAATAATTCTTTTTCGCTAACCCCTGTAACTGGATGAATATCCGTTATACCAAAATTACCTTCAGTTAAGGTACCAGTTTTATCAAACACAATTCTATTGATTTTAAATGCGTTTTCAAATGAAGTACGATTCCTAATTAATAAACCCTTCTTAGCAGCAATAGATGTAGAACGTGATGTTACTAAAGGAGTAGCTAGACCTAAAGCATGAGGACAAGCAATTATTAAAACTGTCACCATTCTTTCTAATGCAAAATCAAAGTCATCTGTTGACCACCAATAAACCAGTGTGATAATACCTGCAACAATAGCGACATAGAATAACCATTTAGCGGCTGTATCAGCAAATCCTTGAGCTTTTGATTTAGTTTTTTCTGCATCGCTTACTAATTGGATTACTTGTGCAAGATAAGTGTCACTGCCTGTTTTACTAACATTTATTTTTAGTACACCCTCTCCATTAATTGAACCCCCAATGGCCTCCATACCTACCTTTTTTTCAATAGGAATTGATTCCCCAGTTAACATCGATTCATCAACTGTAGAGTGTCCTTCAAAAACTATTCCATCAATGGGAATTTTCTCGCCTGGTTTTACTAGTATTTGATCACCTGGTTTTAAATCTTCAACAGATACTTCAATAAGGTTGCCTGATGCATCTAACTTATGAGCTTCTTTAGGCATTAATTTAATTAACTCTTCTAATGCTTTTGAAGCACCCATTATTGATCTCATTTCGATCCAATGTCCAAGAAGCATAATAACAATTAAGGTTGCTAATTCAAAAAAGAAGTCACTTCCTTCAATGAAAAATGCTGTTAGTGAACTATAGACATAAGCTGTTACGATAGCAAGAGTAATTAATAGCATCATCCCAGGAGTTCTATTTTTCAATTCACTCCATGCTCCAAGTAAAAATGGTTTTCCTCCATAGAAAAAGACTATTGTTGAAAGTAAGAATAGTAATAATGTGTCACCAGCAAAATTTACTTTATATCCAAGAAGCATCTGAATCATCATGGATAAATATGATATTGGAATCGTTAATACTAAAGATACCCAAAACCTTTTCTTAAAATCAGAAATCGAATGACCATGGTGTTTGTTGTTACCCTCGCTTTGATTATGTTGATGATGATTGTGTTCATTATTTTTCTTATTGTTAGGGCTGTAATTTTCATGAACATCTTGCATATGATTTGTTATTGGTTCATGCGAAACATTATGATTGTGGATGTGGTCTCTTTTTTCTTTTCTCTCCATCAAATATCACTCCTCTAAATATAAATCAGATGTGTACTATTTTTTTAGTGAATGTTCCCTCATTTTTCTTGAATTCATTTCTCCTAGGTTTCCTAGAAAAAATATTTCTTATTTAATCTTAATTTACCCCAAAGTTATGCAAAAATTATGAATTGTAATTTGAATAAAATTATTATTTAACAAAAAAAGAATGAGGATAAAAATGTACCTCATTCTTTGTCTTAATTTATATTAATTTCTTCTTTCGAATAAACTTTAAATAGATGAATAGGACGAAAATAAACATTACGCTAAATTTTGTGTACACCGATGCATCCTGATTTAAATTCGAGTCCTCTGTGTCTTTATGAGTTACATTTTTATTTATTTTACTATTGGCATTTTCTAACTGAAAAGATGCGATAGTATCCTGATTTTGATTTAATAGCTCTAAATGACCCTTTCCAGAGATTCTTTGACTAACTGTTTCATGTTGTAAAACTATATAATCGAGTTTTTCTTTGGTCTTAAAGGACATTTCATCAATTTTATATATTTTTCCCATCGGAATATTCCTAGACTCAAAATTCTCAAATGCATAATCAAGAAGTTCTATTGTATCGTTATAGGCCATGTCTTCTGTTTGCGCTTTAAGCGTTACGACAATAACCGATATATCGTTTCTTGTTGCTGTTGTTATAAGAGTTATTCCTGATTCATCAACATATCCAGTCTTTCCACCCGTTATTCCTTCATAAGGTCGCTCTCTCATTAATTTATGATGACTATAAAGAGTAGTATCCCACGATTTGCCATCCCAATTAAGTTCCTTTAGACCAAAAATTTTACGAAACTCCTTATTTTGCATTGCGTATTTCGTAATTTTTGCTAAATCTTGTGCAGTAGTTTTATGATCTGGATCATATAGTCCATGGGGATTTACAAAGTTCGTATTTTGTATTCCAATATTCTCTAAATATTTATTTATACTAGTCGAAAACTGTTTTACAGACCCATCCAAATGCTCAGCAATAGCAATACCTGCATCATTACCAGAATTCACAAGTAAGCCTTGAATAAGCTTTCTTAGATTAACCTTTTCTCCTTCTTCTAAAAAAACCCTAGTTCCTTCAACTTCTCTAGCATTTTTACTAATTGTGACAATGTCTTCTAGGTTCCCTTTTTCAATTGCATATATTGCAGTTGCTATCTTTGTTAAGCTAGCAGGAGCCATCTTCTGATTTGGATTTTTTTCATATAAAATTCGCCCCGTTTTTTCATCTATTAATATAGCAGCTTCACTGCTAATCAAAGGAGATTCGACCTTCATTGCGCCATGAACTCTATAAACAAAATTTGAACCTAGTATTAAGAAGATTACTACTAAAATCGCAACCTTTTTTATTAAATGTGTTTCCATATTATTATTCTCCTCATAGTAATCTACACATGTATCTTAGAAAAAATATGTGGAGAAAATATGGAGAACAAGTTACGTAATCTAAACTTAACACTTGTAACAATAGTGATTTCTATTAATGTTTGAAAAGCAATGTACTTTTATTTGTTTCTAAATTATTTATATTTACATTCCCCAATAAGTAATTGTGTCAAAAATTCCAATAATAAAAAGAGTAACTCCGGCTATTTTTTGAATAAACCTACCTACTTTAATACTTTTCTTCATTACTAATCCCTTAATATCAAAGTACCATATAAAAAATAAGATGATGACAAGAGGTATTGATGTTGCCAATCCAAATATTGCAGGTAACACTAATCCATATGAAGTCGACATAACGGTTGGCATTAGCCATACAAAATAGAGTACAAACATTGTTGGACAGAATGCAATTGCAAAACTAGCTCCTAGAAAAAAGGAACCAATATAACCTTCTTTTAGTATAGTAGGAACGTTCTTTGAAATTCGATTTAATATTCTTAACTTTATTGTCCCCATTAACACAAGTCCGGTAAGTATTAATAGAGGACCAATCAATTTTCGGAAAACCGGAAAGAAATTAATTATTTTGTTTTCAAATGTTTGTCCAAATGCCCACGCCAACAAACCAATTGCACTATATACTATGACTTTACCCATAATAAACGAAACGATCTCTCTCCAATTACTACCTAATTGGATAGTACGATTACCATATAACGTAATAGCGCTAATATTTCCAGTCAGTTGACATGGAGCAAATGCACCTATCAACCCAAGGAGGATAGATATAATGATTGGGGAATGCTCATATGAATTTAAGAATACAGAAACTGGTTCACTTATGGTTTGACTAATTTGAGACATCAAATTATACATCTCAATCACCCTTCAATAACCTTATTTTATTTTTAATTCCCCTTCTGAAGCTAATTTATCCCACGATTCCCCTTCGTTCTTAGAAAGATAGAAGTTAAGATTATTTGTTACAAAAGTAATTTCTTCTCGATTAGTAGGATTAGAAGCGATATAAATAATTGGGTCTTGCATTATCTCGTTTGGGAGTTGTATATTTTTTTCTTCTTTACTATCCAATGAGAATGATCTAAGGGAAACAGAATTTGAGTCATAGTTTGTATAGTAACCCCCATTCTCATTTAAAGTTACGTATGTAACCATTTGAGTAGACTTAAGTAATTTAAAGTTAACTCCATAGTCATTCGAAACAAAGATTCCATCTTTACTACCAATTGCAACTATTTCTTTTTTGGAAGGGTGAGCTGATAAATTAGAAACAAACTCGGAATTAAAGCCATTCATAGCTGATTCAGTCCAAGACTTCCCTTCATCAATTGAATAATGCAATCCACCACTCATATTCTCTGTAGGTGTTTCATTAATGACATAGATTGTATTCGAATCATAACCAGCTGCAAGATAATGAAAATCAATTTCGCCGTAAAAGGCTAATTGTTCTAGATTTGCTCCTTCATCTGTACTTTTTATAACTCCTAAAGGGTTTTTAAGGTTTGAGCCTTCCTCAGGATGTCCACTTGAATAGAAGCCATCTTTGACCGCCTGAAAGCCCATATAGTCATGTTTTTGGCTGTTCGCTTCTTCCCAACCCTTTACACCATATTTATACAATCCTCTATGTGTTGCAATTACAAAATCACTTTTACCATTTATATATCCCAAACCATGTATATGTTCAATTTTTGGGTTATCCACTTCTTCAAATGAATAACTATCTTTTTCTTTTGAATTACAAGCACTTAAAACTAAAACAATAACTAATAGACCTAACCAAATTTTGTAATTTTTCATACTTTTCTCCTTTTAACTCCATTTATACCCTATTCCCCAAACCGTTTTAAGGAACTCATCGGTAGGAAAGTCAGATTTACTTAATTTTTCTCTTAGATTTCTTATATGTGAATCAACAGTCCGCGTATCTGTATCTGTTTCATATTCCCATGCAGCATGCAGTAATTCCTCTCTTGTAAATGTCTTAGAAGGTCGAGATATTAATGCTTTTATAATTAAAAATTCTTTTAAAGTAAGTTGCACACTTGAATTTTGGTAGTGTAGAGAATATGTTTCTTTATCTAAAACAAAATCTTTAAAAGTGATATTTTCATTATCCTTTTCAAATCCGACAATTCTACGCAAAACAGCATTGATTCTTGCTATTAACTCTCTTTCATCGAATGGCTTGGATATATAGTCATCTGCACCTAATAAAAGTCCCTTAGCTAAATCAGATTTATCAGCTCTTGCAGTTAGCATTATAATGGGTACTTTTGAAAATTCACGAATAGATTCACAAACATCCCATCCATCCATTTCAGGCATCATAACATCTAATAAAACGAGATCGATATTTTCTTTCTTAATTCTCTCTATTGCCTTTATTCCGCTCTTTTCTTTAATACAGGTATATCCATGTGGAATTAAAAATAATTCGACTAAATCGAGCATTCTTTCTTCATCATCCACAATCAAAATTGTCTGCATATTTAACCTCCATGTGTTATATGATCACCGTAAATGTACTTCCTTCTCCAAGTTTACTTTTGACTTCAATGGTACCATTGTGTGCTTCTACTAATTCCTTCACAACAGCAAGTCCAATTCCTGAACCACCATATGCACGAGAACGTGATTTCTCAACACGATATAGCTTCTCAAAAATGAAGTCAATTTCTTCTTGTGGAATGCCAATACCTGTATCAATAACCTCAATTCTTGTTTTCCCTTCATTTTTACAAGCCTTTAATGTTACCTCTGTATTTTCCTTTGAATATTTCAAAGCATTATCCAATAGGTTTATGACAATTTGCTCTAAACGTAATGGGTCAGCATATATTTGAAAATCTTCAGTGCAAACAAAGTTCAACTTAATATTCTTGAGATCATATGAAGGAGCAACAAGTTTACATATTGCTTCGAAAAAATATCGAGCAGAGAAAGATTCTTTCATGACAGTAAATGTGTTTTCGTCCATTCTAGCCAAGTCTAATAAATTTTTTACCAATTCCTTCATTCTATTGGACTCTTCAACAATAATTTCAAGATACTGTTCTCTTTGTTTCTTACTTAGACTCTCTCTCATCGCTACTTTTGAATATCCAATTAAATATGTCAACGGTGTACTTAATTCATGAGCCACTGACGCCAGAAATTCATTCCGGTCTGTTTTTAAACGTTCTAAATCATTGGCTAATTTCTGAATTGAACTTGCTAACTCACCAAGCTCGTTTTTACTTTTAATTGCAAGCTTTACATTAAACTCACCTTTGCTTAATTTCTCTGTTGCCTCTTTCATCCGTATTAAAGGTCTTGTTATAACTTTTGACAGAACCGCGTAAACAATAAAAAGTACAATAAAACTTGTAGCACCTGCCATACCAAAATGTTCAGTTAATTCATGAACCATCTTATTAAGAGAACCAGTACTTTGTAGCATTAAAACGTATCCAGATTGATTTGTATTTGAGATATAAGGATGCACACTCATAATATAAGGGGATTCTTTCCAGTTAGAAGTCAATAATTCATCTGTTTCTACGTCTACGTTCTTTATTAAAGAAACTATTTGTCCACTTAAAGATTCACTAATATCTGAACTACCAATGATATTTCCTTTATTATCGGTAATGATCACCGCACGATCTTTACTTTTTTCCATCAAAACGATATGTTTTATTGTAGTTTCAGAAAAATTTTCAATTAAAACATCTCTATGATTAGCACCATTCGCCAATAATGTATAATATTCTTCTTCAACTCTCGAATTAATTATATTTCGATGAAGATAAAACATAAGAAATAAATCCATTATTAGCACTACAATAAAAAAACACGATGCTAATTTTGTAGAGATTTTGTTCACTAATTTTTTCACCTCTCTTATTAGTCTAAAAAATTATTACTTAGTCTGGTAAAATTTGTTCCATGTAACTCTTTATATCCTGTTCTTTCATTTCTCCAGTGATTATTTTTTCTATTTTACCCTCTGAATTAATAAGAATAGTCGTTGGTAATGGATTTATATTATATGCTTCCATTACACTTTTGTTTTTGTCAATTAATACCGGAAAAGTTAAACCTTTTCGGTCAATATAATTTTGAACCACGAAGTCGGATTCTGCTATATTTATAGCTAATACCTGTATACCTTTTTCTTTATATTCCTTATAATATCTATCTATAATTGGGAATTCCCTTTCACAGGGTTTGCACCAAGTCCCCCAAAAGTTTAAAAAGACACCTTGTCCTTTGTATTCCTCCAAATTATGTTTATCACCATACATATCAACTAGAGTAAAATTTGGAGCATTATCCCCTATTTGTAATACTTCATTTTTTTCTTTAGTTAAAGTTGTATATACTGTAAATAATATTGCCCCAAATAATACAATTAATATAATTGAACGCATAAGAAATCGTCTCTTTTTTTTATCCATAATTAAGTTTGGTTCCTTCCCCTCTTATATGATATAAAACTAAAAGCCAGTAAATCCTCCAAAAATAGGTGTTAAAAACGCAATAATTTTAGTCATCATATCAAAGTACAATAAAACCCCCATCAGAATCATTATTGCACCACCTATTTTCATAAACAGTCCATTTTTTCTTTGAAGAAACTTCATTTTTCCAATAAATAAGGACATTATTAGGAAAGGTATAGAGAAACCTAGCACATAAAATAACATGTACAACATTCCTTGCCCGGGGTTAGACACTCCTAAAGCTATTACTCCGGCAAGAATTGGTCCAGTACAAGGTGTCCATCCAGCTGCAAAACCCATACCAATAAGTACTGAGCCAAAATATCCTTTGGGCCTTTTTTTAAAACTAATCTTTTTTTCCGATTGTAAAATATCGAATTTAAAGAAACCTAGAATAACTAATCCAAAAAAGACCATGAAAATTGCTCCAAATTGCCTTAGTAACTCTTTATACTGAATAAAAATCTTTCCGATAAAAGAAGTTGAGAAACCTAATGCCATAAAAATAATAGAAAAACCAAGTAAAAAAAGCAGGGTATGTATTAAAGACTTTCGTCTTAAGATCCCTTTCTCTTCTTTTAGTTCATTAAAGGATATTCCTGTTATATAAGATAGAAAAGCAGGATACAATGGTAATGAACAAGGTGATACAAATGATAATAATCCAGCCCCAAATGCAAGTATTAAATTTAATTGTTCTAACAAATACTCTCACGCAACCTTTCTACAGAACATTTAAAAATAAAGTATAGACTATAAATGTGGAGAATATATGCATATGTTGATACATATCAAAATTAAGAAGTTTATTTTTGATACCTTTCTACAACTCATTAATTAATAGCAATTTTTTTTTAAAAAAAGTTTTAATTCCTGCTCTAAGGATTATAATTCAACGGTAATAATGACAAAACAAAACCCTGGCACAGTAGACAATGTACCAAGGTTATTTTAATGTACCTACTTTATATATATATAGTTAGAAAAATGAAAGGTTTGAAAGCCATTTTGAAAAAACAAAAACCCTGATACAGCATCATACTGTATCAAGGTTTATCTTATTTATATACAATAATATAGTTAGAATCACTCATAGAAATTGTTTGAATATCCAGTATACAACTTTTTTGTCCAGTATAAGACTTTATTGTAAAGTATACAACTATTTTGTCTAGTATAGAACTTTATTGTAACTGAACATTTGGCACAATATCACATCCTTTTATTTAGGATATATAACAACAACTTTCGCTTTCTTTAAACCTAAACATTTAGCAATCGTTAATCGATGTTTACCTTCTCCTTGGATATAGTATTTATTGTTTAAAACCGTTACCAAGGGATATCCAATATACGGGTCACTTAAAATAAATTTTTCAAACTGCTCTTTACTTTTGTATTTAGAAAAATTTATTCCTTTATTAACTAATATCTCCAACGCCTCTAGCCAATTACTCACTCTATCTGCATCTGTTCGGCACATACCAACTAATTCATCTAAATCAATGATTTTCAATTCTTTTGTATTTTCATCAAATTCATCGGCAGACAAATACTCTGCTTCATACGGTATTGATTTGATTTTATCTTTTAATGATGGATCGATTTCTAAAACCTTAAGTTTTTCATCTAAACTCATCTTTATTCCTCCAAAATAAAAACATCGGTACGCTTATTTTAATTATAAGCGTACCGATGTTTAGTGTTCAAACTTTAAACAACTTTATTTGTTTTTAAATGACTCTATTGTAAATGTAACAACTTTATTGTCAGGATACATCACAATTAAATCTAATTTTTGTTCTTACTCAACAGTTACCGATTTAGCTAAGTTACGTGGTTTATCTACATCACAGCGACGGTGAAGTGCAGCATAGTAGCTAATTAATTGTAAAGGTATTACTGATACAAGTGGTGTTAGTAATTCATGAACATGTGGAATGACTAAACGGTCGCCATCTTCATCAATGCCAGCCATCGCGATAATACATGGATATGCACCACGAGCCGCTACTTCTTTGACATTACCACGGATGTTTAATCCTACTGATGCTTGTGTGACAAGCGCAAACACAGGTGTACCTTCTTCGATTAAGGCAATTGTTCCGTGCTTCAGTTCTCCACCAGCAAAGCCTTCTGCTTGGATGTACGAAATTTCTTTTAGTTTTAAGGCACCTTCAAGGCTGACATAGAAGTCCATATTACGGCCAATGAAGAATGCGTTGCGTGCAATTTTCAAGTAATCTTCTGCAATGTCTTCTAGCACATCTTTTGAATCAATAATTGTTTGGATGCCATTAGCGGCAATCGCAAGCTCTTGTTTTAAATCAAATTCTAAGCCTTTGCCATTTGCCTTTGCTGTCACATAGGCTGCTAATGCAAGTACTGCTACTTGTGCCACATAAGCCTTTGTAGAAGCTACAGCAATTTCTGGACCTGCATGTAATAACAATGTATGGTCAGCTTCACGTGATAACGTAGAGCCAGGTACATTTGTAATCGTTAATGTTGGATAGCCCAACTCTTTAATTTTTACAAGAACTTGACGGCTATCTGCTGTTTCACCTGATTGTGTAATGAAGATAAATAATGGTCGTTCTGAAAGTAATGGCATGTTATAGCCAAATTCACTAGAGATATGCACTTCTACTGGGATACCAGCCATTTTTTCGAAATATTGTTTACCAATGAGACCCGCATGATAGCTTGTGCCTGCTGCAATAATATATAAACGATCTGCTGCTCGTAATGCTTCTAAAATCTCCGCATCAATCGTTAAATCACCATTGTCACCTTCATATGCTTGAATGATTTTACGAATAACTGTAGGCTGCTCATCCATTTCTTTTAACATATAGTGTGGATATGTGCCTTTTTCAATATCACTCATATCAAGCTCAGCCGTATAGGGTGCACGCTCTACTACAGTACCATCTAATTTTGTAATTTCCACACTTGCTTTGTGTACGATAACTACCTCTTTATCGTGAAGCTCTACGTATTGATCTGTTACCTGTAGCATCGCCATTGCATCTGACGCAACAACATTGAAGCCTTCACCAATTCCAACTAGAAGTGGTGACTTATTTTTTGCTACAAAGATTGTATCTGCTGCCTCTGCATCTAATAGTGCCAGTGCATAGGAGCCATGTAATAGAGATAATGTTTTACGGAAAGCGTCTGCAGTGCTTAGACCATCTTTCACAAATAACTCTACTAATTGCACAATAACCTCTGTATCTGTATCAGATTTCATTGGAATGCCTTTTAAATATGTTTTTTGCAATAAGTGATAGTTTTCGATAACCCCATTATGCACAAGTGTAAAGCGTCCTGATGCACTTTGATGTGGGTGAGCATTTAAACGATTTGGCACACCATGTGTTGCCCATCGAGTATGACCAATACCAATTTTCGCAGCAACATCTTCATCTACCGCTTCTCGTAAATCTGCAATACGCCCTTTTTCTTTGAAAACCGTTACGCCTTCCTCGTTACGTACTGCAATACCTGCTGAATCATAACCACGGTACTCTAGCTTTTCTAAGCCTTTTAATAAAATTTCCTTTGCATCTGATTCACCGATATATCCTACAATTCCACACATAATTCTCGTCCTCCGATAATGTCAATTTAATGCAATGACAAACTAGGCCTCATCCTATCGAATTTTTTTGAATGTACAAGCGATGCTTTATTTTTATAAAAATAAAGCACTCCAATACACACAAGCTACTCACGCTACTCAGCCAACTGAATAGAGATCTTCGATATGTGAAGCTTCATCTATTTATCTATTGCTTTTACAATACCTTCTCCATTTTCTGTACATTCAATCACTCAAATGCTTTCAAAATGGAAAATGACAATCGGGTATGTCGATTGGGAGGCATCCGCCGAATTTTCGATAAACCTCCACCTCGTCTGCTGAAGATCTTTTCGTCCGATTTCTTCAGCTCAGGCGCTATAATTGTTTTCCGATTTTGCGCTTTCTTCCCTCCTTAGGCGCTCGTTAAAGAATAAGGTCGGACCTCATCTTCAACTTCTCCATCATACTCAATCATATGCTATCCGTCAAATTTTCGTTATAAAAAACACCTAGTCCTAAAGGTTTTTCGTGACAAATATGTAGACAAAGCGATACATAAGCACTTTGATAAGCATTTTAATACAAAATAGGCACAAGCATCTAAAATGCTTGTGCCTATCCTTTATTTACTGTCTAATAATTTAACGATTTCTCTATTAAATGCAGGAAGATCATCTGGCGTTCTACTTGTTACAAGCTGTTTTTGACAGACAAATACTTCTTCATCATGGAAGATTGCCCCTGCATTTTCTAAATCCACTTGAATGGATTTATAGCCTGTGGCGTCACGACCATTTAATGTCTTTGCAGTAATGAGAAGTTGTGGTCCATGACAAATGGCAAAGGTAGGCTTCATTTCATCCATAAAGGACTTTGCAAATGCTACTATACGATCATCCGCACGTAATATATCAGGAGAAAAACCACCAGGAATAAATAATGCATCGTAATCTGTAGCTTTTACATCATCAATGCCTTTATCAATTTTCACTGTCTCTCCATGCTTCCCCTTAACTTCCTTGCCCGCTTCGGTATCAATTGTTACTAGCTGATGCCCAGCTGCTTCCAAAGCTTCTTTAGGGCTTGTAAACTCAATGTCCTCAAACATATCTGTTATAACTGTAGCAATTTTAGCCATATCAATTAAACACTCCTTGTTATTGTGACTCCTAATTACTGTTCCCCATCTCGCTTATTTAAAACATTCCTTTCAAATAAGTAAACCCGATTTCCTGTTTACGGAAATCGGGTTTACACTCTATTTCTTATTCTGTTAGGCCCATTTCTACACGTACAACATCTGCAATACGCTCGACAAAACGCTCGCAATCCGTTTCTGTTGCTGCTTCCACCATGACACGTACTAATGGCTCTGTACCTGAAGGACGTACTAAAACACGACCATTTCCAGCCATTTCAGCTTCTACCTCTGCAATTACTGTAGCTACTTTTGCATTATCGGTCACAGCATGCTTATCTGTTACACGCACATTGACAAGACGCTGAGGATAGATTTTCATTTCAGCTGCTAGTTCTGAAAGCTTTTTACCCGTCGCCTTCATAATGTTGACAAGCTGAATTCCTGTCAGTAAGCCATCACCTGTTGTATTAAAATCTAGAAAGACGATATGCCCTGATTGCTCGCCACCTAAATTGTATTCATTCGCACGCATTTCTTCCACAACATAACGATCACCTACAGCTGTTTGTACACTTTGCATACCATTGTCAGCCACAGCTTTATAGAAGCCCATATTGCTCATTACTGTTGAAACAATTGTTTGCTTCTTCAAACGCCCTACCGCATTTAAATGCTTACCAATGATAAACATAATTTGGTCACCGTCAACAATTTTTCCGTTTTCATCTACAGCAATTAAACGGTCTCCATCACCATCAAAAGCTAAACCAACATCTGCACCTTTTTCAGTAACAAATTTAGCTAGTCCTTCTGGATGTGTTGAGCCTACACCATCATTGATATTTAAGCCAGTTGGAGAAGCACCCATTGTAGAAATGTCAGCTTCTAAATCAGCAAATAAATGTGTAGCTAAAGATGAAGTTGCACCATGTGCACAATCAAGCGCTACATGGATACCATCAAATTCTTCATCCACTGTTTGCTTTAAGTATTGAATATATTTTTGACCACCTTCGAAATAGTCACTTACAGATCCTAAATCTGCTCCTATAGGACGTGGTAATGTATCCTCTTGCGCATCAATTAAATCTTCAATTTCCGCTTCCTGTGCATCTGTTAGCTTAAAGCCATCAGGACCGAAAAATTTAATACCGTTATCTGCAACTGGGTTATGTGAAGCTGAAATCATGACGCCTGCATCTGCGCTCATAATTCGAGTAAGGTATGCCACACCTGGTGTTGAAATAATACCAAGACGCATTACCTCTACCCCAATTGATAAAAGACCAGCCACAAGTGCACCTTCAAGCATCTCACCTGAAATACGTGTGTCACGACCAATTAAAACCTTTGGACGGTCAGTTGCATCTTTTGTTAAAACATAGCCACCTATACGACCAAGTTTAAATGCAAATTCTGGTGTTAATTCACTATTCGCGACGCCACGGACGCCATCTGTTCCAAAATATTTACCCATTCTACTTATTCTCTCCTTCAATGCAAGACAGTGCCTAGTGAGTTTCTATCAAACATTAGACACTTGTCCGCTTACTTTTGGAAAAGTCTGCTTTTGTTCATTCATTGGTAATTATTAATATTCCACTCTGCCAGTTTGTTTGATGGAACCTGAATTACAAACCTGATTGGATTTTTGATTTAGAATCAAAATAAAATTATAGTCACATATTGTTTAAGAATCAATATCTTCCGATTCCTCAGTTGACGTATTTTTATCAGTTGTAGTACTCTCATCTGTCACATCAGGTTCTTCAGTTGGAGGTGGTGTTTCCTCTGTAGAAGCTGGTGTTTTCTGCTGTTCTTCTTGTTCAACCTTTGTAATATCTGCCTTCACTTTTATTTTCTTGTCAGATATTTTTGTCACACCATCTGGTAATTTTACATCAAATTCATAAGTTTTGGACTCAGTAATTTTTGACAGGTCAACTGTTATTGGAATGGATGTTAAACTGTCAATAATTGATTTTCTACCATACACTTTGATCATTTTCGGTGTAAATGTTAATGAGTTAATGGTAATGTCTTCGGCAGCTTGCCCTGTTTCCTTAAGGACAACTGGGATCTCTCGACTATACTCCGCTATATCTACTTGAACTTTCACAATTTCAGGTTCAATAGTCACATCTAACTTATTTAAATCTCTATCTAATACTTTTACAGCTGCTTCCTGTGTGAATGATTGCTTCAAGCCTTGCTCACCTGTAACAGTTGCTTTTACATAACTAATGCTTTCAATAGCACTTTTTGCACCTGTTACATAAACAGTTGGTGGGTTGGCCGTCATTTCTTTTAAGATAAAACCTTCTTCGATTAAACGTTTGTTCATTTCAGGGTCCACTCGGAATTCCTGCGTGACCTTTTCCTCAATATTCACATGAACAGTTGCAGGGTCTAATGTCACCTTTAACTTATCTGAAATATTTTCGTATTGCAGTGTTACATCATGCTCTCCCAGCAATAAATTGCTCAAATCCGCAAATATAGAAAAATCCTTAGCTCCCTTTGCTTTTAAAACCAATGCCATCGGACCTTCTATCGTTACATCCACAGTTTCAGGTAAACCTGTCACAATAAGATTCTCATTATCGTAATAAACATCCACTGGAACATCACGAATAACATCCGTTTGTTCATTTGAGGTAGCTTTATTTAAAGGTGACAACTCGGTACGCACTGAGAAAAAAAGCAAAAACGCTAAAAATAGCGCGATGATTCTAAGTACCCAAGGGCTATCCATCATTTTATCCATTCTTTTTCCCCCTCCAAGTCAACTTAGAGGATGCATTTGATTCTTGTACTGATCCGAACCACATTTTTCGTAATAATGTTTCGAACTCCTCTAGAGAAAGATTTCGATGGAGATTACCATTTAATGTTATACTAATTGCGCCTGTTTCTTCTGAAACAACAATTGTAATAGCATCTGTAACTTCGCTTAAGCCAAGAGCAGCACGGTGGCGTGTCCCTAACTCTTTTGAAATAAATGGGCTTTCAGATAAAGGTAAATAACAAGCCGCTGCCGTCACTTTATCTTTTTGCATAATAACAGCCCCATCATGTAGCGGGGTATTTGGTATAAAGATATTAATCAGTAATTCTGATGAAATTTCAGCATTTAGCCCTATACCCGTTTCAATATATTCATTAAGGCCTGTTTCTTTTTCAATAGAAATTAACGCACCTATTCGACGTTTAGCCATATAACTTACAGACTTCTTCATTGCCTCAATAAGTCTTGTTTGTTCTTCTTCCTCTTGACTAGATGAGCGTTGGAATAGCTTTCCTCGTCCAATTTGTTCTAAACCGCGTCTGATTTCAGGTTGGAAAATAATAATAATCGCTAGGAAACCAAACTCAATAACTTGTTGTAGCATCCAGCCAAGTGTTTGTAACCCTAAAAGGTCTGTTGCAATTCGTGCAATAATAATGACGAATATTCCCTTAAGTAATTGGACAGCCTTCGTACCTTTAATGAGGGTTAAGACTTTATAAACAACGTACCAAACGAGCAGTACATCAATGAAGTTAATAACAATATTCACAGGCGTTAAATCCGTGAAATGTTCGATAATTTGCACGTGGCATCCCCCACTTTTCATTACGAATCCATACACATTCAAGTATATCACATTCTTATCAAATGTAACTTTTTTCAAATAAAAAGTCTACTCAGAAGAGTAGACCTTTCAGCCTCTCACGTGCACTATTTTTTAGGACGTATAGAGTGTTATTTAGTTTCTTCTTTTTCCTCAAATGTCATGGCTGTCTTAACAGAATTTTTAATTGTATACCATAACCATTCAAATACTTCGTCAATTTCTTCGATTCTCCCTGAAACTACCGCTGAAGATGCCATATATTGCCCGTTGATTACTGTGACGTTGCCATCAACTTCACCTTCAACAATCAAATCGCCATTTTTTACAACAATATCGCCTTTTACCACTTCTCCTTCAGGGACAATCACTGTTTGACCATCCACAACTAAATTAGGTTGTTTGGTTACTGAGAAATGCTGGTCATCCATGAAGCTACCCAATAATGTAGCACTCATGAATAGGCAAAATACTGCTGCTGCCACAAAGAAAGGATGCCGGCGAATCCATTTTTGTATACCTACTCGACTTTTTGGTTTTGGTAAACGAGCCATAACTGCTGCTTCAAAACCCGGAGGCGCTGTAATATGGGAAGCACTCTTCACAAAGGCGATTGTTTCACTCAATTCTTGCATCAACTGTTTACAATCATTACATGTATGCAAGTGTTGTTTCAACTCTTGCTCATGCTCACGACTAATGTCACCGTCTAAATAATCATGCATATAGTCTATAATATGCTCTGGACAAGTATTCATGACGCTCCCCCTCCTACAGATTGTTTAATTGCTTACGTAATGCCTCACGTCCGCGGTGAATCCTCGTTTTCACCGTTCCAAGCGGCATATCTAAAATCTCGCTAATCTCTTGTAACGATAACTCTTCTATATATTTCAATACTATAACCGAACGGTATTTATCCGGCAATCGTCCAATTTCATATTGAATGCGATCTTGCAGCTCCATTTGTTCTAACTGCTCCTCTGGTAGCTGGTCGTCTGCTGCGATTTGCGAATACATATCAAGCCCTTCTGTACCAGCTACTTCTGCATCTAAATAATAATCCGGTTTCTTTTTTCGAATACGGTCAATGCAGAGGTTTGTCGCTATGCGATAAAGCCACGTCGAAAACTTTCTTTTCTGATCAAATGTATGCAAGTTCATATAAGCTCGCACAAAAGCCTCTTGAGCAATGTCTTCAGACTCTTGTTTGTTGCCTAACATTCGATAGCATACTTGGTACAGTTTGTGCTGATAGAGACTCACAATATCGGCAAATGCGTTTTGATCGCCTTTAAGCACTTGTTTTATTCTCTTATTTACTAACGCATCCATTGTGTTGACTTCTCCACCTTTACAACTGTCTTATACTATACGAAGCACCGATAAGAAAAGTTTCGTTTTAATTCAATTATAGCAAAAGATTTTTATGCAATGTGGCAACAGGCAATTTTTTGTCAAATTTTCTTTAAACTAGTGTTTCGCCAAATAAAGATCCCATTAATGCAACAGCCACATTTGCTGTTGTATTCTTTTCATCTAATATAGGATTTACCTCTACAAACTCTGCTGAAGTTACCATGCCTGATTCTTGTAACATTTCCATTGCTAAATGGCTTTCTCGGTACGTAATTCCGCCTGGAACTGGTGTACCCACACCTGGCGTATAAAGTGGATCTAATCCGTCTAAATCAAGTGATAAATGTAAGCCATCAACATTTCGTTCCTTTAAATAAGCAAGTGCATCTTCCATTACACGTGTCATGCCAAGTCGGTCAATTTCATGCATTGTATATACCTTAATTCCTTGTTGACGAATCAATTCACGCTCTCCCGGGTCTACTGAACGAGCTCCAATAATAATCACGTTTTCAGGCTTAATTTTTGGAGCATAGTTGCGAATTTGCACTAAACGTTCATGTCCTAGCCCAATACTAACTGCTAACGGCATCCCATGTATATTGCCTGAAGGTGTTGTTTCAGGTGTATTTAAATCTGCATGTGCGTCATACCAGATAACACCAAGATTTTTGTAATGCTCACCTAATCCAGCTAATGTTCCAATAGCAATGCTATGGTCTCCACCGAATACGAGTGGGAATTTCTTTTGTTCCACTACTTCATGCACACTATTTGCTAATGCAGTACTAACATCTACAACTTCCTCTAAATTTAATAATTTTTCATCCACAGCTCCGTCAGCAAGCTTTTGACTGACACGAATATCCCCTTGATCCTGAACATCGTGTCCGATAGCCTCTAAACGTTCAACAATACCTGCATATCGAATAGCACTTGGTCCCATATCTACACCACGGCGTGTTTGTCCGTAATCTGTTGGTACTCCAATAATAGAAATATTAAGTTTATTCATGTTTTTATACCCCCTAAAAGTTATAAGATTATTGTAAAGCCTACATACCACTTGGCTCAACTCAACAAAAACTTGCATATTTATTCATATTTAAATAACATAAAAAAATCTCCTACTGTTTTCAGCAAGAGATTAGTTATCTGTAGTTAATATAACACTTTTAAATAATTTTCATTCTAAAAAAGTGAGCCATGAAGGACTCGAACCTTCGACCCTCTGATTAAAAGTCAGATGCTCTACCAACTGAGCTAATGGCTCATAAAAGAAAAAATGGCTGGGGTACTAGGATTCGAACCTAGGCATGACGGAATCAAAATCCGTTGCCTTACCGCTTGGCTATACC
>NZ_JAASJR010000002.1:0-704253 GCF_019731275.1 Lysinibacillus sp. K60 | reverse complement strand
AGTAAACTCGCTATGCAAATCTAAATTAATAATCGAAACCGTAATTATATGTTAAGATTGACTTATATAAAATAAAAGGAATGATCTGATGAAAAAAGCAGTCAAATTAGCTTCCTAAAATTATCTAGATTTTAAATTTTAGGAGGCTTTATAAGATGAGATTCAATAAAATTGATATTAATAATTGGGAACGAAAAGAAATTTTCAATCATTTTTTAAATCAACAAACGAGCTTTAGCATCACCAGAACTATTGATATTACCAAACTTTATAAAATTACAAAAGATAAGGGATATAAATTCTATCCTGTATTCATCTTTTTAATTACTCATGTAGCAAATTCAAATAAACATTTTAGAATGAACTTTAATTCTGCTGGAGAGTTTGGATACTGGGATAAGGTAGTCCCAATGTATACTATCTTTGATAAGAAATCAGAGTTATTTTCAGCCATTTATACAAATACAGATGAAGGTTTTAAAAAGTTTTATGAGAACTATATTTCTGATACTGAGAAGTTCAATGGTATAGGAAAGCTTTTTCCTAAAACACCAATCCCTGAAAATGTCGTCAATATTTCTATGATTCCATGGACTTCTTTTACTGGTTTTAACTTAAACGTGAATAATAGCCCAAATTATTGTTTGCCGATAATCACTGCAGGTAGGTTTATCAATAAAACTAGTAATATTTATTTACCTTTATCCTTGCAGGTTCATCATTCTGTCTGCGATGGTTACCATGCAGCACTATTTATGGATAGATTTCAGACTCTTGTAGAAAATAAATTAGAGTTTCTTGTATAAATTAAACACGAAACACTGACTAATTTCTTTTAGTTGGTGTTTTTTACTAACCTACTCCTAAAACAAGGTAGTATATGTGCCTTATTTTGTATTCCTTGTATCAGATTATTGTCTATATGCTTTCCTCCTATGTCCCCTCAAGTTACTGAACAATTTCTTTCTAGTGATCATTAACCAATTGAGTTCAATGCTCCTTGTATCTGCGTTTTCGCATAGCCAATCATTGTTTTAAGGTTTTCCAATTCCCTTTCAACTTCAGGCGGTTACCCTTTTCATTTTCATACATTTCAAGTACTTATTCTTTTGTATTTTCCTGCTTGCCCAATTTAGTGATCTGTAATAATTCCTAAACTGTTCAAAAGTGTATTTCTTATCGTTCTTTATAGCGTCTGCCAGTAAAAAGACAGAATAAAAAGCCACTCAAAATGAATGGCTCAATCACAAGCTTAGTATTCAATTCTTGCACTAAAAATTATTATTCATCTTGCCAACAATTTTGTTAGTGGCACTACGATTTATTATAATCGCTCTAAATCCTGATATTCTTTCATATAAGGACCATCTTCTGCAACGAACGAATGATACAATGCCTTTACTGCGAAATTTTTCTCTAAACCCATTTCAGATTTTAGTTTTTTTAATTCATCATGCAATGCTCGATGTTCATTTATAAGCTTTAGCATGATTGTCTTATTATATTTCATTACATCCGTCCTTTTTGTTTACAACATGAATGCTATAATACACTATTTTCACTTATAATCGCAAGAACAGCCTTGAAAGAAGCAACAGATGATCATTTATATATGGTCTTACTACACCTCACCATTAAATTTTTTCTTCTACTCGGGTAACAACAATTCCTTTCTTTCTAGTCCATCCCATATCATTCTCGATTCTAATGGCCATGTCTGTATAGATTTCTCCAGCTTGTAAACTCTGTGCTATCTCGATGTTTAAACGCCTGATACAAAAAATCCAGTTAAGGCAGACATTATCGATAAAAATGGTCACTTTACTTGAAAGTGGAAGATTAAATATCAAGGTATTTACAATTCCTTAATGTTGGTCATAGTAAAGCTGTGAATTGATACATTGATAAATAAACCGCAAATAAAAATAGCCCGATTAATAACCAACCATAAACTTTTCTCTCGCTCTGAAATGCTTCAATTCCTTTAGTTAACATGAATAAACCTGAGAAGAATACCATTAAAAAAGTCAGATCGTAATCACGTGTTATAAGTAGGTAAACTGAAAGAGAGACAGTAATGATAGCAAAAACAATTTGTAAAATGTTAAGCATAATATTCCACTCCTCTTTAAATATCATATAACAAAAAAGAAGTCATGGAAATGATTGTAAATATTTAAGCTTTAAATTTATTAAGATACCTAATCTCTTAAAAAAATATGGACCGGACGTGTATAATTAAGGGAATACACTCGGCATTGTACTACTGTATACACTGGATCACTAATTCCACCACTAGCTTTTGGTAATGTTGCCTCAATCCCATACATAGCCGTTTTCACCCCAATGTAACTATTGTTATTTACCTTTGCTACTGGCTGCTTTGCTTCCTCGTTTGTTCCACCATCCAACGATAATTTACAATCCACTGAAGTAAATCCTCTTTCTTAACTTTGTCATAATTACTTATCTGAATAGCCTAAAAGGGCATAAACCAATTTGAGCTGTGGCGAGTGATGACGCTGTGCTTTTTTTAGTTACTGTGTAATATGTTTTGTGCAGTTGTTTGTTGTATTCGTGAGAAATATTTCAGGTTTTTTATGCTATAATTTACATACATTACATAAAGAGGTGATATTATGGAAAATAATAAATTAGTTTGTAAGACTTGTGGTAAGGATTCCTTTATAAGCGGTCAAGTTGGTGGTAATAGTAGTTCGGGTAATATAAGACCGATTGGTTCAAAAATGGCTTTTGGTTCACCAATTCTTATGACTTTTTGCAAAAACTGCGGAGAGATTGCATCACTCAAAGTTGCTAATCCTAAAAAATTCACATAAAACTTCTGTTTAGGGTCACTTCCAACCTAGTGACCCTTTTTCGTTTCTTTCTTTTCAACTAATCTCTGCTACGGTTTTATCAATCTTTTCTGGCAATTTCTTCTTTACTTACATAGTCAATATTCCGTTGAACGTAACAATGTTCACTTTTGAATTTTTCATTTCTATGACGAACAATTTCAATTGCTTCGTCCAGTAATTCATCATCCATCGCTGGCAAATGCATCTTTTGAATATAAATTGACTGATACTACCGCAATCAAGAATTTCACCTTTTTTCTTGCTGCACAAATTCTTTCTAATTCGAAGTGATTTCGCATTTCTTACACTTAAATTCCTCAATTTCATATCCATCTGCAAGCACAATAATATCGCCTGTAACCACCACTTTTTCCCCCACACTTCTTACACTTTTTAATTTGATTTACTCCTTCACATTTTCTTTCATATATTCACAGCATATCGATTGCTGCTAGCACACATTTCTGGTAAATTCCCTCATACAACAGCCTCTGGCAAGTCAGGAGGCACACACACTATTTCCGACACGCTTTATTTGCTCCTTTTTCGGTATTTAGATCCGATTGCGTAATTTCTGAAATTATAGTTACTTGGGAATCCTTGTCCAGCATATTATTCAAGTTGCTCTAACTGCCTTAATCCCATATCAATTACTTTTTTTCTCTTATTACTAGGGTCGCAAGTGCAAACCGATCTCTAGTAGTCAACATAATCACACGTGACTTCACGGCAATTGCCGAAAATATTCAACTTTTAACCAAACTCTGCCCTGTCAACTCATAGTGTTTTGGCTGTTTGGTGCAGTTTTCGAAGCAAAAGAAAAAGCCTCCATCCTAAGATGAAAGCTTAAATATTATGGTAATCCTATTGTGGAGAGCTCACTTGCAACTCGCGATAGAGCGACACCACGTTATTTTGGATGTAGGTCGGTCGTTGGTCTGTTTTTCCCTAACATTGAGGTTATTGTAAATACCAAAGGACCTACCTCCGAGTTTACATCCTATTTTTCTTATTACAAAACATGCTGCAAGTTTTACATTCGTTCTAAACATTTTATTAAAGCACTCATTTATAACAATTGTGCCTATCTTTTTGAATCCCACATTTAATCCTCTAAATAATCAAATTTTCTCGCGTGTTCTACTTCCTGAATGGAAACTTGGCGTGTTAGTTCATCTGTTTCAGAGATATGGTATGAATCCCATTCGTCATTAACGGCAATTTCTTCAGGGTCCTCATATAATTCATCATAATCTTCAAAATCCCCTTCAAAATCGGAAGGTGTTTCAGAAGTTCCATATTTCGCTACAACTTGAAACATATCTTCATAATCATGAATATCATCCTTGTCATCTCGGCCAGCAAAAGAATTGTCTACTGGAGGAAGCATCACTTGCTCTTCAACTGGTCGATCTGTTGGAACGTCTTTTGCAGTATGTTCAATACAAAAAGAGGTATAAGGCAGTGCCACCAATCGATCATATGGGATATCTTGTTGACAAACTTCACATACGCCATAGGTACCATCCTCAATCTTTTGTAAGGCCGTATTTACTTTTGCTAACTCATCATTGTCATGGACCTTTAACGCCATATCTTTTTCACGCTCGTATAATTCGGTACCCAGATCTGCTGGATGATTATCGACTGTTGACAACTCATCAACTGAATCCCGTAAACTATCTCGTTCTAAATATTCATCATCTGTATCCATTCTTCGTTGGAGCGAGTGTTTTTGCTCAATTAACATATTTTTTAGCTTTGATATCTTCTTCTCATTTAGCATTGTCATCACGTCCTTTTCATTATTATGAACGAATTTGATTGAATTATTTGTTTTAAAGATTTCCTCATTCCAGCATGTTTTCTTTGCCCTTTTAGATTGTCCTAAAAGTTATGGCCTTCGAATAAAATGCAATTACATTTGATAATTGGAGGCTATTTTATGGGATCTATATTTACCTTTATCTTTTTAGGCATATCAATGGCTGCAACAATTGGTCCTGTTAAGACTGTTCTATTAAATACAGGTTTAAAAAATGGGTTTTTTCATGCATGGTTTTTTAGTCTGGGAGCCATAGCGACTGACATTATCTATATGTTTATCGTATATTTTGGAATTGGCCAATTTATCAATTCCATCTGGTTGAAAACAATCCTTTGGTCCTTTGGCTGTTTTGTTCTTTTATACACCGGTATCGAAAATTTACTGTCGCTACATAAAATTGAGATGGATTCGAAAACAGGGAAAAGAACACGACTGAGACAATCCCTCATGACTGGATTTTTCATGTCTTTTTTGAATCCGCTAACCATCCTTTTCTGGCTAGGAATATACGGCTCCATACTCGCAAAAACAGCTGGTATCTCAACAGGGTATGAAATCATTTTGGTAAGTATCGCCATTTTGATGGGCATTATTCTTGTAGATTTTATTTATGCCTTTTTATCCAGTGTTGCTCGAAAATTATTATCTACACAGCTTTTGAAAACGGTCTCTTTTATCTCAGCCTTATTAATGATTGGTTTCGGGATTTACTTTGGGAAGCAGGCTTACCAAGTCTTATTCCAATAAACCCACCAACAGCGCATAAAATAAACACGAAAGGAAACCATACCTTTCAAAGAATATTAGTCGAGGTGTGGTAATGGACCAAGAGAAGGTTAATGTAAGTGTCTGGTGCATTGTAAGTTTGACTTCAATTCCGCTCATCATGACACTTGGAAATTCAATGCTTATTCCCGTGCTCCCTATTCTGGAGGATAAGGTAGGGATCACATCATTTCAGTCGAGCATGATCATAACAAGCTATTCAGTCGCAGCTATTTTTCTGATCCCAGTAGCTGGCTATTTTTCGGACCGCTTCGGCAGAAGAATAGTCATATTACCAAGCTTAATTTTAGCTTTAATCGGTGGTCTGATTGCTGGATTTGCTTCCTGGAAAATGGATGACCCATACGCAATGATTATCGCCGGAAGAATTATTCAGGGAATTGGGGCCGCTGGTGCAATGCCGATCGTATTGCCTCTTGTAGGTGACCTTTACCAGGATGATGATGAAAAAATAAGTTCTACATTAGGGATAATTGAAACGTCTAACACGTTTGGGAAAGTGTTAAGTCCCATTTTAGGATCAATATTTGCTGCATTTTTATGGTTCCTGCCCTTCTTTTCTATTTCAGCGCTTAGTCTGATTTCGATTGTACTTATTTTTTTCTTTGTTAAAGCGCCTAAAGATGATGATGAACCATTGAAGCTCAAAGAGTTTTTACGTAATACAAAAAAAGTTTTCAAGGAGGAAGGAAAATGGCTATATACCGTATTCCTTAACGGGGTCCTTGTGATGCTCATATTATTTAGTATGCTATTTTTCTTGTCAGAAAACCTCGAAAAAGTTCATGATATAAAAGGGATTAAAAAAGGGTTTGTCCTTGCCATCCCACTTTTATTACTTTGTATAGCTTCATTTATATCTGGTCGAAAAATTAAAGGAAACTTAGGTAGGATTAAAAAAATTATCATTGCCTCCTTGATTGCCATGTCTGTTAGTATTATCTTTGTTGGGTTTACAAGCAAAAAACTGATTCTTTTATTAGTCGTCACGAGTGTAGTGGGGATTGCTATTGGTGCACTATTGCCTGCACTTGACACAATTATTACTGACAATATTAGAAAAGAGTTAAGGGGAACCGTATCCTCTTTTTATAGCTCAGCACGATTTATAGGCGTTGCAGCAGGCCCTCCTGTTATGTCACTTGTCATGAAAAATTATCTCAATGCCAGCTATATTACGGCAGGTGTATTAGGATTTATTCTTTTGTTTGTTGTCTTGAAATTTATCAAAGTAGAAGATATTGAAAAAAACAATGAAATGGCATAAAAAATAAGGACCTGACAGATTTTTAGACTGTAAGACCTTATTTGAAAGTACTTAATTTTATCCAGATCTCATACTAAATAAATTAATTCCTCTTAAAAATACTCTTATTAGAAGTAGTCACTCGGCTACTTCATCATTTGTTGTCATACTGGATAATTTCATGAGGTTTCCAATAGCATGTATGCTATCGTATCAAGCAATCTATGAACTACTTCAACCTCTCTATCCCCATGCATATCCGAAATTGTAAATCTATCTCCCCTTATCAAGACCTAAATTGAGAAAAGTCAAATAAATTAAAGGGTAAAACATATTTTATATGACTAATATGTTATGCCCTTTCTTGTTCAACTTAAGCACTCCGTTAGTTTAATAAGAACAGCGCCGCTTCTTCCACAATCGCAGCCATTGTTGAATAAGGGGTAGCGAAAAATATAACTTGCGAAATTACTATGTCTATTTTATAGTTGAAGTAATATTTTATTAAAGGGTGAACTTTTTGTTACTGTAGAATTCTAATCTAAATCAACGTTATAGCTAAATTTTGTTGAACAAAACCACCTTATATGGGTGTTATTTGTTGTGCAAAAAAAAGCAAGATTAGAATTAGTAGGCTATTATAAACCTTTAGCGCGACTAATTTTAGTCGCGCTTTTTCTGTTCGTTGATTTAGACAATTTTAATTTTTTACTTATTAAAATTGAGAGGACGAATCTACAATGCAAAAACTATTACAACAAATTACAGCTGATATGCAGCTTGAAGAACATTACCATACATTAGAGAAAGCTCTACTTACTTTATATTTCCATAATAATTGTACAACTAAATCTTTAGCTTATATGACAGCCTTACCAATACCTATCGTTTCAGCTATGAAGAAAGAATTTGCCAAACAAGGTTGGGGTAAACATAGCTTAACGAAAAAAGGCCAGCTAGCCGTTATGCAATATTTCCAACTCTCAGGTGCCGATGCTGAACTCTACCTACAATTAACGACAGATGATGCATTTCGAATAGAATGGATTTCACAAAATATAAGCGAAATAAGCACTATTTATGAGGCTAGACCTATAGCTGACGTGACAATTGATCAAGCAAAATGTACAGTTGAGACTGCCTTAAAACGTGCATTGCTGGCACTAGACTATACGATGCTACTCAATAAGCGTATTTTGTGTTTAGGCGATGATGATTTCATCAGTATTGCATTAGCATTTTTAATAAAGAAAATCGCTCCACACTCTGCAACTAAAATTGTTGTATTAGATATTGATAGACGAATTTTAAGTACTATTAGTAAAATAGCTAAAGACTATGAGCTTTCGATTACAACAGATTATTATAACGTTCATGAGCCTTTGCCCGAAACATATGCTGACCAGTTTGATTGCGTTTATACAGATACACCGTATACCTTGATTGGCGCACAGCTCTTTTTATCACGTGCAATTAATGCACTAAAGCCAGAAGCAATGCGGCATGTGTTTTTTTCCTATGCCAAACGTAGCTATCAAAAGCATTGGGAGCTACAGCAAAGCTTATATGCTATGGGCTTTGTGATTAATAATATTCATTACGACATAAACAACTATGAAGGTGCGCAGATTTTAGGTGCTACAAGTCAATTATTCGTATTACAAACTACAGAGCAAATGATTCCTTATATTCCTAATCAGCGTAAATTTACGCGACCAATTTACACAGGAGAGGTTGAGAAGAAATCTGTTGTTTATCAGTGTAATCATTGTAAGAACTCCCATACAGTAGGCACTGGCAACAAATACACTACGATTACACAGCTTCAATCCAGTGGTTGTCCAAATTGCAAAAATAACAAGTTTTCACAAATTAAGCGAACAGTAAAAAAATCACAATCCCAGCACGCATTAGGGCATCATATTTTATTAGAGTTGTATGATTGCAATGATGCATTGCTCAATGACGTACAACACATTAAAAAGATTATGTGTCAAGCTGCCCATAAAGCAAAAGCAACAATTGTGACCGAACATTTCCATCATTTTTCACCTTACGGGGTTAGCGGTGTAGTCATTATACAAGAATCACATTTAACGATTCATACGTGGCCAGAGTACGGCTATGCTGCAATAGATGTCTTCACTTGTAACAGTAAATTAGCGCTACAAGAGGCTGTACAATATATTACTGATCAATTTAATGCAGGAAATACCACACAACATTACGTAAATCGAGGTAAATAGATTACCCCAATTAGTATATGTATTGTTACTTTTTTCGACAAAGAAAATGGCTTGATTCACTAAAAGAATCAAGCCATTTTAATTTATTTCAGTATTCAAATCTTCAACAAAAGCCATCATTAGTTGCACAAGGATATACTTATTCTTCTTCAACTTTAAGATTTTTATAAAAGCTATCAACTATTGGATAAATATCAGGCTCTGTATAGGAGTAAAAATTAGTTACTTCATTTTCAGTAAATATAAAAGTTCATTTGTTCATCTTCATAAAGGGTAATAGCATAAAGGAATCCTACTCTATCTTCTTGATTTTCTTCAGGTATAAACTGTACATCCTTTATTCCACAATATGGCCCTTACTTTATATTATTTGAATTCAAATACCTGACCGCCTTTTATTGATTTTTTTCAACTTTTTAATTCAACAATTGCAATTGTTTTTTTATATAACGACAGATAGAATGGCTCTCACAAATATCAATCCCAGTAGATAAATGTGATCCCTGTTGTTCAAGTTCTCGTCTTAACATTATTTTTAACCACACAGATTGTAAGTTTTTATTTTACAGTTATTACACCTCCTTTGCTAATTAATTCTAATTTGTTTGAGGCTTCTCCAATCTTGTGACCATCTAAATAATGATTTAACACAACGAACCCTATATCTTAAGCTAGAAGGCTTTAAGTGGTCTCCTGAAAGTAATAAATATTCTTTTAATCTATCTATATTAATTTCGTTCATATCAATATCACCAAAAATCGTAATAATAGATTGTATTGAAAACAATATGTTTATAATGTAAGCGATGAATATCCCTCGATTTTTTTATCCTGTTGGTACCTTTTCCATACTTCGGATGATAACATGTGTCTTTCACTCTCCCATCTATAAATCTATTAATTCTAAATTCTATTATGTTCAATGAAAGATTTTTTCATACAAGGATATTCAACAACCTAAAAAATAGTGATAATTTTGAACTCTAATTAATATAAAAGGCACTTTCCATGTTTCTAGGAAAGCACCATTTAATGGACTAACTAAAATATGGGCTTATTCCTAAAATCGCTTATAGCTTGTTGAAATAAATCACTCCGTTAGCCATCCACGTCGGGTAAAATCGACGCTTCATCACATAAAATGAAAGATTACTCCGTTTTTTTATGGGAATTGAAGAGCTTAGATTAAACGGCTGAACCTCATAGATCCTGAAAAAACTTCAAATTTGCTAACAGAGGTAAATTATATAGCCTTTTCCCATAAAATCATTTAATATCGAGAGGCTAAATTACACCATCATCCCTAATTATTACCATCGTTTTTTATTTAGCTGCCATTTCCCTGAAATGGCAGCTAGCATCAACCATGGCTCTATTACCATATTGATTAGAATATGGGCTACAATTGGTGCAAAGGTGCTCCTTCCAGTATAAATATAGAGCATCGCAAGTAGACAACCTAAGATTGTCGTTGAAAGAATTGCTGGAAGCGCAATTTTCATCTCTCCTCGCAATAACACCCATGTGCCATGAGCAATTCCAAACGCAATTCCTGAGATTGTTACTTGTGAAAGATTTGAAAATCCAATAGATAATACATACTCCATGAGCAAATGTCTAAATACGACTTCTTCAACTATCCCACTTACAATAGCAGCCCATATACCAATCAATTTTAGCCAAGAAAATGTAAACAAATTGCTTTTTACTAAAGGTATTGCAGACATTGTATAGGAAATATACCCGATTACAATGAATGCAGTGAAAAACCACATAGGTAAGTTCAGGTGCAGTTCCAGTGAATTGCCCAACCCCAACCCATTCTCAACAAATTTTTTAGGATTAGTTACATACCAATAAATAACACTTAATGAAAGCATACTTGATATGCTTGCTAATATCCATCCTGCCTTTCTTCGCTCTTTTAGCGTTGTGATCTCGTTCATATTAACTGTCCCCTTAAATTAAATTTATGTTTCTAAGGCTTAATATAACGACATCAAAGTTTAGCAACAATACGCTACATGTAACATGTCTTTATTGAAAGGTGAAATGCTTTTTATGAAAGACAACCTGCATTTTTCAATTTGTAATTTATGGTATATTTTTATAGAGAGGTGATAGAGATGAAGATAGACATAAAAATTGATCCACAAATTGACGAACCCTACATAACAATCTGCGTTTCTGAATTAACGCCAACTATACAGGCTGCAATCTCACTCTTACAACAAAAAGAACAACAAATTTTAACAGGGACCGCTAACAATAAAGTACATATTATCGAGCCTAATTCTGTAATAGCTATTAGGACGGAAGGCAAAGATTTAGTACTATATAGCGACGATGGTAATCGTGTACTTATGAATAAGCCTTTGTATGAGTTAGAGCAGCAACTAGGAGAAGGATTTATTCGGATTTCTAAATCTGCCATCATTAATCCTAGAAAAATCAGAAATATTGAAGCTTCCTTTAATGGCACAATGGAAATCGAGCTTACTTTAGGAATAAAAGAAGTCATTTCACGCAATTATAAAAAATCATTTAAAGAGCGCTTGGGGGTATAAGTACATGAACTTTTTCAAGAATTTATGGTTCGGAATAAGTATGGGCTGTACAGTTTTTGTTTTTGTAAATCTTATTGGATATTGGTTGAAAGGGGATTTGTTTTTAGAAGCTGTTATATCTAATTTTCCACAACAAGTTATCGGATCAGTTACTGTTGGCATTGCCTGTATACTACCTTCATACCTCTATAGAACAGAACGTTTAACATTTTTACAACAAAGTGCTTGTCATTTTTTTATCGCTATAGGGACCTTTATAGCTGTCGCCTTTTCTTTAAAATGGCTTCCAACATTTTCGATAAAACTAACGATTCTATTGTTACTATTTAATGTATTAATTTTTGCACTAGTTTGGCTGTTATTTTATTTTTATAGTCAATCGGAAGTAAAAAAAATGAAGCAGAAAATCATTGTTCATACAGACAGTAGTAATAATCAATAGATTTCTTTGATAGAAATTCATTATTTAAAGAGGCTAATCAACATAACAAGATTCTTTTGTATTCAAGCCTCCCTTTCCGGATATTTCCATTCATTTTCAAACGACTTAAATTAAACAGCCTCCATCTTTATTCTCTACTAATCTTCGGTCATACAGCTATAACTGTATGAGCCGAAGATTATTCAACTAACCTGACCGTTAGTTTAAGTGAGAAACTTCACAATCTCACTCTGAATTTTAACAACAATATCAAATTCCGTTGAAAATGTTCCTCAACAATCTGGCCCTTAGATCAAGAAAGACGTATTCCTTACTATAGAAATGCGCCCGTTTGCTTTATAAAAACTTATGTAAATATTCATTAACGATTGGTAAATCTGGTGGACTGATATTCGAAGGAAGGTCAGTCATATTAAAGAATTTTAAGGCTTCAACTTCATTTTCTTCTCTTTTTAATGTCCCTTTATAATCTCTACAAAAATAAGCTGCTACTACATTATGTACCTCATCACCATGAGGACATTTATAGCAGAATTCTTGTCCAGAAAAAACATTGAACAAGGTCAAATCATTTGCAAGCAAACCCGTCGCTTCTAATAATTCTCTTTTGGCTACTTGTTCTAATGCTTCCCCGACCTCCATGGAACCACCAGCCAATCCCCAACAATTATTGTCCTTACGAAGTTGTAGCAGTAATTCCTATTTACTATTTACAAGAATTACACATGCACCAGCCATAATTAGAGGACGACTGCCCACTAAATTTCTTAAATCCATAATGTATCCCATGGTTTCTTCCAACATCATATATATTTTAATCTAATTGTTAATTATTAATTTTAACATAAAAATCCAATTAAAAGATTGATCAGATATTTAACGATCTGGCCTTTTAATGAAAACGAACGCTGATCCTTGTTACAGAATCGCACCCGATTGTTAAGGGTTTCGGTCTCTTTTCAAACTTTCATTTGGGAACGTTATTGTTAAATGACATGCATAAACAAACAAATTTAAAGCTCTACTTTCATACGTTTTATTTTTTAAAAACGAAAAACTAAATCAACAAGATATATAATTGATAAAGCCATTGGAAGAACTATTTTTATAATTAAGTCACCAACTAAGTAGAACTAAGTAACAACAAACAATGCTAATAAACCCGTCCAAAAAGCACGAAACGAATTCGATGTCCCTTGCCATGATCAAAATGAAATCCTCCATGAAAAGAGCGAGACCTTCTCCAATACGAAATCCCGTTTCATATAACAATTGAATCAGGAACTTATCTCGGATATTCTTAGTTGCTTGTTGTGCTTGTTCCTTCCTTAGTGTATTTACTTTTTTACGTGGTTCATTTAAATTAAGTACGTTTCTTGTGGAGGGCTTATCTTTAGTAATATAGTGTAAGAAGCTTTTGTAATGTTTGTTACCTCCAGTGAACACTTGTTTCATTAACTTTTCCATTATGTCATTTTGTACTTCTTCATTTCGAAATAAATAGTCATAAAAGTTTGCTATAACTGTGCCAGTTAATAAATCTAATATGTATTAAAAAAGAGAATATATGATCATATATTGAACTTTATGACACTCACCAATGAAAACATAATATGTTAACTAAAAATAAATTTTATGTTAATATATATACATACCATTATTTGGAGGTGTGTGTGTTGACTGACAAAAATAGAATATTACTTAGTTCGGTTGGCAGTTTGGCTTTATTTACTTTAGGAGGATATAGGATATTCACTAACAACTTAGAAGCAATGTCCATATTAGTAGCATATATTTTCTTTATTTGTGGATTTATAGGCTTTGTTTTTTATGTAGTAAAGTTGTCAAAAACCCCACGTACTTAGCATTGCTTCGTTGCGATGCTTTTTTCGTTTGCCATAGTCCCTTCTTTCATCTGCACAAAAGTATGATTCAGTCGGGTTTTTGCTCTAAGGAAATTGGAAGGGTGAAAAATAGAGGGATGCTTTTCTTGATAGTTAATATAAATAGCGATTTTTCTAACATGATATTTACTACCATCTAAACTTCTATAAATACTTTTAAGTGGGGTACACTTTTAAATAGTTTTATACAGTAAGCATGAGTAATTACTCTTATACATACAATGAGTCCCTCACTCCAACTGAAATAATTG
Organism: Lysinibacillus sp. K60; assembly: GCF_019731275.1. Lineage (NCBI taxonomy): Bacteria > Bacillati > Bacillota > Bacilli > Caryophanales > Bacillaceae > Lysinibacillus > Lysinibacillus sp. K60. The sequence continues at coordinate 690,122 of NZ_JAASJR010000002.1, read as the reverse complement.
TATTGAAAGAAAGGTTGGATGCTACTCTTTGTTTAAAGAAACTGCTTTTTGAGTGGAGTAAAAATTAGTGCTTATTTAAATAAGGGGATGATAAATTGAAATATATTTCTGGTTTTATTGGATTTATTTTTATTTCCTTTGGCAGTTTACTAATGAATATCACTGAGAATGGAGAGACATCTACAAATATAACATTAAAGATTTCAGGGTTCGTTAGTTTAATTATCGGTTTAAAATTTTTATTTCCTAATTTGGGCTTTATAAAAAGTAAAAAAATAACCAAGTATTCATATAAACACTTGGTTATTTTTTATTATTCAACAACTTTTCAGTGTTACAGGTAATTAGCAAACAACCCAGCACCAAATCCAATATAGATTAGTGCTGGGTTGTTTTTTAGATTCTACTTAAACTCAATTTCCTCTGCCGAAGCCCCTTTAGTATACGTAATGGTCGCTCCATCAGGTAAATTTCGTATTTCTTTTATATTTTTTCCTTCGATAATAATTTCACCAATTTTCGTACCTTTAAAGTCAATAATCGCATTTCCTTTTTTGGGACTAATCGTTACTGTTTTATCTGCAAATCCTTCCCCATGGAATTCAGCATATTGACTAAATACTGCAATTCCATTTTTAATTTTCGTATTTTTCCCTAACGATAGCGAAATGCTTGGGCGATTCATTATTAATTTACCTGTTTTGTAGTTATCATAGTTGTATACATTTTCAGGTGTTATTGGTGTGGGTATTTCCTCATTGTCTGCCTTCAAATCAATTTGAACTAATACTGGGTCATGATCTGATGCACGGCCTTGTGCTTCTGTAAAGTTCGCATTTATATGAATCAAGTCAATTTCTGTAACATCAGCAAGATTATTTGAAACTAAAATATGATCCAACACTTGATTGTTTCCTTGGAAGAAGTACGTAAAACGATCTTGCTCTGGGGCTTTATCTATCATATTCGTTAAAACATCACCTTTTAACGTTTGAAGAGCTGGTGTGAATTCAAAGTCGTTCATGTCCCCTGCTACAATGATATTTAAATCTGGATTAATAGCAAGTCCTTCATCCATAAAATCATTGATGGCTTGAGCAAGTTGAATACGTTTCTTAACTGATTCTAGCACTGGTGGCTGAGTTGGTCCCCAAAGTGAACCATCCCCACCTTTAGAATTTAGATGAGCTCCGATAATCACTACACGTTCTTTCTGAAATTCAAATTCGGCTGCAATTGGTTTTCGTGTATCTACAAATTTTGATGGATCAACAAAGCCAGGATTTAAAGTAAGGCTTCCATCTGCTGTCCACGTATTGGTTTGGTCACCCATCCCTTTTATACCTGACACTAATGAAACACGATCTGGATTATATAGATAGCCCACACGAATATTACCGCCAGGTGCACCACCTACTGTATTGTTAATTGGCATGACATCAATCCAATCATAAGCAGGACCACCCGCAGCTTTAATTGCTTGAATTAATCGCATGTAGCTTTCCGATGCATCCGCATTTCCTGAATCAGTTTGTCCATCATTATCTTGAACTTCGACCAATGTAATAATATCTGGTGATTTCATATTATTCACAAATGTCGCTGCTATTCTGGCTACTTTTTCGTTTGATGTATTGGCAGGATTATTTGAAAAGTTTTCGATATTATAGGAAGCGACATTTAACTTGTCCGCTACTGGTTCAAGATGCGTCACCTCTTGCTGAAGATTCCCTTTTGTTAATTCTGGGAAGACTTTATTTGTGTTCAGTCGATAGCCATCTGTAAAATTTTCTACAAATCCGATAAGGGCATCATTAAAACGATCACCTGAATCATAATTTTTACCAGCTACCCCTTCAAGCATAATTTTTTCTGGGTTATAATCATCGGCCGCTATATTTAAACCGCCATTCACATTAAATGTATTATTTGTTGTGCTCGGTACAACAATTGGCGAATCGTTATTATAAATCGGTCCTATCACTCTCGCATCTGGGAATGATACCAGCATATACTCAATAGATTCCCAAAAATCGATGCCATCTTCTTGTGGGTCAAAAATTGCAAAACTATCATTATCAATAATTTTTTTTGGTGGTAACAGATCCTCCCCTATCACAAGGGCTTCTGGAATTCCTGCTGTACCTGTTTTTGTAATATTTGTTGCTGCAATTTGTGTATCTGTCAATCGAGAGTTGCCACCAGCTTCTATTACATTTCCTGATACGTTAATAACATCCCCTACTGCTACATTATGTCCTGTCTTATTTACTTTGATAGCAGTTGATTTTACGCCATCAAATGACGACTCGTTTTCTTGCATAATAAAGCTAGTTGAATTTAAAACGAAGGTTACAATTCCCTCCACATCATTTACTGTTAAATCGACATATGGTGATTTATGGCTTGCCCCTTGAATATCGCTAATCTTGGCATTTTTAGTATCAATAATTTCATAAACAAATGTAGCAATTGCACTGTTCGTTAAACCTTCTTTCACTGCAATCGCTTTAAGCGTCATTGGTTTATTAACAAGGATTTCCTCTGTATACTTTGCACTAGCTGTTGTTGGCGTTGAGCCATCCACTGTGTAATAAATCGTAGCTCCTTCAGTCATTGTAGAAAGGGAGACTTTCGTGCCAGCTGTTACGCCCCCTACGTGAGAAGCTTTGATATCCTGCACCTTTGTTACATCTTCAATAACGCGAAGTGGGAGCAATTGGTGGTTTGTATACTGACCAACAATTCCTGTAATTTCCCCATACGTTTTTCCACTCACTAAACCAGAGTCTCGTGTTTTATCGTAAATAGCAAATGGGCCTACTTCATCAGTACCTGTAAAGTTTTGACCCGAACCAGTAATGGTAACATTTTTAAGTGTAACTAGTTTCGATTCATTGTCTTCTGCGACCTCATTACTTTTAATAAGATGTGGCTCTGGTATTGTCGAAGGAACAGGCATACCGGCAAGTGAAATATTCGTTAATTGCTTTAGACCGCTATATTCATCTACGCGTCCTTGCACCGTCACCCGATCACCGACATTTGCGGCAAGACTATCCACAGGATAAATGGCTATCGCCGCACCATCTTCATCTTGAATGTGCGCTGTAGCTGTTTCTAATTTGGCTGTCACGATCCCTGATACGATAACAATTTGCCCGATTTCTTTATTACGAGCTTCAGTAATGGATATAACGGTTGGCTCTTCTTTAACTGTATAATTAAAGGATGCAATGTCACTATCGTCTAGACCTGTTGCGGTAGCAAATGCTTTTATAGTCATGGCTTCATTTACAATAATCCCCGCTGCTGCATCATAAACCTCACTAGCTAATGACGGTTCAGAACCATCGATTGTGTAATAGATGGTTGCATTTGGGGTATTTGTAGACAGTGTTACTTTTGTTCCTGCATAAACTTCGCCTGTTGCTGGTAAAGCCTTAACTTTCTCTACTTGTGTTGGCTCATAGTTTAGTACCAATTGGAAGCTTTCTGTACTTAATGTTTTGAGTTGATAAACCCCGTTAAAAATTGAAGCAACTCCTGTCACATTAATGACATCATTGTTATTGAAGCCATCTGCTTCAAACTGTGAAAACTGATAGCCTGTGCGGTTATCATGGCGAATTAACAGTTCGTTATTTGCTGCATCGACTGCTTTAAATTCAAATGTACCATACGTACCAGATGGCGCTAAATCTTTAATCTTCACATTTTCAAGTGTGATTAATCTACCTTGTGTGCTATCATCTGCAATCGGTAAATTTACTGTCTGCGGTGCAGGTGATGCCCCTGTAGAAATCCGTTCAATTGTTGGCGAATTAAATTGAACTTCTCCACTATATAAACTTGTTTTTCCTGTGATGCTGACAATATCCCCAACAGCTAAGCTCCCTGCTTCTGCAGAACTTGAAAAGACATATACCCCTGCTGTCTCATCTTGTACATAGAAGGCCTTGCCTCCCCAGCTACCAGGTGTTGTCGTAACCGTCCCTTGAATTTTTACTGTGCTGTCTGTTCCAACAGCTGCACGAGCTTCGGCAATGGTTACTTCATTCACTGAAGGAATAGTTGGTTCAGTTGTATCGTCCCCAACAAAGTCCATTGAAGTTGGCGATTTTAGCCCTGCATGGTTGCCAAAATATTTTTCCAGTGAACCTGTTATTCTAACTTTTTTCCCAAGATTACTTGGGTTAGTAAATAATCCGAAATTGGCTCTATAGGAGCTTGGTAATTGAATATATAGCATTTTCGTGACATCAGTTTCATCTGGTGAATCGGCAATGGCAATATTTGTATCACTATCTGCTATCACAGAATAAGAAGTTTCACTTTTGACAAACCCTACTATATATCCTTCTACAGTAACATTACTAATAACTGAAGTAGGAACAAATTGATTGACCGCTTCCCCCACACCAATAGCTTCTGTGGTTTCGGCCTTTACAACTGTGAAATAAGGTGAAATCATAGACATTACAAGTAAAAATGATAACGCTATTTTAGTAACGACATTACATTCATATTTCTTCATTCGCTCAGCTCCTTATGATTTTAATCTAAAATAATCTTTTCCTTAGGTTTTACATGGAAGTTATTATTCAATTACTGTATTCCCTTCAACAGTTAACCCATTTAAAGAGAGGGTACATTTGGCGCATAAATGATTAAATCCCCCTAAATAGTACCTGTACTACCAGATGGCATTAAAGAAATTCGTATTTAAAGCTTCTCCAACATACAGATGATTAGATTTTTTCGAGTTTAAATTTACCATCATGGACGATCATTAAATTATTAATCTTTTTATAAGCTTATGGCGAGCGCAGTACATCCTTGTAATCGGTGCTACTACTACCGCTGAAGCTGTTAATGCATTTAAATACATTTACTCATACTTAGAGTAATCCCTCCCTGTTTAATAAAGATAAGTTTTAAATCCTATTAACACAATTACTTGTAATTATCAAACAATACCAAAATATTGTTTAACATAGTAATTTTAACAGAAAAATAATAAATACTTTGTTATTTAATATGAATATTCTAAATTCTATGTAAAATAGTACATATTAATCTTTTACAATAGTCATTAGAATAGTAGTTTTATATTGAATAAAAGCGCTAATGTACCTGCTCAGCTCCGTCAAGCATAAATACAGAAAGATTGTTTCTTGCTCATTCCCTACCTCCTCCTTCATATGAAGTATCTAGATACAGTAAAACGTACCATAGCTCATCACTTGTTGTCATAGTGGATAATAAAAAGCCTTCCATTTGTGGAAGGCTAAAGTAAATTCGTTTGGTTTGTTATAGTAAGGAATATTCAATTTTTTAAAGGTTCATCTTCTTCCATTTACGAATTTTGGTTCTGAAATTTGTAAATGGAGCAACTGAGTTAATATGAACCCATTTCCAAACAGGCCAATTAGCTTGTGTTTTTGCCCATCGTCTTTGGTCAACTTCAAATAACTCCTTTTCTGAAAGGGTATTTAACCACTCACATAAATGATTGACAGCTTCATTAAGCATGGATTGTTGTTCCTTCAAAGAGTACTCTCCATATTGTTTATAAAAAGAGTTATACAATCCACTTAGATTATTCCATTTATAGCCTTCTGCAGGTGTATGTACTTCTTCTCCCTTTTGTTCTTTTTGCTCCCAGTGAAGCAATAGATTTATCCATCCAAGTTGATAAGAAAGATTTTCAGACGGCGTTTTATCAACTTCTTTAATCCGTTTATTTTTTAAGATTTCGGGTATATCATTAAATTCGGCAATATATTTTTTATACTTTTCGTCAATCGTACTAATTAATTCTTCTTTGTTCGCATACTGTCTCACTCTATTTCCCTCCCTTCCATCTACTTCTTCATGTTCAGTCTACCATAATGCGAATACACTAATTTTTACATTTTATTAAAAAGTTGTTATTCGGTAAGTATTACCTTCTATCTTTTCGGTGGATGTATAAGTAACCAAAATTTACACACACTAACCTTGAGTGTATTACCCATAATGAATGAAACAGAGGGTTTTATTTCTTATGTGTGATGATTAATAACAGAGGTGCTTGAAGTGACTACATTCGGAAAATGCTTATATATCGCATTCTTTATCATCATTTTTTTATTTACAACCATTTGGAATTATATTAAAAATGGTCATTGGGCTTTGCTAGAAAATTTATTCTTTGCCTTTTGGGTGGCCAGTTTCTTATTCATGGCATTACTACTTAGAAGTAAAAAAGAAGAACCGAAAAAAGCTGAAAATAGAAGCTGATTTGCCTGTTTTAACTGACTAGTGTTAAAATCCTCATCTATATTTGCTGTAGCTCTAATAAGCTGCAGCTTTTTTATTGTTGCACCAAACTAGTATTTTATCCGTACATTCAAACTTAAAATGTTATACTATTCAAAAAATATTTTGAGGAAGGAAACGTGAATGATGGAGGCTAAGACCATTTTGTTAGATCAACTTTTAGCTAATGCAAATGACCCAAGTTGGTATATCTCATTTTCTGAAGTCGTAGAAGGGCTATCTGAAGCAGAAGCCTTTTGGAAACCCGATTCTTCTAGCCATAGTATGGCTGAAATTGTCCAGCATCTAATCTATTGGAATGAAATTTGGCAAATACGGTATCGAGAAAATCAAGTGAAGGCCCCTTCGCAAACAAATAATGCGAATACGTTTCTAGTTAAAGAGAAGGTAACTTTCAATGAATTAAAAGAAAAGTTATTACATATTCTACTTAAGTGGCAAGAATTAATTGAGGAAGAGCGACTTTTATCTATCGTAAATGGGTTCCCTGTGAAAGCGCAATGGTGGGCTATCATATCTAATGCCGCTACTCATAATGCCTATCATATTGGACAGCTCGCCTATTTACGTAAAATGGAAAAATAGACATTTATATGCTATACTCTTAAAATGGGACTATTGTTAATAGTCCTATTTTTGTTTGCTGCCGCTTATTTAACACAAATAACACCAAAGGAAGATGCATGTGAGCCTAGAAGAAATTACACAGATCTATTCATTTTACTTCTTCACGACACCAATTTTAGTAAGATTAATTGTATTTAATTTTATTTTTAAAGCCTACAAACATACTATGGTTATTGTATTGGATGCTTTTGTTTTAATATCAACCACCATTTGGTTAATATTGATCAGAGATGTCATTTTCCCTCTGCCTTCGTTAACTTTAAATGTATTTAGTGTAATTTACATCCTATTGATTATAGACATTTCTATCAATTATTATCGCTTAAAAAGGAAGAGCTCCTTGAAGTGAAAAGCCCAATTTATACATATAAAAACAAGCTCCAAGTAAAAGAAAAAAGCATCTCTTTTCAAGATGCTTTGATCTTACTATTGGGGCAATTCTTCTGGTGTTTTCTCAAATTCAAGTATATGTCCATCAACTTTTGCTCTTTCTAGTTCTTCAATAAATTCTTCCTTACGTTCATCAAGTCTGGAGTCAAGTGTGTTTTGATAACCCGGAAATAGATTGTAATCTACTGGTTTCCCCATAAGTTCACCTCTTATTCTCAGCTTTTTTATTTATTATAGGGTATATTGATATTTTCTGACAATTGTTTATGTCAATTTTGATTACAAGGACTGACAAGACAATACAACGGAAGTCTTATAAAAAACGTCTATCTATACTTTATTGCCCATAAAATTATGCTGATAATTCGAACAGCAAGAGGTTTTATTTATTTTGTCTACGGCTCTAAACGTGCAATTTCCACAAACTTTGTTGATAATCCCCAAACTGTTCCTCCCCTTTTTTTACGGAAAATAAAAGCATATTTACTATAAGCACTTTCCCTCAAGTAGATATGCTACAAAATCTTAAGAAATCTTCATAATTTTTCTCAATAATTATTAATAATTACCATTTACAATAAGAAAAGTCGACAATAGATTAACATAGTTAGGAGCATCTTGTCTTGGGCGTTACAGATATTATGAATAACATTCGGATTTTAATGTTGCCAGTCATCCTTATTATTGGTGCTGAGTTCTTACTTATTGGACTTTATTATTTCCTCTATCATAAAAACCAACAGACAAATCGAAAAAAAATAAACTTTAAGCAACTGATACTTGTAGCACTATTTATCGGCTATATTGTTTTTGTGTGTGAACTAACGATTTTTGGGCGTGGTTCTTCCCATTTCATGCAAATGAATCTTCAACCATTTAGTGGCTATATAGATGCATGGAAGAAATACTCGTTACGTGATCTTCAAAATTGTATTTTCAACATTTTAATGTTTGTACCGCTAGGCGTTTTCTTACCTTTACTTTTCTCTAAATTCAAACTGTTTAAATGGCTTCTTCCTGTAGTGGTGATTGCAACCTTATCCATTGAAACGTATCAAACACTTACAGGAGCAGGGATTTTCGAGCTTGATGACTTAATCAACAACTCGCTTGGTGGGATTATTGGATACCAGTTATATAGACTAGGATCTTCTATTGTTCAGCATAAAAAAATAAAAGTGAAAAGCTTGATCGGAAACCTAGCCATTCCTCTCATGATGGGTTTGATTTTTATTGGCATGATGATTGTCTACGCTCAACAGGAATTTGGTCATTTAGCAATAAACGCCTACACAAAATCAAATATGTCGGATGTTGATGTAACCACCTCATTAGATTTACATACAGCATCTACCGTTGCCCCCGTGTATAAAAAAATTATTCATACAGATGAAGTTGAGACTTTGTTGCAAAAGAAATTTGATTTAGCAGAGTTAAATCAGCAGGATATTAGTGGTGATCGTGAGCTCTTATTAAAAGATAAAGCAGAGAACTCCTATACGTTATTTATTAATTCAGAGGGAAATTGGTCGCTAACAGACGATCTTTATACGCCAGTGCAACCTTCTTTAGCTGTGCAAGAAACACTAATGAAGAAGGCAAAGAGCATGATGGATGAGCTTTCACTCCTTCCTAAAGATGGGGCGTTTACAGCTTTAGATAATGGCATATTTGAATGGACGCTTCCTGACCAAGCTGAATTGAACCAAGATTATTGGCTTGGTGAAGTAGAGCTCGGTTTGAAACCAGATGGTAGTTTGTATTCATTATCGTATAATATTCATGAGCATCAATTGATCCGTGAAGTCAATATTTTGTCACCTGCAGAGGTGTATGAGCGAATTAAGAATGGCAAGTTTCCACAGATAAAATATAATGCACTTGTAACGGAAGAAGAACTATTGATAAAAAAAGGCGATCAACTTACTGTCGATTTAATAGAGCTCTCTTATATGTACGATACAAAAGATTTCTATCAACCCATATACAGAGTTTCTGGCACACTCAATGGAAAAAGTTGGTTCACATTGATTCAGGCGAGAAAATAGCTTTTTTGATACTGTTTACTAAGGAAAGCCAGACTTGATACTACGATGAGAATGGCAACCGCCTGCATTGGGCAGTTGATCACTATCAGACAGAAGGCATTCAGGAAACAACCTACCTTACCGAAAATGTTATTAAGTACCATCGCACACTGTCTACCTATATGAATGTCTTAATACAAGCTAGCTATACGATAAGTACGGTGAAGGAACCTATGCCTTCAGAGGAAGTGCTAAAAAATATTCCGGACATGCAGGATGAACTTCGGAGACCTATGTTTTTAATCATTGCAGCAGAGAAAAAATAATCACAGTGTGCTCAGGCAATATGTATTGGGTATCGCTAATATCACATATAAACAAAAAACCAGGTGCTCCCCAAAAGAGAGCATCTGGTTTTATTGTGAAAGTGAATCTTACTAACTTACTTAGTTTTGATTCGTTATAATACTACGACAACTTGAGGCGCTGAACAAGTTAAAATATTTTCCAATAGGATTTTAGGGGAAATTAATGCTTTTTCGAGAAAATAAATCATTCTATCAAATTTTATAGTTTTCTTACTTTCATTAAAAAAGAAATAATGAAATCTCATAAATGACTAACCTTTGCTAATGACACATGGTCATTTACCAATGACAGCCCCATTGAATAGGTGGATGACTGTTTGCTATTTTCACATAATTTAAATTATGTTTCTACAAACTGAAATTGATAACAATGCTCCCCCTACTCTAACTGAATAATTAATGAAATTTACTTCTTTATTCTCGCATGGTGATACCGAAAGCAATACAAGCTTGACATCTCTGTTACAAACATATAGGTCTCTATGATCTTAACTATGATAGGTGAAGCAACTATACTTAAATTAATTTCTCCCTTTCATAACTTTTTCGTGCTATTAATAAAACATGCTGAAGAAGCACAGTCTGCTAAAGGAACATTAAACAAAAAGACCAGTCACTCTTTTAAAGAGAACTGGTCATTTTGCGTTTAGGTTGAAGACTATGAAAAATCTTCTTTCATAGATTAACATATTATACTGAACAATATCTAAACAACCATACAAAAAAGACTAGATTCTCACATGATGATGTAAGCTCTAGTCTTTTAAGTGAAAGTGAATCTTACTAAATTTTTGTCTAGCTTTAGATTCAAATTACAATACGAATGAACAGGCTAAAGGTTTCATAAATTCTTTATTTTTTCTTTAAAATATAGGACCACCACCACAAAAAGACCAGGAAACACGAAAAAATGTGAATCCTGGCCCTTTTGTGAAAAGTGAATGTTACTAGTTTGCTTTAGTTCTTTGTATTCTACTGATGAGTTAGACGGCTGATGTTTTAAAAAGTTACACATTCTTAAAAATTTTTTACGCTACAAATTAAATCGCAAAATCAAACACGCCGTCAGCTCCATCTACCAACTAATTGAATAGTACACGCTCCCTCAGACTCATATAGGCTTCTTTTTCCAGTAATGATGTTTGTTCTTCAGCAGCTACTGTACCTTTAGCCCATATTTTTTTGACTCTGTGACACTCCAGCTAAATAATTGTGTGCCTTTATTTTCCTATCGGATACCGAGTTCCATCAGAATGGTCACTATAAAAGGAGAGGTGAAATTTACCATTCCCAATTGGTCCATCTACATAATTCACAGGGAGTATCCCTACTCATTTAACTTGTGTTGGATACTAACTAATTTCTGTGAATCTTCCCTTGCTTTTTCTAAAAGACTAAAAAAAGCATTATCTTTTATCAGCTCAAAGCTTTCATTTGTGTTAAGGAGAACCAATATTTTATTTTTAGAATCAATGAACATCGGGTAGCTTGTATTGAGTGAAATTGTCATTCGATAATCGTAATCAATAGTTTTTATAGTTGTTTTTTTGAATGTTGCATGTTGAAAAGACTGTATCAATTCTTGCTGTGTTTCTTTTGATATTTTCATTTCAGAAAAGATATCTTCTTTATCTGTATCTATACGATGGAGCGTTATAGTGGCATTCTCCACTTGAAAATTAGCATTTTCCAACAGATCTGTAGCAGAATAGCTTTGCTCTTTCCATATAATGAGCATACCACTAACAATTACTGCTAAGAGTAAAGATAAGGCTATTATAAATTTTTTCATATTACTCCTCTTTCTCAGTATCAAAAACTTGACAAAAAAATGTTTTTATGCTAAAATTTACATTTAAATAAATATTATATATAATAGGATTCTTCTGGCCAGGGGAATCCTATTTTTTTGTTAAGGAGTGTTGGTATGAATCAACAGGAATCTAGTATCACTTCATTAGTGGCTGCCTTTAGTAGAGCCTACCATAGCCAATTTGATACACCGAAAATTTTTGATGATTATATAGCCAAAGAATTGATTTCACAAGAAGAATATCAAAATATTCAAGCTACTATGATACAAGGCATTGAATTTTTTAATAAAGATATCGCTACAAAGTTTAAAGACAATTCAAAGGAATTAATAAAATGGGTTACACAAGTTCAACTCTCACCAACTCCTTTGGCACGTGCTGCTTATTGTGAAAGAGTCTTGCATAGCGAAATACAGCTTGGTGTCGAGCAATATGTCATCTTAGGTGCTGTCTTCGATACTTTTCCGTATCGTCAGCAACAAGGACAATCCAGGCTAGAAATTTTTGAGGTGGATTATCCCACTACGCAGGCATCGAAAATGAGAAGATTACAGGAAGCCTCTCTCCCCCTCATGAATCATTTGCATTTTGTACCGATGGATTTTACAAAGCAATTTCAATCACAATTATTTTCAGAGCAAGGCTTCCAATCTAAAAAAACATTTTTTAGTCTATTAGGTGTTTCTTATTATTTAACAAAAGATGAATTAGCAAGTTTACTCAATCATCTATTTGCCTTAGTTCCAGCAGGTAGTTCCATTGTTTTGGATTATGCTGATGAATCTCTCTTCACGGAAAAAGGACTCTCCAAAAGAGTAGAAAACATGGTCAAAATGGCCGCACTTGGTGGTGAACCAATGAAATCATGCTATGCTTATGAGGACATGGAGAGGATGTTAGATCGATTAGGATTGCTTATATATGAACATCTATCTCCTACAGCGATTCAAGAGCTGTATTTTCAAAATCGGACAGATTACTTGTGTGCTTTTGAAACTATCCACTACATGCATATTGTTAAAAAATAGGTTCACCCTATTTAATTTTCCAAAATTCTAAATTTTCTTTTTATTACCCAGGCAATTAACTATTTCAATATAGAGAATTAGTATACTATAGTAGTGTAAAGCTAATTAGCCTTACACCTCCTAGATTTGTTACTAGGGTCACTGTTAACGCAGTGACCCGCTTATAATGATTGACAAACACCTAAAGGATTCCCATCAGGGTCATAGAAGGTAAAAAATTTGGTGTCCTCTTCTCCTTCTAAAGCCTCGACTTGAACATGATGTTCCACTAGAAATAAATAAGTCTCTTCAATATTTTGAGAGAGAAAGTTCACATATTTCCCCACACCAAAGTGATTGTCTGGAAAATGACATGGCTGATGCTCCTTAGCTTTTACTAAGCAAATGACCGTCGGAGATTGTTCAGTGATCTTCATAACTGCTGCGCCCGCTTCTATATATAGAAGCTTAAATCCAAGTATTTCCTCATACCATTTAGCCGATAATTTGGGATCTTTTATTGGAATAAAAATGGCCTCTACACCTTTAAATAAGGATTGTTTCATTTTCTTACCTCCCTTTCACAGTTTGTGTTCTTCATTTTATTCTCCTTTAAAAAGATTCATTGAGATTTCTATTATTGATTATTTTGCATGTCTTTTGTTTATCCTTAATAGTATCGGAAATGTCTTCTTTACCTAGAGGAGGTGTCCACCATCAAACACAAGGTATCATTCATCCTATTGCTGTCAGTACTTCTTTTATTAGGTGGATGCTGGAATAAGCGGGAGTTAAACGAACTAGCTATTGTTACGGCTGTTGGAGTGGATAAATCGGACGAGCTATTCGAAATTTCTGTTCAGATTGTTAATCCAAGTCAAGTGGCTTCGAACAAAGCAACTGGCATTCAAGTCCCTGTTTTTACCTACCATGCTTAAGGGAAATCTTTATTTGATGCCATTCGAAAATTAACAGCGCTAACACCTAGAAAGCCTTATTATGCGCATGCCCAAATTATTATTATTGGTGAAGAAATGGCTAAGGAAGGTATGAATAGCGTTTTAGATTTATTTCAAAGAGACCCAGAAGGACGAAGTGATTTTAACTTTATTGTTTCTCATGATTTTACTGCACAAGAAATATTAAGTGTTTTAACCCCTTTAGAGGATGTGCCTGCTAGCAAAATGTTTAAATCATTAAAGGTTTCTGAAGCAGTGTGGGGGACAACAGAATCTGTTATTCTTGATGATTTAATCCAATCTTTAGGCAGTATTGATCATAGTGCCGTCTTACCCTCTATTCATATACATGGTGATGCGGATGCTGGAGATTTTAGCTCGAATATAGAAAAAATTGATAGCCCTGCACAATTAAAATATGGTGGACTGGCTATTTTTAAAAATTATAAACTCATCGGCTATTTAACAGAACAAGAAAGCAGAGACTATAATTTTTTAAATAATAATATAAAAAGTACTTTTGAAATTATTGCTTGTCCTGAAGAAGGGAAAATCTCAACAGAAATTATTAATTCTTCTACTAAAGTGACAGGTCATTTTCAAAATGATATACCTTCGATTTCCATCAAACTCGAGATTGAGCAAAACGTTGCAGAGATAAGTTGCCCATTGGATTTAACAAAATCAAAAACCATCGATGCTTTAAATAAAGAAACGAGCAGACAAATCAAGGAACGGTTAGAACGTACACTTCAAACGATTCAACAAACTTATCAAGCCGATTTGTTAAAATTTAGCAATGTCCTACACCGAGAGGACTATCAAGCATGGAATCGAATTAAAAAGAACTGGCTAACCCTCTATCCTGATCTTGAAGTTCAAATTGAAGTCGATGTGCATACAAAAGGAATAGGAACTGCAACAAAATTAAAGCTTGACTAATTCGTAAAAATGACCAGTACTCTTTTAAGGAGTACTGGTCATTTTCATTAACGTACCGCTTCAAACGTTATGAGTGACGTTTCTTCAGTTGGTTGTTGAAGGAACTTATAATTCGCAGAACAAGTAATTGCAGAGAAGCCAACACTTTGTAATAGGAGCTTAAATTCCTCAATCCCATACCAGCGTAATAAAAACTTTTGCAGTTCCGTATCACTTAATGTACCTTGTTGCCACTTCTCATATTTTAAAACCATCAACGTATATTGCTCCACCCAATTCATGGCAATCGATTTTCTTTCAAGGGCAATTCCTTCATCTTGTGAAATTTGATGGTAAGATGTCGTAATTTCTCCTGTTTTCCAGTCTGTAGGAAGTAATAAATCTACTAGGAGTCTCCCACCAGGGACAAGGTGCTGATACATAGAGGTTAATGCTGATAGTGCTTCTTGATGATTTTCAATTAAACAAAATGAGCCTGTAGGCATAACAATGGCTTCGTATTGTTGACCTAAGGTGAATTTACAAATATTTCCTTCATACAGCACTGGCGTCAATCCTCGTTCTTGGCATCTTTTTCGACAGGATGCTAGCATTTCTGGGGAATGATCAATTCCTTCTATATCAAAGCCTTTTTCCATAAAAGGAATATAGAAACGTCCAGAACCAACCCCTGCTTCTAGAATCTTCCCCTTTACACCTTGCAGTCGTTCTAGATAATATTCAATATCTCCACCAAGCGAGTATCCAACTGGTTTTGTAAAATCATAAAGTGCTGTGCTTAACGGTCCGTAATTTTTGTACATATATTCTCCTCCGATTGTTTGCGGAAGAAATCAACTAATCTATTTATTCTCCCGCACCTTTATTATATTCAATGGGAAAACAGAGCTGACTATCATTATCTATCACTCACTTTCTTGTATATTTAGATAAATTATACATTTATTTTCCTTTTTAATCAATATTTCTATTGATTTCCTATACAGTACAATTTAATGTACAAATTAGCACAAATTATCAAAAAACCCTTCCCATTAAACGGTACCATTGAGTTAAGAAAGGATGATGGTATGGATTATTTTGAAAGAATTCAAAACGCCATAGAGTTTATTGAGAAAAACCTACATGAAAAGTTATCGATTATAGATATTTCTTCTCAGTCTTACTTTTCAGCATTTCATTTCCAACGGCTTTTCCAAGCCATTACAGGTTTTTCTGTGCAACAGTATATTCGCAACAGGAGGCTTTCTGAAGCAGCTTCCTTATTAGCAACAACAACGCAGAATATACTTGACATTGCAATCAACTTTCAATATGGTTCTCAGGAGGCATTTACACGGGCATTTGTTCAGTATTTTGGTGTCACACCTGCTAAATACCGAAAAGGAGCCAACTCCATACCATTTCAAACCAAAATAAACTTTTTGGATTATAAACTGGAAGGAGAACTCCCTATGCAACGACCGGAAATACTTCACTTATCTAAAAAACGTATTACAGGCTATGAATACAAAACGTCCTTACAAGACGAACAGTTCTATGCAGAAATCCCAGGCTTTTATTTGGATTTTGGTCAGCAGCAATACTATGAGCGAATCTCCTATAAGGTAGCCCCTAATATGGCGTATGGCATTTCTACAAACTTTCAGGAGGATGGCCGGTTTTCCTTTATTGTAGGAGAGGAAGTCGAAATCTTTGAGGAGCAATTAGAGAAAGGCTTCACCCACCTAGAAATTCCTGCTGGTAAATATGCAGAGTTTACATTGAATGGCACTGCGGAAGGAATTCAAAATACAAGACGTTTCATTTACGGAGTATGGTTGCCGAATTCTAATTATGAACGCGATACGGGTCCTGATTTTGAAATAACCGATGTCATGCAATCTATTTATCCACATGAGATGAAAATGAAAATCTACATTCCCATTAAAGAATAATAAAGGAGCAAGGTCGATGAATATTGAGAAAGTATTTAAGCAATTCCCAACCTTACATTCAGCTAATTTACAATTTAAAAAAATAGAAGAATCACATTTACAAGAGCTATTTGCTATTTATGATAATGACAAGGTATTTGAGTATTGTGGCATCATCCCAAAACACAACCTTCAAACCGTTCAAAAAATGATTGGCCATTTTGAACGTGATTATACAAAGAAAAGCAGGATTAAATGGGGAATCTTCGAAAAATCACAAAGTGAAAAACTAGTAGGGATTATCGAAGCAATGGACTTTAATCAAAAAGCAAATATGGTAACAATTGGTTACTATTTAGCTGAAGCATCCTGGGGAAAAGGCATTGCATCAGAGGCAGTTGCAACAATCGTAAAATTTTTATTGGAAGAGGTAAATGTTAATCGAATACAGGCAGAAGTCATGCCTTTAAATGAACCCTCGAAAAAGGTTCTGATAAAAAGTGGATTTTTAAAAGAAGGCCTTTTGAGACAAGCTTCATTATGGTCTGGCAAGGGTGTTGTTGATTTAGAGATATACGGTTTATTGAAAGGCGATTACGACTTGAAAGACTAAACTCTACTAATGAGTTTAGTCTTTTCTTATATTGTACAGATAAATGGACATTTTACCATCTCCTAAAGGGCTCTTTCACATAGACTAGAAATAGATGACTCATGCTAGCATGACATTGTCATCATAAAGGAGCGTTTTAGAAATGGATGGAAACAGATATTTAACACGAATGAATTGGGAATTTAACAATTATCATAAATTTGCTAAATGCTATTGTGAATCAAAGAATGTTTACTTTGGTCACTCTCCCAGCGTAGATCATCCTATTATTGAGGAAGATTCTTATAAAATTAAATATTATAATAGTCCCCAATTTGAAAAAAAATATCAGAAACAAAATCAAGTTAAAAAGCATTGTCAAAGCTGTATTTGTAGTCACTTAGAATGTTTTGAACCAGGGACTTTAGTAGATGTATACCTCTCAGATGGTAGCCAATTTCTAGGATTATACTTCATTTATCTTATTCCGCAAAGCTGCTGCGGGTACTTCCTTCAAATCGATGATAGGGCACGGCCTGTCATTATGGACTGTCAAAACATTGATGCAATACGTAAAGCTTGTTGAGGTAGTTGATACTCTGGCTTTTCTCTTTTCATTATTAAAATAGGCTGGTTAATTGCTATACAGCATAACCAGCCATTCGACTACCCTTCGTTTATCCATTGAATTAGCTGTTCATTAAAACATACAGGTTCTTCAAACATAGGATTATGACCACTTTTTTCAAAAATGACTTTCTTTACATTGAGAATATGATCTACTGCATCCCATAATGAGATAGGGGCTACTAAATATATATGGAAATTAGTGATTATCTATGGGGAGTAGCTTTTGCGGAGCAGAACCTTTTACAACAAATGCTACAAGTTAACAAGCCAATTTTTGTAGGTCTAGGCAAGTATGATTATATTACGCACAGCCAAACATCAAGGCATTCAAGATTATAAAAAAGCTATTCACGACTACAGTGATAAGCTAGATCAAACATGGTTATAAAAAAACAGGCTCCTATTCAGGGCCTGTTTTTAGCATTATGATACGGAAGTTTGCTTTTTGAATGTAGAAGATAACGCCATAATCACGAATGTAAGTATGCCGCTAAAGATAAATAAATAGCTCAATGGTATTAAAAAGAAGTTCTTCTCTACGATCGTCCCATCTGCTAGTATCTCATCTCCTATAAGGCCTTTTATTAATAAACAGACGATCCCCATGATCATCGGAATTGTGGCAAGTAAATATTTTTTCATTATTTCTTCCTCCATATTATTAAATCCTTGTGGGTATTGATGATAGCGTTATTTTTATTATAAGTCAATTATTTTTTATTGAAAAACAATAAATTATTATTGATTAAAACTCCTAACCAAAAGAACAAACGTTCCCCCTCCTTTATTTTCTTGTACGTGATTTATTATGTTTTTTGAGTAAATTTTGTGCGAGTTAGCATAAATAATTATATAAATTAATGTCGGATAATCTGTTATAATGAGCTCTAAAAAACAGCTACTTTGTTAAAAGTAACCGTTTTTCCATAAAATCATATTGATTTAGAGGCTTGTTGTATGAGGGCAGCGACCATTTTATCCATCTGAGCAAAGCGATCGTCCTGCGTTTGCCCTTTAACATAGCGATAATAGATTTGCTGACAAATAACGGCTAATTTAAAATAAGCAAATGTGCAGTAATAATGAATAGCTGACACATCTCGCCCACTCTTCTCCGCATAACGATCAATAAATTGCTGTCGGGTATAAAAGCCTGGTAATACAGTTACTGGTGGTTCACCAAGTGCATATAATAGCATTTTTGGGTCATCCGCTTGCATCCAATAACTCATTGCTACACCAACATCAGCAAGTGGGTCCCCTACTGTTGCCATCTCCCAATCAAAAAGGCCAATCATTTCGGTATAGTCCTCGGAGAACATTGCATTATTCAATTTATAATCATAATGGATAATGGTTGCCTCTTGATTGGATGGAAGATTGTTTTTTAACCACTCTGTTAACATTGCTACTTCTGCATGTTCTGCTGTTTTCGCATTTTCATAGCGCTCAATCCAGCCATGCACCTGTCTTTCAAGAAATCCGTCAGGCTTCACGATATCCTTTAACGGTGTGTCCTGATAAGGAATAGCATGTAATGCAACTAAAGAATCGACCATCATTTCAGACAATTGACGTGCTAGCTCCTCTGTTGGCTCTGTGCCTTTTGGAAAATGTGTATCAAGGACGATACCTTTTTTGCGCTCCATTAAAAAGAAATCACTACCGATAATGTCTCGATCCTCCACATAGACATATGGTTTTGGAACCGATGGTAAAAATGGATGCAGTGCCGATAAAATCGTAAATTCCCGCTTCATATCATGCGCTTTTTTGGCAACTGGTCCAAGAGGAGGACGACGTAGAACAGCTTCAAAATCAGCTATTTTTAAACAATACGTCAAATTGGAATGTCCCGCACTAAATTGTGCTATTTCAAGCTTCCCCTGTGGAAGCTCAGTGAAATAACTGTCTAAAAAGGCATGTAGTTTATCCATATCTAAACGTTCACTTGACCTTACTTGCATCGTATCCATTCTATTTCCCTCCTTAAATAATGGAGCTCATGCCCCCATCTACTACAATGACATCCCCTGTTACATAGTCCGAAGCTGGTGCTGCTAAAAATAAAGCCACACCCTTTAAATCATTTTCGGAGCCTAATCGTTTCAACGGTGTAACACCCATCAAATAGTCTTGTCCACGTTCGATTAAGACATTGGACATTTTTGTAGGGAAAAAACCTGGCGCAATGGCGTTGACATTGACTCCCTGTGGCCCCCATTTGACAGCTAAATCCTTCGTTAAAGTAATGACAGCCCCTTTACTCGCGTTATAGGCAATCGTATCCATAAAGGCTGGTAGCGTACCACCTAGCCCAGCAATAGAAGCAATATTAATGATTTTGCCGCTTTTCTGCTCTAGCATAATTTTGCCAACGGCTTGGCTAAATAAAAATGTTCCGTTGACATTGACATCAAATACTTTTTGCCAGGCTTCGTAGGGCATATCAATGGCAGGTGTTCCCCATGATGCGCCACTGTTATTGACTAAAATATCAATTCTACCAAATGTTGTAATCGTTTGGGCTACCACATTGGCAATATCCTCAGGCTTTGTGACATCACAGGCTAGGGCTAATGTTTGAACACCAAGCTTTTCGAGTCCTGCGGCAACCTCCTCACACGCCTCCACCTTTCGTGAGCATAAGACCACATTGGCTCCTGCCTCTGCAAATCCTTGTGCAATTTGTGCGCCGAGCCCACGTCCGCCACCAGTCACAATCGCTGTTTTACCTTTTAAGCTAAATAACTCTAGGACCGTCATTTCACCAGCTCCTCTTGTTTGTTGGCATGCTTTTTCAATTCTAGTTTAGCAATGGTATTACGATGCACCTCATCCGGTCCATCCGCTAAACGTAATGTACGAGAATTAGCCCATTGTGCAGCAAGCGTTGTATCTGGCCCTACCCCAGCAGCACCAAATGCTTGGATAGCTCGATCAATGACTCTGAGTGCCATATTTGGAGCAACTACCTTTATCATGGCAATTTCAGCCTTTGCCTCTTTGTTGCCTACCGTGTCCATCATATAAGCAGCCTTCAATGTTAAAAGTCTTGCTTGCTCAATATCCATCCGAGATTCCGCAATGCGCTCCCGCATTACCCCTTGATCTGCTAGTGGTCGATGAAATGCCTGCCGTGCTTGTACACGCACACACATTTCCTCTAATGCACGCTCTGCGGCACCAATAAGACGCATACAGTGATGAATTCTCCCTGGCCCTAGTCTGCCCTGCGCAATGGCAAAGCCTTTTCCTTCACCCCATAAAATATTGTCCACAGGTACACGCACATTGGTAAATGTAACCTCACCATGTCCCTCTGGTGCATGATCGTAGCCAAAAACCGTTAGCATACGCTCCACTTTTACCCCTGGTGTATCCATCGGTACGAGAATCATAGACTGCTGCTCGTGGATAGGGGCCGTTGTATCTTTATGCTTGCCCATAAAAATAGCCACCCTACAGCGAGGATCCCCAGCACCAGTTGTCCACCATTTATGGCCATTTAAAATGTATTCATCTCCATCGCGTTCAATGCTTGCCTCAATATTTGTAGCATCACTGGATGCAACGGCTGGCTCCGTCATCGCAAAGCAGGACCGTATTTCGCCTCGTAATAATGGTTCAAGCCACTGTTTTTTTTGCTGTGCCGATCCATAGCGTACAAGTACTTCCATATTGCCTGTGTCAGGTGCATTACAGTTAAACACTTCGGGGGCCAGAAGTGAGCGGCCCATGATTTCACATAAAGGTGCATATTCTAAGTTGGTTAAACCTGCCCCATATTCACTATCTGGTAAAAATAAATTCCACAAACCTGCCTGTTGTGCCTTCTGCTTCAGCTCCTCCATAATCGGTGGAATCGCTCCCCAACGATCCTCCATTGCCTCAACCTGTGCAGCATAAACGGCTTCATTTGGATAAATGTATTGCGCCATAAAATTCTTCAGCTTGTCCTGTAACTTCTCAACTTTTTCACTATAGGAAAAATTCATTAGAAGATACCCCCTTTGCTTGAACTTCGCAAAATGAATGAATGTTCATTTTCATTCTTACAATAAATGTTACCGCTATTTTTCTAGTAAAGCAATGTTCTATTTTTGAATTTTCTAATAAAAGAGAAAATTCATTACTATGGACTTACATCATTTATTTTCAAAAAACTGTACGATATCCTTCAGTAATTGTCGGATGGCTAATGGTAAATGACGGTTTTTTAAGTACACTAGATAGACATTGCGACTTAAATTCAGACCCTCTATTTCTTTTTTTACAATCGTTTTGGCAGTCGGTCCTTGCAAGTAATTTTCAGGTAATATGGTCACTCCTAAATGTTCTCGTACAAGTGATACAGCGGTTTCAAAACGCTCAATTTCAAATTGAATATTGATGTTTTTACCAGC
Source organism: Lysinibacillus sp. K60 (assembly GCF_019731275.1). Taxonomy (NCBI): domain Bacteria; kingdom Bacillati; phylum Bacillota; class Bacilli; order Caryophanales; family Bacillaceae; genus Lysinibacillus; species Lysinibacillus sp. K60. The sequence goes on along the minus strand of NZ_JAASJR010000002.1, from coordinate 668,120 downwards.
CTGTTCAAATGACGTTAAGATATCTCGTCTTGTTTGAAAGCCCTCGGTACTAATAATAAATGGTTCTTCACAAATATCTGAAATGGTTAAAGTATCCTTTTGGGCTAACGGATGATGTAAAGGTAATACTGCGACCAACCGTTCTTCATATAAAGTTTGAACTTCCAACTCTGGATCATCCATTAGCTGATTGGTGATGATTAAATGAGTTTTATAGCTTTTCAAGGATTTTTTCACCCGCTTACTACCTAAAATATCGACTAAGTGAATTTTCATGTGAGGATAGTCTTTTTTATAGTTGGCGATTACCTTTGGCAGCCAATGCTTAATAGATTCCATGACACCAATGGTAATGTCCCTTGTGCCATGAACAATCACTTCATCCATTTCGATTTTTAGCACTTCCATATTTTTTACAATAACTTTTGCTCGTTCAAAAAGTAATTCTCCAGCTTCTGTTAATTGCAGATTTCTAGTATTTCTCTCTAATAAAGGGGAGCCAATCTCTTGTTCTAATTTTTTGATCGCATTACTTAACGAAGGCTGCGAAATATGCAGTCTTTCTGCGGCTTTTGAGAAATTCATCTGTTCTGAAACAGCGATAAAATAGTGTAATTGTTTAATGTCCACCTATAGATACCTCCTATATTTATAGCTAAAAGCTATAGATTAATATTAATTATATATTAGTAATTATAATTATGTGAATATATAATGAATTACAACAATACTTTTACTACAATAATATTCACAATGGGGTTGATAAGTTTATGTACACAATGACAGATCAAAAACAATGGAAAGGCCGAATAGATTCAACGACAAATACAAGCAGCTTTCGTTTACATCAACAAGTAAAAAGAGTCGCGATTAATGATGTAAGCGCTTCAGATAAGAAAAGTGCAGCTCTCGTTGGTTTTATCTGCGATGAAGGGGTACGTCGAAATCAAGGCCGTATAGGGGCAGCAAATGGTCCAAACGCCCTACGAGAAGGCTTAGCCAGTTTACCGTGGACATTTGAGGACGATCAGCAAATTATTGATGTTGGCAATATCGTTTGTCTAAACCATGCTTTAGAGGTGGCCCAACGTGAGCTTGGTGAAGTCGTAGCAACAATCCTACAAAAAAACTTATCATGTGTAGTGCTAGGTGGCGGGCATGAAACGCTGTATGGGCATTATTTAGGCGTTCGTTCTGCTCTACCAAAGGAAGCTAAAATCGGAATCATCAATATAGATGCTCACTTTGATTTACGACCATATGATGAACAGCCTTCGTCAGGTACGATGTTCCGTCAAATTTTAGAGCAGGATCCACATGCTGACTATTTTGTTGTGGGTATTCAACGCTACGGCAATACAAGAGAACTTTTCGAAAAAGCTGATGAATTAAACGTGAAGTATGTTTATGAGGATCAAATGACGGTAGCCTATCAACAACAATTAACGGATGCATTACACCATTTTATGGATAAGCATGATTATATTCTTTTAACATTATGTATGGATGTATTGAACGCAGCATTTGCTCCAGGTGTAAGTGCTCCATCACCGTTTGGGCTTGACCCATCGACTGTACGCTCAATTTTGCAACAAGTCACTTCACACCCTCACACCCATTCATTTGATATTTGTGAGGTCAATCCGTTATTAGATGAAAACGGACGTACAGTGAAATTAGGTGCCTATTTTGTGTATGAGGCACTGAACAACTTACTTAGGGGGCAAGGTTCATGATCGAAATTAATCAAATTACAACGGTATTCCTAGCTGTTGCACTCTTTGCATTTGGAAGCTTTCTTATCAATAAAATAGGCTTTTTAAAGCGTTTCTGTATCCCAGCACCAGTGGTTGGTGGGTTATTGTTCGCTGCTCTTGCTACCATCTTAAAAACAACGGGTATTTTAGAAATATCACTTGATACTTCTTTACAAAGCTTATTTATGATTACTTTCTTTACGACAATTGGCTTAGGTGCAAGCTTTAAACTTGTAAAGCTCGGTGGTAAATTACTGATTATTTACTGGCTAGCATGTGGCTTCCTAGCGTTAATGCAAAATGTCATTGGAGTATCTCTGGCCTCACTTATGGGGATCCATCCTTTAATCGGTATGATGGCGGGTACCGTTTCTATGGAGGGTGGTCATGGCGCTGCAGCTGCATTTGGCCAAACCTTAGAAGATTTAGGGATTTCTTCAGCTATGACAATTGGTGCTGCTGCCGCAACATGTGGTCTAGTTGCTGGTGGCTTAATTGGTGGACCAATTGTCAAATATTTAGTAGGTAAATATAATTTAACACCAGATGAACAAGAATCGGAAGAAGTCGAATATGAAAATAAAAATGAGCAAATTACATCGGATTCGTTCTTTACACAAGTCTTATTAATTACTTTCTGTATGGCTGTTGGTACGTATGTCGGCACACTATTCTCAGAAGCAACAGGTTTCGTTCTACCTGGCTATGTAGGAGCAATGTTTGTGGCTGTATTAGTGCGCAATATTATGGATAAATTCAAACCTGAAGCCATTAATATGAAAAGCATCTCATTAATTGGAGATGTCACATTAGGTGTATTCCTTTCCATGGCACTCATGAGTATTAAATTATGGGAAATTGCTGATTTGGCACTACCATTATTCATCATTGTTTTTGCGCAAGTATTCTTTATTGTTGTATTTAGTATTTTTGTGTTATTTAAATTACTTGGCAAAAACTACGATGCTGCTGTTATGGTAGCAGGTTTTGCAGGACATGGTCTAGGCGCAACACCAAATGCCATGGCCAATATGTCAGCCGTTGTGCAACGCTTCGGGCCTTCTAAAAAAGCCTTTCTTGTCGTACCGATTGTTGGCGCATTTTTAATTGACGTATTTGGGATTCCTATTATTATTACAACTATCAATTTATTTAAATAAAAAAGAGCTTTGCATTCGTACTGAGTAGACGATTGCAAAGCTTTTCTATTATTGTAATATCTCACTTACTGTAACAAATTCATAGCCCTGTTTTTGTAAATAAAGAATAACATTTTCTAAACCATTGGCTGTCGTTTGATGGATATCGTGCATTAGAATAATACTCCCATCTTTTACAGAGGCTTTGACATACGCTAAAATTTTATCTGGATTGTGATGTTTCCAATCCAGTGTATCAATCGACCACAAAATCGAGGGGATTGTCATGACAGAACGTACTTGGTCATTGGTCGCTCCATAGGGTGGACGGAAAACAGTTGGATACTGCCCGATGGCTGTATAAATAGCGTTACTTGTGCCATTGACTTCTTGTTTAACGCCTGTTATTGATAAGGTCGTTAATTTTTTATGGCTCAAGGTATGGTTTCCGATTTCATGTCCTGCTTCATAGACTTGTTTAACGATTGTAGCATTTCTTGACACATTTTTACCTACCATAAAGAATGTAGCCTTGGCATCGTATTTCTTTAACGTTGCCAAAATTTGTGGTGTGACCTTAGCATCTGGCCCATCATCAAATGTTAAGGCTACCCGTTTTTTTGCGCCTTTCGCTACTGGCACACCTTTATTATAAACTTTATTATCTATTAACTGAATATCTGCTAGCTCAGAAGCTTTGACATACCCTTTTAGGTCGCCTGCTTCTACATAAGCCCAACCAGCAAGTGTTATGTAATACTGGACAGTTGTTTTATTGGGAAGTGTACCAAGTACTTCTCCGTTTGGACTAGCTGTTAAACGCATTTCAGCACCAGCAACAGCATTAATTTTTTTCTTCGTTGGAGCTGGTTTTTTTAATGCGTTTGTCGCTACATATCCTATCTCCTCGCCATATTGAACGAAAGACCAACCACCAGGTGCTGTGCCATATACATAAATTATTCGTCCTTCATAGAGCTGTCCTACATGCTGGGCATGTTGACTTGGGGCTGTAAATAATGTTGTACCTCCCTTTTGAATCACTAGGTATCCCTCAGACTTCAACTTGACTAAAGCATCAGATGTGACATAGCCCTCCTGCTCTGGCGTTTGAATATGTGTCCAACCTTTACTTACTTTTGTTACTGAAACAAAGCTACCTTTCGAAAGTTCCCCGATCTCCGCACTATTCGTAGAAGCTTCTTCAAAAATAACCGTATCTTTGACTACCTTGTGAATCACCACTGACCCTTCAGCATTTACTGAAAGTTGCCCTGCCAAGATGCACATCATAAACGTCAAAACGATGGCAAAGGGTAAAAATTTTTTCATTGTTCTACACCGCCCTTAGATGTCTTCCATGTCTGTTTGCTATAAAATTGCTAAGATTTAACTTTCATTATAGAGTAAACAACCCTGCCATAAAATAGTAATAATCAACTAGATTCCCTTTTACGATGCTGCTAAAATCCGTATTTTAGTAAATACTTCTACATTCCTCCTTCCCTTTTTACTGAGAAACTATGCATATATTATGCTAATTAAATGATGGTGGCTTATTTTGTAGATTTTTTGATAGCTCCTTTTTTTCATGCTGCTAGCGGACTACGGACTTAGGTGAGCGACCTTCTCCTTACTGGGAGCGGGTTCCTTCTCATTTGGAGCGGCTTCACCCTCTTTTGGAGCGGGGGCTCTCACCTCTTGGAGCGGCTCCCCTCCAATTTGGAGCGGGTTCTACACCTTCAAGAGCGGATTCTCATCCCTGTGTAGCTGCTCCCTCACTTTTAGGAATAGCTCTCCCCGTATTTGATGGTTACCTATAAAAAGCTGGTTATCCACCACTGAACCTCAGCTATATAATCCCCCCTTTCTATTAAGACGTTAGGAACCATGAAAAAGTTGAGGTTTTTTCATTTATTTTCCTCCTATAATGCTTCAAAAGCAGTTAGGGCATCTTCAATATGTGGGGGTGGGGTCCATATATAGCTAGGAGCATTGGTTGTAATGAATAAAAAAGATTTCCCCTCTTTCTCGATTATGGTCGCCAGACACAGTCCTGCTTCTGGGGTATAGCCTGTTTTTCCACCTATTATCGGACTGTCTAGACCCGGTAATTTTGTAAATAATGAGTTTGTGATGATTAATTGATTGGGTACATAGGTTGTGTAGCTTTTTGAGGTAAATATTTGATAAAAGGTAGGATTTTCTAATGCATATCCCAGAAGCTTGCTGATATCCCGCACGCTGGATACATGTGCCTCATCATGTAGGCCACTGGTATTAACAAAATGTGTGTTATGCATGCCTAATTCTTGCGCCTTGTTATTCATCAACGTGACAAATTTGTCCTCACTGCCAGCGACAGCATCTGCAAGTGTTCCTGTTGCATCGGCACCTGAGGCAAGGAGTGTACCATACAATAAATCCTCCATCGTGACAAAATCTCCTGCCTGAAAGCCTGCCATCGAAGCATTTTGTGCCGTATAGTTTGCAATCGTTTGGGGCTCTACAATGGTTTGTGTTTGTAAATTATCTGTCATCTCTATGGCAACGATGGCTGTCATGATCTTTGTTAAGGATGCAGGATAAATAATAGCATCCGCATTTTTTTCGTATAATACATCGCCCTGTTCATTGAGTAACAAAGCATTTTGACTATGTAATGATGGCAGTTCTAGATGCGTAAATTCATATGTTTTGCTTGTATAATAAAATAAGAAAACCATAATACAAATACAGCCTAATAACATCCATTTTTTCATAAAAAACGCCTCCTACACATTATAAGAGGCGGCATTTCTGAATATTCCTTGAGAAAAATGGGATGAGCTCAAATATTTTCACAGGTAAAAATCATCATCGAAATTTGAACTAATTCTTGTAATCTCTTTATTTGTTAATTTGAACATTACATCTTGAGAAACCTCTAACTTGAGTGTCTCTTCTTTGCTTAGACCCGCATAGACGCCGCGTAAAATACGACCAGTCAAGCCATGCGAGACAACAATCACTTTTGAAAGTGGTTGAATCGTTTCAAGTAAAGCAGTTAATCTGCTTACAACAGCTTCATAGGTTTCCCCATCTGGTGCACGAAAATACCAATTGAAGGCATCCGTGTTCGTTAACAAGGCAGGCCATTGTTGCTGTATTTCCGCCATGGTTAATCCAGCCCATTGTCCCACAGCAACCTCTGTTAAACGTGAATCCTGCCTCACCTTGCTGCTGTCATAGCCAAGAGTTTCACAAAGTATGGCTGTGCTTTGCATGGCTCTTCCCATTGGACTTGATAGGATGGTCCATTCATCTGCATCGCCAATAAGTGATTTCAGCATGCGTGCATTTTGCTGAACCTGCTCCCGACCACGCTCAGTGAGTGGTGAATCAAGCTGTCCTTGATATCTTCCTTGCGTATTATAATTCGTCTCACCATGACGAAGTAAGTAAATCATTTGCTCCATTTTTATTTCCCCCGTTCTGCTCCCCTTGTTAAAGTAAAATTGCTGTTAAACTAGCACCAGCACATACACAAAGCTAAGAAACAAGCATAAAGGACTATACCATTTTGAATCATTTTGAGCAAATGTGGAATGCTTAATCGTTTTAAAAATACCAACATACTTAAAATCACCAATTGCTCGTAGCAAAAATACTAGCGCACAAACGATACTTCCTACTTTTGAAAAAATAGAGGCTTGAAAAAATGGCATGAAGCCTCCTTGAACAAGGATGATACCACTTGCTAGCATCAACAGCATGGCAACAAAGAGCGTGCCCCATTTTCTAGGCGTAAAAACAGCTTGTTGGCTGCCTTCTTTCATAGGAATAACAGCTTCTGTACCCCATCGACCACCAAAGGCCCAATAAATATGTAGGATACTAATGAGCCATAATAGTCCCACTGCGACAATTGATAAAATAAACATGTTCTACCTCCTCTTCACATTTACATACGCTACCGTATGTTCTAGCGTTAAATATAGTCCCTCAAAGCCCATGTTAGCTCTGAGAGACCTTCTTACTGTATTAACAGCTTAATCATTTTTTCAAGATCGAAATGAGGATTGGCTTCAAATCGTGTCATCCAGCCTATATAGGTTAAATAAGCTAATCTTGCACGATCAGTGGATTCGTCTATGCTGATACCACTTTTTTGATAGAGTGTCGCCACACAGGCTATTCGCTGCTCCTCTATTTGAACGATACGCTTTGCGACATCTGAATCATATTTGGCCCAAGCATAAATGCCTATCTCCATCTTTTTATTTTTGTGAAAACTTATCCGTAAAAGCTGCTCTAAAGTAGCATCAACTTGCTCCATATTTTGAATAATGGCCTTTGTTGCGTGGTTTTCCCAATAGTCTAGCATGGCATCTAAAAGTTGTTGACGATCACGAAAATAATGATAAAAGCTACCTTTACTAATGTTTAATGATCGAGCAAGTGCTTCAATACGTACTTTATGAATCCCCGCTTCTGCTAATTGCTCTAGACCCGCTCTAATCCAATCCTCTTTCGTTACTTGCATAATTGCCCTCCAAAAAATACGTTAGCGCATGTTTTGTCTTATATTACCACTTTATACATCTCTCATCAACTTTTATCGTTTTTATGGCGTACATTAATATTATTATTCACTGTAACATGAACTGTTACTAGACGTGGTAAAATACATGCACATACTAAAATAAACACTAATAGCTTTTTCATGCGTCTACTCCTTGTCTTAAAAAGTATTGTCAAACAACTTTTCTGCAATGCCCTGTAAAATATCTTGCTCCTCAAATGTCATGAGTTCTTCTCTCGAGATTATTGCCTGTTGAATCAATCGGTTTGATTGAATCGTCACTAGTTTTTCAAACAAGTTTCGAATATAACGACCATTCGAGAAATTAGGGATGGTTTCAATCGGCATATGACGTAGCTGTGTTTTCATATGTTGGGCAAATGCTTCACCAAATTGATAATCGTTCGTTTGACAAAGCATCGCAAAAATATCATAGAGTTCATCCGTGCTAAAATTATCAAATTGTACAAAATGATTAAAGCGAGATTTAAAGCCTGGATTAGATTGTAAAAATTCTTCTATTAGCTCTGTATAGCCCGCAACAATAATTACTAAGTCATCACGTAGATCCTCCATTGCCTTTAATAAACTATCAATAGCTTCCTTCCCAAATGCATCCTGTTTATCATTCATTAATGAATAGGCTTCATCAATAAAAAGTACCCCGCCCTTTGCCTTGTTAACGACTTCCTGAACCTTTAATGCTGTTTGTCCAACATAGCCAGCGACTAACCCTGCACGATCTGTTTCCACAAAATGCCCACTTGAAAGGACGCCAAGATGCTTGTAGATTTGGCCAATAATGCGTGCCACTGTTGTTTTACCTGTGCCTGGATTGCCCGAAAAGACAAGATGATACGTAATAGGAAAGCTTGTTAAACCATGATCCACACGCAGACTTTGAATTTTAATAAAGTTTATTAAATTATGTAATTCCTTCTTTGCATTCGGAAGACCTACAAGACTATCTAATTGTTTTTGTAGCTTGGCAATCTCTTGCTCGACTTCAGGTGTAATGCGCAACCGTTCATCGTTGATAAATTCACCACTATAGATAATTTTGCCTTCTTCATTAAAATAATCACCTCGTCCATGTTTTTTGCCTTGAACGAGGTCACCAATATAGGAAGCTTGCCCATTGGCATAATAGAGCGTTCCTTGCCCTGTCATCATATCCTCTTTAAATTGCCCTTCCGCTTCTAGAATTCCATCCCTAGAATATACTTTGCCTTTACCATGCTTTAAGTCCTCAAAGAAATGACCTTCATAGTGAAGTGTAGTTACACCACGTGCAAGCTCCTCAGCTGTTGGTGATTCCGTAGGATAATATAGCTTCCCAGCCCCTTGCATGTGATGCCAAATAAAATCACCCTCATATTGTAAAAATCCATTTGGATAGTATTGCTTGCCTTTGCCCTTTTTCATGCCATGGACAAAGTCACCCTCATACTGCGGTTGATTTAAATGTGGATACTGTGCTCGTAGTGTTTGATAAGGGCTAATTACTTCTTCTTCATAGTATAAAACACCATAGCCATCCATTAAATCATTGCGAAAATGACCTTCATAATGAATATGCCCATCCTTATATAAAATGCCATGACCCTGTTTTTTATTTTGTATGAATTCACCCTGATAAATGAGTTGTCCTTTCAAATACATAATGCCATTGCCTTGCTTCATATGATTGACGAATTCACCCTCGAATAATAATTCTCCCTCTTGATCAAATAGCGAGCCTTTGCCGTCATAAATATCGTGACCGAAATCATTCTTTTTGACGCCACCTCGATACATGATGATTCCACTGGGGTAAAATAGTTCTTTTTCTTCATGATTATGTGTCATTTAATTGCCTTCCTTCATCATTTCAGTATATGCTCAATTATAGCGTGGAAAAGAATACATATGTGCGAATTTTTAGAATTTAAGGAGACGAGCATGAAAAAAAGATACAAGCTACTTCTAGGCATTTTACTACCACTACTTATTCTGTATATCTCGACAATGCTGTTAACACGAGACACCGATTTTACAACAGAGGTAACAGAACGTCTCGAAATGGAGGAAATTCATGAGATTGAAATTATTCGTTCCTCAGATGAAAAAACAGTAACGATTACTGACGCAGCAGAAATCAATCAAATTATGCAGCCATTCAAGGACCTACCTTTAAAAAAAGTGTGGTTTTCGAATTCTGATTCTAATGAAGCATACTGGCTAACACTCTCAATTAATGACAACAGGGAAATTGGCTTGCGTTTAGATGATGACCAGCATTTATTTGTTTATTTATATGAGGAAAATTATATGAAAGATTATAAGCTCACTAAGGATATCGATATGACATTTATCAAACAATTGTTTCAGTAAGCGTAAAACCCGTGCATGTACGCACGGGTTTTTATATGTAACGATAATTTTGCTGCATAGCTTGTACGGTCTCAATGATTTCTTCTCTCAGTTCAATTGGCTCTAATACCTCCATATCGGCTCCTTGACTTAGCAACCACTCTTTCACGCCATATTCTAACACTTCTGCCTCAAAAACATATTCATGATTGTTTTGTGAAACTAGGTGGGCTGTTGGGAAACGACTGTAGACTATTTCAGGAGAACGACCTTTATAGAGAAGACGTATATGAGTAAGGTCATTAGCGTCCTCTACTTGTAATGGATGTACAGATGGAAATTCAAAATGGATAGCCATTTCACGAAAATGCTGAATACGATCCATTCTGTAAACAGTTGGGGTGTCTTGATTATTTCCTATTAAATAAAAATAATGTGTTGAAAAGATAACAGCGAGCGGCTTTAAAATTTTTGCAGTTGGAATCGCTTCACCCTCCTGTAAATAATCAATGGTAATAACCTTTCTCTTTTGAATGGCTGTGGAAATTCCCCATATCAAGGACAATAATGACTTGTTTTGATGAATATCTTCATATACAACTTTTTCATTTAATAACAGTGGATCGACTGCTACATGTGAGAGAAGTTGATTAACGATCTCACCAATATCCGATTTTACGAGAGCTTTTGAGGCAATCAGAATTTTAACGATGACTAGTACCTGTTCTTTAGATAAACGATTGTTTTTTGTATTTATTAATTTATACACTTTTTCTGAACGCACATATTGTAAATGGTAATCTAGCTTAGCCTTTTCTAGATACGTACGAATTTCATCGATATCCCGTTGTATGGTTTTTTCACCAACCTGATGTGTCAATGCTTCTTGCTTCTTGTTGATTCCTTGGCCATCCATCAATCGATCAAACATCGATAGAACGCGATAGCCTTTGCCTTGTTGTGAATCTACCATATATCCCACTCTTTCTTCTATCATGCCCAGCTTGCAATACATTGGCCATAAATGGCCCTCCCACAGATTGTGTCCTGATTTTTTGCGAGTTGCTCAAAAAGCTCCTCTTCAAAATCTGTGACATCCGCTAAGGCTTTTATCTTGATTCAGTTGGTATGTTAACACCCACTAAATCAAAGAGAACCATTTTGTGCATTCATCTCTTATCTATAAACTGAATCAAGATAAAACTTCTACTTTATTGGTATAATTTGTACTATACGCATCCTATAATAAATCACCATTCAAGCAGCACAATAGACTGTATTTTTGACATAATTAACTAAAATTTTACAGCATTTTAGATGAATGTGTCACTTTTTAACCATTGAAAAAGGACTTTCATTGAATGAAAGTCCTGCTACTCTTTTATCTGAATTTTACAGCTGTTCCATATACCAATACTTCGGATGTACCATCCATTACAGATGAAGTAGCATAACGAACGCCTACAACTGCATCTGCACCTAATTGTTTGGCTTCCTCTACCATTGCCTCTGTGGCAATTTCACGAGAGCGCACAAGCATCTCCGCATACTCCTTCATTTCTCCACCTACAATATTGCGAAGTCCTGCTATCATGTCACGACCAATATTCCTAGATTGAACTGAATTCCCTTTCACTAGCCCTAATGTTTCCATTATATCTTTTCCTGCCACAATGTCTGATGTAGCTAATAGCATCATGATGCCTCCCCGTTCTGTAGTTTTTGTATTGCTTTTACAGCCTCTTCAATAGAAGATGTAATCACGCCATTGCGTTTAATTAACCCCACAACAAATAAATTACGATAAACAAACTGATTCTCTAGCCCATCTCGGATCAATGCCTCTATTTTTTGCATATTGTCCCGCCCTTGCTGACGAACATCAGTTAGCACACCAATAATAGGACGATTCAGCATCGAAAACGCACCTATCTCTGCGGCAACGCCAGAATCAATTTCCACCCCATCTAATACAGCTATCAGAACATCGCTACTCTGTAGCATCTCTAAATCTGCTTGAGCAATCGCTAAGCTATCTGCATAGGCAGATTTATCATTGATGGCTTCATTCTCCTGGGGTACGTATAATGCGATGCCTGGCACTGCCTCGCGAATAGCTGCTGCTAATTGTTCATTTACAAAACGATCGCCCAACGAAAATAACCCATTTGCTAAATATGCTTTCATGTATAAAACTCCTTAATCAATTGTTTTTTCAAATATAATTTTATGTCTGCCTTTTTCATCAATAAATGTTGATAGTATATCGAAACCATGTTTGAGGTTGGTAATGAGCATGGCTTTGAATGTATTTCTTCCGTATGTACGAACTTTGTAAAAGCCTAATGTCTTAATATGTTCATGCTGTTGTTTCATTAATTGACTTGCAATTCCCTGACCTCGATGTGCCACATGAACGCCACCTAACCAACTATAAAAAATGTCATCTGGATGTGGGTAGCCTAGTTTAAAGCCGATCAATGTGTCACCTTCCACTGCCAATATGCAAAGAAGGCCTTCTTTCTTTTCTAGCTTTTCGAGTGGCAAACTTGCTCCATTAAAAACGTGAGCGTGGATTTCTTGTAATTGTTCAAGCCAAGCATAGGGTATGCCTTCAATCGTCACAATATGCATATTCATCACCTCTGTCTGTCATTATAGCAGTTCTATAGCCTGAAGAAAAAGGTAGGCATCTGCTCCAAAAGCAATTGTTACTACTGCATAAAAGTAACTATTTTCCATCTAAACTATTTTCGACACCCACCAAATTCAGTATACTTGACCAAAATACAAAACAATAGCTAGGAGGAAATCCGCTTGGCACCATTTACTAGTTGGTTAACGAATTCATTGCGCCCCTATTTCGGCCTACATACTTTAGAAGCACATTGGGAAACGATTCCGATTCGAGAGGATTATTTTATTTGCCTTGAAGGTGATCTCATTAAAAAAAGAATTTTCGTGAATGAGCATAGCTACCAAGAAGCGGATGTCGACATTTTAACACGTAATCGTGAAGTCATTGTCCCTCAAACCGCGCGTGGAAAAGAAAAGAAATTGAATTATACCAATATCTCCGCTGTGAAAGCTGCAGGCGTTGTTTTTTCTGCTGGTCTAGGTAATGAAAACCATCCATCTAGCTATATTACAGCTCGTAACACTAAAACATATTACCAGCTACCATTAACAGGCTTTGAGCATTTAACGACTAAGTCGGCTCTCTTGAATTGGTTAGAGCAATTTCCCTCCCAGCTTCCTGCTGATTACTCAGACAAGCTAGAAAAGCTAACCAAGATGAAAAGTCTACGCTATAAGACTGTGCCAGGTGATATTTTTCGTGTAGAAATCGATTTATTTGTAGATGGCTATGTACTCGTCATTGGCGATTTACGTCAAATGCAAAAGGATCATCTATTTGGAGAAGATAGTATTTGGCATAATGTAATGACAATGCCATTGTTTGTACGGCCCTATTTGTTGACAACGACAGAGCGCAAGCCTTCTCTTGAGGAAATCATATCTGCTCCATTGGCCCCTCAAACCCATATTGTGATGGATGACCATTTTATGCGAGGATGCTATGAAAAGATAGGCCATAAAATGTTAACAGAATCCGATATTGTATTTCCAATGGGCTATGGTGTGACACTAAACTATGGGAAAGAGCCTCGATATCGTCTATCCTGGGGGACAGGAACAATTAGTAAACCTGCACATTCCACCTCCTATCAAACAGCTAGCCGTTTTACCAATCATGGTGTCTATGCAGGTGTTGCCAGTGATTGGTTGAAGCAAGAGGAAGGAATTGTAACAGAGTCGCTAGATCATCCTCACTTCCGCGAAGATCGTCAGCGGGCACTCGCTGAATTTAGTTTTCCAGAAGATATCTCCTACGATGACTTTAATCGCCAAACGGGTGGATTGACCCGCACCCAATATATTCATTACCTCAATAAAACCTATCATCGTACACAAAAAAAATAGAGGGAGCTTCTAGATGCTCCCCCTCCACTTTTTCATCGATGGTTGATTTCATCCAATAATTACTTATAATATAGAGATATCATTAACCAACTCCATCACTAGAGGTGCATTTTGTATGTATTTTGGCATTATTCCACTGATTCTTTTCATCGTTTTTCTTATTTCTTACTTCAAAGACCCAAGAAAAATGATCAACGGGCTATTATTTAATCTATTTGTCTGTTCATTTCTGCTATTCTGCGTCATTCTATCTTTGGCATCTGACCATTACTTTTTAAGGCTTATTGTCATTATTCCACTAATTGCTCTTTTCATCTTAATTCCTTTTGGCATTGTTGCTTTAATGTTTGGTTTATTTTTAAATGCGAGAGTATTAATGAAGCGAGAAGGTAGACGTTTAGCCAATTCCTTAACATTACTTGTGGCCATTGGCATTTTACTTTTTATCCTATTACCGATTATCAATCCAGCAAGTTTGTTTTCAGTCCACCTCCAGCCCATTTTCGGTGGAATTTCACTCATTACGTTTTATTTTTTTATCCATTTATCCAATTTTTTATCTGCTTATTTTCTTTACCAATTCAATCGCCCTCGATTGAATCAAGATTTTATTATTGTACTAGGCAGTGGATTAATTAATGATAAGGTGCCTCCACTTTTAGCTAGTAGAATTCAAAAGGCAATTGACTTCTATCACAAGCAAGCAGCAGTAACTACTCCACCTACCATTATTTTCTCTGGTGGACAAGGTCCTGATGAAAATCTACCCGAAGCTGAAGCGATGCAACGATATGCGATTGAAAAAGGCATACCCATTGAGCATACACTTCAGGAGAACCGCTCTGTGAATACCTATCAAAATATGTTATTTTCTAAGCAGCTTATGGATGCCCAGAAACAGGGTGAAGCCTACAACAGTATTTTCACCACGAATAATTTTCATCTTTTTCGTGCGGGTATTTATGCAAGACTCGCAGGCTTAGATAGTCAGGGCATTGGCTCTAAGACAGCCTTTTATTATTGGCCAAATGCGATGATTCGTGAATATGTAGCGATTGTTGTAATGGCACGAAAACGACATATGAAAATGATTGGACCTATTGTGATCATTTCGATTGCGTTATCTCTATTCAGCTTTTTCTTTGTATAGGTTCTAGCATATGGATTCGTACACTTTTTATAGAAGGTGTTACGAATCCTTTTTGATGCTATCATACCCAAAATTTCTTCAGCTGTTGTTCATATAATGTCTCATAGTAAAGTTTTCGAGGATAGTGTTGTTCTTGTAATACCTGGTAGAGAATGGATTGCCCTTCCTCATAACGAATCCTCTCCTCACAATTATCAAATAGTTTTCTGGTCAGTTGTCTTACTAGGTGAACATCTTTTGTGTTCACTCTCCAGCCAAATTGAATTAAATCCAGTTGATCGAGCGGATCTCGATAAGTATCAAGTACCACACAGACATGTGGCTGCTTCTTATTCGCAAATACTAAAACATGTCCTGTATGAATGGATTGACCAAAATAACGTTCGTAAATCTCTGCTATTGGTACTTGTATTTCAAGCACATCCATGATCGTCTGTAAAGTTGGATGTGCTATATAGTCATCGCTTGTCTCATCTGGATATTCAACCAACTCCATGATGGAAGCCATCATCCAAAAATCATAGGTCATTTCCAATCACTCCAACTATTTTTATTGTGGCAAACGGTTAATCGCTTGTTCCACCGTCTGAATAAGATAGGCTAAGTTGGACTGCCATTCTGGCCAACTCTTGGACTCTTGCCATAATTCTACAATCTCTCTACTACCATGTTGATCAGGTACTTCATCTCTAATGTCCTGTAAATACCGCAATATAAATGTCAAAGAGCTTTCATCTACTATCCATTGTATTTGCCTATCCTTACTTTCTTGACCATAAATGGTTCCCGTATGCAGATATTGACTATAAAGTTCTGCCAAAGCCAGGGCACTTATATCATAGAAAAAATCAATATCCTCCAATGTTTTACCAAAAAAGCCTTGCTGTTTCATTGCCTCTACAATACCCGATAATGTTAGCTGATTGGATTCCTTATGCTGTTCCATAAACTCCTGTAAAAATGCCACTACATCTAACCCTTCATCACTTTCTAATGCTTTGTATCCCCAAGCCCCCATCTCACTGCACCTCTCTTTTTTAAGTAAACATAAAATTGGCACATTATTAGTGCATGACCATGGCAGCAGTCCATTATGATATGCGCTCTTAAAATTCCTTCGCTATATCAATAATTCTCAGCATCCTTTGGTCAGTTTTTTGATCGAATACTGCTCCTTTTTATAGGTAGGAGCCAAAGTAAAACTTCATCTTTTCCTGTAAATAGCCATCCTGTCCTCTCCAAGTAGCCATTGACATAAAATCAGTTCCACGTCCACGCTCCTTGCGATAATCATCCTTTGATACGAGTAGTCCCGCGTAACCCCAGATTTCCATGACCACATCTCGTTCATGTTGATTGGACTTGAAAACATCTTTCCAGCGCTTTTCAAGCTGTCTAGCTGCATCTGTGTCGTTACAGGATTCTATTGCTGCTACCATCTGTTTTAAGATGGCTACGTCATCCTCACTTACATTCAATGCTTCTTGTTCTTTCACTAGGCATTCTAAGTCTAGTAAACAATAAACAAGCCAATTGAGGCGAACCCCTCCCCACTTGATGCGTTCAAAATTAAGCACATTTAAATCTTCATTGACATACGTATCATTGGACATGATTTTCCGCTCATTACAGTAGCCACAGCCACTATAGGAGACCAATGCCACAGGTTGTTCGTCATACGTATGCATTGGTAAATCATGCGTAAGAGCCCAGCTCGAGAAGGCACTGCGTAAATGTACTTTGCGCGTCGATAAGCTATGCAAAAATGCCTTTACCACAAGCTCCTTTGTTAAAAATTTCTCATGAAGCTGCTGCAATCTTTGTACACATTCATCATGGGAAATCGTTAATCGATCAAACATCAAGCCCTTACTTTTAGCATATTGAAAATCTTCTTCTGTATAGGTATAACCACCTGAACGCCATCGACCATATTGCCAATAGGTTTGCATTAATATTTTCCTTGCTTTTTGGTCCATTACTCTCTCCTCGCTAGCTAGCACTTTAATTTTTCTTGTAAGATTATTGCCATCTCTTTCCATGGTCGCTTCCAATCGGAACTCGCTATCTCTTCCTCTGTTAGTGCTAGCCAATATTCCCCTTCCATTAGCTCAAACATGTCTAGCATGGTAATAGGAGCACAAACTGGATTAGCTAATGCTGTGAGCATAGGCTCGGGGCCATCATCCCAGTTATAGCTATTGACAATGCCATGTAAAACAACAGCTGATGATACCTTGCTTATGCGCTGGCACATTGTATTGAGAGAATCCTCGTATAAAATGGCATCAACTTGCTGTTGTTCTTCTGCATTCAAAGTTAGACGGATTGCACCTGGTGTATCTACCAATAAATCAGCTATTCTTGCATGCTCCCTTGCCGCAAACCAAGCTGTCGCGGTAATCCCCTCTGGCTCAGATAAATTTACACACTTTGCAAGTAGTAAAGAAATCACTTCTTTCTGCTTAAACTTTACAGCTTTTTTAAGCGCTGTATCACCAAGCTTATCTCGTGCCTCCAAGTCTATATGCTGTGCCAAAAGAAGCTTGATTCCTGCATGTGGCATTCGATTTGTTATAAAAAGCATTAATGGTGTTCTCCCACGTGCATCTCGCTCATTTACATCTAATATACTAATGGCCTCACGAACGACCTCTAAATCCTTGGATTTACTCACTTCCGTCCATTCCATTCGTCTACCCCCTTCAGGAATCCATCCATTGCAGTAATTTCTCAAGTTCATCCCTTATTGGTGCTGATTCTTGCTTTAGTCGCTGAGCAAGCTTCTTGGAACTACCGAATATTCGATACAAAACAAATGGACGCTGATAATCTGCTTTCTGTTCAAGCTCTTGTCCGAGTGCCACGAGTAAATCTAAATCCATGATGTCAATGTCCTTTATTGGCTTAGCTGATTCACTTGCACCAAGTAAAATAGCTACAAACACAGGCATCATCTCTACTGATAAGCCATGAGCTTCAAGAAAGGCTTCCGCATAAGCATCTTGCACGGATTGATGCTCTGTATCAATGAGTAACATGTATCGTTGAACAAGCGGAAAATAATCCTTACTATAAAGCCCTAATCCAAAAACCGCATAGGTGCTGGGCATAGCTGATTTTTCGCTCGGCTCAACATCCTGATACCAAGCAAATTCCTCCATAGCGAGCTGGGCATAGTCCGCTAATAAAGGGAAAAGATTTGGATACTGTAGGCAATTGGCGAAAAACTGATGAAGCTTTGATTTAGCTAACTTTTTAATAGGAAGATAATTTTTCGTTTTACTCTTTAAAGTCAGCTTATAGCCCTTTGGAAAACCTTCTTGTAGCAGTTGAATGATATAGTAAAGGACTTCACGATAAGCGTTTTCCTCTTCTATCATCACTCGTATATCAATCGTTTGTAAAATATCATTTGCCTGTCCTTGGCATACATCCCGCTTTCTAATACTTTCAAAACGCCCGCTTCCTTTTTCCAAATAATTAGCTGCCTGCAGCGAGCCAAGCTGCTTCGCAAGTTCCAAGTATTCTAATCGTGTGGCTGGCTCTTTTTGACCAATCTTCAACGCGACATAAAGAAAGAAATCTAGTTTTTCCTGCTCTAGTTGTTGTACCGAGTCCTCTGTTTTCAATACCCACTCTTTCCTATAATCGCCTGCTTGTTCAAAATAGTGTGTTAAAAAATGCTCCTCTGCCCACTGCTTAAAGGCCATTGTATAATAATATATCCATTTGTCTAAACGTTCTTTATTCGCCCGATGCTTTTCTTGAAGCCGGTGAATAAGTGGTTCAACTTCCTCAGCTGTTTGATGGAAAAAATGTGAATTGACCAAATGCTTCGCAAGGAAAAATTCATCATTGTCACTTGGTCTGACTGGTAGCTCTGCCATCACCTTTGTTTCTATAAAGCTTGCCAGCACTTGTTTCGTTGACGCTAGTTTACGATTATTCAATAGCTCCTTTTGATAATGAAGCACCGTTTTATCATGTTCAAATTCCAGCACAACCTCAAAGCGGTAATCAAAAAATCGGTGACCGTATTGCTCAGATTGAAATACTTCCTCTGTTTTAGTACATAAAGCGCTAAAAAGCTCTTCAATATGCTGGACATCTGTAAATTCTTGTATGTATGGACCCGCTTCCACCTTATAGGAACTATCACTCCAACTAAATGGCTCATAAACATCTATAAAGATTGTGCCATTAGGACTTTTCCCCTTTTTCCAGGCAACTTTCAAATATTGAAGGATGCCTGCTTGTAACCTACTTTGCTCTTTCAGCTCTGCTATTCGTTTACTCTCTTGTTGATAAACAGCCGTGAGTTGCTCCCACACAGCCGCTAGAAAATGCTCTACACACTGCTTCACTGTACATCTTCCCTTTCTATTGTTAGAGAAAAATCTCCCGCTAAAGCCTTAGCGAGAGATTCATCTTATCCGATTGTTTTCACAACCGCTCCTTCTTGATTTTTAATATGTGTCTTCAAAATTTGAAAGCTCACGCCAGCTAAAGAAGAAATAGTGAATTGACTTTCTTGCGGTATCAGCCTCTGACTTAATTCTTCTACTGCTGTCTTGTTCAATGTAATCGTAATTTCTTGACCATTCTCAGAATAGCCTACCTGTGGGCCTGCTCTAAATATGATCGTTATTTGTTGACCGACTAAGGTAAGATCTTTATCTTTCAGAATGCGTCCACGTAATAATTTACTAATGACAGCTGCTTGCTTTGCCCCAAGTTGAACAACATTAGACTGTTTGTTAAACCAGCTCTTTTTTTCTACTTCCCAAGCGAGTTGATCTACGAAAAGAAACCCCGTATTAGAGCCATCTTCCTCCATTCCTCGCACAACTGCCTCGGCGACTTCAGGGTTTTGTAAGAGAGAAGTTCTTGTTAAATCCGTAGTATAGCTTGGTATTTGCTTCATGCCAGCCTGTAGTACACCAAGCGTATTCCACGTCTGCATCGCTTCTAACTCATCCTCTGAAATACCAACCATTTGGATAAACTCCATCTTGCCATTTGGTGTATCGATTTCAGCAAGCTCTGGATCATGTGTAAAGGCTAGTGCAGTTAATTGCGTGTCAGCATCAAGGCAAATCGGACCATTTGCATCCAAATAATCTCCCGCTCTAAAAACATTTCCACTATTAAACACATATCTGCCCATATTCTGTAGTAAATTCAATGCCCAAGCAGGTGGCTCTTCCTCATCTAGTTGACGTACTAGACGAAATGTTAATTCAAATCCATATCCACTATAGTCCTTGTTTTCAAATTCTTTTTCATATAGTTCCGAAAAGCCATATGTAACAAAATGCCAATGTGGGATGGATGTTTCGCTTTTATAAACACTAATTCCATCTAAAGGATCTTGTCCTCCTAGTGAATAGGGAATTAAAGTTCCATAATGCTTTGGCTCCTGCTCACCATATACCTGTGCTAATGCCTGATCAATCGCATCCCAGCCAACTGCTGCTATTTCATCACTCATTTCCATATCCTCCTTGCTGATATTCACTCGTAGAACGTACGTATCTATTATTTATGATAGCAATTTTATGGTGACTCTTTTAACAGGAATAGGACTCATTTTCCACTTTCCAGTAACTAGGTTTATTGACATTCTATATGGGGTAAATATGACTAATATTGATGGCGCCTTAGCGTAATTGCGTTAAGTTTTTTTCGAGCTGGCTCGACAAGTATTGAGAAACCCATTGAATAAAAAACTACAATTTGTATATTCATCTCATCACTGATAAAGAAGGGCGTTTTCTGTTGAAAGATAAAAAGACAATCCTCTTGCAAAATAGAAGATTGTCGCGTGAGTGTCTATTTTACTATTTAAACGTCAGGTAGTGCATCTATACATTAACCATATAGCATAGCTGGTTCACGAACCGTTTGTAAATAATCTGACAGTTTCCCTGCAAATACTTTCTCTAAATATGGTAATTGCGCCAGACAATGAGGCGTCATTAATGCTGGGTTTTGAACTATTTTTAGCCCTCCCACCTTTAGTAGCGTCGCTACAAACTGGGAACAAAAATAAGCACGCTCACGTCTCACTTCCTTTTGCATCACCACACCAAAAAGTCCGATAAAATTATATTTATAGCGATCTCGATTCCAATACATATAACGGACAATTTTCATCATATCTAAATATTGATAATGGGATATACGACAGCGATAAATAACACAATCCGCACACTCAAATAGCCCTCTTTCTGCATCCTCTCGTAAAAAGCCACCACTTAACGGATTGTTCAATTGCCTTCGACCAAAGCTATACATCTCAAAAAGCCCCTCATCAAAGGCTATGGATGCATGATTCATCTCCTTGCCCGTATACATGCCGATCGCTTTTGATAATAACGTCCCTGTTTTGGTTAATACTATGTAAATCGTATGTGCCATATCTTCACCTACTTAATATTCTCTCTCCTACTACCAATACGTTTTAAATCTTCAAATGGTTTCGTTAATTTCCTTTTTTTATAATTATACACAGCGAATCTTAAATATTTCCTAGTAGAACCTGAAGATTTTCTTAAGATTTAATAGGCTGAAAGTATTTTTAGAATTGGTTATGACGATGAAAGGATGTTGATTTTTTTACTACCTTTATTTATATGAGCTTAATTGTAGTGTTATGTGTGAAGGGATCGTAAAAATTTTTTCTAAGGCACGGAATCTATTTGTCCTTTTTATTAAAAGACGCTACTCAATTTTGAGTAGCGTTCACTGAGTAATCATGCATTTAAATCCGTTATGGCTGGGACATTAATTTCTTTTACACAGGAGACTGCTGATAGATTAATTACACATTGCACAAGAGATACAATATCTTGTACGGGGATTCGTGTACCTTCATATAAATGAATGGCTTTCTCTGCCCCTTCTTCATAGGGTACTTCTGCTGCCAGTTCACCAGGATTAATGCATGTGACAGCAATTTTATCTTTCCTTAAATGTTCTCGTAGTGCATTTGTAATACCCCTTACGCCGAATTTAGATGTGACAAATGAAACTTGTGTATTGTTTGTGTGGTCTAAGCCTGCTGTAGAGCCAATTAAAATAATCTTTCCATGCTCTGCTTGTCTTAAGTTGGGTATAAGTGCCTGTATATATGTAATAGTAGAGGTTAGATTGATATTGA
Source organism: Lysinibacillus sp. K60 (assembly GCF_019731275.1). Classification (NCBI taxonomy): domain Bacteria; kingdom Bacillati; phylum Bacillota; class Bacilli; order Caryophanales; family Bacillaceae; genus Lysinibacillus; species Lysinibacillus sp. K60. The sequence goes on along the minus strand of NZ_JAASJR010000002.1, from coordinate 646,009 downwards.
TTAAGTTCGAAATATCCTCTACTTCATCCTTATCAAATGTATAATTATCTTCAAAACCATGCTTTTCCCATACACCCACATTATAAATTAATACATCGAGAGGAATGCCTTGTAACACTTCTTTTAAAGTGGAAATTTGTTGTTGGCTAGACAGATCAATGGATAGCCAGTGACGATTTACTCCGTCATTTAGTTCTAAACTATTAGGTCTTGTTCGTGCTACCATCCATACTTTATCTCCTTTGACAGGTAAACCCTTAACAAATGCATCTCCCAATCCTTGGCTAGCTCCAAAGATAATAAAATTCCTACTCATATTACCACCCTTTCTCATGACAAAATGTAATGAAAACCTATATCTTTTACCCTATGCCGATCAATATATCCTTACGTGAAAGGAATTTCTGCCTTTCAAAATTATCGCTAATAATGAAAAGAATGAATAACTTTCACCTTATTTGATCTTAACGTATTTAATGCTATTAATCTCTTTTTATCACTTGAACTTGCCACTGCCTCTTTTATGATTGTCATATGATAATTATTGTGAAGAGAACCTAAAGTAGTTGCAGTAGCATCTATAAATCTAGTTAGCTCTAGGTCACTTTATATTTGTTATTCATTACCAATAGAATTTATCTGTTTAAACATGCTATCATTTTGTGGATATTGGTTAAAGCAGGTGAAAGATGAAAAGAAAGCTTATTTATACAATAATGTTCGTTTTATTCTGTTTCGTTTTTTTAATGAATCACATTTCTGTCTCTGCAAGTGGCTTTGATGATATAAAAAAACTGCCGAATCAAATGCAACAAGAAGTACAGGATTTAACAAAAAGAAATATTATTAAGGGGACAACACCGACAACTTTTTCCCCAAACTCTACAATTACTCGTGGTCAAGTTGTCATCATGATGGGACGCTATATCGAACAGACTGGCATAGCGAAGGTTGATAAAAATTGGGAGGAAATGGATCGTTTTATGGATATGCCCCTTCGTGTGAAGGATCGTGAATTGCTAAAGTATTCAACTTTACTTTACGATAATGGCATCTTTAAGGGAGAAAATGGACGTCTAAATCCATATCATCACATGACACGAGAACAAATGGCACTAACTTTAAACCGACTTATGGTATTAGCCCGTAAATATTCATTGATTGACTACGCCTATGATTTGCAAAGTCATGTAGTGGATATACAGAAAGCAAATAAAGAAGCTAGACCCTATATAGAGGCACTTAATGCTTTAGGCATTTCCAATGTAGATACTTTCAATCCCAAAAACAGTGTGACACGTGTGCAGTTTGCTTCTTTTTTATCAAGAACAATCAAATTAATTGAGCGCAATCACCATGTTATTCATTTTGAAAAAACAGCTGAAGAGCTAGGATTTCAAAAAATTTCAAATGTAACAACGGTCAATAAATCCCATTTACAAGTATCCTTTTCTAATTCTCTTCTTCATATTTATGCACGCTATGATGGTAACTTTGCCATCGACGAAGAAGTGCTAATTGAAGGGACTAGCCTTTTTGGTCGCCCTCACGAATCACGATTACAGCTAAGAAATCAATTTATGCAATCAAATGCTTTCTCCATTGTAAATAAATACATTCCAGGTCAACATGGATATATTAATATGAATCTTTTCTTAATGCATAGTTTTACAGATGCGCATTACAAATTATTAGATACAGGAAGAGAATATGGATCAGAAGCAGGATATATCGATCAACAAGGTGTATCTATGTATTTCATAAACAGTGATTCTGGCATAATAGAGCATACAATTAATGGAAATGTATTATCTATTGATAATGAAGAAATTATAAGAACACCAAGGACGGTGCATTACCGATATTATTTCGACTATCAAGGTGTCATGGTATTTGATACAGATGCCATGAATCATATCGGTGATAAGCGTTACACAGTAACAAATGATGGAGACGTTTTATTTGAAGGAAAAGTATTAAAAGATCGTACATTCTATTATTTACCTATCATTCGACCTGTACCTTTTCATACCTATAATGATGATTTCAGTGGATTTACGTATACCGATGATGTGACATTGCAACAAATTTTAGCATTCCATAAAACGGACGGACAAAAATCAAGTATTCCAAGACAATACATGCATCCAAAGGTGCTAGTGATTGATGGGAAGAAAAATATATATGGTACAATTAATCTACGGGATGCAACGTTCGGGACTTTCGAAGAGATTAAAAATTATTAATATTCTTATAAATAAAGAAGCCATCTGGTGTTGTTATTTTTTCAACACCAGATGGCTTCTTCGATTACAGTTTATTCATTGTCCCAAATCGGATAATATGACTCGTAGATTGGGTAGCTATAATAAGGTGGTCTTACGCCAACAATTGACATAATATGGTTTAATTGAAAGACTTAAATTATGTGCCAAAAATTTTCTATTAGAATGAAAACATAAATTCAACCATAGCACACAAGGAAAAACCACCTGTTATTTATTCATGATGCCTCAGATGATACCTATAATAAAAGCTTTACACCCTTATTTCAATTACTTTTCAATTTACTTACAGTGGTAATGTTCTTAAGTTCTTTCACATACATTAATGTCGGGATAGCACCTTTAACATCGCCCCCAAGATGTTTTTGTACAATGCTATCCCTTTTTACATACTCTGTTTAGTTGGAAATTTCCCCAAGATTTAATTCATTAATAAGCCGTTGCATTATTCTTGGGAAGGTTCTCCTCATTACATAAGCCACTGCGATTTAAAACCGTCGTGACTTATTGTTTGTCGTTTTTCGATTGAGAAAGTCCTATCATTATTACGTTGATGTTTTACGAGTTCATATTGTAATCAGTAAAAGTGCTCTGTCTATAATTTTGAACCCTCACAAATAAGTGTCTTCAAAATAGTTATTGATAGTGTTCCAAGTATTTTCCTTGTTCGAAAATTTCTTGTGCACTTAAGGCTGTCCAATCCTCTGGTGTTTGATCAGGATGCAAGTCAAGATAGGATTTAACCATCTTATAGCCTTCACTGTAACCATAATTTTTCGGTAACCCTTTTCCACCATATAAGATGTCTGAGGTAAGATTACTGTCGTACTTATGTAAATCAGGTTCTACTTTAGACCATAATTCCTTGTTGTAAGTTACATTCTTTGCTGTATAGCCGTAGTCGGGATAAACATTTTTTTCAAACATGACCGCTTTTCCTTCAAAGACGATACTATCCAATACCGAAGCTCCGACAACTTTATTAAAATATTTTTCCGCCCAAACGCTGTGATGGTATTCGTGGGCAACAGTTGACTTTATACCATCATCCAAAACATTTAGATAAAGCGGGAGGATTATTTTGCCCGCTCCAACTGCGAAGGGTATTCTATTATTGGTTGCGGAAGGGAATACACAAACGGCTACATCGCTTTGAGAGGGTAAGAGGTCTGCGGATTTCAATAGCGATTCTTGAATAAGTTGATTGATTTCTGCTTTATGCGTCTCCATTTTTTCACTCACCATTTGTATTTCTGTTAGCCTGCTAGGAACCGTATTAAGCAGGTTTTCTGCCATATGATAATATTCCCCATTTTCAAAACAATCCTTGTAGATCGGTTGAATAACCTCCTTATTATACAGTTCCAGAGTTTCCGAGCTTGAAAGATTCGGATTCTCTTTGACCTTTTCCATATATGGATAAAACAGTTGATTGGCATGAATGATTTTGTAGTTTTGTTTGGTTTGAGGGTGCTCAAATGAGAACGCCATCTCTTCATCATCTGTTATTTGCTTTTTCTCATGAAGTTGGCTCTCACTTTTTTCTGTTGGTGTACAGGCAGTAAGCATGAGTAGTAAGAAGCCTAGAATAAAGGTGATTCCCTTTTTAAATTTCATCCATTTTCCTCCCGATCGTTAATAACTAGCAATTCTTTATAACCCCATTTATAGATTATATTACCATATAAATAGTAATGAAAGAATGATCGATTTGTCAGTATTTAGTTAGCATCTCCAACAACAGAGTGTACGATTTTGTGAAGGTAAGAACCTCTAGCCACTTCTTTCATATATTATAATGAAAGGAGTGGCTATTGTGCCTTGGCAACATAAAATTCCGTATTTAATCGGTCAGCCTGTTGGTGTTTCTTTTACAAATGGTCAAGGAACTTCTGGTGTCCTCTGTGGCGTATCAGGAGGAAAACTTCTTGTTCTTGAATATTTGTATCAAAGTCAATTTGCCTTAAAGCAGTACGACCTTCAAATGATTCATGATGTGAACGGCTTCCCCCCTTGTCATACGCAGCAGCCGTTATACTAAAAAAACATCCTAGAACGGATGTTTTTTTACATCGTGTTGAATATCAAAACAATTAGTAGAATTTGTTTCATTATTCTTGATGCTATTTGACATTTTTAGTGCTATACAGGCTAACAACTAGCTCAAGCTACTATTCCATCATAATAATAAAGTAAAGCTTTCACCGTTTTATTCCCGAATGAAGGGACAACTCATTTTTTCTCTAGTTGTAGCTTGGCTCGCTACCCCCCTTTTTGTCTTATACATACTTTAGAAGAAAGAAAGGAGGTGTGTTTCATGAGTTACTGTAATTTCAATAGTTACTGTGGCGGGGACAATGGAAGCGGCAATAGCTCTACATTCGTGCTTATTGTTGTACTATTCATCCTTCTTATTATCGTTGGTGCTAGCTTCATGTGTTAATTGATCGTCTCAGGCTTTAGCCTCTGTTCCATTACAGAAGCTAAAGCCTTTTTACAATGAATCGCTACCACAGCTATTCTGTCTAATCTCCTTCCTTTTCGTTTTTTCTAGCTCATTTATTTTTACTCACAATTAAAAGCTAGTAATTTAGATAGATAACTATCTTAAACCGCTAGCTTCACATAATAATAGTAGTGTAAGGTTCTTTCAACTTTACTTTACACTCCTTTTGATACTTGGGGTCACTTTCGTCCGAGTGACCCTGTTGTAGCAACTACACATTTAGTTTCTCCTTTTCCCTATCAAGCGGAATCATCGGAACATTCCTACAACAAATTCGTTTTTATAGGAAGGAGGAAAACAATGGGAATTAATTTAAATCTCTGGTCATTTATCTTATCTTTGGGCTGTATTCTATTATTTTTTCTATCAGGTTCAATGAAAGACTTCTTTGACACATATCTTCATTTCCATCCACTACTGTTGACACTACTCTTGTCTATTGTCTGTTTCTACCTAAGCCTGGTCGGTATGAAAAATGTTAAAAATTTAACGACCTTGCTTCGAGGAATTTTAACAATGGTCATTACACTTATTGTGATGATTAGTATTTCTTTTATTTTACTTTTTGGTACCCTTTTAAGTTAAAATGACCTACCCCCACATTATTTTAATACAAGCCTCCTTGACGAACGTTTGTTCTATGGTTAAACTATTAGAAAAGGAGGCTTTTTTATGCAAAAAACAACGAATATTGAGTTAGTACATTTCTCTGAAAGCTATGTAGAGCAGTTAAATCGTTTTGAATTACCTGAAGAACAACACCAATTTACAGCACTTCCTCAAGAGATTTCAATCGAGAAGGTCGGACAGTATCCAATTGTGATTTTAAGTGGTGGCGTACCTGTCGGCTTTTTTGTTCTTCATGCAACGGACAGAGTCCAACAATATTCTAGTAATCCTCAGGCAATGTTACTAACTGCCCTGTCCATCGACCATCAGCAGCAAGGTAGGGGCTATGCTAAAAAGGCTATGTCTGCACTTGCGGATTTTGTGAAGCAGGAATTTAAAGAATGTAATGAAGTAGTGTTAGTCGTCAATCATAAAAATATAGCTGCACAGAATTTATATATCAAAGTAGGCTTTGTGGATCATGGAGAAAGAAGATTGGGACCTATTGGTGAGCAGATCGTTATGAATTTGCCGCTGTAAAGAAATTGTCACTCATTTGCTTTTCAAAATGAGAGACGCCTTACAAACAACGGAATTCTATTTTCCCCTACCATCTCTAAGAATTTCATTGTTACACCTCCACTCCCTGGCATATAAGCTTTTCCTTCACGAATTCAACTGCTATGGGTCATTTTTGTACAGTATAATAAAGTCAATAAGCTATAGAAAAGGTGGCTCTAGACATTGAAAAAAGAGATGTGGCTATGGTTATTAGGAATTTCTCTACTAGCTGGATGTAGTGTTACTGCTCCAAACGAGACAGTAATCCCCCCTGCTGAACAGGTCTCATCACAGCTGGATATACAGGCTCCATTGATTGCCGTTTCCGATGATGAGAAGGTGAAATTATTTGCACAGAATGAAGCACAAAATGAAATTACAGAGGTAACTTTAGATATTGATGGTAAGCGAAAAAATTTTGACTGGACAATTCCTGAGACAGGAACTAAACCTCAGTTATTCTATACAGATCTGACGAATGATCATAAGGAAGAGGCTGTTATGATTATCCAAACTGGACGAGGGACAGGCCTCAATCACTATGAGATCCATGTTGTAAATGGAAAGGATTTATCGGAGATGAATGTCCAACATTATGAAGACATCGTTGCACATACTATTGAATCAACGATTACTAAAAAAGATGATGGCACATTAGCGATTACTATGAAAGCACAGGGAAAAGAATCTACATTTGATTATGACTTTGATCCAGCACCAGATATCAATCAAGCGCAACTTGCTTTCGGTGGTGTGGTCATTTATACAGTAGAAAATCAAAAAATAATGTTAAACATCCCTGGATCGATTGGCATCTCACCTATTTATGTAGCCGATGTTCGTATTACCTATCAATTTAATCGTACTAACAATGAATTTCTTGTTGAGCAAATTGATGTGAAACCTATCGAGAAATAAAGCCGCCAAAAGCTGACCACTCCTGTCATCAGCTTTTGGCTTTTTCGTCGTAGACGTAAGCCTAGGCATTGTGTAAATGTTTATTCATTAGCTCTTCGACTTGGGTTTTTAACGCTTGATTGGCATAGCGTAGTACCTCATCATTGCCTGCGGTAGCCACCTGCACATCACTAAAGTAATCATCAATTCGATGCCAGCCAACTAATCGTATTTTTTGTTGAGCGAGCTGACGTTTTAATTGAAAATAATCATTGTGTAGCTGCTTTAATAAAGCATCCATAGCAGGTAAAAATACACGCTTCATCTTAAAATGCTCCGCCACTGTTAGATCGTGCTGCAAGGATTTCACAGCTAAATCAAGCAGCAAAAATTGATGTAATAATCGTCGTTGCTCTCCATTAATCACATCCATCATCTTCTATACGAGCAGCATAAATGTATCTTAATGGGATGTGCTTCGTTGTGGTAATGGTTTCTAGTAGCAGCTGGTCCTCGTTCATCGCTTGAATGGTACCTCCCCATTGCACATAGTTACCATGTTCCCATATAGTCAACATAATATAGTTATGCTGTGTGAATGCTTGTGTGATTATTTGCTGTAATTCTTCAAGCTCCCATTCAGCATGTTCCCGAGGCAACTCTGTCAACACCTCTTGTTTCCATGCCTTCAAAAGCATTAAATGCTCTGGTAGCATCATCGCTGTCCATTTCATCGTTCCTCTATCTCTTATCATTTTTCCACTCCTTATGCTAAATGCCCGCCCACTAAGCGATTCCGTGAAATAGCCGTACCAGCGCTGGTATAGGAGGCTGCTCGTAATAAGGCCACCACTCCATATTTTCTACGAATCGCATCCATGACATGACCAATGACCTGCCGCTGGTCCTTACGCTCATCAAATAAATCAAGCTGAATGCTACGTTCTGGCTCTAAGTTTGTCAGTCTAACAGATAATTGACGCGCTGGCTCACCCGCAAAATGCTCATCTAGTAAGGCCAGACAAGCCTGATACATAACAATGGTCTCATTGGTTGGACTTTCGATGGTTCTTGAGCGATGGAACCCTTTCGTCATCGCATTGCGACTGTAAGAGAGCCCCAAGCTAACAGTCCGCCCGACATAGCCTGCTTCCCGTGTACGTCGCATCACATCCTCACACATTTCTAGGAGTACAACCGCAATATCCCTTCGTGTGTGATAATCCTTCATGAGCATTTGGCCCTTCCCAAAGCTTAATGCCGCATTGTTCACTAATGGCTCACCTAATGTGGAGAGATCAATGCCCCATGCATGGTAATAGTATTGATTACCCATAATACCAAAGCGCTTTTCTAATTCGGCTAAATCGGCATGGGCTAATCCACCGACTGTTTGGATGCCCATCGCATTTAAATTGGCTGCCATCTGTTTCCCAATCCCCCACATATCAGACAGAGGACGCACGGGCCAAAGCTTTGTTGGCACATCGGCATAGGTCCATTTGGCAAAGCCTGTTTTTTTTGCCTCTAAATCTAATGCTAATTTAGCCATCAACATGTTTGGTCCCATGCCAATGGCGGACGGAATGCGAAACTTTTCATAGATGTCTTCCTGAATCAATTTGGCTACCTGCTCAGGCGAACCCCAAAGTTGCTCCGTGCCTGTTAGATCTATAAAGCTTTCATCCACACTATAAACATGGATCGCCTCTGGAGGGACATATTGTGCAATCAGACGCGTAATGGCCATGGACATCTCTAGAAAAAAGGACATTTTTGGTTCAAACAACTTAATATCTGGATGTTTGGGAATTTCATAACGTCTATTCCCTGTTTTAATGTTAAATTTTTCTTTCATCACTGGTGATGCAGCCAGCACAATACTGCCAGGTTGTTCAAAATTACCGATGACGGCAATTGGATCTGTCAGCACATCTAGCCCTTCTAGCATGGCAATACAACTTGCATAAAAGCACTTCATATCAATACAAAAAATATCTTTCTGTGGGAAATCGTTGTAATTCATATTACCTCAGACTCCCGTTGGAGAATGGGCAGAAGGGCTAGAACATTGTTAATACGAAACGTACGCTTCGCTAGCCTTGTAAAACAAAAGGCGGTAAAGGAATCACCTTTAATGTGGATGATTTTCACGCGCCTTTTCGTAATGGCACCTGATTCCGCTATATACATCATGTGGAAGATTTGGTGACGATGCATGGCTTTTCTCAACTGCTCTTTCATGTTGAATGCTCCTTTACTGACTCTGTTTTCATTCATGTTGAACAGAGTTTTTAACAACCAAGAACAAACGTTTGTGTTTTTATTATACGCACGTATGTTCTGAAATAGAAGTGGTAATTTTAGCTAATTTTTATCCAGACAGAGGCTAGCTGTAGCTAGGCATTTGTGTAAGTCTAGGAGCACCTAAAACATAATCTATGATGATGAATAGCTCAATTTATATGAGAAAGGATGTAAGTATCAGCTCAAACATCGATTATAGCTCCCCTTCTGCAGCGTTCACTTTTGATGTCAATAAAAGTACGCTTTTTAAAAAAGACTCCCGAAATTACATTAATATTCTCGGTGTGGAACAATTAAATACATTAGAAAATACATCTTTACTTGATATTTTTTTAAGTAAAGACAATGTCATCGAGCCACATTACCATCAAAATGCAGCAGAGCTTGTCTATTGTATTGCAGGAGCAGCAACGGTTTCTCTATTGAATCCATTTACCAAGAAAATTCAACACTATCCTATCAAGCCTGGGCAGGTTGCCAATGTCCCACAGGGCTGGTGGCATTATGAAGTAGCCACAGAAGATGACACGCATCTACTTGCTATTTTTGATGCGCCAACGCCTGAGGTCATTTTAGGCTCTGATATCTTAAAATTCACACCAGCCCATATGATGGCCCATACGTATTGTTTAGATGAAGAACAATGGAAGAAAACGATTGCACCGATTGTTCCTACGACTTATATTGGACCAGCAAAAAGCTGTAATCGAATCGAGTCAGCAACGGATCAAGCCCCTTATAAACCAACCATGCCACAGCAATATATGAAACCATGTCCATACCCTTATCCCTACCGTTACCCTCCTTTGTACCCTTATGGTACCTACTATTAGCGACCTCTTATTCATTTTTTATTGTAAAAGATGAATAGAATATCATTTACTGCTACATCCTAATCTTAAATCAAACTAAGAGTTAGGAAGTGTCAGGATGACAATGATAAATGAAAATCTAGCATCGCTACAATTTAAGGAGATTTTCAAGCTTTGGTCACAGCTTGGGATCAATCAAGGCTATATTGCTTCCAGTCATGCTTTTTTTAAGCATACGCGTGATAAAAACTTAAAAATCCTTACATTGGAATTTATTCAATGTTTAAAAGAGGAAAATAAACAGCTAACCCTGCTATTAAAGGAAAACGGTGTGCTGGCACCAACAGCATCGATAGAATACAGTAAAATGAAAATAACGGATATTCGTGGAAAATCTTTCATTAATGATGGCGAAATAAGTGCTATTTTATCGATGAATATTGCCTCCTCTTTGATTGCCGTAAGCCAAGCTTTAGAACTAGCAGTAAAGAAAACACATCTAACCAAATATGGTGAACTCCATATGCGTTATGCCCTACTTGGAGCGAAATTGATTGACCTAAGTAAGAGTAAAGGCTGGTTATTAGCCTCTACACACTAAAAAGAAGCCTCCGTTTGAATACCTAACGGAAGCTTTTTTTTAATCTTTATCGATTTCTTACGAACAGTAGCTTATACCATTGATTGACTAGGAATGGTAACACCGACAGGCTATAAATAAAGCCTAGCTGTGCTGGTGTTAATGGAGCTACCTCAAAGACCGTTGTAAGCATCGGCATAAATAAGACCATGTGTAAACTTAGCACACCAATGATAAAGGCGAACCACGTATATTTATTCGAAAATACACCAATCGCAAAGATAGATTGTTTGGATCGAGAATTAAAGCCATGCACTAACCTTGACAGGCATAGTGTTGTAAAGGCCATCGTGCTTGCTGTTAACGTATCGCCTGTCGATAAACCGATTTGAAACGCAATAATGGTGGAAATGGCGATTAATATCCCTTCAAGCACAACTTGTGTGGTAAAGGCTTTATTTAATAAAGGGGTATGAATGTTTCTAGGCTTGTCCTTCATTGTTTTCTTATTATTTGGCTCTAAACCGATGGCAATAGCAGGCAGACTATCTGTTAATAAGTTGATGAATAGAAGATGGACAGGTGCAAAAGGAACAGGTAAGCCCAGAACCGTTGCATATAACACGACAAAAATAGCGCCTGCATTTCCAGATAATAAGAACAGAATGGCATTTTTAATATTTGTATAGATGCTACGGCCATTGGCGATTGCTTTAACAATTGTTGAAAAATTATCATCCGTTAAAATCATGGATGAGGCATCTTTTGCAACCTCTGTGCCTGTTACACCCATAGCCACCCCAATATCAGCTTGCTTCAAAGCAGGTCCATCATTGACACCGTCTCCTGTCATGGCAACCACATGTCCTTTATCCTGCCATGCTTTAACAATTCGAATTTTTTGGGCGGGTGTAACACGGGCATAAACAGAATAATCCTGTACTTTATCTTGCAGCTCTTGATCCGTTAAGCCTTCGAGCGCATGTCCCTCTATAGCTTCAGCTGGATTTTGCAAAATACCAATTTGTTCGGCAATCGCGGTTGCTGTAATTTTATGGTCTCCTGTAATCATGACGGGTTTAATACCTGCCTTTATACAGCTTTCCACAGCCTCTTTCGACTCTTTTCTTGGAGGGTCCATCATCGCTACTAAGCCGACAAAGATTAAATCTCGTTCTGCTTGTGGATCGACTTTTTGTAGAGGCAATACCTCCTTATAAGCAATGGCTAGCACCCTTAAACCATTCATAGAAAAATCGCGATTCACCGCCTCGATTTTCTGGCGATGCTGCGGGGTTATCTCAAAAATACCTGTTGATGTTTTGATTCGCGTCACTTTTGGTAAGAGTACATCCAGAGCCCCTTTGGTAATCATGATGGGCTGCTTGTCCATCTGATTGACAGTGCTCATAAGCTTCCTCGTCGAATCAAATGGAATTTCAGCCAATCGTGGATATTGCTCACGTATCTTCAATTCATCTAAACCATACTGTTTCCCCAATTTCACGAGCGCAATTTCTGTAGGATCACCAATCTCCTTCTGGTCACGCTCGACAGCATCACTACATAAAAGCGCTTTTACCATTAGCTCTTTTTCCACTGGATTTATTGGATTGAGCCAATCATGAGGAATTTTCTTCTGGTCCACAAAAACTTCCTGTACCACCATTTTATTTTCTGTTAAAGTACCTGTTTTATCAGAACAGATGACCGATACACTCCCCAAGCTCTCCACAGCATAAAGCTTGCGGATGATCGCATTTTCCTTTGCCATCTTTTGGGTGCCAAAAGCTAATACAATGGTCACGATAGAACTTAAAGCCTCAGGGATAGCCGCCACAGCAAGAGATACAGCAAACATAAAGGATTCCACTAATGCTCGTCCTCGGATAAGATCAATCGTAAAGATTGCTAAACAAATTAGCGTAATTCCTAAGGCTAATTTTTCACCGAATTGATCGAGACTAATTTGTAATGGCGTTTTCTTTTCCTTGGCTGTATCGAGTAAATTCGCAATTTTTCCGATTTCCGTCTGCATCCCAATTGCCGTAACCATCACGATGCCACGTCCATTGGTCACAAAACTTCCTGAGTACACCATATTTTTCTTATCCGCAATGGTGATATTCTGTTTCCGAATGGGGTCTGTACTTTTTGCCACAGCAATTGATTCGCCTGTAAGAGAGCTTTCGTTGATGTGTAAATTATGGCTTTCTAGTAGTCTTCCATCCGCATTAATATAATCTCCCGCCTCCAACATCAGAAGGTCGCCTACTACAATTTCTTCAGAAGGAATTTCTACTAGTTGATTATTACGCATGACCTTGGCAATGGGAGAGGTCAATGCTTTCAGATTATCTAATGATTGTTCGGCCTTCACATGCTGCACTGTACCTAAAATGGCATTTAAAATAACCACGATCATGATCACAATGGTGCTTTCTACTTCTCCTAGTAGAAAGGAAACGACGGCAGCAACGAGTAAAATGATGACCAATAAATCTTTGAATTGGCCCATAAAAACAGCCAACGTACTTGTTTTTTGCCCTTCCTCTAATACATTATAGCCATAGACTTGTTGCCTCTTTTGGACGTCATCATCAGTCAAACCTTGCGTGGTGACGTTCAATATCTTCATGACTTCAGCAGATGATTGTTGATGATATTCAGTCATTGAGTTCTCCTTCCATTTACAAGATTTGAAAGTCTCCTACTATTTTTCTTAAAAATAATATTCGTTCTTAAAATCTCAAACTTCTCAAATCTGTAAATTCATTAACTACAACAATCTATTCCATAGGTAATTAGAGTATGCTAAGAAACCATAGAGAATTTAATTTTGGGAAGTGTACGAAAATAGATTCATGCCAACCAATTAAAAAGGTATTGGGATGGCTTTCCCAATACCTTTCAGGGCTATTGCTTGATTATGAATTATGATGTGCTGACTGATAATCTACGTGCTGCTCCTGTCCAAGAGGTGCCCTTTTAATAGAAAAGATGGCGCAGCCTAATGCACAAAGAACTAGAATCGTACCAAAGCTAGCTAGGTGCATAACGGATCCTGTCCAAGCAAACATTGCGCCACCCACTGCTGATCCGATAGAAATACCAATTTGCAGGGCTGCTGTATTTAAGCTTTGCTGAATATCCGATGATTGAGGATCTGCTTGAATTAAGTAATTTTGTAATGGCGGTGTCAGTGCCCAGCTCAACGCACCCCATAAAACCGTAAATACTAAAAACAGTGGAAGGGCAATAATTGTATAAGGAATACTAAATAAGACAATGGCAAAAGCTGAGACAATTAAAATAATGGCTTTACTTGTGCCAATTTTATCACTCACCCATCCACCTACAGCATTCCCACTAACAGAGGCAATACCAAAGATTAAGTAACAAATACTAATCCATGAAGCATTCATATCAAATGCCTCTACTAAAAATGGTGTTAAATAGGCGTAAAGCATGTAATGACCCGCTAGCATAAAGAGGGTAGTTAACTGTGCTGTCAGGATTTTTAAATTCGCCAGCGATTTGATTTGCGCCTTGAGTGGCACTACTTCTCCAATTGGCATTTTTTCAAGTAATAAAGCAATTAATATCATTGAAATCGTTGATAGGATACTAATACCTAAAAATACGGCTCGCCAGCCAAACGCTTCTGTAATAAAAATACCCATTGGCACACCGATCACCAGCGCAGAACTTACACCCATAAAAACAAGCCCCAGTGCTTTAGCACGATGGCGAGGCTCTACGATTTTAGTTGTAATCGTTAATGATAAAACAATCACTAACGCTGTACTCATAGCTGTGAAAATACGTGCGATTAGCACAATGATAAACGTTGTACTGAAGAAGGTCATTAGATTTCCTAACGTAAAAATAAATAAAGAAATAAGGAATAAGCGCTTCCGCTCCACCTTGGCTGTCAAGGATAGTAGGACAGGCGCAGAAATCGCATAAACAAGTGCAAAAATAGTAATTAATTGTCCCGCCGTCGCTAAAGACACATCTAAATCCTCTGCGATATTTGGCAGGATTCCGCCAACAATTAATTCAACTAACCCTACTGCAAAGGTAGTCACAGCAAGAATATAAACTCTCCAATTCATCGTAATCTCCCCTTCGTTACACGTTCATTTTTGTAGGAGATTGTTTTAAAACAAACTAAAAAAATCCTGACTACAAAAATGAAGCAAAGTTTTGTAGTCAGGATTTTATGGTTCCTGGTAGAGACCCTCAATCCATATTATTGAGGTTATACAGATCAAATATTTACTTTAGCTATAGTAGCACATCAAAATTTCATTGACAATAACTTTTTTCATAGAATTCATTGCCTTTAAAAATCTTTTGGGCAAGAGAAAATTTTGATTTTCTGCTTATATTTCGACGAATTTGACCATATATAGTAACATACAATAACTATTTTACGAGGTGATTGTTTGCGTATAGTAGGATTTGTCTGCTATTTTTTAATACTATTTTATGGCGTAGAATTAGTAGAAGAAGCGTTCACAAATGAAGAACCAGCAATGCAATCTCCCATGAAAAGTAAGCCATCGCCCATCAAGGAAACCGTTGAAAATTCAAGGATTTGTGTCTATTATCCCACGTATAAAAGCTGTACCGATTTACCCCAACAATAAAAAAGAGGCTACTCAATGGAGTGACCTCTTTTTTCATCATTTTGAGCCAATATGAAAATGACTAAATGGATAGAGTATTAATTTTGATTCACCATATACAGCATCCTCTGAAATTAAACCATAATGGCGACTGTCACTACTTTTTAAGCGATTGTCACCAAGCACAAAATACATGCCCTCCGGCACTTCTTTTTCATTCACTAATTGTTCCAATGTAAAGTTTTCCGTAATGCGTAATTGATTAGGATCATCCGTTTGACGGTTCACATAATCTTCTTTGTATGCTTTGCCATTTACGTACAATACATCATCTTTCATTTCCACTTTATCCCCTGGAAGCCCAATGACACGTTTAATATATAACTCATCTTCGACAGGTGATTGGAAAACAATTTGATCGAAGCGCTCGATTTTACTTGTTTTGCTTACAATAATAATATCCTTATCGTGATAAGTTGGATACATGGATGCTCCCTGCACTTTAATCGGCGCAAACAAGAATTGCTTACAGCCAAAAACAACAACAGCTGTAATGACAATAATTTTGATGTAGGATACTATTTCTTTTTTTAGATTGGATGGTTTTTCCGCTTGCATGCTCATTCCCCGATACTGTTTTTTTTAATAGTATAACATTTTCTCACTATTATTGACGAATGAATCACACAAATTGTTTCCTATTCATAGAAAAATAGACAAGGCTACAAAGTAACATTGTCTAGAAATTGATATTTTGCTGTTTCATCGTTATGAATGGTTAGTTTGTGTGGTAGAGTGATGCTGCTCGTTTAATAAATCTACTGCTAATACGATACCCACTGGTAATGCAAATGCTAATAAAATTGTGCCTATAATCATCACAATCACTCCTTTAACCATTTCTAATGTCAGTATACACTTAATTTTCTGATATTTCAAGAAATATCGAAAAATGATGAATAACAGCAAAAAAATCATTCAACTAGGCATGCACCCTACCTGAATGATTTTTTATCCCTTACATAAATAATTTTAAACATAATACTTGTAGGCCTCTTATTGCTGATTGGACTGGATTTTTTCGCACTTTACGTTTAGGTACATAGCTTTGCATGCAATGATTCAGCGCTGTATACCTCAGCACCTGGGTCCTCCCATTCATTCATCTCCCTCCCTTCGTGGCCAAAAAGTTTACAACTAGTATGCGACATTTGTAAGCAACTTGCTTCCTTATTTTTGTAAATGGTTTTTTAAATCCGTTTGTATTTTTTGAAGCTCTGCCTCATTCGGAATATAATACCAAATGCGGTTAATCCTTTCACCGTCTCCCTCTTCAAACGATAACTGCTCAATATCCTTATCCATTTTTTTATAAATACTTTGTAGCTGAATAAGATCCTTCACCGAAAAATTCATGCGAACATTGTCGCCTAGTACATTCAACATATCGGTTGCTTTTAATAATGTTGATGGTGTGGAGGCTTTTTTCATCACCGCTTCAATGATTTGACGTTGTCGAATTTGGCGTCCAAAATCACCTCGAGGATCTTCATAACGAATACGAGAAAAAATAAGGGCCTCATTACCATCTAATGTGATTTCTCCCTTTGGATAATGGTATTCGTCAAAGGTTAAATCCATATCATTATCGATTGTTACGCCACCCAGCGTATCAATAATTTGTAAAAAACCCTCCATATTAATAAAAACATAATAATCAATGGGTATATTTAAAAAGTTTTCGACCGTATCCACAGCCATAGGGACGCCTCCAAAGGCATAGGCATGATTAATCTTATCTACCGTATCATGACCAACGATTTCTGTTCGAGTATCACGGGGTATACTAAGCATTTTCATCGTCTGCTTTTCAGGATTCACAGTGATTACAATCATGGTATCGGAACGTCCACTATCATCTTTTCGTTCATCGACCCCAAGCATTAGAACCGAAAAGGGATCTTTTTTAATCACTGTTTTTTCTTCTGGTTGTGCTGCATCTGTTGTTTGAATAAGTGGTGTATTTATTTTATTCATAGTTTTTTGGATGGTAAAGTAGGCAGTACCTATAAAAATTAAAAAAATTGCTAATAGGCTACCAACAATCCACAGCCATAATTTTTTCTTGCTCTTTTTCTCTTTTGAGCGTTTCATGTTTTTTTCCATACATAAGTCCTTTCTTGCTTAACAATTTTGCCCCTCTTTTTGACGTATTAAGTTGGAAAAAAGTTTATCTAGTCTACTTATATGCATAATGAACGAAAAAAAGACGTACACTAGTATTTACTAAATTTACAACATACTATTCCCTCATTTGTCAATTATCTTCTTTATCCTCTATCAAAATGATGCTATCTTAATTTATTGAAAATTCATTATTGTTGATATATACTAATTTCCAGATACAACGTCTCTATAATAGAAACGTTTTTAGGAGGGATCACTCAATGTTTCAGAAAAGAAGAGAGCAGCTCGTTTCCCGTATGCAGCAACAGTCAATTGATGTAGCAGTGCTAGTGCCAGGGTCAAGCATGTATTATTTTACAGGTCTTCAGTTAAAGCAAAGTGAACGCCTAACGGTAGCCGCTATTACTGCTCACCATCAATTATACTTTCTCGTTCCACAAGTAGAATTAACAAAAGTTGACTTGCGGAATGGTGGAACAATCTTATCCTATTCGGATGAAGAAGGACCGACACAGGCCATCCAGCAACTAAAAAAAGAACTAGAAACAGCGCAGACACTTGGCGTTGAGTTTGACACCATGCGCGTGAAGGAACAGAAAGCGATTGAACATCTTACATATGACAATTTATGTGATATCGGTGAAACCATTCGTGATATACGTATGGAAAAAGATGAACACGAAATAGCCCTCATGCGTCAGGCTGTACAGATTGTCGAAGAAAGTCTTGCAGCCACATTACCGATTATTCAAGCTGGTATTTCAGAGATGGAAGTCGCAGCCCAATTAGAATATGAAATGAGACGACGTGGATCAGAGGGAACACCTTTTGGAACCATTGTTGCTTCTGGTTATCGAGGTGCACTGCCTCATGGCAGAGCGAGCACAAAGAAAATAGAGACAGGTGAATTAATCGTCATAGATTTTGGCGCGATTTATAAGGGCTATGTGGCGGATATGACTAGAACAGTTGCTTTAGGAGAAGTTTCACCAACGCTCAAAACCATTTATAGTATTGTGAAGCAAGCAAATGAAACAGCCATAGCAGCCATAAAACCAGGTATGACAGCTCATGCCATTGATGATCTGGCAAGAGGCATTATTCGCGATGCTGGCTATGGCGATTATTTCACACACCGACTTGGCCATGGCATTGGTTTAAGTGCACATGAAGAGCCTTATATGATGCAGCGTAATCAGCTAGTGTTAAAGCCAGGCATGGCCTTTACCGTGGAGCCAGGTATCTATGTGCAGGATGTTGGTGGTGTTCGTATCGAGGATAATTTAATCGTCACAGAAAATGGTTACGAAAATTTCATGACCTATTCGAAAGAATTAATCATTTTATAAGGTTGGTGTGTACAATGATCGATATGAGGAAAATACAACAGGATATGCCACTACTTGAACACTATATTTACCTAAACACAGCTGCTGCATCTGCCATGCCACAGCCAGTAGTGGATGAGATGACTAGCTATCTCCAAAAACAAGCAAGTATTGGTCCCTACTTGCCCTCCTTTCGTCAAGAAACGTATGCGCAAGTAGAGCGTATTCGAGAAAAAGCCGCATTGTTCATCGGCGCAACAAAAGAGGAAATTGCCTTTGTGCCAAACGGTTCAGTGGCGATTAATTATGTCGCAGGGGGCTTGCAATGGAAACAGGGAGATGAGGTCATAGTGCTCGACACAGAAATGTTGAGTAACTATGTGCCTTGGCTTGCCCTTCAGCAGCAAGGGGTACAGCTGAAAGTGTTAAAAACCAATGATGAATATATGGTAGATTTAGATGCACTTGAGCAACTCATCACACCACAAACGAAATTGATTACCTTTGCCCATATGTCTAATGCTGCTGGGGCACTCCAGCCCGCCAAAGAAATATGTCAGCTCGCCCAGCAACACCATGTACTAACATTGATGAATGCCAATCAAACACTTGGTTTAACACCGATTAATGTTGCCGAACTTGGCTGTGACTTTCTAGTTGCATGTGGGCGGAAATGGCTACGCGGCCCTGAAGGATCAGGTATTTTATATGTACGAGAAGCACTCATTCCAACATTGACGCCTATTATGATTGGCTGGGGCAGCACCCAGTGGGATTATCAGAACAATGCCTATTCTTTTTTAGAAACCGCTAAACGTTTTGAGCCAGGTTGTCCAATCATTCCAAGTATTTTTGGATTAGGTGCAGCTATTGATTATGCGAACAATATTGGTATCCACCACATATATGATCGTGTAAAGCAGCTAACAAACTATTTAATTGAACAGCTTGCAACCATTCCAAACATTGTCTTATATGGTCCTCAAAATAGTGCTCATCGATTATCGATTACGCCGTTTAACATTGAAGGGCTGTCACCAGATGAGCTAACCAATGCTTTAGCAGGACATGGGGTCATCATTGAAGCTGGCACATTTATGGCGAATACCATTATGGAACGCAATCAGATTTCTAAAATGGCCCGTTTTTCACCACACTATTTTAATACGTTTGAAGAAATTGACAAGGCCGTATCCATTATGAAAAAAATCCAAGCAAAGGCTCAAGATAGTTAATGTCTATCTTGAGCCTCTTTTTCATGCTTATTCATGATATAATTTAAAGCTGTATTGATCGAAATACCGTTGAATATTCATCGCTCCGTATTGAAGAACATTCACCATTTCAGGTAATTTCTCCTCTGTTGGCTTACGATAAATAGGACCAGCAATTGTTAAAGAGGCAATGACTTCTTTTTTACTATTAAAAAGAGGTACACCTATCCCAAATACTGAATGAGAGTACTCTCCCGTTGAAAAGCACCAGCCTTGCTGTTGTATTTTTTCTAAATCGGCTAACATTTCATCAGGGTCAGTAATGGTTTCAGGAGTTAATCTTTTCATCCCATGTTCCATGATCTCCTTTTTTCTCTCTTCAGGTAGATAAGCCATGATGACTTTACAAGATGCCCCGATATGTAGTGGTGTCCGCGTGCCAATCGACACTGAAAACTTAATGGTTTGAGAGCTCTCAGCTATTTCTACTGTGACACCATCTGTGCCATCCAGCCAAGTTAAGAATACGGATTCTTTAATGGTATCTGCAAGGTTGATCATAATTGGTAAAACAAAGTCAGAAAGATTTAATTTATCTTTAACCATCTGGCCATATTCTAGAAAGCGAAGCCCTAATTCATATTTTTTTGTCTCCGGATTTTGAATAAGAAAGCCTTGTTTTTCGAAGGTTGCTAAAATCCGATAAATAATGGAGTGACTAATATCCATCTCTTTCGCTAGCTCACGAACACCCCATGTAGGATTTTCCTTATTAAAATATTTCAGTACCTCCAATGAGTTATCTAATGTTTTTAATGTCATTTCACACCTCAAATGTCTCTATAATAGAACCGTATTTTGATTATAAAATGAACACGGACAATTTTCAATAAATTCAACTATTTTACAATTAGATTTTAAATGCACGATTTCATTTCAAGCAGTTCCTATGCACATTCGGATTGTGCAGAGCATGGCTATCACACTAATAAAGAAGGCTATCCGCTAGAATCCTCTTTCTATCCGTCATATATTGAGTTTTATCCGCCAGTTTGAACATTTTATCCACTTAGAGCCATTCTATCACGCAAAAAAAGAAGGCTATCCGTCAGAATCCTCTTTCTATCCGTCACATATTGAGTTTTATCCGCGAGTTTGGACATTCTATCCACTTAGAGCCATTCTATTCCGCAAAAAAGGAGGGCTATCCGCCTGAACAATGAAAAATCAACCCATCTCTTAAAAGGTAGGTTGATTTTTTTACATGGCTATTTCTGCTGAATACCCTGTACTAATTTTTCTTGAATCCGCAAGTATTGGGTAATTTCCTCGTCATCTAATACTTCAAAAAGCTGTACAAAGACCTCTTTCCCGATAGATTGAGCCTTTGCTAAAGCACTTTGACCCTCGTCTGTAATTTGTAAGCGAATGGTGCGACGGTCGGATGGATCATATAGTCTTTCTGCTAATCCAAGCTTGACCAGCTTTTCAGCAATGCTCGTCATAGCACCTTTTGTATAGCCGATTGTCTCAGCTAACTCGGCTTGTTTTTGTGGGCCTTTGACATGTAGCTCATTTAAAACTAAAATTGGTGAAATTCCTAAAGGATATGGGAACGCTTTTGTAAAACGTATAATATTCGCATTGTTCACCTGTTCAATCATATGAATCAGTTTAAAAATATTTGTCTGTTTCAAAAAAATCCTCCTCAAACGCTGAGAATTAATGAAGCATTAGTGAGCCTCCATCCACCATAATCGTTTGACCTGTAATATATTGAGAATCGTCAGAAGCTAAGAAAACAGCTACTCGACCGATATCTTGCTCAATATCACCAAAACGGCCTAACGGGATTTTACTTCTCACCGCTTCATAATACTCTGGCTGTGCTTTTGCCCATGCTTGTACACCTGGTGAATCAGCAAGCGGACTAATGATATTGACATTAATACCAAAACGTCCCCATTCATTTGCGGCAACACGGGAAATACCACGAATGGCTTCCTTGGCAGCGGCATAAGCAGCCTGTGTTTCATGACCTTGAATGCCTGCTCCAGATGCAAAGTTAATAATATTACCCTTAGTTTCTTTTAAATGCGGTAGGGCTGCTTGCATTAAATAGAAGGTTGGATAAAAACCTGTTCCAAATGACAAATCAAGATCTGCTTGTGTAGTTTCTTCTATTGTAACTTGTTTAGCAGCATGAGCGTTATTAACTAGCACATCTAGTTTACCGTATTTTTCTACGACTGTATCAATAATTTTTGGTAATTGGTCGCGTTCCATTAGATTAGCCTGTAAAAACATAGACTTCGGAGACATTTCTTGTAATTCTTTTGCCATTGCCTCGCCTGCTTCTGTATTTAAGTCAACAATTGTCACAATCGCCCCTTCCTTTACCATAGCTTTTGCCATTCCACTACCAATCCCACCTGCGCCACCAGTAATAATGACCACTTTGTTTTGTAGCTTACCCATTGCAACAACATCTCCTTCTTGTTTATCTGTTAATAGTTTAACATCAAACTATTTAGTTTTAAACTAAAATGCTTCAGATAAAAAGCCTATTCTAGAGAAGAGTTAATCCAAAATAAGCTTTTCTAAAATTGATTGTCCGTTTACTCTTTTCCAGCGCTCTATTTCTGATTCGATATTACACCAAATATAGACCCTTTAATGTAGGTTTGTCCTTGTAAAGACTGCAATTGCTCTGGAGTACCAGTTACTACAGCCCCGGTTATTTTCACATCACTTTTCTCTAGGGTTCCATTTTCCCCTACTAAAGCTTGATAAACTTGATTTGTTTCCCACTCAAAGTTCTTGCTTTTACGAAGAAGCTCAATGTTTCGAATAAAGGTCTCAACCTCGTCGTTTGAAGAGCGTCGAGGTTTAGGTTTAGATTGCTCTGATTGGAAGCCGTAAATGTATGGATCATTGGCTGAAATAGTATTCTGTCCTTGCTTAAAAAAATCTAGTGTAGCATCTGGATAGGCATCCACCCACCACCAATCTACTTGTACTTCAGAAGGTAGCTTGCTTTTAATTTCACCAAAATTATAGGCATCATCAAAGGAAATAGCTATTTCTACTAAAGTATTTTTCTCCAATTGATGCAGTTCACTAATATTATCTTGGTAATGATCGTAGGAAATCCTTGGATGATAAAAAAACATTTCTCGGTCACCTGTGTAGTCATTAAACCGTTCGAATTGATATGTTTCTGCCAGTGATTCTGAACCTTCTATCTGGATGGAGCTAGAAATGGCCGTTCGTGTAAGCGTTCCAAATAAATTATAATCGCTTTTGATAGGCTCCCAAATATATGGACGATGCTGATCTCCAAGCACCTTATAGGTTGTTGTTGTTATTTTCCCTCCCAGCAAATGATCGTCATAAACCTGATTACTAATTTGGACATTGGGCGCACTTATTTCGTTAAATAAATGAATATCATCCATTACTTTTTGCGCGCTATTTAACGATAAAGCCCTCAGCCCATACCATAATGCTATTAGCACAATGGGGGTAACGACCAATGTAATCCCAATCATTTTGACTGTTGACCAAAACCTTGCCTTTCTCATTATTTTGTTCGTTTGTTTATCATCAAACAAAAATTCATTTTCTTCTTTATTCATCATGAATATCCTCCTTAAATCGTTCTGTAAATTCTTCCCTAGCACGTCTGACATGCGTTTTT
This sequence comes from Lysinibacillus sp. K60, assembly GCF_019731275.1. Taxonomy (NCBI): domain Bacteria; kingdom Bacillati; phylum Bacillota; class Bacilli; order Caryophanales; family Bacillaceae; genus Lysinibacillus; species Lysinibacillus sp. K60. Next base: position 622,389 of record NZ_JAASJR010000002.1, on the reverse strand, counting down.
AGTGTGTTTTCATTCTTATTCATCAAGGCTGAAATTTCCTTATACGATAATCCCAGCTCATATTTCAGGATTAATAATTCCTGATGCAAAATGGATAGCGTTTCGAGTGTGTTCTGTATGTCCTTTAATTTTTCTTTCTTTAGCATCTGGATCTCAGGAATATGAATGAATGAAGTCAATTGAACCTCATCTAATTCTGTTGTTGGATGACGTGTTTCTTTTCTCTTGAGATCATAAAATTGATTGGTTGCTACACGATATAACCAACTCATTACTTTGTCTGACTGAATTCCATTTTTATGTAATAAAAATTTATAACATGTATCTTGGACGATATCTTCTGCATCCTCATGGGCTAATCCACGTTTTCTCAAATAACGATATAGCAGCGTTCCTGCTTGCTGTAGAAACGCATTCATTGATTGCTTTACCATGTCCACCTCCCTTCTGCCTATACAACGCAGAACTCCATGAAAAGTTTACATATTACAAAAAGTTCCCATTAATTATTTTAGTTTAATGAAAACCAACAACATTTATTTTCAAATACATACAAGCATCTTTTTAATTTGACAAGAATATACTGTAGCAGCTAGCTAAAATCACTTTCAAGAAAGGAGTTGTGGATAATGGGTGCTAAATGGATAAAGGTTTCAGTCTTTTATTTATTGATTGTTTTTGCTTTTGGCCTGTTTATGCATTATACGGTTCAACTTCAATGGAAAGCGACACATGCTCATATTGGTGTGGTAGGTTGGCTGACTACTGGATTCATTGGTTTAATTTATTCGACTTATAAAAATGCTGCGGAGACAGGTCTCGCCAAAGCACAGTTCTGGCTTTACAATCTCGGTTTACCCTTCCTTTTTGTTGGCATGATGATGGTGTATTGGGATGTACCACGCTGGTTATTTGAGCTTTTCGTGTCTGGTGGTGGTATTGCTGTAGCGTTGTCTGTCCTGTTATTCTTTGTCAATGTCTTTAAATATGTAAGATAAATAGAAAAGCCCCGCTTCAGTTGAAGTGGGGCTTTTCATAGCTATTAATTTATTGTAAGGAGTTCGCTTGCATTTGATACATTTTGTCATAAATTCCGCCAAGTGCTAGCAGTTCATCATGCGTGCCGTTTTCTACAATTTTCCCGCGATCAAGTACAAGAATACGATCTGCATTTTTAATCGTAGAAAGTCGATGGGCAATAATAAACGTTGTTCGTCCTTTTTTCAGGACATCCATCGCATGCTGAATAATTTCTTCCGTTTCCGTATCAATATTCGATGTCGCTTCATCTAATATTAAAATTGCTGGATCAAATGCTAGAGCGCGTGCAAATGAAATCAACTGACGTTGTCCTGAAGATAATGTACTGCCCTTCTCAATGACTGGCTCCTCATAGCCATTTGGTAAATTAGCTAAAACGCGTTCCCCACCAACAGCATTTAAGGAAGCTTCTATTTTCTCCTGAGAGATGCGCGGGTTGTTTAAGCTAACATTGGATGCAATCGTACCCGTAAATAAGTAAGGGTCCTGTAGCACAATACCCATATGTTCACGCATCGTTTGACGTGGAACAGAGGTAATATCAATGCCATCAATGGTTATTTTGCCTTTTGACGGATCGTAGAAGCGGAACAACAAGTTCATTATGGAACTTTTCCCTGAACCTGTATGACCAACTAAGGCAATTGTTTCACCTTGATGTGCTTCAAATGACAGGTTTTTCAACACATATTCATTATCTTTATAGGCAAAGGAAACATCTTCGAAAACCACATTTCCTTTATATCGTGGGATGCTCTTTTTAGAAACAGGCTCGCCATTCGTATCGAGCACCTCAAAGACACGTTTACCTGCAATGAGTGAACGCTCAAGCTGTGAAAACTGGTTCACAATATTCGTGATCGGATTAAATAGCTTTGTTAAGTAATCAACAAATGCATACAATGTCCCTGCCGTAATCACTTCAGTTGCAGTGAATGAGCGTGTACCAAAGTAGAAAATAAAGACCGTAAACATGATGAGTCTTAGCGTATTCACAAGGTTAAAGGATGTAGCTGAATCAAGCACCAGCAGCTTACGTTCATACGCATAATGCTCATTATTCATGTCATCAAATTCCTTCGTCATTTGCTGCTCACGACGGAACGCCTGAATAATTGTCATGCCCTGAATGGATTCATTAATCATGGCATTAATATCTGCAATTTTTGTACGAATGACATCGTTGTATTTAGAGGCAAATTTTCGATATAAAATCATCCACACATAAACAATTGGAATCATGGTTAAAGCAAGCATTGCCATTTTCCAATTTAAAATAAAGAGCGCTATATACACCCCAAAAATAGAAATAAAGCTCGTCGCAAAATTAGATAGTACCTGTACATATAGATTCCGAACTGCCTCTGTATCGTTTGTTACACGAGCAACAATTTTACCCGCTGGTAAATTGTCAAAGTATTGGATCGGTAAAGTTTGAATATGTTCAAAGACATCTTTACGTAATTTTTGGATGACACGATTTGCCCCAATTTGCAAATAAATATACATAAAATAACGTAATATGGCTGTTGCAATGGCTAAAAGTAAATAAACAATGAGCAACCATGTAATCGGTTTGATTTCTATATGACCGATTGTCATATAATTATCAATAATATGTTTCGCAATAAACGGTCCAACAAGCTCCGTGAATACGGCAATTGTTAGGAAGAATAAGCCTAATAGTATCGGCTTTTTAAAATACATCGCATAGCGTATTAAACGTTGACTCGTACTCATGAGGCACCTCCTTCTAGCTGCTGACGGTCAAATTGCTCTTTATACCATCCTTGTTGCGCAAGAAGTTCCTCATGTGTTCCCTGCTCTACAATTTGCCCATCATCCAGTACGATGATGACATCGGCATGCTGAATACCAGACAAGCGATGTGTCGTAATAATCGTCGTTTTACCTTGACGTTCACGCTGAATATTTTCAATAATTCTTGCCTCTGTCTTCGCGTCGACAGCGGAAAGCGAATCATCCAGCATTAAAATTTCAGGATCTTTAATTAAAGCACGAGCAATAGACACACGTTGTTTTTGACCGCCTGAAAGAGAGACACCCTTTTCTCCAACAAGTGTTTCAAGGCCCATTGGTAGATTGTCTAAATCCTTTTCAAAATAAGCGGCACGTATCGCCTGCTGCAACTCTGCTTGTGTTGCATCTTCTTTCCCAAATAATATATTTTCACGAATAGTTCGTGAGAATAGCACATGATCTTGTGGCACATAACCAATCCAATCGAGGATCTGCTCCTTCGTTTGAGCCGTAATATCGATACCGTCAATGGCAAGCTGTCCCTGACCAATTGGGTATTCTCGCAATAATTGGCGTAGGAAGGTTGTTTTACCTGCTCCCGTTTTACCTACAATGCCAAGGGTTTGACCTTTTTTCAAGGAAAGTGAAATCTGCTGTAGGTTTTTCACCTGACTCATCGGATATTGGAATGTTAAGGCATCAAAGCCAATCGCATTTGGTGTCGCAATCATTTGGGGATTCGGAATATTTCGAACATCCGCCTCGTAGTTCAATGTTTCCTGCACGCGATCTAGTGAGGCATTCCCCTGTTGCATAACATTGATGAGCTCACCAATCGCAAATATCGGCCAAACAGCCAAACCTAAATAAACATTAAACGTCACCAGTTGCCCAACCGTCATCGCTTCTGTTGCCACTAAATGAGCCCCGTAACCAAGTGCTACAACATAGCTAATGCCTGTTCCAACTTTTGTAATCGGGCCAAATAAAGCATTGATTTTCGCTGTATGAATGTTTTTCGCATACACAACTTCACTCATATCTGCAAAATTAGCCTCATCCTTTTTTTCCTGCACATAGGCACGCACCACGCGCACTCCTGCTACAGATTCCAGCACACTATCGTTTAGTTCCCCAAAAGCATCTTGTGCCTTCATATATCGCTCATGAACAATTTTTCCCAAATATTGAATGAGGATCGCCATAATAGGGACTGGTAACATGGCAAAAAATGTGAGCTTCCAAGAAATCATATAGCCCATCGCAAAAATGATAAAGCCCATATAAATCGTTGAATCAATCAACGTCATAATGCCAAAACCTGCTGTCATGGATACGGCATTCAAGTCATTTGTTGCACGTGCCATCAGGTCACCAGTACGGTTTTTTTCATAAAATGTTGGGGTCATGCGTAAAAAATGCTGCATTAAATTACGACGTAAAATTTTCTCAAGGTTGATAGCTCCTTCAAATAGTCGGAATTGCCACACAAAATTTAATAAATAGCCCCCAATAATAATCCCAATAAAAATCAAGACATACTTTGTTAAAATAGCTGGTGTCATTTCTCCTGCAGTCAATAGATCTATAATAGAACCGAGTAGATAGGGAGGGACAACCTCTAATCCACTGGCAACCATTAGTAGAATAATGGCCACCGTATATTGCTTCCAGTATTTTTTAAAGAACCAGCCTAATTTACTTAACACATCAAACATACATCATAACCTTCTTTCCTCCGTGCTGTTGTGGATGACTACCCACTTTCTAGAAATTCCTTTTTGAAAATCATTCTTCTAACTGTTTTTGTCATATACATACACTCCTTTTTGTTTTCACTACAACCTTTTTTGCACAAAAAAAGACACATACCCTAAAAGAGTAAGTGTCTCTTATAAAAGGCAGGATAATTCCATACCTAGTTCTGCAATAGTAAATAAAGCGTTAGGCACGGACAATGTATGTAACTGTGATTGAATTTGATGCGGATAAAATTAACATTGTCATGCCCTCCTTTAGTTTATTTGTTATAGTGTTCTTGAAGATTATCACACTATAGAAATATTTGTCAACTATCACCCTGTTATTTTTTATCATTTTCAGGAAATAGTTAGCGCTTTAAAGCATTGAAATGCTTCAAGGAATCAAAGGGAGAACATGCTTAAAATTACAGTGTTGTCTATAACCTTACAATAATTCTACAGCACAAACATTAACCTAAAGACTGAAATACACGACTAGTGATTTTGATACCAAATAGCAGACAATAGAATATTCTCTTTGCGTCTATTGCACTCCTTCAATATGCTTATCATCATCTTTATTTAGTTAATTATTATTTAGTTATTTATTATTTAGTAGTGCCGTGATTTCCGTTTATGGTTTAGCCGTCATCGGGTTTTCCGTCAACGGATTCACATAAAATGGACAAAGAATTGTCCATGCAATTTCATTTTCCATATATAATATTTCGAAATATTATTTCATAAGCATTTATAACTTTCTATACACTATATACATTTTAATAATCGATTTGGGGACATAACTTGAATTGAAATATTTCTAAAATTTTTGTCTCATGATACACTTTCATTATAGTCATTTTCAGTAAGGGGTTTTTATGTTGAGGTCATTCCTAGCCGTGGGAATTGGTGGAATTCTTGGTGCCATCTGTCGATATAGCCTTAGTCTCGCCGTTCCCAATACAGAAATATTTCCATTCACAACACTGTTTATAAATTTACTGGGCTGCTTTTGCTTAGCATGGCTTTTTACTTCTTTTATAAAACGCACACCTATTATACTAGGAGTAGGTACAGGGTTTTGTGGCGCTTTTACTACCTTTTCGACATTTTCCTTAGAGACACTATTACTCCTAGAAAATAGCGAGTGGCTACAGGCTGTACTCTATGTTACAGTGAGTGTTTTAGGTGGATTAGCTTGCACATGGCTGGGAATACGACTTGCTAGGGGGCGTATTGCATGATTTTAGTTGGAATTGGTGGATTTTTTGGCGCTCTTTCTAGATTTTATTTAGGAAAATTACTTGTAGATCCCTATCCATGGGCGACTTTGATTATTAATTGTACAGGCTCCTTTGCGCTTGGTTTCTTATTTGCCCTACATCTTAGTGATTGGTTATGGCAATTAATTGGCATAGGTTTTTTAGGAGCCTACACAACTTTTTCTACTTTTGGATTTGAATGTCTACAGCTTATAGAACAACAAAAATGGAGACAAGCCATTAGCTATATTGCCAGTACCTTGCTAATTGGCATACTTAGTGCAGCTATTGGTTATCTAGTCGTATAAAAGAGGGTGAACTATTGACACTGCCGTCAAAAGAGTTACTGGAGGAATTAGAAGTTGAAATAGAGCAAACGCTCTATTCATTGATTGACCTAGAATTAGAGGAAAATTACGCTACAATGAATACACAATTTGCGCAATTACTTGCCAAGGTTCAGACAGCCCAGTTGATTGATTACAAGCTGGATGTTCTCGTTGAACCTCAAGCTTTTGCACCTGAAACTTGTATTCTTTTACAGAGCCTCATAGAAGCAAAGGCGAGACCAAATAAAAGGCATAAACTGTTAACACATCGTATGATTTTGAAGATATGGTTACGAAAAAATCAACGATTCATGAGGGAATTTCTACCCCAAATGTTTTAGGCGCCACTTGGAATTGCAAGGGCGCCTTTTTTAGATTTGAAGTGTTTGCAACACTTCTTTTATTTTCCCTCTCACCGTCAGATCAAATGGGGTTGTCTGCTGTGAAATATCCATATTAATATAAACGGTTTTTCCTGTTGTCATCATAGGCAGTTGGTTGACGGGATACACCTCAAGACTCGTTCCAATGACAAGGACAAGTTCAGCTGTTTTGATTGCCTCCATGGAACGGTGCCAGCTTGCTTGTGGTAGGCTTTCTCCAAATAGCACGACATTTGGACGAAGTTTCCCACCACAATGGGAGCAATTAGCCTTGTTCAAGAAGCTTTCCATGCCTGCAGCCTGCTGGCAACGTTGACAACGAATAGATCGAATGGAGCCATGTAATTCCTCTACGTATTGACTTCCCGCTAATTGATGAAAACCATCCACATTTTGAGTAGCGATTAGAGACACTAGACCTCTTTCTTCCCAATCAGCTAATATATGATGCCCCTCATGGGGAGCCGCCTTTTCTAGGTTTTCAATACGTGTTTTATAAAATTCATGAAATAATGAGTAGTGATCTGTTAATGCTTCCGTTGTTGCGACAGTTCTTGGATCCATTTGTTTCCACCAACCAGATGCTGAACGGAAATCGGGAACTCCACTTTCCGTTGACATGCCCGCTCCTGTTAGAATCACTGTATTATTTGAAGATAGTAACCACTCACGTAAACGTTCTATTGCCATTTTACCCCTCCTTTTTTCGAATTAAAAAACTACCTTCACCTATTTCGACAATCAACCTATTTTTCCTTTGCATGGTTATAGGAATGTTGAAAAGGAAGCTTCCATTTTAATTTATTATTCACAGATAACATGCGAATCACTACTATAAAAATAACAATGACTGACAATTCAAACGGGCTGTCCCACCCCAACCATATACAAAGGGCACATACAAAGGTTAGGACAGCGTGGATTTCTTCTCTTAATGCAAGCGGCGCTCTACCAGCTAATAAATCTCGAACCATGCCTCCGCCAACACCCGTAAACATCGACGCTATAATAATGATACCTAGGTCGTGATGCAAGCTTTTTGCTAACAAGCCGCCTTGTATGGCGAAAGAGGCTAGGCCAATTGAATCAAAGAAATAGCCCCAGCGGTTCCAATGATGAATCCAGTTCCTTTTGACAAATAAAATGGTCGTCAGCGTGACTAAAACGACTAATAAGGATTGCCGTTCCCATATATCTGACACAGGGATATCCAGTACAACATTGCGGATAATGGAACCACCATAAGACGTTGTAAGACCAAGCACAAATATGCCAATAAAAGAATAGTTGGCCTGTAACGCAACAAATGCTCCACTAATGGCGTAGGCAATCATGCCAATAATATGTAGTACTGACCATGTCACATCATCCATCTCCTTTTTACTATACAAAAAAGCCCACCATAAAATAGTTGCGCATTGAGTACGCAAGCTATTTTATGGTGGGCTAATATCCTAGCAGTAGCACCTACTAATTTATCCATCTCACCATGTATCATAAAACATATAGTAGCTGAGCCATACTAAATGACACAACGACCATAAAATTTCCTAGTTAGAATTGTAATTGATTTTTTCATTAAACTCAATATGAATTTTCGATTATAGCGTTTCATACATGACTTGGCCCATTAAAGAGACGTCATAATCTCCTAATGCAGCTACTTCAGATTGGAAATCAGAAGTATTTAAAATCTCCTTCACCATATCGATGAGCGGTTGATTTTCTGGTGTTTTTAATAACACAATATCGTAACGTTCAGTGACCATTGGTATAAAATCGACCTGAATAAGCTTGGCGATTTTTTCAATGCCAATCCCAACATCTGCACGTCCATTGGCGACTGCAGAGGCGACATCGAGGTGGCTCATTTCCTCATGGGTATAGCCTGCAATCGTGGATGGTGCGATACCGTGAATGCGCAGTTGCTCATCTAACAGCGTACGAGCACCTGAGCCTTTTTCACGGTTGATAAATGTGAATGTCTTTGTTTGAAAATCTTCAAATGTGTGAATTTCCAACGGATTCCCCTTTTGAACATAGAAACCTGCTTTACGTGATACAACATTGATGAGCACAAAGGCATGGCTGACAAAGATTTTTTTTACATAAGGAGTATTATAATCTCCTGTATCCCCATCAAACATATGTAAACTCGCAATATCACAGTCTCCGTGATACAACGCCATTACACCATTAAAACTACCTTCATGTGAGCGTAATACTTTCATAGATCGTCGTTTCTCGATATATTTTGCTAAAATATCTAATACTAAATCTTGCCCACTCACTATAATTTTCGCATGATTTTTAGTCGGAGTGACAATGGAAGCCTGTGCCACAGCTGGCGTACTACCTGTTTTCCGTTTTTGTATATAGGTTTGCAAGTCAGCACGATCTACCCGCATTTGCCGTCCTACGCGGAAAACTGGCAAATCTCCCTTTTTCACTAAATCATAAATTGTTAATTTTGAAACCTTTAATAATTGTGCAACCTCTTCAATCGTATAGGATTGTTCTTGTGACATGTAAAAGTTCTCCTCCTATAAGCCTCTATTTACATGGTAACGTATTTATAGCTTTATGAACATCTTGACATTTTCTACCCTTACTAACTTTCTTTTTTATTTATATCTGATTATAATTAGTTATGTCTTGTTATAACGAGTTATAAAAGGAGTATACTCATAGTGAAAAAATTTTATCGTTTATTTGCGACACTGTTCGTACTAGTTGGACTATTAGCAGCCTGTGGTAACCAAGAAAAAGAGGCGGCAACAAACGAACCTGTTGAACTCACGATTTCTGCGGCGGCTAGTCTACAGGATGCCTTAGAGGAATTGAAAACAACTTATGAAAAACAACACGATACAATCAAAATCCTCTATAACTTTGGTGGTTCAGGTGCTTTACAGCAACAAATTTTACAAGGGGCTCCTGCAGACCTTTTCTTTTCAGCAGCGGAGGATAAATTAGATGTGCTTGTAGAGAAAGAAATGATCGATCAAAAGCTAGGAACGGATCTTTTAGCCAATGACTTAGTATTAATCGTGCCTAAAAACAATGAAAAGCAAATTCAATCCTTTGAAGATTTACAACAAGCAGGAAAAATTGCACTCGGTACGCCCGAAACGGTTCCTGCTGGACAGTATGGTGTGGACACATTAAAAAATATGCAACTTTGGGATTCACTCGAATCAAAAGTAGTATATACAAAAGATGTACGTCAAGTACTTACTTATACAGAAACAGAAAATGTGGATGCTGGGATGGTCTATAAAACAGATGCCCTTGTCTCTGATAAGGTCAATGTCGTGGCAACTGCCGATGATGCTATGCACGCACCGATTATTTATCCTGTAGGTGTTTTAAAAGCTAGTAAGCATGCGCAAGAGGCGGAGGATTTTTATCACTTCTTACAAAGTGATGAAGCGATGGATGTCTTTGAAGAGTATGGATTTAAAGGGGCTCAATAAAAGATGAGTACCGATTTTTGGTCTCCACTTAGGCTTTCGATTGAAATTGCTTTTGTTGCAGGGATTATCGCTATTATAGCAGGTATTTTAATGGGTAAATGGATGGCAACTCATGATTTCAAAGGCAAACTAGTGCTAGAAACGGTATTGCTACTACCATTAGTTTTACCTCCTACCGTAGTCGGTTTCCTGCTTATCGTCATTTTCGGGAAAAATAGTATGCTAGGAAATTTCATTATCTGGCTATTCGATCAACCTATCATGTTCACATGGTGGGCGGCCGTCATCGCTTCTACAATCGTTGCCTTTCCATTAATGTATCAATCAGCTAAAACTGGCTTTGCCTCTGTCGATCGAGATATTGAAAATGCAGCGCGTGTGGATGGGGCGAATGAATGGCAGGTCTTTCTTTATGTGTCCATTCCCCTTGCATTAAAGGCACTTGTTTCTGGTGGGATTCTAAGCTTCACACGAGCTTTGGGTGAGTTTGGAGCGACACTTATGTTTGCGGGAAATATTCCAGGGAAAACACAAACAACACCGCTAGCAATATATATGGCCATCGATTCTGGAAACATGCCCCTTGCCTGGACATGGGTTCTGTGTATGATCGCCATTTCCTTCCTTTTACTTCTTACTATCCATATCCTGAAAGTATAAAAGAGGTAGTTGGCTCAAGCCAACTACCTCTTTTTGCTCATCCCCCACTGATCGGTGGAATAAAGGCGATTGTGTCGCCAGATTTGACAATCGTCGTATCCGTTGCAAATTCCTCATTAACCGCTGTCATGATCTGTTGTAATGTTAGCTGAGGATAGCGCTTTTCCATCCACTCTTTTAACTGTGCAACTGTCACATCTGACAGCTCTACTGATAGCTTTGATTCACCTAGTGCTTCCTGTAGGTGGGCAAATAATAAAATGTTAATCACAGGTCTTCCTCCTCCTGAATGGCTGGTTTCCCTTGCGGATAGGGGACATTTTCCAATTGATCACCAATCCACTCTGTCCCGTCCTCCCAATGTTCTTTTTTCCATATGGGTACGATTTGTTTTATGCGATCAATTGCATATTCATTCGCCATGTAAGCTATTTTACGATGCGGTGATGACACAGCAATCACTACGGCAATATCGGAAATAGCTAAATGCCCGACACGATGGGTGATGGCCACTTTTGCTTCTGGCCACTCTTCTTGTATTTCCTTTGCAATCTGTTCAAACATTTTAATCGCCATTGCTGGATAGGCTTGATATTCCAAATGCATCGTTTTTTTACCATTCGTCATTTCACGCACTGTGCCGATGAATAATGTGATGGCTCCAGCATTTCGACTTAGGACTTTTTGCCTTACTTCCTCTACATCTATCGGTTGATCGATAATTTCAAATAACGCTGTCGTCATCGTTTTCCCCTCATTTCTGTCAACAAAAATTCCATATATTGTGTTTCTTCATGAATCGAAAAAGCTGGGATTGTTAGGGATAGATCAAGTGGACAGCTTGGCCAATAAATTACACAGAGGATATTGGTTACTTGCTGTAGCAGTACTTGGTCCTGAGCAGTGCGCAGCAGCACAACCTTCGGATAATGTTCATTTTTATACCCTTCAATTAGCATGATATCCAGGGGAAAAGAATCATAAATCGCTAGTATATCAGCCAATTGCCAGCTATTTTGGTGGATACTCATACGTAAAGTACCCGCCCCCTCCACTGCTGTGACAACCGCTCCTGCTTGCTCATGCCGACTACTATCCTTTGAAGTTTCCATCATCGGTACACCACCATGTCCATGATGCTTAATGGCTCCAACCCTTAGCCCTTCCATTGTAGCCCGCTCGATCAATTGCGCCATCAATGTTGTTTTCCCACTATTTTGATAGCCAACTATCTGTAAGATTTTTCGATATTGTCCCAAGGCCACTCACTTCCTTGCAAATCTTCTAGCAAAAGGACATCCACTTGCATACCCTTTTCATAGCCTCTGGAGCCTCCTGGTAAAACAATGAACGCATTGGCTGTCGCTAAAGATGAAACTGCACTCGATTTATCGAAACCAGATGGGATAGTTACGAGCTGCCCTTTTTCATAATCGATACGAGCTCGTACAAAGCGTGTAAAGGGATTGGGCTTTGTAAAATCAGCCCCTAAAATAGCTTGCTCTCTACGTAAATGTGGTTGAGTATGCCCATATGCAGAACGTATAATCGGACGTACAAATAGCTCAAAGCCAACATAGCAGGCTGAAGGATTACCAGAAAGGCCAAATAATAATTTGTCGTTGCGAGCAGCAACTGTTGTCACACTACCTGGACGCATCGCTATTTTATTAAACAATACCTTTGCATTAATCGCCTCGTAAATAGCTGGTAAATAATCATAATCACCTACGGAAACGCCACCCGTTGTAATTAAAATATCAACTTCCTGTAGGGCCTTTTCAACACGATCAATACATAACGCAAGATTATCACTAAACTTGCCAAAATATTTCACTTCTGCGCCAGCACGCTCAATTTGCGCCATAATCATATAGGCATTACTATTGCGAATCTTACCTGGCTGTAAAGATTCCCCTGGCTCTAATAATTCGCTACCAGTGGCAAGCACACCAATAACTGTTTTACGATAAACAGGTACTTGCTCATAGCCAAAAGTAGCAAGCAGTGCCATCACCCCTGGATTAATCGTTTGTCCCTTTTCAATGAGGACAGCGCCTTGCTGTACATCTTCCCCTTTATAGGAAATGTTAGTACCTGCTTCAAAAGGTCGTTTAATCGACATATACTTTTGATGATTTTCTTCGAATGTATGGGTTAATTCTAGCATGACCACTGCATCACATCCTTGTGGTATTGGGGCCCCCGTCATAATGCGGACAGCTTGATGATCGCCAACTTCGTCATCATAGACATAGCCAGCGCCAATTTCCCCAACGACTTGAAAGCGGACTGGATGCTGTGAAGATGCCTCTTGACTATCGATGGAACGAATGGCATAGCCATCATACGGTGAACGATCAAAAGCTGGTACATCATGATCGGCTCTAATAGCTTGTGCTATAAAACGTCCATGCGCTTGCGTTAATGGCACATGCTCCTTTTTTGCTTGAAAGGCATAGTCCATTACACGATGAACGGCTTCTGCCACAGGAATTGGTTGTCTTTTTTCTACCATTTGGTACACTCCCTTAACCTAATAAACGATAATAAATGCTTTTGGCTTTCTGTATATCTTGTATACCATGTATCACGACTCGCCCATCTTGGAAAATAACAATTCGGTAATCGTCCGCTTGGCAAGCTAGCAAATAAGGATTAATCTGAACTTCTCCGTGGGAACGGAGCTGATTTGCCAGCTGGTCGAGCGAATAGTAGATAGGCTTTGGTGGTCGAATTTGTACCGCGTCTCGGCCACAAAGGATCTGTAATTTCGTTTGATTTTCATAGGATAGGTAAGGATAGGTTGGCTTGTCGCCACAAGATGGACAATCACCCTGCCTTATTTTCTCCACATTGATTTCATAGTGTTGATTTTGCCAAACATCAAACGTTAAGTAGCTTTTTCGTAAGGCTTTGTCATCCCCAACAAGCAGCTTGAAAACCTCTGCCACTTGATAAGCAGCTACGATTTGTACCGTTGGGCTAATAATTCCTACCGTATCACAAGTCATCCCAGTATGAGGCATCACGTTTAATAAGCAATGCAAACAAGGTGTTTTGCCTGGCACAATTGTATAAGTCGCACCATAACTACCAACACAAGAGCCATATACCCAAGGAATACGATATTTTTGCGCAAGGTCATTCATGACAAAGCGAACATCAAAATTATCGGTCGCATCGACCATCACATCAATATCTTCTAGTAATGGTAGCAAGGTCTCTGTGCAAGCATCCATAATACCGACATGAATTTCTACCTCTGTGTTTATTTGTTGGAGACGCTTTTTAGCTGCGATAACTTTGGGCATTTTTTCTTGTGCATCTAGCTCTGTATATAATTGCTGTCTTTGTAAATTACTCCACTCTACATAATCACGATCAATGAGGGTCAGCCTGCCAATACCCGCTCGCACAAGCGCTTCTGCACTAGCACTCCCCAATGCCCCCGCACCTATGATAAGGACATGTTTTTGCTGGAGGGATTGTTGCCCTGTTTGTCCGATCGGATGAAATAATTGTTGTCTAGAATATCTATTTTGCATACGTATGAGGCCTTTCTTTCTATGAATTTTCGTTTGACCTTTTCATTTATAGCATTATAATAAAAGCAATGTTTTTTAGCAAAAACGCATTTGAAGGAGGTCTTACTGTGCATCCCACACATCAGCAGCAACCAATTCAAGTTGCCGTTTTAACGGTCAGTGATACACGCACAAAGGCAGATGATCATGCTGGTCAGCGTATTCAGTCCTTACTACAGGAAGCTGCATTTGAAGTTGTAGACTACCAACTAACAAAGGATGAACCGCTCGATATCGCTCGTTATGTTAAAAAATGGTGCAGCGATCCAACAATAAATACCATTATCGTTACTGGTGGAACAGGATTTACACCAAGAGACCAAACCTATGACACCATTCTGCCTCTGCTTGAAAAAGAAATGATGGGGTTTGGTGAATTATTTCGAATGCTCAGCTATGAAGAAATTGGCCCAAAGGCGATGTTTAGTCGTGCCACCGCTGGAAGTCTCCAGCAAACAGCCATTTATGTTTTACCAGGCTCCACAAATGCGGTGACTTTGGCTATGACGAAGCTCATAGTACCTACTGTCCAACATTTTGTCGGTGAGTTAAAGCGCTTATGAAAATTGCAGGTATAGTGTTAGCTGGCGGTCAATCCTCTCGCTATGGACAGCCAAAAATGTTTGAGATGTTTGCTGGACAGCCATTATATAAACATAGTCTCATAGCCCTGCAAAAAAATCAGCTAGATCCTCTTATTATCGCTACGAATGCGCACTTACAACATCAGTTTGGAAAGGAAAATGTCCAATGGGTCATTGAAAAGCAGCCACATCAAGGCCCTCTTTTTGCTTTGCATCATATCATGACAGCCTATCCTGATGTGGAATGGTTTTTTGTCGTAGCGAGCGATATGCCTTATATGAATGCAAAATTTATCCAAAAAATGTTAGGCCTGATTCATGACACGTACGATGCCATTGTTCCGACGCAAGCACTACGCGATCAGCCATTAGCTGCATTATATCGACGTACGGCTTTACCAAAGGCGACACAATTAACGGCACAAAATAAACGAAGTATGAAAGTGCTTTTAGAGCAACTTCGTGTTTGTTATGTCCCTTTTGATGACGATTGCTCAACATTCATCAATATCAACGCACAACAAGACTGGTCACAAACAAGTAAAAAGGAGTTTAATAATGAATAATTTTACACACTGGAACGAAGAAGGTCGTCCTAAAATGGTCGACATCTCCGCAAAAGAAATTACCACACGTACAGCCATTGCGCGCAGTACGATTCTTTTATCCGATGCGGTCTATGAAGCCATCCAACAAGGAGGCATTAAAAAAGGTGATCCGACGCAAGTTGCGCAAATTGCAGGGATTATGGGAGCTAAAAAAACAGCTGATATCATTCCCATGTGCCATCCCATTATGCTACAGGGCACGGATTTCCAGTTTGATTATGAAAAAGCAGAGAATGGCTATGAGCTCCATATTCAAGCCACTGTTAAATGTAGTGGAAAAACGGGTGTTGAAATGGAAGCTCTCACTGCTGTGTCTGTCGCTGCACTAACTTTTTATGATATGTGCAAAGCCGTTGATAAGACGATGGTCATCAAAGAAACTTACCTTGTTGAAAAAACGGGTGGAAAAAGTGGCACTTTTGTGCATAAATAAACAGAAAAAATTCGGCATTATTGTGCCGATTTTTTTCTGTTTTTTTACACGCTACCCCCCAATATGAGACATTTCAATTTTTGACGTTTTCCTTTTTGCCATCGTTTGTTCATTGCGTTCATCTGAATAACGATCATTCCTTGTTTCCCAAACGTTCGAAATGCACTTGATGATGGCAGCATCATCTTGCCCTGAACGTAACAATTCTCTTAAATCCGTGCCTTCTGTTGCAAATAAACAAGTGTATAATGACCCTTCTGCAGAGAGACGAGCACGTGAGCAATTGGAGCAGAATGAATCCGTTACAGATGAAATGACACCAAGCTCACCTTGAGTATCTTGATACTGATAACGCGTTGCCACTTCTCCTTTATAATTGGGAGCTATTGGTTGTAAAGGCGTAAACTGATGGATTTGCTCAATGATCTCTTTTTTGGACACCACATCATCCAAGCGCCAGCCGTTCGAATTCCCTACATCCATATATTCAATAAAGCGTAGAATATGTTGTTTTTCTTTAAAAAACTGCGCCATAGTAACAATATCTTGTTCGTTTTTCCCTTTTTGAACAACCATATTAATCTTTACTTGTAAGCCCGCTTCTGCAGCCTTTTCAATTCCCTCTAACACTGGCAATACCTTGCCTCTATGACCATTCATCTCGAAAAAACGCTCATCATCAAGTGAATCTAAACTAACAGAAACTCGGGCTAAGCCTGCCTGTGCCAATGGCTGTGCGTATTTTTTTAATAACGAGCCATTGGTTGTTAAAGCAATATCTTCTACACCCTTTATGCGGTGAATACGGGCAATTAATTCGGGCAAATCACGACGTAGCAAGGGTTCCCCACCTGTAATCCGTATTTTTTTCACGCCCAATGAAACAAAGATTTTTACTAATCGTTCAATTTCATCAAAACTTAATATTTTATCAGACGGTAAAAATGCGTAATCTGGACCAAATACTTCTGCTGGCATACAATAGCGACAGCGAAAATTACAACGATCTGTCACGGATATTCTTAGATCTCTTAACGGTCTGTGTAATTGGTCTTGTAGATTCGTCATTTAATCTCCTTCTTTCAATTCATTAGCTGGTAATAGGATGCGTTGTGGATGTGTATAAATATTCAATGTCTGTTGACGAATAAAGCCAACCGTCGTAATACCAAGCTGCTCTGCTAATTGCAATGCTAATTCGGTTGGTGCTGATTTAGATAACACAATGGCACAGCCTATTTTGGAAACCTTTAGTAAAATCTCTGATGATATTCGTCCGCTAAAGACGATAATTTTATCTTCCATACGGATGTTGTTGCGTAGGCAATAGCCGTAAATTTTATCCAAAGCATTATGACGTCCAATATCCATGCGACTTAGGACGATACCATTTACATCACAGAGTGCAGCATTATGCACGCCACCCGTTTTCTTAAAAATGTCGGCACTATCCTGCATCGCATGCATTAGACGGAAGCAATCCTCGGTCGTTATTTGCACATGGACTTGATCCATTTTTTTCGCTACTAATGCATCGTTCGTAAACACAAACCCTTGTCGACTCATCCCACAGCAAGACGTAATATAGCGCTTGTTTTGCGTCTGTTGGTAATAAGGATTAATATGCTTTGTTTTAATATGCACAAAGCCCTCTTTCTCTTGGTGCCAAATTTCCTCAATATCCTCAAAACTACGAATCACTCGTTCAGAAGCTAAGTAGCCAATAACCATATCTTCTACATACTCCGGTGTACATACCATCGTGACAAATTCTTGCTGATTAATTTTTACGGTCACAGCGTATTCTGAAACAATTAAATCATCCATTTCTGTCACTCGTTGTCCTTCAACACGCACAATTTTTCTTGTCATTGCTTGATCCATAAGGCATCCCCTTTATTCACTGATATGCTTTTCAAAAACAAAGACGGAAATCGCAAAATCCTCTTCAATTTTAATATCTGAAAATAAGTGAAGTAATTTGCTGCCCATCAGTTCTTCCATACCCTCTGGTGGCGATTGTCTATATAAATCTTGAATCATACTTGTTCTTGCAGCATGGACCATTTTCAGCCCTTCTGGTGTACTGGCAATAAATTTTTCTGTCGGAGTGATATTTCCGTATAGGGTAGATACAGCCATATTCTCTACAAAAACGGTATGAATACGCTCCGGACCTTTACCAAATACTTCCTTCCTTAACTTTCGAATCATGTCATTAAATTCGTGAATTTTTTTAGACATAGCAACGATTCTCCCATCATAATTAAACTTTTTTAGGCAAATGGTTATGTAGGCCACCCTTACAGTTTGTTAATGATATAGCAACTTTTAAAAAAATAAAAGAGAAAATACTTTTAGATAACAATTCTCATTTAATAAATTTTATGATAAATATTGTTCATTTTGAAGGAAAGGGCTATAATATGCATATCACAAATGGAATTAATTTATTTTGATCCCTATGTTACGATGTTGCATAGTGTTTTTAATAGTTGAATTCTATTGTTATTAAAAAATAAAAGTAGATTGAGTTTTTAGCAAGACCTGCTAAGAATTTTATCCACCATGAATTATTAGCATGTCTAGGACATGTGATTTCATGGTGGATTTTTTTATTTTTTCAAACCGAGACATGGATAACATGTTATGATCTAGCAATTTACCTATTTTGAGGTAGCTTCAAGAACCATTGGGAATTACAATGATAACAAGACAATCTTTTTCAACAATCACCAACTCGATTTGTTATTCCCTTTTGTCTTAAGCTGTAACATGTTATCCGATTCGTCTCAAAGTGCAAAAGGAGGAAGTTACCTTGACTCAAATTAATATTAATGGCGTACCGTATGAAGTAAAAGAAGGAGCTACAATCCTTGATACCATTAATCAACATGACATTCCGCATCCACAGATTTGTCATGTGCCCGCTGTTGACCCAATTGAAACATGTGATACATGTATCGTGGAAGTGAATGGCCAATTAGTTCGTTCCTGCTCTACAAAGGCAGTAGACGGCATGAATGTACTCCTAACTTCTGACAAAGCAAAAGCGGCACAAACAGAAGCGATGGACCGTCTACTTGAAAATCATTTACTGTATTGCACAGTTTGTGATAACAACAATGGTAATTGTGCATTACACAACACCGCTGAAATGATGGAAATCGAGCATCAAAAATATCCCTACCAACCAAAAGTTGAACCTCATGAAGTGGATATGTCCCATCCGTTTTATCGATATGATCCTAACCAATGTATCGCTTGTGGTCAGTGCGTAGAGGTTTGTCAAAATCTACAAGTAAATGAAACATTATCCCTCGATTGGGAAGCAGAGAGACCACGTGTCATTTGGGATACAGGCGTAGCTATCAATGATTCTTCCTGTGTAAGTTGTGGTCAATGCGTAACCGTATGTCCATGTAATGCCTTAATGGAAAAATCCATGCTTGGAGAGGCAGGATTTATGACTGGCCTCAAACAGGATATGTTAGATCCGATGATCAGTTTGATTAAGGAAGTTGAACCAGGTTATAGCGGTATTTTTGCCATTTCTGAAGTGGAAGCTGCTATGCGTAGTAAGCGCACCAAAAAAACAAAAACAGTTTGTACTTTCTGTGGTGTAGGCTGCTCGTTCGAAGTTTGGACAAAGGGTCGTAAAATTTTAAAAGTACAGCCTTCCGATGGTCCAGTAAATGCGATTTCTACATGTGTCAAAGGGAAATTCGGCTGGGATTTTATCAATTCTGAGGAACGTATTACAAAACCACTCATTCGTAAAAATAATGAGTTTGTGGAATCATCGTGGGATGAAGCCCTGGATTTAATTGCAACAAAACTAGGTGGCACTCAACAACAATATGGTCCAGGTTCTGTTGGCTTTATCTCCTCTTCTAAAATTACAAATGAAGAGAATTACTTAATTCAAAAAATGGCCCGCCAATTATTTGGAACAAACGATGTCGATAATTGTTCTCGTTATTGCCAATCTCCTGCAACTGATGGTTTATTACGTACAGTTGGCATGGGAGGAGATGCTGGTACGATCAAAGATATTGCTAAGGCTGGACTTGTCATTATTGTTGGGGCTAATCCAGCTGAGGGACATCCTGTTTTAGCAACACGTGTGAAACGTGCACATAAATTACATGGTCAGAAATTAATTGTTGCTGATATTCGTAAGCATGAAATGGCAGAGCGTTCCGACATCTTTATGCGTCCAAAGCAAGGTACTGACCAAGTTTGGTTAATGGCTGTTACCAAATATATCATTGATCAAGGTTGGCATGATGAAGCCTTTATTCAAGAAAACGTCCTTCATTATGAAGATTTTAAACAAGTACTTGCAACCTATACACTTGATTATGCGCAAGAAATGACTGGTATAAGTAAAGAAACATTGATCGAAGTGGCTGAAATGATTCGTGATGCAGATGGGACATGTGTTCTTTGGGGCATGGGTGTAACACAAAATACTGGTGGCTCCTATACATCCGCGGCGATTTCAAATTTACTTTTAGCAACTGGGAACTATCGTCGTCCAGGTGCTGGTGCCTACCCACTTCGCGGCCATAACAATGTGCAAGGTGCCTGCGATATGGGGACACTTCCAAATCTACTGCCAGGCTATCAAAGAGTCACTGATGACGAGGCACGTGCAAAATTCGAAAAAGCCTATGGTGTCCCTATTCAACCACAGCCAGGTCGAAATAATATGCAAATGTTAGATGCGATTATGGAAGGGAAAATGAAAGCAATGTATTTAGTGGGTGAAGATATGGCACTCGTTGACTGTAATGCTAACCATGTAGATGAGGTGCTTTCACAGCTTGATTTTTTCGTTGTCCAAGATTGTTTCCTATCACGCACAGCACAATATGCAGATGTGATTTTACCTGCTGCGCCTTCGCTTGAAAAAGAAGGTACATTCACGAATACAGAACGCCGCGTTCAACGCCTGTATCAAGTATTACCAACACTTGGTGAGTCGAAAGCAGATTGGGAAATCTTGCAAGCGGTTGCTCGTCGTTTAGGAGCAGATTGGCATTATGATCACCCAAGTGACATTTTTGATGAAATGGCGAGCCTGTCTCCCCTCTTCTCACAAGCCAATTATGAGGTTCTAGAGGGCTGGGGAAGCTTCTGTTGGGGTAGCCATGATGGTAAGGATACGCCTTTATTATATGAAGATGGCTTTAACTTCCCTGACAAAAAAGCTCGTTTTGCTTTAAATGATTGGGTGCAACCTGTTGAGTTTGAAGCACAATACGATTGTCATATTAATAATGGCCGTATGCTTGAACACTTCCATGAAGGAAATCTAACAAATAAATCGAAAGGTATTCAATCGAAAGTACCTGAAATTTTCGTTGAAGTATCACCAGAATTGGCGAAAGAACGAGGCATTGCAGATGGAGCCCTACTTCGTTTAGTGTCTCCATATGGTGCCTTGAAGCTAAATGCTCTTGTTACAGATCGCGTACAAGGAAACGAATTATTCTTACCAATGAACTCTGTTAGCAAAGATTCAGCCATCAACTTCCTAACTGGCCCTGCAGCAGATGTGAATACGTCAACACCAGCTTATAAACAAACAAAAGTACGAGTAGAAGTGCTAAAAGCAAAAGGTAAATCACCACTTCCTCGCACAAACCCACGCTATAAAAAGCGTCATCCTCAAAATGGTGTTGAGGTACAACGAAAATGGAATCGTCCTGGCTACGTTCACTTAACAACCATAAACGAAAGAGAGTGAGAGCATGGCTGTACCCATTACAGGTATTAAAAAACAACAATTAACGGAAGAACAACTAAAGGAACAAAAATTAGACAATCTAAAAGAACTGCTTTCTGAAAATGAAGAAACCGTCAATCAAGTGTTTAGTATTATGGCTGAATTAAATGATATCGGTGCATTAGAAGCAGCAATGAAGCTACTTGAAGCCAAAGAGGAAGTGGCCCATATTGCACTTGGACAATTAACACGTAAGCCTGTAACCAATATCATTAACAATTTAATGGGTGTTGCGGGAGCATTGACGGAGCTCAATCCTGAAACAACGACTAAGCTGATTGAAGGCTTAAATACAGGAGTAGATGAAGCAAGTAAAGCACTTGAATCGAATGAAAAGGTCAGTGCCTTTAAGCTCATGAAAATGATAAACGATCCAGATGTCAATCGTGCGCTCCATTTTGGGGTTCATTTCTTAAAGGGACTCGGCAAAGGCTTAAAAGAATAAGGTGGTTCCTAAATGTTAACAAAAGAAAATGTTGTAAACGCATTGAAACAGGTAAATGATCCTGAGCTACATCAGAGTATTGTAGATTTGAATATGGTGCGAAACATTCAAATACATGACAACCATATAGCGCTGGATATTATTTTGACCATACCAGGATGTCCGTTAAAGGCGAAAATACAGCAAGATGTGGAGGAGGCCTTACAAGCGCTTGGTGCCTCCACTGTTACCATTAGCTTTGGCTCTATGACAGATCAGGAGCGACGCACTTTAACCGCCTCTCTACAGGCAAAAAATGTGACTGAACAAGGAATGCCAAACATGCTACTGCCTAATTCTGGTGTTCAATTCATTGCCATTACAAGTGGTAAAGGCGGTGTTGGAAAGTCTACTGTAACAATCAATTTAGCGGTTGCACTTGCTCGTCTTGGCAAACGTGTAGGTATTTTAGATGCTGATATTTATGGTTTCAGTATCCCTGCCATGATGAAGATTGATCAAAAGCCTACCATGCTTGATCAAACGGCGATTCCAGTAGAACGTCACGGCGTACAAATAATGTCGATGGGCTTTTTTACAAATGACAACCAGCCTGTTATGTGGCGTGGTCCTATGCTCAATAAGTGGATTCGCAATTTCCTTGTCAACACGCTATGGGGAGATTTAGATTATCTCCTCATCGATTTACCACCTGGTACAGGTGATGTTGCGATTGATATGGCTGCGATGATTCCACAAGCTCAAGAAATCATCGTGACAACACCGCATCTTGCCGCTTCTCATGTTGCTTCTCGTGCAGGCTTGATGGCGCAACATACGAAACACAGGATTCTTGGTGTTGTTGAAAACATGGCCTATTTTGAAGGTGCTGACGGTCAAAAAAACTATCTATTTGGACAAGGCGGAGCCGAACAATTAGCAGATTTATTACAGACAGATGTAATCGCTCAAATTCCTTTTGCTCAACCTGAGGAAAATACAGGTTCCTCGGTCTATGATGAAGTGTCGATAATCGGTGAGGTGTTTACTCATTTAGCAGAAGATCTACTCTATAAATAACCCTTGATTTGTTTTTTTACCATGCACTAATCTAAAAACTGATACAGATGAAAACACCTTTCGCTGAAATAAGGGGATAAGCATCCCAAACAATCAACGTGAAGGTGTTTTTTATGTGACCAAGAGTATGTTATTATATAGAAGAAAAAAATAAGATAAGCAAAAGTCCCCGCCAAACATTGCGTCTACATTTTTTTATCTTAGGCACACTTCTTCAGTCACATCATCTGTCAGAAAAAGTTACCTTGCATATAAATTAAGACTCTATAATTTGTATTATCAACAAGAAGTAAAAAAGGAATGACCATGAGCATGTCCCCTAAAGGCACAGTCAATCATCCCCCAATCGAGATGTTTTTGACCTAACTCTCGCTTAGATCCGCAACGTTCTATCATTCACTAAAACGAATACCATGATACGCTTTAATTTTCAAGTAATTTATCTATTACTAGCTTTGTTAAATTAGGCATTATTTCCATAGTATATTTCAATTCTGTTCTTTCATATCTATTATGTGCATCATATCCATATGGTCCAATATTGATTGCAGGGATATTTAGTTCTCTAATGGCATCATAATTTACATAATGTTTAGTTCTCCAGCTAGGGTTATTGTTAACAACTGAATTCACACTATCTTCATCGACATTTATAGCCACGCAACTCATATCACAAATATGAGGGAAATAATTTTTTTGTACAATAGGCTTATCATAATGTGGTTGAACTTTTTCAACTGCATAATCTAAGGCGGTTAGTAAATTTTTTTCTTTTTCATTTTTACCAGTTACTTCTACACATGGTGAGTACAATGAAGAATAAAAAATAATGATTGCAGGACTCTTATCCTTGGTCCACTTCCAAACTTCTTCTACCACTCTTGCAGAAAACATGCGTACATCTAACTCTTTATTTTTTAATAATTCGTGTTTAAAATTTTTTATATGCTCTTTATAATTGTCCCCATATTCAACAATAATTGATTGTTCTAATTCTTCATAGAACAATACCCTCGTCTTCCATGGCAATTTTGTATATTCCTGCCCACTAATTTCGCAATATCTCTTATAATGATGATTTAAATTAGTTATTACATTATTAAATGCAATTTCAGCATGGACTTTTAACTTTTCTAACACATCTTTAGGTGACCATGATTGCACAAAGAAATTATAATATACATATGAAGCAAGAGCTGTCTGAACTGTATAAGTCTCTTTAAAATCAGTTTGCTTCAAACTTACAGGTGGCATTGGTGTTTCTCCTAACGATTTATCACATAGCTCTGGGTTATATGCAATTTGTCTAGTTAACTCCGCAGCAATATAGTTAGGGTCGATTCCTTCAAAACTAGAGCCTACATGGCTTTCCACCCCAGTTATATAAAAAGAAGGGAGTAGCTTACCAACGCTTCCTTTATATATATATCTACTTTCATCCCCCTCATACTTAGGAGCAACAAAATCGGAGTTAATTAATGCCGCGTAATCAAACCCATGCTCTACTTTTAACATTTTTAAATCATTTAAACCAGACAATACGCCATGAGAACTATCCTCTTCATCGCATTCAGCAAAAAATACGATATTTCCATTCAGTTCCTCTGGGTGATCTGAATAATATTTTAATAGATAATAATGGCTTGCAACACCGCTCTTCATATCAAGTGTTCCTCTTCCAAATAACCATTCATTTGATTCTAAATGCTCTCGAACCAACGGCGGAACTTCTTCACCCTTTAACGCTTCATGCAGTTCATTAGGAAAACAAGCTTTCTCTTTCAAACTATTATAATCATCGATACCCACCGTATCTGTATGTCCCATTAGCACAACCGTTTTATTACTATCTCCTTTAGTCCCTTTTACAAATGCAAACACATTGTACCTTTCAACCTCATCATTAATTGTTCGTGAAGTAAACACATTATTAGGATTTTTCAGGAAATAAGGTAAATTAGAAATTGTTTTAGCCAGTGACTTTGAAATGTTAATTTCCCCTTCGGTATTAACAATGCTTTCAATATTTACAAGTTCGTTCGTAACCTTTAATACTTCTTCATACGTTTTTAACATCTCTCATCATCCCCTATTTAAAGATAATAATTATAAAACTTGTTGCAAAAACTTAATCGTTCTTTCTTGTTTTGGCGCTTTAAAAATTTCTACTGGCGAGCCCTCTTCAATAATTTTGCCATCTGCTAACATAATTACCCTATCCGCAACTTCCTTAGCAAAGCCCATTTCATGGGTTACGACGACCATCGTCATTCCGTCTTTAGCAAGGTTTTTCATAGTCTCTAAGACTTCTCCTACCAACTCAGGATCCAATGCTGATGTTGGTTCATCAAATAACATAACACTTGGATTCATTGCCAGTGCTCTAGCAATAGCAACTCGTTGTTTTTGACCACCAGATAGTTGTTCAGGATAGTAATTAGCTTTATCAGCAAGACCTACTCGTGTTAACAAATTCATAGCAAATTTAATCGCTTCCTCTTTACTTTGCCTTTTCACCTGAATTGGTGCTTCTATTACATTTTGTAAAACACTTAAATGGGGAAATAAATTGAAATGTTGAAATACCATCCCCATATTTTCTCTTACATGATTTAAATTAGTTCTTTTTACATCAATAATCTCATCATTAATGCTTATCGTACCTGAATCTAATATCTCCAAAAAATTCATACATCGTAATAAAGTGCTCTTCCCTGATCCACTAGCCCCTATTAGAACAACCACTTCTGATTTATTAATTTCAAGATTGATACCTTTTAAAACCTCCAAGTCACCAAATGATTTAGAAAGCGATTTCAACTTTATCACGTTTTTTCCTCCTTCCAACATCCAGTCGACTTTCAAGTTTATTAAATAACAACGTGAATAATAAGACTAAAATTAAATAGTATATTCCCACAACAAAGTATGTTTCAAGAGGCATATAGTTGTATGCTTGGGTTGAAAGTGCATGGTTAAATAATTCTGACACTGCGATATAAGCTACTAAAGACGAATCTTTTAACCCTATGATAAATTGATTAGCTAATGCTGGAATAGCTCTTTTAAAACTCTGAGGTAAAATAATTCTTCTCATTGTTTTAAAATATGTCATTCCTAATGATCGACCAGCCTCCATTTGGCCTTTATCAATAGATTGAATGGATCCACGGAAAATTTCTGCAATATATGCTCCTGAATGAATTCCCAGCGCAATGGATCCAGCTGCAAAGTCTGATAAAGTAAAAATACTAGAAATACCATAGTACAAGAACATAAGTTGTACGATTAATGGCATACCACGAACAACAAAAATGTAAGCATTAGCAATACTTTCCAAGATTTTTATATTGGATACTTTGAAGAAGGCAAACACTAACCCAATCACACAAGCAATAAATAAAGAAACAATTGTTAATTCAATAGTTAAAACTGTCGCTTTTAAAAACTCAATGCCATGCTTTTGGAATATAGATGTTACATTTGTTAGAAAATCCATATTAATCACCTAACCTCTTTTAAGTATGTGGACGTAAAAGACAAACACTCCTATAGATAGCTAAAATTAGATTTTGGTAGGGGTTAAATAGATAGAATTTTCAATCTATTTAACCTACAATTTTAATAACTTTATATTTTAGAACAATTAATATCTATGCCTAGTACGTCTTTAGCATACTAGGCACGCTATTTTTAACAGTTATTCTAACAAGTCTTTCCCAAACCATTTCATACTTATTTCTTTATACGTTCCATCCTTAACCATCTCTTCAATCGCCTTATTAATCGCTTCTAATAAAACTTCATTATCTTTATTAATCGCCACTGCAATTTCTTCTCTTTTAATGACCTCTCCTAGGGCTTGAATCTTTAATCCGGATTCTTGCATGGCTGAAATACCTACAATTCTATCAGTAATTACTGCATCTAGCCGACCTGGTGGAAGATCTTGTAATGCATAGATTTCACTAGGGAATTCTTTGATTTTATCTGTATATTTCTT
Organism: Lysinibacillus sp. K60; assembly: GCF_019731275.1. Classification (NCBI taxonomy): domain Bacteria; kingdom Bacillati; phylum Bacillota; class Bacilli; order Caryophanales; family Bacillaceae; genus Lysinibacillus; species Lysinibacillus sp. K60. The sequence continues at coordinate 595,222 of NZ_JAASJR010000002.1, read as the reverse complement.
CGCATCTTCAACATACGTACTAGCTTGCATAACGCCAATCGTTTTTCCCTTTAAATCTTCTACCGTTTTAATCTCATTATTTTCACTCGAGATAAATACTGTAGCACCTGAAACATAATAAGGGATTGAAAAGTCGACCTGTTTAGACCTTTCCTCGGTAGCTGTCATACTGCCAATAATGGCATCATATTTATTTCCTCGTAACCCTTGAATAATTGTTTCCCATGGATTTGTTACAGGATTTGCTTCTAGCCCAATCCTTTTTGAAATTTCTTTCCCTATCTCAACATCAAAGCCTACTAATTCTTGGTTTTCCTTATAATTTAATGGTTTGAGTAAACCACTCATTGCAAATGTTAACTTGCCATCCTTAACCAATTTCATTTCTGTTGTTACACTTTTATCCTGATCCTCATTTTTTGCATCCGCAGTAGCTGGAACTTGTGTATTTGTTTTATTTTCCGAACATGCCGCCATCAGCGAAATAACCAACACCAATAATAAATAGAATAAATTTTTCTTCATCAAATAACCCCTTCCATTTAATTAAGCTAGCTCTCCACCATCAATAGCAATTGTTTGTCCGGTAATATAAGATGACTCATCCGAAGCAAGGAAAGCATATAATGCTCCGACTTCCTTAGGATCTGCATGTCGTTTCAGAGGGATACCTTCATTTACAACTTCCAACATATCTGGTGTATACTCAGCCATTTGCATAGGGGTTAGTACGTATCCAGGACATATCGTATTAACTCGGATATTTGGAGCAAGCTCCAATGCCATTGTTCGTGCTAAAAGATTAACCCCTGCTTTTGAAGCATTGTAGTCAGCATAGAATGGATGTCCTGTCACTCCATTTGTAGACGCTGTCATAAGTATGACACCCTTGCCCTGCTCCACCATCATTTTTGCGGCTGCTTGTGAAGTATAAAATACACCGTTAAGATTAATGTTTAATACTTTACTCCATTGTTCAGGACTAATATCAAGAAACTTATTGCGAATGCTAATACCTGCATTCGCAATAAAAACATCTACACCACCTAAATCCCTCTTTATATTCTCAAAAACAGCGTTTACATTTTCAGGATTACTAACATCTACTACATAGCCTTTAGCAATTCCGGGATTTTCTTTTATCGACTGTTCAATACCCTCATTATTAATATCTAAAATAGCCACTATAGATTCTTCTTCTATAAAACGTTGTGCGGTGGCTAATCCTATACCACTAGCACCTCCTGTAATAACTACTCTCTTATTTTTTAAACTTCTATGATTGGTTCTCAATCAAACACCCCCCTAATGGTTATTAATTAATACATCCTTTTTATTTTTCACCTTTTGTAGATATACCCTCCATGAAATACACCATTTAGAAGGCTCATCTAAATAGTCTGCTTCAATTAATTGATGAATTGTGCTATTTTGCGGTGCTGCTTTAACAATTTCTGGCGTTTCGTACGCTTCTTTAGAAATCTGCTCAAGCGCTTGAATGTATTCATCTAAATCTGCCTTAGAATAAGATTCTGTTGGTTCAAGTGTAAATGGTTGCGGAACAATATACGGATGATGACTAGTCCAGTAATGTAAACCAAAGTCAGTCATTCGGCGCTGTACATCCTCTGTTGTAACACCTGTTTCTTTCTCCAACTGCTCCCAGCTATAACGAACTTGCTCTAATCGTTGCCCTTGTATATATGGCACACTTACACCTCGAATTTTTGATACTTTACTATACAGATAATTGTTATTTAATACGGCTGTTTCTGCCACAGCTTTAAGTCCATCTGTGCCTAATGCCCTAATCCAAGCATAAGAACGCAAAATCGTTTGAGCTACCCCATGGAATGATCGTACTTTTCCAATCGAATGCTCTAATTGATCATTTAACACATATTGGTCTCCCTCTTTTTCAACAATTGGGCCTGGCAAATAAGGCTTTAATTCTTCTGTGACCCCAAGAGCCCCTGTTGCTGGTCCTCCACACATGTGAGGTGCTGCAAATGTTTTGTGTAGATTGAAAAAACACATGTCAAAACCTGCTTCTCTTGCACGTGTGATTCCTAACAGTCCATTGGCATTTGCCTGATCGTAATAACAAATTCCACCAACATCATGCACTATTTTCGTAAATTCTTTAATTTTAGAATTATAAATCCCTGTATCTTCAGGGTTAGCTACAACAAAACCAGCTGTTCTTTCGGATACAACTTCTTTCAATTTATTAATATCCGGAAAACCATTTTTATCTGGATGAATAGTTATTATTTTATAACCTTTGACTACTGCGGTTGCTGCTTGAGAAGGGTGTGAGAAGATGGTTGTAATAATTTCATTACGTTGATCTGCCTCACCTTTTACTTCAAAATATTTGCGCACAATCGATGCCATAGCAAACAGTGCTTGTGTACCCCCACTTGGTTGGAAAGAGAAACAATCCATCCCCGAAATCTCACGCATCGCTAAGTCCAAATTGTGAATGATTTCTAGCATTCCTTGGACAGTACTTCCCTCTTGTAAAGGATGTAATTCCATTATTTTAGGATTACGAATAAGCAATTCATTAATTTTTGGAATATACTTCATCGTACAAGTGCCTTGTCCAATTTCAACATTAAAATCAGAGCCTAATGTTTCTTGCGATAGCCTTACATAATGTCGTAACACACGTGCTTGACCTATTTCTGGTAAATTCGGTTTATTTGTTCTTTTCATTTTCTGAGGTAAGGATGAAATACCATCCCCGACTGCTTCTACAATCTCATTTGAAGGTTGCGGTACTTCTACTCCGACTTCTCCTGATTGATGTAACTCAAAAATGATAGGTTCATTCCATTTAGCTTGATGAAAATCTTTATTTACATTCTCTCTTAGAATCTTATCCACGTTAAAACTCCTTTCTCCCTATTTAATATCCAACAATTGTAGATAAAGCATTGACTAACTTATCAATATCCTCTTTAGTGTGAACTTCAGTTACACAATAAAGTGCTGTTTGACCGTATTCAGGAAATTCCAACGATAAGTCTTTACCACCGAAGATTTTTTGCTCAAGTAACCGTGAATTGATTTCTTCTACTGTTAATCCTGTATCGTTAAAATCTATAATGAACTCTTTGAAAAATGGAGAGGTAATTCTTGAACCCCGAATATTGTTAATAGAATTCAATTGCATTACTGCATACTGACTGTTTTGCATAATGGCTTGACCTAACTCGTACATGCCATTTGGCCCCATTAATGATAAATACACACCTGCTGTAATTCCCCAAAGAGCTGTTTGTGTGCCTACAGACTCCTTACCGTTTTCTCTATCTGCAAAGGACGTACGATCATAGGCAATGTCACCAAAACCATATTCACCTTTCTTTACAGTCGGAATAATACCGAACAATCGTGATGGATATTCATTAACAAATTTTGGATCATTATATGTTGCAATAAATCCAGCTTGCCCTCCACTATAATTCATGTGCATACCTAATGGTTGAAGATCTCCACATACGATATCGGCTCCATATTGACTTGGTGGTGCCAATACCCCTAGGGAACTTGGATCAACTCCTACTATCATAAGTACGTCATATTTTTTAGCAAGTTGTGAAATTTCCTGACCTTGCGACTCGATAAAACCTAAATAGGATGGATTTTCAAAGTAAATAGCTGCAACTTCATTTGACAACTTTTCTTCTAAATCGGCTAAGTCCATTAATCCTGTATTAAGATTGAATTTTATTCCTTCAAATGATAACTGTGGTGTACCATAGTTTGTAATAACTTTTCTGCGTTCGGGAGAAAGTGTATTAGCAAGTAATATTTTCGTACGCTTTGTAATCCGACTCGCCATACGAATCGATGTAGATGCAGCTTGGGCCCAATCGAATGTAGGAACATTCACTACTTCCATATCCACAAGCTCCGCCATTAAGCTTTGATATTCAAATAATGCTTGAAAGCGTCCATGATCCTCATAAGGCTCTCCTGCATAAGCTGTTAAAAACTCTGCACGTTGATTCACTTCATCACATACGGCTGGTATGAAGTGTTGCCAGCAACCAGCTCCTAGAAAATTAATATATTCATTGGTACTTATATTTTTATTTAAAAGACCCTCAATATGGCGTCGTAACTCTAATTCATTTAAAGCTTTTGGAATATTCATGGTACCTTTAAAATGTAAATCCTCTGGAATACACGAATAAAGTTCCTCAACGGATTGAACACCAATTTCATCTAACATTTCTTGCTTTACCTCAGATACCATATTGGGGATATATGGATGGACCTTTTTACTCATTTAATTTGCCTCCCTCTATAATTATTTTTAGGCTAAGCCGCCACCATCAACTGTTAATGTCGTTCCCGTAACCCAAGCAGATAAATTACTTGCCAAGAATAGTACCCCTTTAGCAATATCTTCAGGTGTTCCTAATCTTGCTAACGGTCTATCAACAGCTGAACTACGTAAGAAACTTGATTCATCTATATTTAATTGTTTTGCTTCTCCACGAAGTAATGGCGTATCTGTATCTCCAGGACAAATGCAATTTACGCGAATATTTTCTGGACCATGATCAATAGCCATAGCCTTTGTTAAATTTACAACCCCTGCTTTTGCAGCACAGTAAGATGCAGCTTTGTCTCCACCTTTGATTCCCCACCCAGAACCAGTATTAATGATACTGCCACCATTTCCTCTCATGAGTGGGATTAAGTATTTCGAAAGTAGATAGACCCCTTTTAGAGAAACATTAATAACCGCATCCCAATCCGCTTCCTCTAAATCCACTACCGTTTTTCTACGGATAATGCCTGCATTATTAAAAAGCACATCTACTTTTCCATATCTCTTCTGTATAGAATCAGCCACACTTTTGCAATCTTGTGTATTCGTTACATCACATTTTAAAAACTCAACATCTAAACCAGCTTCTTGAAAGCTTTTTTCTGTATCCTTACCTTTTTGTTGATCAATATCTAAAATCACAGTTTTAGTTCCCAACTCACTTAATAATTTAGCTGTTGCAAGGCCAATCCCTGAGGCACCTCCTGTAATCACAGCCACCTTACCTTCCAATTCAAAATAATCTACCAAATAAATCTTCCTCCTTTCCTTTGCTTACTATATATCTAGCAAAATACGTGCCAAGTGTAGAAACACAAATCCATTTACAATTTTAATCTACAAAATATCAGAAATTTCTGATGTTAAAGGGTTTTCAAAATATGTATCGTAAAAGATTCAGCAATATACTAAATTTCCTTTTGCCATATTTGTCAATTCCGTTGTCACTTTTGTCATTAAAATCAGCCATAAAAAAACACAAATACCTAGGAAGTTCATTTTAAATTCCCCATTAAGGAGTTGAGAAATTTAAAAATCTCTATAAGCAAGGTATTTGTGTCAAACTTAAACTATAAATTTACACTTTTTAGTTTTCTATAAAGCGTTCTTGTACTTATGCCTAATTCTTCAGCAACACGTTCTTTTCCAGCAGTGTCATTTCCATATATAGAGAGCATTTGGTAAATGACCTCCATTTCTGTATCTTTCAATATAGTAGAATTGCTAAAAAGATTTTGTGCTTGATTATTCTCGATGATATATTTCGGTAAGCTTTCCCTTGTTAATTGTAGGGAATTTTCCATTACCATACTGTACTCTAATACATTTTCTAACTCTCTTATGTTCCCTGGCCAAGAGTATAATTTCAATTCCTCCAAAAATTCCTGCGAAAAATCTTTAATAAATTTCCCTGTTTTATGCTGAATCTTTTCAAGTAACTTTACAATCAAATATTCTATTTCATCTGTTCTTTCTTTTAAAGGAGGTAATGTTAAAGGGATCACATTTAGTCGATAATATAAATCCGAACGGAACTCACCTTTTCTCACCATATCTTCTAAAGGTTTATTTGTCGCAGCAATAATCCTGACATTTACTTTTCTAGGCTCAATTGCTCCGACTCTATAAATAAGCCCATCTTGCAAAACTGTTAATAGCTTCGCTTGTAAATGTAATGGTAATTCTGTAATTTCATCGAGGAATAAAGTACCTTTATCTGCTACTTCAAAATAGCCCATTTTCCCTTTTCTTCTAGCCCCTGTAAACGCCCCTTCATCATAGCCAAATAACTCGCTTTCAAACAAGTTTTCTGGAATGCTTGCACAATTCAACTCTATAAATTTCCCTTTGTGTGTAATGCTATTTGAATGAATATATTTCGCTAATAAACTTTTCCCTGTTCCCGTCTCTCCTGTTATGACAATTGAAGATGGGCTATTTGCAATACTACTTAACTTACTCTTTATAAGTTGTAAGTGAGGTGCGTTGCCTAATACATATTTCGTATCAAATCCTTTTTTATGTTCAAGCAATAAATAGGATCCTTCGTTGTTCAGGGCATTCATAATCATATCTCCCAACCGAGCTAACCAATACTGATATTCCTTCGGCTCAGATGAAAATTTTTTCTCCCCCTCATCTGTAAAACTGACAAATGTCAAATATCCGAAGTGACGATCTCCTTTTACTAAATTCATTAGCATTTCCACTTTAGATGGACAGTTATTTTGGAACCTACAACCAGAACATACTTTCATTTGACCAGGTTTTTGTAAATATTGAACAGATTTAGAATAATACTTCTGAAAGAACGGAAGGTGTACCTGTATCCCTTTTTGCTTTCTATATTCTTCCGTTGCTATAAAAACTTCACCATTCGAAGTGAAATAGGCCATTTCCAATTGTAATAGTTCACCAAAGGCATCCAGCATAGATTGCACTAATTTTTCGGCATTCAACATGATATTCCCCCCACAAAAATCGAAAAAGTAATATAGCCAATTTGTTTATAGTGAAAATAGCTCGTAATAGTCCGTAAAATAGTTAATGGATTAGGTTTCATGAGAATTACACCTTTTACGGAAGTTTAATTATCTTATCTTTTTTAATTCGCCAAAAGTTACATCTTACCTTTATAATTTTCTTCAAGTTAGGATTATAGAGCATGAGAAAAGCCATGCAAAATTGAATTGCCCCATAAAAGTTAAACAGAATATCTAACTTTAAATGGGGCATTCCATGACTGGGTAGCTAAAAGTTAAACAGAATATCTAACTTTAAATGGGGCATTCCATGACTGGGTAGCTAACATTTATAACTATGTCTATATTCTATATCATCCTCTAAATTAGAAGTTTATCTCATTCAACAACAGCTCATTTATCTTTATCTGCTTTCCTACTCATTGTAAGAACTAGTTACCTTTAAGCATTATGTTTTTTTACTAAATATCTGATCCAATATAGACAAAATTTGTAGATTAGATAATAATAACATTACATAGAGAAAATGAGGTGATTCCCTTGAAAATGAATTTAAACGTCTCACAACAAATTACTCAAACGTTGACAACTGAACTCATTCATCAATTGGAACTACTACAATACTCCAGCTCCGAATTAGAACAACATATTTATGAGAAATCAAATGAAAATCCACTATTAACTGTTATTGAGAAAAACATGAATCACACAAAGGATATTGTAGACCTTGCCACAATGTCTATAAAAGGTATTCAACCTAAGCAAAAGCAACAGTATGATTTCATTCAAACTAGGCTAACACAGCAACATTCATATATTACCCAACTACTCGATCAAATACCTTTACATCTAAGTCTTACACAACATGACAGAGAAATTTTAAAATATTTCATACATAACCTCGATGAACATCTATTTTTAAATGTAGATTTATCCAAAGTTGCTAAATCATTTAACATCTCTTTAGACCATATAAATACACTGTTAGATCTATTACAAACATTCGAACCTCTTGGCGTTGGCGTTAGAAATATGAAAGAATATTTATTAATTCAAATTTACAATGATATAGAGGCCCCACCATTTGCAGCTCCATTCATTCAACATCATTTAGAACAAGTAGCTAATTTATCAATTAAATTGTTAAGTACAACTTACGACATTTCAATAGAAGAAACTCAAAGAACAATACAATATATACGAAACCTAAAACCCATTCCAGCTTCATTGGATAATAATGCTACTAGCGTGTATATTATACCTGATATAATCATTAGCAAATTGGATGGGGAATGGATAATAGAACTAAATAATCGGTTTTTACCTAAAATAGAAATTAATCAAGATTACGTAGATCTATTAAAAGAGTCCGTTGAAGATTATGCCTATTACCAACAATGCATGAACGATATTATAGCTTTAACACAAGGAATAGCTCAACGTGATAAAACTTTATACAGCCTGACACGATTACTGCTTGATTTACAAGCTTCATTCTTTGAACATGGAATAAAAGCCTTATCTCCTATGCGTTTAAAAGATGTTGCACAAGCATTAAATATGCATGAATCCACCATAAGTCGTGCGGTTAAAAATAAATTTATCCGTACAGCACATGGAATCTTTGCACTCCAGTCTTTATTTACAAAAGGAATTATCAACGATTCAGGAAAGCTTGATTCTGTGTCCTATATAAAAAGTCGCATTAAAAAATTGGTAGAAAATGAGAATAGAAAAACTCCTTTATCAGATCAACAACTAACTGAAAAATTAGAAACTGAGGGTATTCGAATTTCACGACGCACAGTTTCAAAATATCGTAAAGAATTGAACATAGCCAATTCATCTAAACGCATTTATTTATAAAAAACTTTATTATCAGTTACTTATTAAGAGGTTAAAGACAAAATAAATACCCTTCATTATGGGGATTGACTGTCTCAAAAACGACTGTCAGTTCCCAAATGAAGGGTTTTTTCGATTACTTATAACCAGCCTTTTGTAACACCTGCATGAAATAAAAACGATACGTATTTTTTACAAATGTCTCTAGGGGTAGCCCTACATTCACTTGATATTTTGTAAATATAAAATAAAATCGTTTATCCCACTTTAGGCGTAATAACTCTCCTGCTTCTTCGCCATACTTCATCGTAAATTCTTCCATCAAAGGCTCGATCATCTCATAACAATAATCTTTTAAATGGGCCAGTGCTTCCATATCCTTGTCCCTTTGAAAGCGTATAATCCACTCTACTAATTGCTCATCCATATTCGCATGCCGTCCTTTTAATCAGAGTTTCTTCCTACTTAAATTATACTCCTTTTTTGGCGAATCAAAAAAAGAACGATTTTTCCAGTAGATTTCACTCATCAATAGGACGATTCCAACGTAGATGATAGTGAACAGACCTCTTTTTCATTTGTTTGTCCAATACCAGTAATCTATCACCAGCTTGAATAACATAGCTATTCTCTAAAGTCCGTACAGCGGGCTGTTGCTGCTGGGAATTAATGATGCCAATATTGCTTTCCCACAATATTTGATGTTTGTTCATATCATAGAGCAATAACATGTGTTCAGCACTTTCTCGCTGTGTTTGCCTATATGAAACAAGAGCCGTTTTTTCTATGATATCTACATCCACCACTTTTGGTTGTAAATTTTCATAGGCTCGAATGGCTGGCTCAGTTAGGACAGCTTCACTAAAATCTCGAATACCTTGATAATTCTCTACAGGCTGTGGATGTGTGGCAAAATATCCTGGCAACTCTGTCTCGATGAAAAAACGGGCAGATAGGTAATCTTGAGCCTTCGCATCCTCACTTAATGTTTTACCATCAAAGCGATAGAATTTGCCATCGACCCCTTCCAAATATAAATTGTTCTCTAGGACAGCCATTTGATGTGCGTTATTGCTCAATATCGCTATTAATGACGGGTGGTGCGTTCGAAAATCTTTTTCAGAAAGTATTTCTTTGCCTGTTTCCATATCTACCAGTGATAATTGACCAAATTCATCATCACGATGATGGACAAGAACACCACCCATAAATTCCCCGAGCAGTGTTTCTTTATAGGAAGCTGATTTTGTCCATTGCTTTTCACCTGTTTGTAAATTCACAGCTACTAGGAGATGGTGGGCGATTACATGTGTAATACCATTCGATGTCCCATTATTTTCTGAGCCTTGCACCATTTGAACAGCAATGCTTTGTGAATCATCCGTATAAATCGGAGAATCTGATTTGATGGGAAAGCCTCTCCCCGCTAAGCCAAAAACAATCATTAATAGGTTACTGACCAATAAAAAAACAATGAGCAAAATGCTAGAAGTAACGAGTCGTTTTCGTTTCATGACGATAAACATTAACAGTAAAAATCCTATGCCTAGCACGATGCAGAAAAAAATATCGTGGGTGAGCCAACCATTTAAACGCCATGAATAGATATATCGTTGTAGAAATTGTTCCACTTCTCTACCCCCTCAAACAACGATTAACTAAAATCTGAATAAAGCACATAACGGTCACATTCCAAGCATTGAAATAAATATCCTTGATGATGCCCATTGTTCATTAAGGATGCGGAAAGTTCTTCTTTTGAAAAGCCGGTATAATTATCAAATTGATCCTCAATTCCTAGCTCTACTAAATCACGCCAACCAACATAGCCGATAAACGCACAATAGTCAGAGCAATGTGCCACCCAATTATTGCCCTGCCAGCTTACATAGCCAGGCGTCCGAAAGAGCACTTCCTCCGCAAACTTGGGATTCGTAACCTGTTCATCATCCATTAAGTCTTGCTGGAAAGAACCATCATATTTTTGAGCTGCTTCCCCGCTATGGATGCAGGAAGGACAAAGATAATCTACGTCCTCAATTGCATAAATACCACCAGTATAATAAACATCCACTTCTTGCTCGCAACAATCACATACAACGATTTCATCTGTTTCAAAAATTTCAGCCTCAAGAGGGTTTGGTAGATATTTAAACGTTGGAATTTTCGTTTTAAGTTGCTGATGGTCTCTAATTTTTCTTGGTAGCAGAGGATTCACCGTAATTGGTTTATCTATGTAGGTCTGGAGAACGCCATATTTTTTCAGATCCTTTTTATCGTCTTTATTCATAATGACAGTAAATAACTGATATGCCTCAGGATACATCCTAAGTAAACAGTAAACCTCTACTAATATCCTTAATGTTTCTTCTGTTTGTTGAACCTGCTTTAATTGATCTTTAAAAATATGCATTTGATTAATGGTTATCGGATTGGAAGGATTAAATTTTTGTCTTAGTTCGTGCCATTCTTCCACAATCGTCATAAAAAATAAGCCTCCTTCTCACTTGCTATTTGGCAAATGAATAATCTTTTATCAGTTGGCAGATTTCCACTTTATAGTTTGTGTACCATTTGTCTTTACCCAATTGTTGTGCTGTTAAATGCTTAGCATTGTCTTTCCATGCTTGGATAGCCTCTAGCGATTCCCAATAAGACACTGTTATGCCCTTTCCTTCCTCATTTCTAACACTTTCAACACGAATGAAGCCAGGCTGTTGCTGTGCTAAGGCATCGATTAGGTCAGCCATCTTGCCATAGCCATCCCCATCTTGCTCAGTTCTTTGCGATGTAAAAATCACTGCATAATATGTTTCCATTTATTTCTCCTCCTCCATTACTTTTATTGTAAACCATAATGACTTTGACTAAAATCTAAATATAGGACACTGAAAGGATTGTGACAGAATGGGAATTAATCCAAACATGGCAGAAATAGCGGCACTTCTTGGTGAAACATCAAGGGCAACCATACTTGCTAGTATGATGGACGGTCGTTTTCATACGGCTAGTGAACTAGCTTATATGGCTGCCATCAAACCACAAACTGCTAGCTTTCATCTTGCTAAATTAGTAGAAGGAAAGCTGATAAAAGTTGAAAAACAGGGCCGTCATCGTTATTTTCAATTGGCTGGTGAGGACATTGCTCATTTTTTAGAGTCATTCCTAGCCATCTCTCCACCACCTGAAGTACGTTCATTAAAGCAATCGAGCCAAATCAAGTTATTACAGGATGCTAGAACTTGCTATGATCACCTTGCTGGTAAATTGGGTGTCCAATTAACGGAATCAATGCTGAAGGCAGGCTATCTTACATTGGAGGGTAAACAATTTGTCCTGACAGATGAGGGCACATTATTTTTTACGACATTCGGAATCGATTTAACTGCTTTAAAGAGAAAACGACGATCCTTTTCTCATGCCTGTTTAGATTGGAGTGAACGGCGTTATCATTTAGCTGGTGCATTAGGCTGTGAGCTATTAAATCAATTTTTCAACCTTGGTTGGCTTTTACGCGTTCCCTCTATTCGCGCCATTAAAGTGACGGAGAAAGGGAAAATAGGCTTTAAAGAGATCTTTCATTTAGATTTGTAAAATAGGAAAGGGCACGGAGTTATCTCCTAGCCCTTTTCTCTACTAAAAGTACGGTTTACTAAATAAATGCCCATGATGATGAGTAAGCCGCCAACCATTAGTGATGGTTTTAACGGTTCATCCAATAACACCCAGCCTGTTAATACGCCAAAAAAAGGAGCTAAAAATAAATAGGCACTTGTTTTCCCTGGATCACTATTTTGCAGAAGATAATACCACCCTGCAAATTGAATGATGGAGGAAAAAATACTAAGCCACAATAGAATAAATAACGATTGTGGGTTCACAATAAAAAATGGCTGTTCTAACAATAAACTTCCTATTAATAATAGTAAGCCACCAAACAGCATCTGATAAGCAGATAAAACCCACGTATCAAATAACACGCCCCATTTTTTCACTAACAGGGTGGCAGTAGCCCAAAAAATAGCTGATAGCAAGCCAAAAAGGATCCCTACTTTCAAATCAACTTGTGCCCCCATCGTAATCATCACCCCGATTAAACCAAATAAAACCCCTATCCATTGATAGAAACGGTAGCGCACTTTCATGAAAATGGTGGCAAAAATCACAACCAGTAATGAGTTTGTAAATGTTAAAATAGAAGACTCACTTGCCGTGATGGTGCGTAGACTTAAAAAAATACACCCCATCACACCTGCCGTTTGAAAGAGCCCGATCATGCATAACTTGAACCACTCCCTCCTTGTAATAGGATGGGGTCTCTTCAAGATGATAACAACGATCGCCATGATTATACCAGCCAATATAAAACGAAGTGCAGCCAATAATAAAGGCGAGGCATACGGTAAGCCTAATTTAACAATGGCAAATGATGAACCCATTAAAAAGGTCGTTACTACTAATAAAGCAATAAATTGATAATTTTTCATCCAATAGCTCCTTACCTGATAGAATAATTGTTCTACGTCCATTATAATCAGGAAGTATTTCAATACTCATCGAAGTATGGATTACAACTCGATTGAAAAATTTTATAAGCTTTCCTTAGGAAGAAATTAATGAAAGGAATAGTCTTTAAAAAATCTTACCTCCAAAAGCAAAGAGGTAAGATACTATGGATTATTTATTTTGCATAAACGATCTGACGTTGTCTGCGATGTCCTGCGATTTTGTATGGTGTAAGTAATGATCCCCATCCAATGTGATTACTTTGCCATAAACTGAATGTTTGACTTGTTCTTCATGAAGCGGTATCCAGTTCTTTTCAACTCCACCACTTTTTGCTTGGACAAATAAGAGAAGCGGTAAATCTTTAGGGAATATAAGATTTTTTGCTGCTGTAAAATTTTCGCTTATATATTCTAATTCATTTGAAGTACTTGTATTATAAAAGTTTTTGAGTGTAATCATCCTAATTTGCTCTTTTGTGTCATCATCATACGGAAGACCTGCATAGGGATCATCTGAAAATTTTATAAGAATTCTTGCAATCCCTGATTTTTTTAGAAGTTGTAACGACTTGATTGGAAACTTCGTGTCCATACCATCCTGTGTAGGGACACTGCTATCAATTCCGACAAATCCAGTTACCTCATTCGGATATTTATTAACATAATCGAGTCCATAGATGCCTGCTATCGAATGGCCCATTAGCAAATACCGATCAATCTTTAACTCCTGTAAAGCTTCATGAATTTCACTAACAATATTCTCTGTGCTTCGTTCTTTAGCTGTATCCTCACTTAAGCCATAGCCAAATGGCTCTATTGAGACGATCTTATAATAGGGAGCTAGTTCATCTATCAATGGCTTAAAATCAAGCGTCGGTGCTGCAGTCCCAAAGCCTGGTAGTAATACGATGGTTTCAGTACCCTTTCCTTGAATAGTGACATTCATCTTTTCCCCATTAACGGAGACGAGCTGACCATAGGGTTCTATTTTTCCTTGCTCTATTTTGTTGCAAATAATGTTTATTGTAAAAACAATGACAAGTAACCCCACAATTGATACACCTAGGATTGCCATTGATTTCAGTAAAACACGCATAAATTTTTTCATGTTTGATGCACGAGGGGGATTCACCTTTACTCGTGCCTCCCTCCTTTACTACGATTATTCCAGCTACTTTTGAGCTGTTAGTGTTACTATAAAGGAGAGAGATGTCTTACGCATGACGACAAGATGAACACAAGATGAACAACAAAAAAAATGTTACGACAAACATTCTCTCTTTAATTTAAGGTGATAGGTAATCTGACAATCATTGTCGTCCCGTATCCAAGCTCACTCTCGACTTCAATTTCTCCTCGATGTAGCGAGACGATTTGCTTTACGATAGCAAGCCCCATCCCACTGCCTTCATACTTATGACTATGGGAACGATCAGCCTTGAAAAACCGTTCGAATATACGTTGCTGATTCTCTAAAGAAATCCCAATGCCTCTATCCGCTATTCGGACTGTCACATGATTTGCACTATGCTTCATGCTGATCTCAATCGTATCATTAGCACTTGAAAATTTAATACTATTCGTAAGAATATTTGTCCATACCTGATGTAATTGATCGTAATCAGCCATGAGGCGAACAGCCTTCAACTGAAGCTCAAAATCAATATTACGAGAGGACCATTGAGGCTGGAGGGAGACTATGACACGTCTAATTTGTTCATCTAGACTGAACGTATCGAGAAGCATTGGCTGTGTCTTTGATTCTAGTAAGCTCAGCTTTAAAAGACTATCACTCATCTTAGACATTCGATTGGCCTCTGAAATGATGATATCAAGATAACGGCGTTTCTCGTCATCCGTTACATCGACTTGTTTCAGTGCTAATGCGTAACCAGAAATGGAGGTAAGTGGAGATTGCACCTCATGAGACACATTTGATACAAAATCCCTCCTCATTTGCTCTAGCTGCTGTAACTCCTCCGCCATGTCTTCAAAGCTTTTAGCCAACGTACCTAACTCCCCCGATTGCTTAATATTTAATTCGACATTGAAATCACCACCAGCAATATGTTTAGTTGCTTGTGTTAGTTTTTTGATTGGCTTGACTAAAAACATCGCTGCAACTAAAAACACAACGCTTCCAATAACAAGGGCATAAGTAGCAAAATTCAAAATCAACTTAATGGAAAAAGAGGTTGAAGGTAAAGAAATCGTTTGGATAAACATCGCTCTAGTTCCCATTTCTGTTGTTAGAGGTATGCCGACAAATATTGATGAAATACCACTTGGAATTACTTGAATGACCTCTCCATCCAGTACAGCTTGTACTTGTTCCATTGTTACAGGGGCTAACTGATTGCCATGAAGCTTTCCGTAAGACGTAAACTGCCCTGTTTCTTCATAAATGCGAATATGATAGGATTCAAGCTGATGCATATCACGTATAAAACGATCTGCTTCATGATATGGCAATGTGTCAAAAATTTGTACCATGTCTTGTCCAAAATTTAGTAAGGGAATTTGTAAGCTTTCATTTAATTTATCTTTAAATACCCATGTTGCCATGAAAAAAGAGATAACAGTTCCCCCAATGACAGCAACTAGAAAGATTAAAACGACGCGTGTATATAAAGATTTAATCATTCCTCAACCTCAAGCCTATAGCCCAGACCCCTTATTGTATCGATATGAAAATCAGTGATGGTGTTGAAGCGCTCACGCAGGCGCTTAATATGTACATCGATGGTTCGATTATCTCCCACATAATCAATCCCCCAAATTTGGTCGATCAGTTGTTCTCTTGTATAGACTTGTCCAGGTGTTTCTGCAAGCTTATATAATAATTCAAATTCCTTGAGTGGTAGTGAAATAACATCTTTTCCTCTCATTACTTTATAGGTCTGACGGTCCAACGTGACTTGACCAAGTTGAATGGTCTGCGAATGGCCAATTCTGTAGCGCTTTAAAAGTGCCTTTACACGTACAGTTAGCTCTAACGGATCAAATGGCTTTGTTAAATAATCATCCGTTCCAAGCTCAAAGCCCTTCACTTTTTCCCATGTCTCCCCTCTTGCAGTCAGCATCAGTAGAGGAAGATCCATATTCATTTTGCGGAGCTCCTTACATAGTGTCCAGCCATCCATCGTTGGCATCATAATATCCAGTACAACAAGATCAATAGGTGCTGAGCCGTAGATGGCTAATGCTTCTTTACCATCTCCTGCCTCCATTGTAGTGAACCCGTCTTTGCGCAGAAAAAGGCAAACAAGTTCACGAATGTTCGCATCGTCATCCGCAACAAGTATCGTTGGCATACATTCGTTCCCCTCTTTTCGAATCTATTATTCACCCACATTATACTATATAATTTCTTTACTTCTCCCCTACCACACCTCACGATTAATTGCTGTGTCCTAAAAGTAAAAAACCACTTCCTAAAAAAACATAAAGGAAGTGGTTCTAATCAAGCAATTAGCTTTGCAAACCATGCAACGTAATGAGCCCCTGGAATCAATAATAACTGTGCCACAATGGTTCCTAAAAATCTGGAAAACATCATCATAACAGACATTCTTTTTAGGTCTAGATAGCTTCCTCTCTTATTGATCACATCATCTGCTAGAATGGATATTTTCGGGTCAATAAATAGGATTAATAGTATCGTTGCAATGCCATTAATTAATCCAGATGCCATAACAGCAGTAGTCTTTAATTCTGGTACTAATAATGTGGCATACAATGCAGATAAAACGCCAATCGTATAGATAGCTGTAATGACAATATTGATGACAAATAATTTAATCGGTATATCCTGTAGACGAATGCCTTTTAAATAACTAAAATTTGGTGTATGAATATGCTTAATCCCCCGTCTTACATAGTCAAATGTAAAGCCCTTTTTCAATAAAGACGGGATTGAACCTCTTTCCTCAGCCAAATGAACGATAGCCCTTGAAAAAATGGCTACAAAGGTGGGGATAAGTAAGATTCCTACTATTGTTCCAAGCGAAGCCGCTCCAATAATTAGTCGAAATTGATGCTCTACAAATGTCATCGCATTAACCGTAGGGGCTGTATCAACAAGGCTCCCTGTAAATGGTTGTTGCATCATATTTGCTAACCTCGACACCATGACCATTACATTAAAAAGAGATAAAGCCGATGCTAGTAATTTGACACGTGCTCCTGATAAACGTACGGCATAGGCAAGCGTTTCAATCGCATGAATGATTAAAATAAATAAAGCAATCATGATTAATTTTTCTGTTATTAAATCCACATATGTACCTACTCTTCGCTTTCTAACGATTTAATATTGTAACGCTTATTCAATAAAATAGTTCCAATTGAAAAAATGTGATGTCAACGGTAGAAAATGCAATTTTAAAAGGCGAGGGTTTGATTTCGTTCCGCCAGTGTCCTTTCCAGGGCGTTCGCTTTAGGGGTCTCCTCTGTGTTGCTGACTCCTCTCCAATCAACCATTCTACAAAAGTGTCTTTTCCTCTTTCATACTGGCAGTAGTGAGAAGTGATGAGTGACTACCCTCGCCATAAAGAGTAGTGAACACCTTTGTTTTATTCGATAAATTTTTCTAAAAAAGAAACATTTTAATGGGTTGGAGTGGAAGGCTACTTGAATCTTCTGGGATAGCGATACAGGTAAACCTCTAAACGGAGCTGTGTTCGCCAAAGAGGAAAGCAAGTGACCTGCACGGAAATCCATTTTTACCTTTTACAACAATTCTATTGATGGTTTTGTTTTTCAACACTATGAAAAAACTTACCCTAAGAAAGGGTAAGTTTTTGTTACTTCTATAGTTGCTTTACCAACAATTTTAATCGATCATCCTGTGACATCTCTTCCGTCAGCAGCGATGCTCCATCCACCCCAAGATAATCATGCGGATTCCACCAAGCACGTAAAGAATCTTCCCCGAAGTCATTCTTTTTAGCGCTAGAATGATGACGAATAACGGTTTCCTCAAAAGATAAATCAAAATAATAAGTATTGGCCTTCTGATCATAGAAGTGGATTAAATCTTTTAACATAGCTCCATAACGACTGGTATGTAATATTCCTTCTACAATGACAACTTCACAACGACCTTTACCATACTCTGCGATTTGACGAATTAATTCAATAGAAAGATTGCCTTCTCGATAAATGCACCTTTAACATATCACGTCGGACAACATCTTGCGCAATCAAAAGGTACCATGTCCAAGATGATGAGATTCCCTTTTTTCTCCTTCTCTTTTTTAGGCTCTTCTAGACCAAATGACAACAGGAATTAATACTAACGACAATAGCCCTCCTGCTAAGGACAACACTGCATAGCTTGAATTCGCTACTACCATACCTGATAGCGCACCACCTGATGCACCTGCCAATGCCACAAAGACATCCATTTTCCCCTGTGTTTTTGCACGGGTAGAAGGCTCCGTCGCATCAACAATTTGAGCAGTTCCACTAATTAAGCCGAAGTTCCAACCTAATCCCAGTAAAGAAAGTGCCACAATGAGTAACACCATGGAATCGCTTGGTGCAAATGCAGCCACTACGCCCGCGAGCAGCAGCGTAATACCTGAAGCAATACTCATTGCCGTACGTCCGATTTTATCAACAAGCATACCTGTGACGAGTGATGGCAGATACATAGCACCTACATGAAACCCTATCACAATACCAACCTCAGCTAATCCATGTCCATGATGTTTCATATGTACAGGTGTCATTGTCATGATGGCCACCATGACAATTTGTGTTAGGACCATAACTGTTGCTCCTACCGCTAGGCCTCTTTTATTGCTTGATATAGGCATGGATGGTGTTTGATTTTCTTTGTTCATTTTTTGCTTATGTGCCTCTATGGCTTTCGCTATTTCTAGAGGGTCAGGACGCAACATAGTAAACAATACAAGCCCCGCCATAATAAAGGCCAAAGCAGATAATAGAAATGGTCCCGCTAGAGCTGGAATACCGATAGACAGGGCCACTTTTCCCATCCATTCTACTAAATTTGGACCTAAAACAGCACCAAACGTGGTCATAAGCATGGTTGTACTGATTGCTGTAGCACGTTGCTTATTATTGGCTAAATCTGTCCCGGCATAGCGTGCCTGTAAATTAGTTGCCGTACCAGCTCCATAGATTAATAAAGAGGCAAACAATAACACAATACTATTTATTAAAGTAGCAAGGACTACACCTATTGCACCGAGTCCACCCACTATAAAACCCGTTGATAAGCCTATGCGGCGACCATAACGTTGTGATAGTTTTCCTACAATGAAAGCTGCAACCGCAGAGCCTAATGTAAATAATGCAGAGGGTACACCCGCATAGGCATCCGTTCCAAGCATTTGTTGTGCCAGTAGAGCGCCTACAGTAATACCCGCTGCAAGTCCAGCTCCACCAAAAATTTGGGATAAGCTAACAACTATCAATACACGCCTATATAGGTTTTTTAGTTTTTCTGGTGACTCAATATAGGACGCAATTGACTCTTGAGATTTTTCAACCATTTTTCAACCTTCTTTCCATTAATCTTTATCAGAGCTACAAACACTTCATTTATTTTCAGTTAAACTTTGCCATTCTAAAACGCCCTCTTCTAATCGAAAAGCATTCATGCCTTTTGCTTTCAACATTTTTACAGCTTGTGCTGACAATAAGCAGTAGGGGCCTCTACAATAAGCCACAATGTCAAAATGGGTTGGCAATGAAGATAGTTGTTCCTCTAACTCTTCAATTGGAATCGAAACAGCTCCAGGAATATGTGCTTTTTCAAACTCTTCTTTTGGACGAACATCTAGTAATAAAACCTCCCCCTTTTCCATTCGAGTAATAAGCTCGGTAAGTGTTACTCCCTCTATACCAAGGTGCTCATTAAAAAATGCTTCTTTTATTTGCTGAACCTGAATCAATTGCTTTTCAGATAATGCATGTAATGTCGTTAAAAAATCAGAAATCACATCATCTGCTAATTCATAAATAACAAAATTACCTTCTTTTGTGAATTTTACTAATCGGGCGTTCAAAAGTGTTTGTAAATGTTGAGATACATTCGCAACTGACATGTCGGTGTTCTTGGCTAATGCCTCAACAGACTTCGGACCTTGAGAAAGTATATCAAGAATCTCCAATCGCTTAGGACTAGATAAACTTTTTCCTATCCTAGCGAATTCTTGATATAACAAATCCTTTAAATTACGCTCATTCATTAATACTAACCCCCTTACAACTATTCAATTAATTTATTGAATAGTTGAATGATAATGTTTTATTTTACCATTGTCAATCGATTGATACACATCTACATTTTTATGCACAAATAAAACATGCTTCCAAAGAAACATGTTCTACCTTTTTAATTGATTGAATGTGCATGCATAACGACTTTCTTTTTCTTAGCGTAAAATAAGAAAGTAGTGGTTAAACTTAAGCTTATGATTCCGAAAACAAGTCCCATACCACTTAAACCAATTAAATCTAGCATCATGCCTGTCGATAAAAGCACGACTTGAAAGACGACTGAATCAATCATGTTGCGGAATGAGAAAAAGCGTCCATGGAACTGTTTGGGTACTTGCTTTTGGAAGATTACCATTGTTGTTGGGAAAAAACAGCCAACTGAAAAGCCAAAAACGCCAAATGCCACTAAAGCGAAAAATGGAATATCTGCCAGTAATAATAGTAGCTCCATTGAGCCGATAATAAAGGCTAATGAAAAAAGCAGAGTACCCATTTGTACACGGTCAGCAATCATTTTTAAACCAGCTGCACCAAGCATAAATCCGAGACCTTCCACCGTATACAATAATCCTGAAATTGTGGTAGATTGATGAATTTCAGCTATTTTCATAATTACTAAATTAAAAGAGCCTAAAAATAATGTAGGTATTAACATTAAGACAAGGGTCATCAAGACGACTGGATGCTCTTTGACCATCGGTAACACTTCTTTAAAATTCCCTTTTTCTTTGTTTGTCATCGTTTCAGTAGATGCTTCATCCAATTGCAATAGACTAGTAATGACAAACATACCTAAATAGACAATAAATGAAATAATATATAACCATTTTAACTCAAAAAAACTGAGCATAAATCCGGCAGCGGCTGTACCGACGATCCTTGAAATGGTTCTCGCATTCATTTGCCAAGCATTTAATGTAATTAAATCCTGTTCCTTCGCAATCATGGGAATAATAGATTGCAAGGCAGGCATATAAAATGCTGCTGCTATTTGCAGTGTGATTAAAAATAGAATCATCCAAATGACAGAATTAGTATAAAGTGCGATAAACATAAATAAAACACTGATGATGCGTCCGATACTCGCCAACTGGACAACCGTTTTTTTCTTCGATTGGTCAATGATACGCCCTGCCATTGGACCAACGACTAAGCCTGCTAAAATACCACAAGAAATAATTAATGATTTGTGAAAGTCAGAAGGTACTACCTCTTGCATAAAGGCTAAATTGCCAATAATGCCAGCCCATAAGCCGAGACCTACGACAAATTCACCTAATAAAATAATCCATACGTTTCGATTTCTCCACATGCTGTTCTCCTTGTTGCTATCATAAAATTTATCGTAACAAAATTTTAAATATTCGTACATAAAAATATAGAAAAATTTGCTAGATGCTATGCTACACTTTCTCTTTCTAGTTTATCTTAACGAGTATACTATTTTTCCTAGAAGGAGTACTCATTCAAAAGTTTGAACTTGCCCCCAATAGAAAAAACATCGTTTGATGAGCGTATCAAACGATGTTTTTCGTTAAGAGGTTTCTAGTTTATGAACAAGTGCTTTCTTTCTACGCTCAACGATTTTTTGACAGATGAACGTCATGCAAAAAATGAAGCCGACTGTTGTCGCCATCATACCTGCTATAGAGGTATCCCAGAATTTCGCTAAATAATAGCCAATGACGGAAGCAGCAGCTCCAAAGAGCATACTATAGACAAACATTTGCTTAATCGTCTTGCTGATTAAATAGGAAGTTGCAGCTGGTCCAATTAACATGGCAACCACTAAAATGGCCCCTACACTATCAAAAGCTGCCACTGTTGTAAACGAAATCGATGTCATAAAGCCATAATGAAGAAAGACAACGGGAATTCCAATGGTTGCTGCATAAACAGGGTCAAACGTCGCAAGCTTCATTTCTTTAAAGAAAAGAAGTAGGAACCCAATATTAATGACGAGGACGAGCAAGAGCATCCATACTGCCTTAGGCATTGCTAGCCCAAGCAATGTCCATTTATCCCAAGGAACAAAAGCAATTTCTCCCATTAAAACATGCTCAACATCTAAGTGCACATTGCCTGCAAATAAGGTGATAAGGAGAACACCTGCTGCAAACAGAGATGTAAACACTACGCCTATCGCTGCGTCTTCTTGAATACCAGAAGAATGTAATAATTGCACAAGATAGGCTGTTAAAATTCCTGCAAACGCAGCACCTACCAACATCCAAAAACCATTCAACGTTTGGGTAATAAGGTAAGCCATCACAATGCCAAAGAGCACTGTATGACTGATCGCATCTGCAATCATGGACATTCTACGCAAGATGAGGAAGACACCTGCAATTCCACAAGTTATCCCAACTAACAGTCCCGTGAATACAACCCAAAATTCAATCATCTTACATCACCCTGCTTTCGAAATTGCATTTTCCTACGATATTTACTAATTTGACCAGTTGGACTTATAAAATACGAAATAAAGAATATACCTGCTGCCACTAAGACAATTATCGGACCCGTCGATAACCCTGTTCGAATTGCACTAATAAAGGTTCCTGTTATGCCAGCGATACCTCCAATCGCAGCACTTAAAATGAGCATTGTGCTCAATTTTTTTGTCCATAGCTTGGCACTGGCAGCAGGAATAATTAATAGAGCTGACATTAAAATAACGCCAACAGCTTGTATACCTGTAACAATTGTCATAACAATTAAAACCGTTAATGTTGCCTTTAAAGCCTCTATCGGTAAGCCAATCCCTTTTGCATAAACAGGATCAAAGATCAGTAGCTTCCATTCCTTATAAAGCAAGAGACTAACTACAATAATGATGGTTGCACTAATAAAGAGCCACATTAAATCTGCCTTGGTCATCGTCGCTGCTTTACCGAAGATAAAATTATTCAGACCGCTCTGATTCCCCAGTGGGCTACGGTTGACCACTGTTAAAAATACAACACCCACACCAAAAAATACAGTGAGGACTAATCCAATGGCAGCGTCAGCCTTCATTTTTGAAAATGACACAATCCATTGAATACAATACACAGATAATGCAGATGTAATGCCTGCTCCTAGCATTAAAATCGGCAATTCCTTTTGACCTGTTAGCAGGAACGCAAGGGCAATGCCTGGTAATGCTGCATGCGCAGCAGCATCCCCAACTAGACTTTGTTTTTGTAAGAAGGAGAACGTGCCTGTGATACCTGCTGCAATGCCAAGTAACATCGTTCCACTCAGTACCCACAATAAGTTACCGCTTAACATTATGTCCCTCCTTACACATGCTGCATCATGAAAAGTTTACCACCATATGTTTTTTGTAATTGCTCTGGTGTAAAAACATCTTCTGTTGCGCCTGATGCTAAAATCGTTTTGTTTAATAGAATCGTATAGTCAAAATATTCTTTAACGGTTTGAAGATCGTGATGCACAACAAAAATACTTTTTCCCTGTGCCTTTAAATCCTTTAAAATATCAATAATCGTTTTTTCTGTCGCAGCATCTACTCCTGCAAATGGTTCATCTAAAAAATAGATATCTGCATTTTGTGCAAGGGCTCTAGCCAGGAATACACGCTGTTGCTGACCTCCTGAAAGCTGCCCGATGGAACGCTCTGCAAAATCCTGCATCCCAACACTTGCTAAAGCTTGTCGAGCAACAATTTTATCCTGCCTAGACGGTCTTTTAAATAAACCTGTATGGCCATAACGCCCCATGAGCACCACATCCAACGCATTTGTTGGGAAATCCCAATCCACCGCATTACGCTGAGGAACATAGCCTACTACTAAACTCTTTGGTTCAAACACCTTCCCTAAAATTTCTACCTTTCCTACTTTATTGGGAAGCTGATTTAAAATGGCCTTTAAAAATGTGGATTTCCCTGCACCATTTGGGCCAATAATGGCAGCTAGATGACCTGTAGGCACTGTTACACAGGCATTTTCTAATACTGTTTTTTTATCATACGCCACCGATAGATTTTCCACTGTTAATGCATACATATTCTTCACCTACTTTAATGCATCGACGATCGTGTCGATGTTATGTTGATACATACCTACATACGTACCTTCTGTTGTTCCTTCAGCTCCCATAGCATCGGAGAATAATTCTCCACCGATGACAATGTCGTGGCCTTTCTCCTTAGCCCCTTCAATAACAGCTTTCATCGCCTTATCGGACACACTGGATTCTATAAAAAGAGCCTTAATCTTATTTTCTACTAAGAAATCAACCATCTCCTGAACATCTTTCACTCCATACTCTGAATCCGTACTCAGCCCTTGCAAGCCACGTACTTCAAATGCCTGACTTCTGCCAAAATAATTGAATGCATCATGAGCGGTTACTAATATTCTTTGTTGCTGTGGTATTTCATTCACCCGCTTTTCTGCGTAGCTTTGTAAATCATCCAGCTTTTTCAAGTAAGCTGCTTCATTTGTTTGAAAATCTGCTTTAAATTCAGGGTATTCTTCCTGAAGCTGCGTACTGATTGCCTTGACAACACCTTTCCAAAGCTCAATATCAAACCAAATATGTGGATCATGGAGCATGGCATCCGTATCACTGGCAAGCAGTTGTTTTTCATCTAATGTCTCGCCCACTGCCAAGACCGTTTTATCCTTCGCCATTTGTTCAAATATATCGAGCATTTGTCCTTCTAAATGTAAGCCATTATAAAAAATGACTTCTGCTTTATCCAATTTTGATAAATCACTTTGAGTCGCCTTGTAGAGATGGGGATCTACACCTGGACCCATTAATGCTGATACCTGTAAATGATCACCACTGATTTCTTTTATCGCATCTGCAATTTGTCCAGTGGTTGCAACCACAATACCTTCTTTTTCACCCTCTGTTTCTGCTGAACAGCCTAATAATAGAAATGAGAGTGATAATACCATCACACCTAACCATTGTTTCATTTTCCTACCTCGACTTTCTCTTTTTTAAGCAATTGTTTGAAAAAAGTGCCTAAACAACGAAGTAACCAATCGGCGGACAAGCCGTAAATTGTTTGTCATGCCCGCCCCTAGTAGTATTCAACTTCAATCTCCTAACTTTTTCCATACAATACCTTAATTTATATTCATTTTCCTGATAAGCTGGCGCCAGCTCATCCAGAAAAGTATTAACATCATACCTGCGCCTACTGAATCGGTCAGTTTCCATACGATTGCTAAAATAATTAAAATGGCCATTGGAAGAATCGTCAGCTTGAAATCACCTAAATCTTTCATTCACGCACTCTTCTTTCTTTGGAGATATTTTGTTTCCCTTAGGAAAAATATATGCTTAATACAAATAAAATTCAACTACTTTATGAAAATTTCTTTTAAAAAATTTTTTTCTTACACAAAAATTAGTTTAGCCCAAACAAAAAAATCCCTAATGCAGACATTAGAGATTCTTTTATAAAAATACATATATTTATTTTAATATACTTTCATTCTTCTTTTTCCAGCGGCTTTCCTATAAATTCAAATGCATAAATATGTGTTTTCGTTAATTCAATAATGTCCTTGATTAAAGCTTCTTCTGATTTTTCATAACCGCTTGCAATCCATTGCATCATCAATCCATAAAAGCCGTAGGAAGTATAATGCTTGAACATGTTCATGTTGACAGGCTGCTGATTGATTGTCTCAAATTTAAATTGCTCTTGATAAATTTTTGTAATCGTTAAGGGCATACGGGTGTGCAACCCAGGAATCGTATCTTCCACATTCAGCAGCTCGAAAAACTGACGGTGCTTATAAATGTAATGAATAATATTAAAGGATGGTGCTTTCAATTTTGTCGTATATACCTTTTCACCATATAGATAGGGTTCACCTACTGCCACTTCCAGACCACTCAGCATTTGTTCTAGTAAATTCTCTGCTAGTTCAAATTTATCTTGAAAATGCACATAAAAGGTACTACGGTTATAGCCCGCTCGTTCTACAATATCTTTCACTGTAATGGCTTGAAAACCATGCTGTTTCATTAACTCGACAAACGCTTCATAAAAATGACGGCGGGTTCTTTCTTGTCTTTGTGTCCATTTTGGCAATTTTACTTCCCCCTTTTAGACATTTCAGGCACATATGTCTACTAGTTAGATATTTACTACGACATTAATGATTGTTTCCGTTTTCAGGCGTTTTACAATAAAAGTACACCGTGATTTACACAGTGTGCAAGAAAAAAGATTGTTTAAGGGAGTGTCATGTATGGGGAAATTACAAGATAAAGTCGCAATTATTACAGGTGGTGCTTCTGGTATCGGTGCTGCAACAGCCCAATTATTTGTAGCAGAGGGAGCAAAAGTGGTGCTTGTGGACCTAAACGAGGAAAAAGGCCAAGCATTTGCAGCTGAACTACAGGCAACAGGAGCAGAAGCCATGTTTATCAAAGCAAACGTAACGGATGAACAGGAAGTAGCAGCTATTTATCAAACAACTATTGAGGCATTTGGCAAAGTCGATGTCCTTTTTAATAATGCAGGAATTGGACGTGTTACGCCAACTGAGGAGCTTCCTTATGCGGAATGGCGTCAAACTGTAAATGTAGACTTAGATGGTGTATTTTTAATGGCACAGGCTGCCATCAAAGAAATGCTAAAAGCGAATGGTGGAACAATCGTTAATACAGCTTCAATGTATGGTTGGGTTGGCTCGCCAGGATCAGCTGCTTATAATGCAGCAAAAGGTGGCGTGATTAATTTAACACGTTCATTAGCATTGGAATTTGCTACGCGGGGGATTCGTGTCAATGCCCTATGTCCAGGCTTTATTGATACACCAATTATCCCGGAAGAAAGTAAGGAGCCATTACGTCAGATCACACCTATGCAACGACTAGGACAACCAGAGGAAATGGCGAAAGCTGTTTTATTTATGGCATGTGAAGATTCAACGTTTATGACAGGGAACACATTAACAGTAGATGGTGGCTACACAGCCCAATAACGACGTTTAAAATAATCGCTACCCAACAAAGGGCAGCGATTATTTTTTCACTAGAAAAATTTGCAGTTTTTATCCATTTCCTGCAAACTATTACTAAAGCGAGCAAGAAAGGATGAAGACAACAAATGAAAAAAGTAATAGGTACATTATTATTTTCTATTCTGATAATAGCTAGTGCAGGCAATGTACAAGCTGCTGGCTTTCGGGACGTATCAAAGGATCATTATGCCTATGAAGCTATTTTATGGGCAGAAGAATATGATATTGTTAACGGCTTTACAGACGGTACATTTAAACCGAATGCTTCCATTACGGAACAGCAATTAGCAAAACTATTAGCCAATTTTTATGAGCTCGAAACGCCCATCGACGAATTAAAAAAGCAAACTCCTTCGGCAAACTGGTCGGATGAATTCTATAACCAGCTCGCAAGCTATGGGGTGCCTTTAAATGGCTATTTCGACAACCGAATCCGAGCGGCTACTGTGAAGCGCGGTGTAGTGGCACAGGCTATTGCTCATTTAGCTAGCGGTAAGAAGGGCTTAAATCAATCTATTCAATTTTTACTTGATACCTATATTTCTTCCGGGCTAAATCCACAGTACGAAGAGCGAAATTTACAAAAGTTTTATGGCGTGACAAACAACATGACCCGTGCGCAAGTTGTCACGATGCTCTATCGTATGGACGAACGAAATTATTATGAAATTTCAGCGGATGCACAAGCAATTCATGAGAATGCCAACAACGTATCTTTAAATAGTAGGGCAAAAAATGCTCAAAATCAGCTCGACAAATCATTACAACAGGCTACTCCTAGTAAAAGCGCATGGGAAGGTGTGTATACCTATTACTATAAATGGGGTAAGGGTACAAATGAGTTTAACCGCCGTGATGCTATAATCTCCAATGCCACAAACAAGAGCTTTTCTATTGCTTTAACGGCGAATGATGGCTCCGCTTCAGGTAGTGTAAATGGCACAGCCACAATTACAAGCAACATGAAAGC
Organism: Lysinibacillus sp. K60; assembly: GCF_019731275.1. NCBI lineage: Bacteria > Bacillati > Bacillota > Bacilli > Caryophanales > Bacillaceae > Lysinibacillus > Lysinibacillus sp. K60. The sequence continues at coordinate 566,807 of NZ_JAASJR010000002.1, read as the reverse complement.
CCTCATGAATACATCCTCGAATGGCAATCGTTGTGTCGTCGAGTTTGAACGTTTATCCAATAATGCCCTAAAGGTGTCCGAGATTGATTGTCGTGCTGAACGTAATGAAGGCACCAATTTTTCGGGTACCCTCAAGCAGCAATAATTTGTAACAGAGTCTGATTCATTCAGGCTCTTTTTTCATCCTTAAAAGCTTCATAGCTATGTTTGGCGATGGCAATAAAATCTTCGAGACAGGGATGCATATGCTTATCTTTATGCCATGCAATATCTGTATAAATCGGCGCTAAATCAACTGTGGACGGTACTTCCATTAATTGCCCACTTTCCAGCTCCTTCTCTACAACCATTTTAGGTAAAAATGTAATACCTAACCCTGCCATCACACATTGCTTGATCGCTTCAATACTGGCGAATTCAATCATTTGTAAGGGCTTGACACCCTCTTGCTGTAGCTGTGCCTCTAAATGATTACGATAGGAGCACCCTGTTTCTGTTAACAGCATCGTTTCAGTTGAAATTTGTTGAGCCGATAGAGGCTGACTAATTTCTTTGGGGGCACTCACAAAAACAAGCTGTTCCTGAATCAATCGCTCTCGCTTGAGCATGGCAGTTTCCTGATAAGTGTCCGTTATCAATGCAATATCAAGTTTACCAGCTTGTAATAAATCCTTTGCAATAGCTGTTGTATGCACAGGCTTGAAAATGATTTTCACTTGCGGGTGTGCTTGTTGAAATTGCTGTAAAATACTTGGTAGTCGATAGACACACTGACTTTCTTGAGCCCCAATTTTTAAGACGATTTGTTCGGGCTCAGTGGACATAGCTTTTTTCAAATCACGATCTAGCTCTAGCATTTTTTTGGCATACTGTTGTAGACGGTTACCTTCTTCTGTTAGGACAATACGTTTTCCTAGGCGCTCAAAAAGAATAACACCCAATTCCTGCTCTAATGTTTTAATTTGGGCAGTGATACTTGATTGAGCGTAGTCAAGAAGCTGTGCTGTCTGAGTAAAGCTTAAGGTCTCAGCTGCTGTTAAAAACGTCTGAAGTTGCTTCATATCCATTCACTCAAACCCCTTTTATTCAATTTTACCGAAACATTCATCTTTATCGATAGTGAATTTCAGTTTACACTAGTTAGTAGCTAAGTGACAGGGACACAGGCTTGCGAACAAAGCAATCGTGAAACGATGGAGCCAAGCCTGTTGCCATTAAAATTTAAATAAAAAAACTTATTTGGATCATAATAGATTCCAAATAAGTCTTTTTATCCGGCTATCAATTACTCGTTCCCTGCTAATTCATTTTTTAGAAGATTAGCTGCAGATAACACTTTTAAATCTTGTAGAATGTCGCCTGGTTTGTTTCCTTCTCCTACAATATAAGCTTCAAATTTTGTCCCAATAAAGTCAAATATATATTGAAATTGCTGAATCATGGGTAACCCTTTTATATAGGGCTCATCTCCACCAACTGCAATGACATATGCTTTTTTAGAAGACATCAGGGCCTTAAAATCAGGATAATCTGGATCCCTTAAAGTTTGCGACCATCGATCAATAAAATTCTTCATTATTCCTGTCATGCTATACCAATAAATAGGCGTAGAAAAAATAAGAATGTCATGCGGAAGTATGCGGTCAATGATGGCGTTATAATCATCGTTGATATTAGAAAAGCCCTCCTCAGTATGACGCTTATCAATGATCGGCTGAATTAAATAATCCTTTAAATAAATTTCTTCTACCATTAGGCCTTGAATAACTAATTTTGTTAATGTCTCTACATTCCCATCAGGACGATTTCCACCGTAAATAACTGCTATTGACATTTAGTATCCCTACTTCCTTAAAGTTTTAACTAGTGTCCCCGTATATCAATAGCTTATTATGATTTCACAAATCGATAAAGATGATTATTTCGATAAAATAAATCGAAAAATCCGATTACAATTGCATGCATACTTAATATGTTCAATTAAACTAGGATACAAAATGAAATCAATAGTTAGTTATAACCCCTCTAAATTATCCAACAAACTATACCCATATTTAGCAAATTGTTGTTTGACTTGGTTAATGCAATATTCAATTCGTTTCTTTTTTTCTTCTTCAGAATATCCTATTGGGTTTTTTACACAAGCACCCAAATCAATCCATTTCAAAGTGCTATTTTCCGTATCCCAGTATATATGTTCAAATTTAAAATCAAAATCGTATCTGTCTACATTCATCATATCTTTTTTTGCTTCAATCATTTTCAAAACAATTTCTTTTAATTCGTTGTTAGTTATGCCTTCTTTTAAAACCTGTGATAAAGTTTTACCATTCACTTTTTCTACAAATAAAAACTCTCTTTTTTTATATGCATAAATTTTAGGAAAATAAGGACTACTGTTTAACTCCAACAATGCGTAAATATCGTTATCCCCTTTTCCTTCAGATAAAAATTTTTTCAATATAATTCCTTTGTTTTTCATTTCATAAACAATTGACCGTTTTCGATGTAATTGAATGATTTCAACTTCTTTACTCAATATAAGATTATATTCATATAAATAAATAGACTCTTTAGTCTCTTCTGGTAGATCATAAAAATAATTTGTGACAAGCAAAACTTGATTACTCCTTTCATCATAAGAAGATTCGACAAAAAGAGCTTATTCCCTTTATATTTCCATTATTTCTACATTCAAAAAAGTGAATACATTTTAATCATTGGATAAGAAGAATTGGATGAAAGGTCACCTATCTTTACAAAAAACCCAAACTACACAGAAGCTCATAACACTTCATTAGTTTGGGTTTCTTTATAAATAAATTTTCTTTTCAAAGCACGCTTTCTATCAAATATTATAGATACTTTAACTATATTCTTTTAGGCCTTCCAATGAAAATCCAAATTACCAGGAACAAACTATATATAAATGGCATATAGAAAATACTCCCTGCATCTTCTCCATTCTTGATAGCGATTCCTATAAAAGCCCAGATAATTACTAATGGAAAAAATACATCTTGCTTATAAACACGTATAAAAGCAGCTAGCACAGTCGCAAGAATAAGTAATAACTGTGCCCATATTTCCTCTGAGAGCCCAAACCCATCCCACTCATAATATTTAAGCACAAAGCTAATATTAGCCATCAACGCCACACTAATCCACCCTAAATATACAGAAAACGGAAGTCTCCCTGAAAAACGATTATCCTCTTTCGGGTAACTTACATACAGAAAAATTATATGAACCAATAAGCCGACCATAATAACAATGGACGTTATAAACAATTCATAATGCCAGCTCAACAACCATGCGATATTTAAAAATGCAGTAATTACAAAGAGACCCAGATTGCTATTTATACGATTAGTAGTGGAAGACCGAAATTGTTGTACAAGCCAAATGAATAATAAAAAATAAATCAAGCCCCAAATACTAAAAACATAGCCTGCTGGAATAAACAATACATCTACCTGATTAGAAATTTCACCTGTCTTTTTCCCATTAATCCCCACCGTGCTAGCTAGTCCATTAATAATAACCATGGCGAAATAACTTATGAGTGCAATCCATTTCATGTTCTTTCCCCCTCATATACATCATCTAATTCAATATATTCATTACCCATTCCAACTTATAATTACTCCGCTTACATAACATTAATAAATTATTTAAAGCCATTAGCTTATCTATAAAATCGTATAGCCTATTCATTATGGCATGGAAGAAAAAACCAACAAATTGTCTCATTAAATTCCCCACCCTTATTTCCCTGTTATTCAATATTCAACCACTATAGTTATACAATTGTTGTACAACTTTTAAATATCTATATTATAATATGAAAAGTTGTAAGGTTTCGGAGAGCACTACGGTACACAAATACTCACAATCATGAATGTTACTAGCTATAGAAAGGCAGGGAAATAATGACACCAACAGATTGGCAATATAATATTACACAGGTATCTGAAATCACAGGGCTATCCAAACAAGTGATACGTAAATGGGAAGAGCGCTACCAACTTGTTCATCCCAAAAGATTAGAAAATGGACACCGTGTTTATAGTGAAGAGGATGTGCAGCTATATTTAAAAGTACTTAGCCTTTCGAACCAAGGCTATTCTATAAAACAAGCAGTGACAATTGTACTTAGCAATCAAAATGTTTTAGAGGCAGTTACCCCCACAGTGTTGACCATAAGCGACAATGTAGATCATTTCTGTAATCTTTTATTGGAAGAAGGAAGACTTTGCAATGAAGTAGAACTTAATCGACTCCTGCAACAAGCAAATCATTCATTAGGATTAGCAAAATTTCTATCACATGTGATTATTCCTTTCTTACAAGAGGTAGGAAGATTGTGGGAAAAACAGGAATGGACCGAGTATCAAGAATCTGTGACTACGATGATTGTTAGAGATTATTTAGTACAATTAAGACGGAATTATCACTCTAAAGAGGATGCACCACTTATAATGGGCGCATGCTTACCAGGGGAGCATCATGAAGTTCAACTTCACATTTTATTGTTGCAAGCAATGATGACTGGTTGGCGATCATTCCTTGTTGGCAGTTCTCCAGCTGTTGGGGCAATTGAATCTTTAATCATACATTTTAAACCAAAGGTGGTTCTATTATCTGCTATGACTACAAGGCCATTTGAGTTATACCCTACTAGCATTCAGCAATTAGATGACTTCGCTGCAAAACATCCTTCTATTCGATTTTATATGGGGGGTGCTGGCTCTGAAGAGTATTTAAAAACACATTCCTTACATTCAATTGCTATTGCCAGTACTATTGATGAAGTTATAAATAACTTATAAACTCTCACTCTAAATAACTTTATTTTTAGTAGGAGTTTAACGTTTTTGGTTAAAACTAGTACTATAAACAAACGTTAAAAAGTTTATTAATACTGCTATCCCTGTTTAAATAAGGCATTGTTATTACAACAACGAGAATATCATGGATGAAAGCATTGGTTACACATGCTTTTGTCTATGATTTTTTTTTGCACCAATAGCCATAAAATAATTTTTTAAATTTCAAGAATATATAGTTTGCACATTTTTGTACACTAATTGTATAATCACTGTATAACTTTTGTACAACCAATAAATATTTTTATCTATTTATAAATCATGACTCAATACAGGTAGTGTTAAAAGACTAAATAGCAGATACGGAGGTTTTTTACAATGAAAAAGGAGATTATTGTTATAGGAGCTGGTCCAGGTGGTTTAGCGTCGGCAATGCTGCTTAGCGCTAAAGGATTTAATGTCAAAGTTTACGAGAAACAACCCTATATTGGTGGTAGAACAAGTGAAATAAAGCTAGGAGAATATAAATTTGATATGGGCCCCACATTTTTAAATATGTTTTATATTATTGAAGAAATATTCGAGCTTGCCGGTAAAAATATACATAATTATATAGATCTAGTAAACCTCGATCCAATGTATGAATTAATTTTTCACGATAAACGCATTAAAATGACTCGTGATCGTGAGGAAATGATTCGTCAAATAAATGAACTATTTCCAGGCAATGAGGGATCTTTTGAAAAATATATGAAGGAAACTAATCACAAATTAGAAGCGTTAGTACCTGTATTGCAAGCAAGCATGAACCGTTATACAGATTTACTACAACCAAAAGTTTTAAAGGCATTGGGTGAGCTTGAAATCGGTAGATCTTTAATCGATACGCTTTCACGATTTTACAAGCAAGAGGAATTACAACTTGCCTTTACTTTCCAAGCAAAATACCTAGGCATGTCTCCGTGGGAAAGTCCTGGTGCATTTTCCATTCTATCTTTTATTGAGCATGCTTATGGTGTTTATCACATTACAGGTGGCATTAATAAGTTAACACAGGCAATGGCAAAGGTTGTACGAGAAAATGGTGGAGAGATCTACACGAACTGTGGCGTTTCAAAGCTCTGGTTGGATGGTCGAAAGGTAAAGGGTGTCATTTTAGATAATGGCGAAAAAATAGCATCTAATGAAGTAATAATAAATAGTGATTTTGGTCATGCGATGACTCATTTAGTCGAGCCTGGTGTTCTTAAAAAATACACTAAAGAAAAGTTAGAGAAGAAAAAATACTCTTGCTCTACTTTTATGCTTTATCTAGGTGTCAATAAAAAATTTGATTTGCCCCATCATACGATCTGGTTTGCAAAAAATTACCGAAAAAATGTTGAAGAAATTACTAACCATAAATTGTTGTCGGATGATCCATCTATCTACATTCAAAATGCAGTTGTAACAGATCCGACAGTTGCCCCACAAGGGAAATCAACGCTATATGTATTAGCACCAGTACCTAATAATTTCAGTCATATTGAGTGGGATACCTGTGAACAAGATTATCGTAACATGCTAATTGGGTTAATTGAGGACAAACTTGGCATTGAAAATCTAGAGCAATACATTGAAGAAGAACACATAATTTCACCGAAAAATTGGGAAGAGAATTTAGGTGTATATAAAGGAGCAACTTTTAACCTAGGTCATCAGCTTACACAGATGCTGACATTCCGCCCTCACAATAAATTTGAAGAATTAAAAAATAGCTGGTTAGTTGGCGGTGGTACACATCCAGGAAGTGGTTTACCGATTATCTTGGAGTCTGCCCGTATTACTTCTAATGGAATTCTACAAAAGCATGGTCTAGCACAATTAGCAGTGAAACCTTTACCTAAAATAGATCTCTTTAATACGGAACTCAATAACAAACCTAGTGAAAAAGTAATGTTGCATATCTAATAATCATTAAGTATGAATTAAATTTAGCTTAGCTACCTAATATAAGGATTTGAAAATATGAATATTCAGACAAAACATATGAATGAAAATGCAATTGTAGATTCAATGAAAAAAAATTTAGCCCTCGTAGAGTTTAACTTGAATAGAAAAGTGATTTGGGCTAATAAAAAATTTGCAGAGGTTCTAGGATATCAGGTGGATGAAGTTATTGGGATGGGTCATGAAAAGTTTTGTAAACCGGATTTTATACAAAGCCCAGACTATCATCTCCTATGGCAAGGTTTATTAAATGGAGAAAAATATGAAGGAAAAATTGAAAGAATAAGTAAAATGAACGATTCTATATGGCTTGAAGCAACTTACCTCCCCATTTTCAATGACAATAATAAGGTAAGTTCCATATTAAAAATTTCAACAGATATTACAAATCGAGAATTCAATACTTTAGAGATTATTGCTAAACTAAAAAGTATGCCTCAGGAGTTAGTAGAAATTGTTGTATCCAATTCAGAAGAAAACATAAAAGCTGTAGCATCACTTGCCAAAGAAGTTGACGCAATTAGAGATACTGTAAAAGTGATTCATACTATCGCTAAACAAACAAATGTCCTAGCACTGAATGCCGCAATAGAGGCTGCACGTGTTGGTGAAAAAGGTCGCGGATTTAAAGTCGTAGCAGAAGAGGTACGAAAATTAGCACTGAATGTTGATAATGCACTTCGAAATATCGAATATAATGTAATGACTATAGAAAGTGATACGGAAAAGGTCGATAATATTACACATGATTTGAAGAAAGTTGTAACAGAAACTCACAATGAATTTAATAAAGCCATTGATAGATTCGAAAAAATGCTTTAACTAGTCAATAATACAGCAGCTAAAGTTCTCAATAGATATTTGAGAGCTTTAGCTTCTTTTTTCTAACTAATTAATATCACTATAAATTATATTCTACTAACAATCTCCTTATTATTTAATGGTATTTTTTCATTTTTTCAAACCACCCAAATGCTATCTCAGCCTCTATACATTCATTGTCCTGTGTAACTAAAAAAATTACAAATGATTCACCAGATGGAAAAATAAATTTTCCATCTTCATCGCTTACTAAAGTACTTTGTGGTGGAACAATTCGTTTAAACGCATTTACTCCTTTATATGGGTGCCCTTCAACAAGTTCAGCAAATTCAATTTTAACGTCTGGATTTGGTGGTGGATAAATGGCTGTATTAGTAGGCGTTACATTTTTAGAAATCATTGAATCCCCAGGAGGTATTGCATTAAACCAAATTTCAGCTAGAATAGGTTGCTTAGAATAATTAGTAATGGTAAACGCATTTACAAACAAATCCACATTAGAATATTTAGGATTACTTAAGCTTCCCCACGCATTTCTTCCTTTTTGTAAGGTAATTAATTCGGTTTGCCCAACAAAATATTGACCTAATAATGATTCATATAAAGGCGTAGGAATACTAACTACTTTCATAAATCGATCATTATTTTTCATTGTCAATCTCACCCCCTTTTATATATTAATGTATGTATTTTTAGTAGGGATGTTTAGACGAAAATATCTTACAAATAAGAGGTTGAAATAATCAACACACAATCCTTAATTTTACGACTAATTCCATATTACAATGACTTTTAAGCATGTTTATAGTTCGTAAATGATGGTGAATGAGAGCTAGCACTAAATAAGCAATATAAGAAAACGACCTAAAAGCTTATTGAAAGCTAGTAGGTCGTTTTTTTATCTATGCTTCTACTGAGATATGCTGGAAGGTTGTCACATCAAATAATCCTGTATCTGTTAGCTTTAAAGCAGGAATAACTGGTAATGCCACAAAAGAAAACGTCAGTAGAAAATGGAAATCTAATGTTGGATTAAGCGTCTTTAATGCACTGTGCAAGCCTGCTAGCTGCTCCTTTGCTTGCTGAGCTGGTACATCTGTCATCAAGCCTCCAATGGTTAATGGCATCTCCGCTAGAATATGGCCATCCGCTACAATGACAAAGCCTCCTTGAATTTCCTGAATGCGTGTAAGCGCCAGGACCATATCCTCATCATTTGTTCCTACAACAAGGGCATTATGTGAATCATGAGCTACTGTTGTGGCAACTGCCCCTTTTTGTAAGCCAAAGCCTTTGACGATTCCTAAACCTGTCGTGTGTAACTGATGATGACGTTCGATGACGGCTAATTTCAGTAGATCTTGTTCTACAGAAGGGACGAAAACACCATCCTTTATAGGTACATCCATTATTACATGATTGGTAATTAGCTGATTTGGCACAATCTCCATTACATTCGCCTTTGTACCCTTTGTGAATGCTAGTTGTAGCCTATCCTTTGTAATGGTTGGTAAATGGACAGATTGATGGATATGAGCAGGCACAACTGGCACTTGACGATTAGTCAGCATTCTACCATCTTCAGCCACTTTCCGCCCATTTTTCCATACGGCCTTTGCCTGCATTGTTGACAAATTCTCTACTAACACAAAATCTGCCTTATAGCCTGGTGCGAGTATACCTCGATCCAATAAACGATAGCATTCTGCGGTGTTAACGGTAGCTAACTGGATTGCTTGCAATGGTGGCATCCCTTCAGCTATTGCCATGGCGATATCATAATTGATGCTGCCTTCGTCGATTAATTCATCCACATATTTATCATCTGTACAGAAACCAAAGCGCCGAGCATTATGTGACTGGACAGCTGGCAATAAGTCACGTAAGTTTTTAGCGGCTGAGCCTTCTCGGATCAGTACATACATCCCCTGCTCTACACGGTCAATGGCTTCCTCAGCCGTTACACATTCATGATCTGTGTGAATACCCGCAGCTCGATAGCCTGTAATTTGCTCGCTTTGTAAGCCTGCACAATGCCCATCAATGACTAAATTTGCTTCCTTTGATAATAAAATTTTCTGAAGCATGTCCTCTTGCCCATTTAATACCGCTGGGAAATCCATGACCTCAGCTAATCCCCGAACCTGTTCATGTTGTAAAAATGGCGCCAAATCCTTAGCCGTTAGTGTAGCGCCTGCATTTTCAAACTGTGTACCTGGTACACTTGATGGCAGCATGACAAAAATATCCATATCTGCATTTTGTGCATCATCGAGCATAAATTGAATGCCTTCCGCTCCTGCGACATTGGCAATCTCATGAGGATCTGTCATCACTGTTGTAATACCATGAGGAAGTAAAACGCGACTAAATTCCCCTGGTGTCAACATAGAAGACTCAATATGTATATGCCCATCAATTAAACCAGGAATGACATAGCCTCCTGCCGCATCCTCTTCCTGTTTAGCGTGAAACTTATTCGTGCGATCTAGAGCAACAATCATACCATTTTTCACGACGATATCTGCTTTTTGCCATGTTAACGAAAAAACATCCGCAATTTGCGCATTTCTCAGTATAAAATCTGCCTCTAATTTTCCTTGAGAGGATAATACATTTTGTGTTAGCTGCTGTAATTTTATCGCCATAACCTATACTCCTTTTTCTTTTAAGAACTATCATGCCAAAAAGATGCTAACCATTGCAACTATTTATCGCTACATGAGTAAAAAACGACCATTGTCAATGGTCGTTTGAAAATTCTAGCTCTTTAGGTGGCTGCCCTTTTTTATTCATTAAGCGCATACGAATAGGCTCAATCTTTAATGTCACCATTTCATCCTGATTGCCAATAAAGATACTCGTAAAAAATTCAGCTAGTTTATTTTTTATCCCTTCTTCATGTACTTCTGTAAGTTTTCCTTCTATTTCCACATACGTATCACCAAAACCACCATTTTCGTAGCCATATAAAATATGGGTATATGGGTTTTTGCGTAGCTCTTCCATTTTTTCTGAATGTTTATTCGTCACTGTATACAATACAAAATCTTCATGCTGGAACGTCATGTATCGTGAGTAAGGCTTGCCATTTTCTACAGTTGCCATTGTTCCAATCTTTTCTCGATTTAATACTTCTAAAATTTCATCACGTACAGAAGTCATAGTATCCCATCCTTTCATCTATATACCTATTTTGCCCTTTCCCAAGAAAGCTAAACCGTATTTTTTTGAAAAATGCGAAATGACAATCTTCGGACATAATGAAAATCTATTGTTATAATAACTGGATGGACAACAGGAATTTTCGAATGAATGAGGGTTAAAAATGAAACAAGCTTTTCTTACGCGCTGTTTGTTTTTCATAACAGGCATTATCGTGCTTTCTTTTGGTATCACCTTAACAATTAAAGGCCAACTTTTTGGAGTGGGCTCATGGGATGTACTACATATTGGCTTAACAAAAACAGTAGGCTTATCAATCGGTTCATGGTCCATTATTTTGGGACTTGCTATTTTAGCATTTGATATGCTGATTACAAAAAAATTCCCTTTACCTGGAACGTTTATCGATATGTTTTTGGCAGGCATTTTTATTGATATTTTTAACTATTGGTTACCTGATATTGATGGTTTTTGGATGCAACTTATATCTTACCTAACAGGGTTAGTTTTACTTGGCTGGGGCTGTGGGATGTATATGGTGGCGAACTTAGGTATTGGACCGCGTGATACACTCATGCTGATGATGGTCCATAAGCTTGGCTGGAGTGTGACTCGCTCTCGTACAACAATGGAAGTAACGGTTGCAATTATTGGCTTCCTACTTGGTGGTCCTATTGGTATCGGTACGGTATTTATGGCATTTGGACTTGGACCAATCGTACAATTTGCCTTATCCTATAACGAAAAATTATTTATGCGATGGACAGGCGTGAAAAGCGCTGTTGTCTAAACTTTAATGACAATGCAGTTTTTGCATTGTCTTTTTTTACAGTTGAAATATACAGTTCAACTATATATAATCAAACTATATAGTCTGACTGTATATTTGAGGTGAAGATGTGAAAAAACATAAATTATTACCTTTATCTGAAACCATGCATTACATTTTACTTGCCTTACGTGAACCACTGCATGGTTATGCGATGATGCAAAAAATTGAGGAAATGAGTGCTGGTACAGTAAGGATTGCTGCTGGTACTATGTATGGAGCCATTGAAAATTTATTGAAATATCATTGGATTACACCTGTTGAAACCCAGGATTCAAGACGCAAGGTTTATCAAACGACCGAAGAGGGTCTAGAAATATTAGCGGCAGAGCAGCAAAGATTGCAGCACATTTTAGCTTTATATGAGGGAGCTGGCAAACATGATAAAATTTAAAGTCTTTTTTGATATCGAAAAGGAAGAGCGCTGGTTAAATGAAATGTTAGCTAAGGGTTGGCTATGCTCCAATATAAACTCAGCAGGTATTTATACATTTCAGCCTACTGAAGATCTTGAACAAGTTATTCGGATTGATTGTCAGCAGGAGCTTCGCAAAGAAAATAAAGCTACCTATAAGCAATTACATGAGGATTTTGGCTGGCGTATAGTAAAAGAAAAATCATATGATGGCACCTATTATTGGACAAAAAGTAAAGATGGTAATGATGAATTATTTTCAGATCATGATTCCCACATTGCGAAATATAAACGTTTAATGAAACATGCAAGCAATTGGGCAATACTCTCATTTATCTTCTTAATGATTTTCTATGGCAACGATGGCGTCGCTCCCTTTTTCAGTATAAAAAGCGCATATTATACCCCTGGTTTATGGGATAAAGAAGGTTCTGTTTTCCTTTTTGCTTTCTTATTTGAAACACCCTTCGCCATCATGCGCTTTATTCCACCATGGCTATTTTTAGCAACTTGTAGTATATATATCACGCTGTATTATCGTTATCGTAAATCCATACAGCAATTTTTATAGCAAATAGCAAGAAGCCTCTTACGTAGTGTAAGGAGGCTCCTCTTTCCTTTATGCTTCTGGTTCAGCAGTATTTTGTCCTGTTGCTTCCATCACTTCTGGCGTATCGTCCACTGTATCATCTTCTTGTACGTTTTCAGCAGCTGGTGGTGTAATCGTCACAAGTGTGTAGTCATCCTCTTGTAAAATTTCAAACGAGAACTGTTGACGAATATCTCCGACGTATAGAGAAGTCCCAATTGCAACATTTGTAACATCTATTTCAATGGTTTCTGGAATGTCAGTTGGCTTCACTTTAATACGCACTTCACGATTAGGCTGGAGCAGGAATCCGCCATCAGCAACTCCCACTGCATCCCCAACTACAGTCACTGGAATATCCACTTCTAGCTCCTCTGACATATTGATGGATTTAAAATCCACATGCTTAACATTCCCTTTTAATGCACAACGTTGTACCTCTGTTAAAACTGCATTAATGCGTTTTCCTTCAACATCTAATTGGAAAACACTTTTCGTACCTTGTGTAGCTAACATTTTTGCAAAGGCTCTCGCATCTAACATAATCGCCGTTGATTCCATTTGAAAGCCGTAAACCACACCTGGAATGCGCCCATTTTGTCGAAGCTGTGTTAAAGAAGATTGTCGTCCCTTTTGACGTTTACTGGCAGTTAAAACCATATTCATCGAATATTTCCCCTTTCATGGAAACTAGTCTCATAAAAGGTTTTGCCTTTTCTATTATATTTTATACATAGCAAGCACGCGATTATTTTGTCAGTATGGTAGTGATAATTTGCCTCTCGGGATTACCGTTACGCAATACAACACAGAGTGCGATAATCGCTAAAACCGTACAAACCATAAACATGACCATATAGGACGTAAATTGCACAATAAAGCCCATCAAAAATCCACCCAACCCAAAGCCTAAATCATAGGTAGCTAAAAATAAACCTAGCAAAACATTTCTCGATTCTTTTGGTACAACAAACGACATATATGTAGTAATTGTCGGATATAGCATCGCTGAGGCAAGGCCATTGAAAACAGCGGAAATATAGACAAAAGAACCTATTTCAGGTAAAACAGCAAGCAGCGTTGTGCCCAATATGGAGCTGAAAAGCACACAGGCAATAAATTTCGGATGCCATTGACCATCTGAAGGAATAGAGCGTCGCAATACAAAGCGACTACCCACCACGACCAATGCCTGTAACGTTAAATAAATAGCTGGATTCCCCACTCCCTCAGTCAGCATAAACAATGGTAAAAACGTGGTGATGGCGCCAAAAATAGCAGCACCAAGAACCATAACGATTGCTGATAGGATTAGCCCCTTGTGTTGTTTTGCCCCCTTCATGGCGGCTATCAGCTCTCTTGTTGTCACAACTTCTGTGTCTTCCTTTGCTTTTGGTAAAGGGGAGCCAATAAAAAACAGTAGTGGCAGAAGAGCCAACAAAACCACAAAGATCAATAAATGCTGTCTATCAAATTGCGTCCACAAGAGTAGCGCTACTGCAGGTCCATATAAACCAGGTACAACACTGGATAAGGAATACATCGACATGCCTTGCCCTCGATCATGATCGTGTAAAACATCTGTAATACCTAACTGCATCGCCATAGAAAAGAAAGCGGTGATGATACCCTGTAGGGCTCGTACTAAAAAGACACTATCAATACCAAATATTACATAGATAAGCAGTGCAAGTGCATGGCCAATTAACAGCCATTGCATAATGGTATAAGGGCTATGCTTGGCGACCATTTGGCCAGCAAAAGGTCTTAATAGCATACAAACAAGCATATACATGGCCATCATGGCACCAATTTCGCCCTCCAAGTACCCTCCATCCGCTGCTTCTAATGGAAAAATAACTGTCAACATGGCATTGGCGGTAAAAAAAATAACCGCAAGCCCATATAATTGCATCATGCGAAGGGATAAAGGCTGAAGTTTCATGATACTTGCTCCCCTTGCAACGAAGAAATTTCTTGACGGCTTATAGGTAATCTAGAGGCTAATAAGCGCTGGCTGATCGGATGGGTCATATATGGAATTTGAGACACATCATGAAGAAATTCCACCACTTCCCCCTGGTCTACAACAGCTACTTCATCTGCAAACAAACTAACTGCGTGTAAATCGTGGGTAATAAATAAGTAACTGAGGCCCCTTTCCTGTTGCAATTGTTTCAATAGTTTTAGAATACTGATTTGTACCAATATATCTAAACTATTAATGGATTCATCCAAGATAATGAGCTTAGGGTCTGTTGCTATCGCCCTTGCTATGGTCACCCGCTGTAACTGACCACCACTTAATTGATGAGGGTATTTTTGAGCATCTCGCTCCGATAGTCCCACCTGTACTAAAAGTTCCTCTATTTTTTCTAGCCGCTGTTGTTTCGTCAACTGTAAATGACATTTCATTGGCTCTGCAATGATGTCTCGAATCTTCATTTTCGGATTAACAGCACTATGGCAATCTTGAAAAACGATTTGAATATTTTTTTGTAATTGCTTCTTCTCTTCTTTGCATGTCGTTGCTAGGTTTATATGATCGAATTGTATGGTGCCGCTATCCGGCTTTTCCATACCTATTATCAGCTTTCCTAGTGTGGTTTTGCCACTACCGCTCTCCCCGACAATGGCTAAGCAAACGCCTTGCTCCAAGTTGAATGATATATTTTTCACAGCTTCTATCGTTACATATTCCCCAAACCATCTCTTTTTTCGATAGGTTTTAGATACTTGCTGGATTTCTAACATCGACTTTCCTCCTGTCGTACCCAATAGTTCGTGTCTAGTTCATATAGGATTCCGTTTGTATCACCTGACCAGCTATCCACAAGTTTTTCGAGCTGATCACCCTTCCTTTTGGCTGCGACCAATGCTCTTGTATAGGAATGAACAGGGTTTTGTAATAGCCGTTCGGCTGGGCCGTATTCCATGATTTTCCCTCTTCGCATAACTACAATTTGATCTGCCATTCGAGCGATGACGCCAAGATCATGTGACACAATCAGCATCGTTGTCTGATATTGTTGCTGACAATGAGACAATTCCTCTAAAATCTTGAGCTGTGTCATCGTATCAAGGGCTGTCGTTGGCTCATCTGCAAGTAAAAGTTTCGGACGAAGACTCATAGCCAGGGCAATCATGACACGTTGAAGCATGCCCCCGCTTAACTCGTGAGGATATTTTTTTAACAGTCTTGAATCGCTCAATTGAAAAAAAGCAAGTTGCTCAGTTGCTATGTGCAATGCTTGTTTTTTACTGAGCGATCGGTGTGCTTGTAATGTTTCAATCATATGCTCTCCTATTGTTATAATAGGATTAAACATAGCCATAGGATTCTGCAATATACATGCCACGTCATTGCCCCGAAGACCTCGCAACTGCTGTTCATCCATTCCCAGTAAGGAACGCCCTTCTAATAAAATGTCTCCCTCATAGTTTCGGGACTCCCGAAACAGTTGCAAGATAGCATAGCACAGCATCGTTTTACCGCTACCGCTTTCCCCGACAATGCCAAGCGTTGTACCAGTTGGAATCTGGAAATCAACATGCTGCACAACTTTTTTAGGTCCCTGCGCTGTTTGAAGCGTAATTGACAAATCCCTTATCTCTAACATATTGTCACCTCTTCTTCTTATACTTTGGCATCCATAGCCGTACGAAGGGCATCCCCAAACCAATTAAAAATAAGAACGGTTAATGAGATCATGATACCTGGTATAAACATAAGCGTTGGTTCACTCATTAAATAGGTTTTACTATCTTTAATCATCATGCCCCATTCTGCCATCGGTGCCGTAACACCTAACCCTAAAAACGACAGCTCCGAAATTAAAAGAATCGTTGAGCCAAGCCCGATTAGTTTTAACAAAAATATTTGTGGAAAGACAAACGGCAATATATGCCTCCTAATAATTTTTCGTTTCGGTACACCTGTCAGCCGTGCATATTGTACATAAGTGCTTTCTTTTAAAGAACGCACCATATTGCGAATAATACGCGCAAAACCTACCCACGACACAAAAATAATTGCCACAAACATATTTTTAATGCCGCCACCTAACGCACCTACAATGACAAGGGCAAAAATAAAATCAGGAATGGATAGAAGAACATCACAAATACGCATTAATACTAGATCAACCAGCCCACCGATATACCCCGCCAGACACCCTAAGATGATGCTAATGATTAAGGTAATGAATAGTACGCCAGAGGCTAGCAGCAGAGAGGTGCGTGTACCATACAATAAACGAGATAGCACACAGCGCCCTAGGTGATCTGTACCTAAGGGGTAATGCATAGAAAATCCTTGTAATTTATTGGCTATATCTGTTGTATAAGGATCATGAGGCGCTAACCAAGGAGCAAATAGAGCCATCACCACCAGCACGAGTACGAGCAAGCTACTGATGATGAGTGGCAGATTTTTTTTCATTATAGAGCGCCTCCTTTCAGCCTGACACGTGGATCAACAACCGCACAAAGTATATCTGCTATAAAATTGATGGTGATATATAATCCCCCAATGATGACAATAAAAGCTTGTAGTACAGCGTAGTCCCTTGCTAACATGGCCTCCACAATAAAGTGTCCCACGCCAGAAATGGCAAAAACATTCTCAATAATCGCTGCACCCCCTAATAGACCACCACAGGTCATGGCAAGGGATGTGATAAGTTGTGGTAAAATGCCTTTGAAAATATGTGTACGCAAAATAACCGTTTCTTTTACCCCTCTTGCACGGGCAAAGAGAACATGCGGTTTCTTCATTTCTTCTCTCATGCTTGATCGGATGAGCCTAATATAATAAGGTATAAATCCTAAAGCCAGTGTTATCGATGGTAAAATGACATGAGCAAAACTTCCCCACCCCATAAGTGGTAAGACGCCCCATTTCAAAGCCACTGTGTAAATGAAGAGAAAGGCAAGCCAAAAACTTGGCATAGAGGCGATTGTAAAGATAGCTGTACGTGTAAACCAATCGAGCCACCCACTGTTTTTACTTGCAGACCAAATGCCAATAGCAAAGCTAATGACAATAATTATGACCAATGCTGTTATTGCTAAAAGCAATGTTGTCTCAAATCGTTGAAACAGTTCTGTTGCCACGGCCTTTTTCGACACAAAGGATGTTCCGAAATCTAATTGCAATGCATGGCTGAGCCAATCAATATATTGTATCCATAATGGTTGATCGAGACCCATTTCTTCACGCATACTTGTCATGGCCTCTTCAGTAGCTGGAATTTGATTGATTGTAAAATATGCTTCAACAGGATCAACAGGAATGAAACGGATTAATCCAAAGGCGATGATGGTTATACCAAGCAATGCCAGTAACATACTGGCTAGCCGTTTAACAAAGAATGCAAACATTTTGATTATTTCACCTCATATTGATTGAGTGGCACTTCAAATTGCTGCATAGAAAACGATAAATTGGTTAGACGTTGATTGGCCACCAAATAATTTGTCCGATAAGATAATGGCATGAAAATCGCCTCTTCATGAATGGTTTGTAAAATAGCTTCATACAAACTACGTCTCTCTGATTCATCAGTTGAGCGAATCACTTTCGCAATATTCGCTGCTAATTGTTCTGATTGTGCCATGCCTTTTAACGCATAATAGCCAATTTGCTTTTCCCCCGTCATCATCCGTAAATACATATGGGGATCATAAGGTGCCCCCCACGTATCATTCATAATGACATTGAAATCACCTGTTTTACTTCGCGTTCGGAAAAGTTGATCTTCTTCTCCAATCAATTTGACATCTACGCCTAATTCACGCCATGCGCCCTGTAGATATTCAAAAATAGATTTATGCACTTGGTCATTACTGTTATACGGAATCGTTATGGTCAGTGCTTGACCGTCTTTGGATCGAAACGGAGCCCCTTCCTCGAAGATCCAGCCTGCTTTATCCAATAGTTGCTGGGCTTTTTCTAAATCATAGCTGTAAGACTCAAATGGAATATCACTATACGGAAATCCTGGAGCAAATAAAGACTTGGCCTCTTGCTCAATGCCATTTAATACATGTTCAATAATTGTTTGTCGATCAAAAGCATACTGCAAAGCAAGTCTGACATCTTTATCTTGCGTCACACCATAGTCTGAATTGAAAGATAGTATTCTAGTAGAGGAAGGTTCAGAAATTATCGTTTGATAGTGCGGATTTTTCTCCAAAGCTCGGAGTTCCTCAGGAGCTAATTGACCACTTCCGAAAATTAAATCAATATCTCCTTTTTCAAGTGCCATCATACGTGCTTGTGAATCAGGAATAATTTTGACGATGACCTTTTCTAGCTTAGGTCTCTCTCCCCAATAATGCTCATTACGTGAAAACTCAGCAAAATTGTCTTGCTTGTAATCAGTTAAAATCCAAGGACCTGTTCCAACTGCTTTTTCAATGCCATCTTTGGTTGACCCACTTGCTGGGAAGCCACTATCCCCTAACATACGTAATGGACGAATCAACGTTAACTCCTGTAAAAATGGATAATAAGGCTCTTTTAAATGAATCTTTAATTTCAGCTTATCTAAAACTTCTACCCGATCAATGATTGCCACCACTTCTAGCCAACTATGCGGTGCAATATTCTCCACTACGGTTTCGATATTACGTTTAACATTGTCTGCCGTAAGCTGAGAGCCGTCTGAATACAAGACATTGTCTCGTAATGTAAATATGTAGCTCTTACCGTCTTCGGACATTTCCCATGCTGTTGCTAATCCTGGCTCTATTTGCCCATCATTTCCATAGCGTACAAGCGGATCGTATAACATTGCCTGAGCAAACATTTCATTTGGCGCATACAAGTGTGGATTTACTTCTCCAATATCCTTGGGCCAAGAAATGGTTAAAACATGCTCATTTTCACCTTTTGCCTTTTCTTTTTTTGCCTTGTTATCCGAGTGTCCGCATGCCACAAGCATACATGCACTCACAATCAATAGAACTAGTAAACTCATTATTTTTTTCAATATACTTTCCCCTTTACCTAAACAGTAATGATTACTATTATCATTCAAAATCGAATTTTAAATGATTCATGACTTTTTGTAAAGTAGATATTCAAAAATAAATTTTATTAGCCACAAAAAACATAAAAAAACACCTCCTCTGTCCATGGAACAAAGGAAGTGCCTTCTGTCTTAATATAGTGCTATTTTTGTATGCAATAGCTCATGTAACTCATGCAATTTTTTAATTTCATAATGCGGTTCAATACCACTCGTATTTTCAATATTGCGGATGTTAAACCAGCATGTATCAATGCCTGACAGCAAGCCGCCTTTAATGTCTGATGTCAAAGAATCGCCGATTATAAGCGTTTTAGCTTTATCAAAATGCTCAATCCGCTCAAATACGTAATCAAAAAAGGCAGGCATTGGTTTTTGATAGCCCGTTTGCTCGGAGATAAAGATGCCTTTAAAATATTGTGCTAAATCGGCATCCACTAGTCGTTTATTCTGTGTCAATGTTACGCCATTTGATACGACATACAAATGATAGTGATCGGCTAGTTGAGCGATAACTTCATAAGCCCCTTCTACATAATGGTGTGCTTCCTGTAAGTATTTCTGGAATAGTGATTCAAAGTAGACGCCATCGACCTCCATCCCAAATTCCTTTAAAGCAACCGCAAATCTTGTATTATGTAGTGTATTTTTTGTCACTTCCCCACGCTCAAAAGCTCGCCACATCGATTCATTAATTTCTTTGTAGCGCGCAATCATCTCGGGCGTAGTGGCTATCTTTTCCTCTCTAAACATGCGGTCTAGTGCTGCATTTTCAGCTAAATCAAAATCTAGTAATGTATCATCTACGTCAAACAATAAGATCTCATATTTCGTCATGTTCATTCCCACTTTCTTTGATGCATTGTGACTATTTACTCTATATCATGATAACGTTTTTTATGAAAAATAACAGTAAAATGTCCTATGACAGAATATTAGAACATGTATGCGCTTTATACACATGCTTATCCGTAAATTGAAACGAGGGAACTTTTTCTATATTGGAAAAAAAGTTCGTCTAGCCATAAAATAGTCCGTTCTGCAATTTCATATTTGAAATTATCGTTGAATATGAGACAATAGATTGCTAGAAAGGAAGATGTACGAAAGATGACGACCTTACAAAAAATAACACCTGTCTATGATCCTTGGGAAGCCTATTTAGATGTAGAACAACATGGACAAATGACACTCTCAAATATTGAATTTACAACAACAACACTTTGTAATATGCGCTGCGCACACTGTGCAGTAGGCTATACATTACAAAATAAAGACCCTGAGGCATTACCAATTGAATTAATTCTAAAACGATTAGATGAAATACCCCATTTAAAAACGCTCAGCATTACTGGTGGAGAACCTATGATGAGTAAAAAGTCCGTCCAGAATTATGTGTTGCCACTTTTAAAATATGCGCATGAACGTGGTGTACGGACACAAATTAACTCCAACCTAACATTGGAACCAGCACGTTATTTACTGATTGCACCTTATCTTGATGTCCTTCATATTTCACATAACTGGGGAACAATCGATGAATTCGTCGAAACGGGCTTTGCAATGATGGAACGCAAACCAACATACGACCAACGTGCAGCCTTATTCCAACGCATGATTGATAACTCAAAAATGCTAGCTGAACATGGTGTAATGGTATCAGCAGAAACAATGTTAAACAAAAAAACTTTACCATACTTAGAACATATTCATCACCAAATCATCCATGAGATGAAATGTGCACGTCATGAGGTGCATCCAATGTATCCATCCGACTTTGCAAGTGCACTTACTTCTTTATCACTAGAGGAAACACGTGAAGCCATTCATCACCTGCTAGATATCCGTGATGACAATACATGGATGTTATTTGGTACACTACCATTCTACCCATGTAGCATGAACGAAGAGGATCAAAAGCTGTTACAACGTCTCCGTACTGAGAAGAATGTCACAATGCGTAATGACCCAGACGGTCGTTCACGATTGAATATCAATATCTTTACAGGCGATGTGATCGTTACCGACTTTGGTGACACACCAGCCCTCGGCAATATTGTACATGACGAACTACCATTGATCTTTGATAAATGGATGGCAACCGACTTGGCAAAATCGCTTAACTGCCATTGTCCAGCAGTCAAATGCTTAGGGCCAAATGTACTTGTAAAAAATATGTATTATCAAGATGCCGCGTTTGTGAGTGGCTCTGCTCGTGTATAAGTTCATCGATAAAGAGAGCAACTCCATGTTGAACAAAGACTGATCAACATGGAGTTGCTTTTACATATGGCGTTATAAATTGTAAGTTGGCCTTATCTGTTCTTTAATGCATCGTATATAATTGTTCGATCGTAAGTGAAGAATCCACCTCTTGATTTTTCTTGTCTTCGGAAATGATTTTCCCTTCATAAATCAATCCACCTGTACGTAAATCAACGATAGACAACCACTGTCCATCAGAAACACGATATACTAAATAAAATTTCCCCTCTGCTATACGTAAATATGGAGCATCTTTCTCATTCGCAATGCTTGAATATTGAAGGGTTAAGGGCTCTTCCCACTTTTTCTTTTCAATATGATAACGATTCAGCGTTAAACCATTGGCTGAATAAACAGGAATGTATATCGTTTCTTTATGAATCAGCATTGACTTCCGATAGGGTTTTAATTCTTCTGGCATAGTCCATTCCTCTGCTTCATTCTTGGCATTATTATAGAGATATATTTGACTAGAGATAACTTCTAGCTCAGTATCTTCTTTTCGATCACTGTATTTTTCTACCATATATAAATAATAATTTTCGTTTTGAGTAGTAGTATTGTATTCATTAAAAATACGGATACTGGAAGTGCCTCTTTCTTCTGACACTAACTCTGCAAGGATGGCGTCCTTTACTAATTCCTTCTTGTTCTCATCAATCGAATAGACATGCAACTCTTCCCTAGCTTTTATAAGATAGTTGGCTGATAAATAGTTTGTTGTTAAAATATTTATCTTTCCATCTCCTACGTAGACGTCATTCACATTAATCCAATCATAGCTAGCTTTGACTGGTATATCGATTTTAAAGGAAGAACTGTCATTTGTATTTTTATCAAGTGTATCAATTTGAAGCGTTACGACATTGCTAGCTTCTTTTCCGCCATCATCTAAAAACGTTGTGTAAATCAAACGTGATTTGTCTTCAAAATATTTTCTTGGATCAAATTCTTTCCCACGCATAAAATTACGGTGTTCCTCAATATATTTTCGAAGATTCATAGGTTCATTTGGGGCAATTAAATCGCCAAAAAAAGACTGATTATTGGGATTCGTGGAACCATCCTTTGATATGTACAACATATGATAAAGATCATTACTCTGATAACTTGTTTGAAGAATAAGATTTTCGATTTCTTCCTTATTTCCGCTGATCGTTTCAATTTTATAGGATCTGTCATTTTTCGAAGCCATTGCTGTTTTTTGGATATAGTAAGAACTGATAAACACCACGATGAAGAAACTAATACTGATTGTTTTCCAATATTTTTTCATTGTTATACCTCCTCTAGACCCTGATTTTATATTTTAATAAATGATTCGCAATCCAAATGGCACTGCCTAAAACGATCATGCTAGTTACCAGTACCATTAAGAAAATTTCAAGTGGGTAAAAGTAATTTGTATAAACATTAACTAATAGGATTGGAGCAAAAAATACCCCAAGTGACAGTAAGCCATAAAAAATAGCGTAAAAAATCCCTTTTAAACCATAACTTCGCTCAATTAAAATCGCGGTAAATATTACTGCCACGAAAAGTAACCCAAGTGCATAAACCAGGATAAACTCTGTAAAGCTAGTCGGATACAGCCACCTCCACATATTTAAAGTAGAACTAGTATAAATTGAGAAATTTGATTGGAGATCGATTGGTATAATCTTATTCACTATTTGTTTTTCCATCAAAATTAGCAAGATTTGCAAAGCAATCAAGCCAAGAACTAAAAGCATAATCGTCGTTAATTTCGCAAAATAAATGGCGATTCTTTCAGTTGGTAACATGAATAATCTGTAAATAAATGTATTTTTACCAAACCAATCTCGATACCAAATAAAGAAAACATAAATCATCAACATGGCGATACAAAAAAAGATTGGCAGCAGAAACCATTCTGAATCAGTGAATCGATCGAAAGAAAAAGTCCCGTATTGCTCCACATACTGGTTCCTGGATAACTGGTTTTCTGCCATCAACTGTTTAGCATTTTTCATATAGGTTTGTGAGATAATTCCCGCTCCTATAAGCTGGCTGAGCATGGTCAAGCCTATTAAAATCAAATACAATTTAAAAAATCGATTTACTTCAAAATTAACAAGTTTTAAATAGTTTTTCATGCTCGATATACCTCCCTCATCACATCAACCACTGATTTCCCTTCATTTTCACGTACTTCCTCCACGCTAAATTCTCTCAATACTGCACCGTCATCAATAAGGACTGCTTTATCAATCAAATGCTCAATATCACTAATTTCATGCGTTGTTATAATGACACCACGTTCTTCAATTAAATGGCTTGTAAACACCTCTGCAATCTGCTCACGAGAGAAAATATCAATGCCAGAGAATGGTTCATCCATCAGTAAATAATCGACATCCAGTGACAAACCCAGTAGCATATTCACTTTTGCTGTATTTCCTTTCGATAAGTTAGCAATTCGTTCATTCGGATCAAGTTTAAAAAATTGTCGTAATTCTTCTGCTCTCTGAGGATTCCAGCTTTTATAAAAATCAGCCATGAACGCACAAGCTTCACTGATTTTCATTTGTGGCAACATCGTTATTGTGTCTGGGATGAAGGTTATTTTTTCAAAGCTTTCTTTTGTGATTTTTTCTCCATCAATTAAAATTTCACCACTATTAATTGGTGTGAGCGCCATAATAGCTTTCATGATTGTCGTCTTACCTACACCATTTATTCCTATTAAACAAGTAATCTCCCCTTTTTCTGCAGTAAAAGAAAAGTCTTTTAAAACCTGTTTCCTGCCGTATTTCTTGTTAACATTATTTACTTCAATCATTTCGATTCCTCCGCTTCTCCGCTTTCGGCATCATGTTTTTTCTTTACGAGTTCCAACACTTCTGCTAACGGCACATCGATAGATTTAATAGAGCCTAAAAATAAGTCAACCGCTTCGATAATCAATTCCTCACGGACATTTTTAAGGACCGCTTCATCTTTTGTAATGCAGCTAGGCATATTCCCCTCTGTAAAAATCAATCCTTGTTCCTCCATTTCCTTATAAGCTCGTTGCGCAGTATTTGGGTTAATCTTTAACTGATTGGCTAATTCCCTTCTGGATGGGATCTCCTGACCGGGCTCATAAAACCCCTTGGCAATTTGTTCTTTCAAATGCCGAATAACTTGGACATACACCGGGTCCCGATTATTAAAATTTATAGTCAAATAACTCAACTCCTCAAAAAATTAATTTCGCGTATTAACCACTTAATACACAGTATGCATAATGATGGGTTGCCCCTATCAATAAACATGGACATATTTTTTTCTCGCTAACACCTCTGCGTATTAAGTACTTAATACACTGTCGTTAAAAAAATGTATTAAACAGTTAATACACTTCTTGCAATGTATTATATGCTTAATACACATTTTAAGTCAACCATATTTATGGAAATAACTATCAATAATTAAAATCACAACCAGTTGGACAAGTAGCATGTACAATCTGGGATGCAAATATGCTTTTCTTCAAACAGACGAGTGTTTTTTTCTTCTCAATAATCATGCTAATTGTTAACTGGTTAGGAATGTATGTTTTCTTTAGCACAAAAAAATAAATTTTATGCTCACAAGAGGTATAAGAAATTATAGTTGAGCTATACTATTAAAGATTTCACTTCAAATCCAATGACTAGGAGGGTTAACCCGATGAGTGCGATTGATCGATAACTCAGAAGGACCATCAAAACTGAATAAGCTAAAGTACAGATTTCTTAGGAATATCTTAAGATCCTATGCGGAAGCGAGGCAGTGTGTCATGGAGCAGAAAATGTAAGTGGTAATCAGACCCGGAAATAAATTTCCGGGTTTTTCTAATTGTAAAGCCGTTATTCTAAATACATAAAAGCCATATTCAGATGAATATGGCTTTCCCCTTATCTAATTAATTCCTTTGCTAGGAATCTATAGGTATTTAAACGACTTTCTAATTCATATTGATTGCAATTTAGCATTACTTCATCAAAGCCATAGCGTTCTTGCTCAGCACTTAAAAAAGAAGCAATGTCTTGGGGTGTCCCGACAAGATTCGCCTTGCGATTATTGTCAATCGTCAATTTATCCATTTCAGTTAATGGATAATCCTTCGCTTCTTCGGGTGACATTGTTTGAATGATTTGCCCTTTCATTAATTGAAGACGAGAAATATCAATCGGTTTAGCTAAATATTCCGCTTCTTCTAAGGTGGGGGCAACTGTTGCTGCATATGTCACAATGATTTGTGGTTTATCCATATAATAAGAAGGCGTAAAATAGGCTTTATAGGCATCAAAGATATCCTTTGATATATTGCCCGTGAAAAATTGTGCATACGAATAGCCTACTCCCAGCTGGCCAGCCTGCATGGCACTCTGACCACTAGAACCTAGTAACCAAGCCTCTGGTAATGAAATATGAGCAGGAGCTGCAACGACTTGATCATAGACATGTTCACCTGTTTTTTGATTATTCATTAGTTTTAATATGATTTCTAGCTTATCGTACTGTTCCGTGAAGCGTTGTCGTCTTCCCTCTGCCAATGCATAGATAGCGGCATGATCACCACCAGGAGCTCTCCCCACACCAAAATCAATACGATTGGGTGCCAGCCCCGATAATGTTTTAAAGACCTCTGCTAGCTTATAGGGTGAATAATGCATCATCATGACGCCACCCGTACCAATGCGAAGCCGCTGTGTTTTAGCAGCTAAAAAAGCAGCAGTTACTTCAGGAGCTGAACTCGCCAATGACTGACTATTATGATGTTCAGCAAGCCACATACGGTGATAGCCAAGCTCTTCACCTAGCAATGCCAGCTGTTCTGTACGTTGGAAGGCCTCTTCTGCAGAATGACCTTTTGGAATCGGCATTTGATCTAAAATACTTAATCTCATGTAAAACATCCTCTCTGTCTCTAGCTCCCCCTTTTACTGTAATACAGTTTGGATGATTTACAAAATAAAAAACCTTACTCATAAGCTAGTTGTTTCTTTTCCCAAGTGTGATAGACCATGCCAACAAGCTTTTGCTGTTGTTGCTGGTTTAATACGACATCTTTAAATTTCATTGCCTCTAGGGAAAATTGCTGCGTTTGTTCGTTCACGACAAATTGGAGAATAGCATGTCCTTTTTCGTCTTGAAACGTAATATCACCTGACAATTCTACAACTTGCTCCCCAGTTTTCGCTTCATAATAGCGCCAGTAAGGTTCAAAAAAAGCGTAATTAAACGCATTTCGAACTGTGACATCTGAAAAATTCTCCAAATAGCCTTCCTTTACAGTATCAATATACTCATGATCTGTTATATCTTTTTTTGCATTAAAGACATACCCTACAAGTACTCCCATAAACACAACACAGAGAAATACACGTATATGATTTCCTAAACTCATGTCATCACGTCCCCTTTACGTAAAAACACCATCAACTACATAATACATCAAAATAATGACTCCAAGTAGAATTTTTTTGTGTTATGTAGAAATTATCGTCATTTCCTATCGGATCACTTCATTTATTTCTATTAAAAAATAGCAGCTAGAGTATTTACAGCCTATCCTCAGTTCGCTACTATCAGATTATTATGATAGAAAAGAGATGACCTTTTGTGCCTTTTGATTTAGATGTAAATATTTTATTAATTTTAATCCTCTTCGGTTTTTTAGCAGCCTTTATTGATTCAGTGGTTGGAGGAGGTGGGCTTATCTCATTACCAGCTCTTATGTTCGTTGGTCTTCCTCCCTCTGCTGCAGTAGCAACCAATAAATTGGCAGGTACAATGGGTTCCCTTACTAGCACAGTGACATTTTATCGCTCTGGTAAACTAGATATAAAAGCCGTCTATAAGCTTTTCCCCTTCGTCTTTTTTGGCTCTATGCTGGGTGCTTGGATTGTCCACTTAATGGACCCAAGTGTACTGAAGCCATTAATGCTGATTATGCTTGCAGCCGTTGCTATCTATACCATCTTTAAAAAAGACTGGGGCAGTATGACCACCTATAAACAATTAACCCCAAAGCGTTCTATTATTTTTGTTTTTGTGATTACACTTATTGGCTTTTATGATGGCTTTTTAGGTCCTGGGACAGGCTCGTTTCTACTCTTTGCTTTTCTCCTAGTTGGCTTTGATTTTTTACAATCAGCAGGAAACGCCAAATTTTTAAATTTCGGCAGTAATGTAGCTGCCCTCCTTATGTTTATATACTTAGGACAAATAAATTATGCCTACGGACTACCTATGGGTCTTGCGCAAATTGCAGGAGCTATTGTTGGTTCAAAATTTGCCATTAAACGCGGCAGTGGCTATGTACGTAAATTATTTATCGTTGTGACCATTCTATTACTCTTGAAAAATACATATGACTATTTTTCATGATCAGCCGTTATACTAACGTATGCCAATACTATAGAAGGATCAAACTTATCTCAATTGGGGTAAGTTTTTTTCATGGCATCAACTTTTTCCCTCTCCTCGTACGTCTAGTAAATGTATACAATTTGACAATGTTAAAAAAGGAGCTTCTTTGGACATGAGAACAAGAAATGCATTTCAACATGAAGAGGTGTTTGTCCAATTCATTCGAGAACAAAAAGAGCGTTTTTATTTGCTCGCGTATAGCTATACAAAAAATGAACAGGACGCACTAGATGTTGTACAAGACAGTATCCAAAAAGCCATGCTTTCATTAGATCGACTTGAAAATGTGACCTATATGAAAAGCTGGTTTTATAAAATAGTTGTCCGTACAGCCATAGATTTTTTACGTAAGCATAAACGCTTACAAGTGACAGATGATGATACATTACAATATTTAACACCTGCTCAAGAGGATGTTTATGAGAATGTTGACTTGGAGCATGCGTTGGATGAACTCCCGCAAATGTATCGAGAGGTTGTCATTCTCCATTATTTCGAGGATTTAAAACTCGCTGACGTGGCGAACATCCTCGACATTAAGTTGAGTACAGCCAAATCGCGTCTTTATAAAGCATTAAAACTATTGAAAATCCAATTGGAAGATGTGAAGGGAGAAACTGCACATGGATAAAAAATTACAGGAGTTAGAAAAACAATATATGAAAGTCCCGATTCCAAAAGAGCTAGACTTCGTGGTTGAAAAAGCACTTAAGCAAGGTCAAAAAAAGAAAAAAAATCGTACACCTCAATGGGTCCTTGGATCAGCCGCTGCAGCCATGCTGTTTACTGCTGGTTTAAATGTAAGTCCTGCAATGGCACGCACACTCTCAGAAATTCCCGTGGTTGGGAGTGTGATAAAAGTATTGACTTGGACAGAATATGAAGTGGCTGAAGATACTTATGATGCCAATATTAAAGTACCTTCTATTGAAAACTTAGAAAATCAAGATCTGGCGAATACATTAAATGAAAAATATCGTGCAGAAGGTAAGACACTTTACGATAAATTTATGGCAGAAGTGGGCGATTTAAAATTAAATGGCGGTGGTCATTTAGGTATTGATAGTGGCTACGAAATCAAAACTGATAACGAACAAATTTTGTCGATTGGCCGTTATGTAGTGAATACCGTTGCTTCTTCTTCAACGGTGATGGAATACGATACGATCGATAAAGAAAACGAAATTTTAATTACTTTACCAATGCTCTTTAAAGATCAGCACTATATTGAAACAATTAGTGAAAATATTAAAGAACAAATGCGTACACAAATAGCTGAATCGAATCAAGATAAAGTTTACTGGGTAAAGGGTGCTGGCCTTGCCGATGAAGAGTTAATGGAGGAATTTACAGCCATTAAACCTGATCAGCAATTCTACATTTCTGATAAAGGCAAGCTTGTGATTTCCTTTGATAAATATGAAGTGGCACCTGGCTATATGGGCGTTGTAGAGTTTGAAATCCCAACAGATGTCTTAAAAGAAGATCTTGTAAGCACAAAATATATTCATTAATTTAGCTTACTTTTCCTATGACGAGGTATTGGATGATGGTGTCATCCAATACCTCATTTTTTTCATGAAACCATACCATTTTCTGCTTATAAAGCCGACTTTTTTTGTCAAAGCTAATATGTATCAATCTATGTTAGAGGGTTTTCAACATGAAAAGTGTAGGATCAATCAGTATTTTACATGTCATCTTCCTATCAATGACTGTTATTGGCTTAAAAAATCATGTAACCATTATTCCTCCGCTACTAGATGTGGCCAAAAGAGATGGCTGGCTGTCAGTATTGTTTGCTGGGGGAATTGTTTTCTTTTGGCTATTTTTATTAGTATATATTCAATCAAAATCTAATCAGGAGCCCATCCGAGATTGGCTTGATTCAAAAATCGGGAAAATTGGCTCTACTATTGTAATTTATACAGTTGCTATTTTTTTAATGATTATCGCAGCTTTTACAATGATTGAAACACTGCAATGGGTTAATACTACATTTTTACCTCAAACACCTGTGATCATCTTATTATTTATCTATACCATTCTGTGTATTCTTCTTGTGGCGACTAGCTTACAGACAATTGTCATTTTAAACGTTTTTGTATTATTCGGTGTAGTTATCTTCGGCTTTTTCGTTGCCTTTACGAACATGCAGGTGAAAGATTATGAATTATTGCGTCCATTTTTTGAACATGGATTCCAGCCTGTATTGCGAGGCATGATTTTCCCTGCATCCGGGTTTATTGAGCTTTTAATGTTGCTATTTTTACAGCATCAATTTAAGGAACGTATTCGCTGGTACCATTTTGCTATTATGCTGGCCATTTTAGTAGGACTGACATTAGGACCATTAATTGGGGCCATTACAGAATTTGGACCGAATGAAGCAGCTAAGCAACGCTACCCTGCCTACGAGGAATGGGGATTAGTGACAATCGGTCGCTATATCGAGCATCTTGACTTTTTCTCCATTTATCAATGGCTGACAGGAACCTTTATTCGAGTTAGTTTCCTTTTGTACATTGTGGCAGATTTATTGAAGATGACAGGAGATCCGAAGCGTATATGGCAAATGCTTGCTCCTCCCTTCTTTATTCTTTGTTTACCATTAATTATGCTAAATGAAAGCCTATTTTTAAAAGTAAAAGGACATTATATTCTTACAGCCACTTTTATTTTTTTCTTTTTACTCTCAATATTTTTCGTAGTCGTAGCTTTCTTGTCGGATAAATCTTCTAAAAAGGGGAAAACTGAAAAACAAGATATGAAAAGTGGTGAATCATAATGCCTCAGCAAGAACAGGCGCTAGATCTTAGTACGCTCAGAAAATTATTTCAAAAATCGGCAGATATTCAATTTCAGGAATATATGTTTAATCAGCAGAAAGTACACTTTATTACGTGTGATGCTATGATTGATCAACAAATGCTTAATGAAGTGATTATTCAACGTATTCAGTATTTATATGATCATTTGGATGAGGTCCCCTTTGAAGAGAATATCGCAAGGCATCTTCATGTTCCAAGTATTCAAAAAGTACAAGACAAGGAACAGCTGATAACTTTTGTCTATAGTGGCTTCTTGTTGTTGTATTTTGATGAAGGCAATCTTTTATATGCAAGCAATATTGCCCACAAGCCGAATCGCCAGCCTGAAGAAACACGCATGGAGGTTCTTGTTAAAGGGCCCAGAGATAATTTCATTGAAGATATACGCGTCAATATCGCACTAGTAAGAAAACGCTTGCCGACCAACTCATTTTGTGTGGAAAAAGTGGAGCTTGGGAAGCGATCAAAAACTACGGTAGCCATTCTTTATTTTGATGATATTGTGGATATGGATATTTTACATGGAATCAAAAAGCAGCTTGCTGCCGTTGATACAGATATTGTATTTAGTGGCGATTTATTGATGGAACGGGTCAATAAAAATTCCAAGCTTTTTCCGAAGTTTGATTATACAGGACGACCTGATTATGCGGTACAGGCCTTAGCAAGAGGACGTTTTATTATTTTTGTAGATGGTGTCGCCTATGCCATCATTACCCCTGTCAATTTGTTTCTCTTACTAAAATCAGCTGAGGACAATGAATATCCTATTATTTTCAGTTCACTCGAACGATTATTGAGAATATTTGGTATTTTAATCGGATTACTACTTCCTGCATTCTGGCTAGCCTTGACAACCTATCACCAAAACCAATTGCCGCTCCAACTACTCGCAACCGTTGTGCAAGCGAAGGCGGGCTTACCGCTCCCCTCTTCGCTTGAAATGTTGCTGATGTTGCTGATGTTTGAATTGTTTCGTGAAGCAGGCTTGCGTCTCCCTTCCGTTATCGGTGGGACCATCAGTGTTGTAGGTGGATTAATTATCGGGGATGCAGCCATTCGAGCAGGTGTAACCAGTCCTGAAATGATCGTTGTCATCGCTATTTCTACCATTGCCTCCTTTACATTAGTGAATCAGTCGCTTGTAACTTCTGTTAGCATATTACGCGTTGCCTTTATCTTTGCTAGTGCCTTTTTCGGATTATTTGGCTTCTTTGTTTCTTTATACCTAACACTGCTTTACGTAAGTAATATTCGAATTTACGGCTACTCTTACATGAACCTGGCAACAGATCTAAATTGGGCAACCATTAAAAAATCCATCTTTCGATTATCACCTAAGGGCTATACAGAACGTAACAAAGCACTTGCTCCACAGGATTATACACGAACTTCAAAAGGACATGAAAACAAGGATTCTCCAAATAAAAACAAATAGCATCCCTATCGATTGTGAAGGGATGCTATCTTTATTTGCTCAACGATTTTGGACTCTTTTTGTTATAACGTCCAGTACACTTTCCCAATGACCTTTCATTTCTTCTCGTACTGTCTGATCAGAAAGATGTTCCTGATGAAAGCTAATGGTTGTTTTATTACGATCTTTTGGTAAAATACGGATTTGTACAGTAGATGGTTTTGACCACTCTTCCTTTTGCCAAGTTAATCGAAGCTGCTCTAACGGTTTAACAATCCTGATTTCGCCTGACCCTGTCTTTGAATGGTATTTATGCCCAGGCTCAAATATAACTGAAGTGCCTTCACCTAGCCATGTACGTACCCCTTCTGTTGTCGTGAGCAATGCCCATGCTTGCTCCTGGGAAATTGGAAACGTCCTTCTAACCCCGATTTGAAAACCTACACTTTTCGTTTGACCGATGATTCTATCGTTACCCATTGCTTCACCTCTATTTTATGACCTTTATAGTGAACTGTAGTTCTATTCGATAAACTTGCTAAACATTCCTTCTATGTATTCAGAAATAAATGTTCCATTATCCATATCAATAATTTGACCTGATACCCTTTGATTATTCGATGGTATTACCTTTCAATGGATTCCCTCTTTCTACATAAACCTTTATTATGCATATTAGTGTGCTTTAGATACAACATGAGCAGTACAAGTAATAAGAGAAGCAACTAAAAAAGGGAAATTGTTTAAAAAAACAATCTCCCTTTCCTTCATTTACGTCAATTCCACAAAATCTTTCTGAACGCTTTGTTCTGTTTGTCCCTTGCGAAATTGAATATGATGAAGCTTTGCAAAAATCCCATTTTGTGCCACTAGCTCATCATAGGTGCCATCCTCTTCAATGCCCTTCGGTGTCACAACTAATACACGATCAGCATTGCGAATAGTTGCCAGTCGATGGGCAATAACTAGTGTTGTACGATTTTCAGCAAGCTCTGTTAACGATTGCTGAATAATCATTTCTGTTTCTGTATCTAAGGCAGAGGTTGCCTCGTCTAAAATCAAGATAGGCGGGTTCTTTAGGAACATACGAGCAATCGCGAGTCGTTGCTTTTGTCCACCTGATAATTTTAAGCCACGTTCACCTATTTGTGTATCATAGCCATCGGGCAGCTCTGCAATAAATGCCTCTAGATGGGCTTTTTTCGCTGCCTCTCGAATTTCCGCTTCACTTGCATCTAATTTTCCATAGGCAATGTTTTCACGAATCGTACCTGTAAATAAAAAGACGTCCTGCTGTACGATACCGATTTGAGCACGTAATGAAGCTTGTGTCATATTACGTATATCGATACCATCAATCGTAATAGCGCCCTTTGTCACCTCATAAAATCGAGGAATCAATGAGCAGATTGTAGTTTTGCCAGCACCCGAAGGACCTACAAAGGCAATAGTTTGGCCAGCTTTTACATCAAATGATATATCATGTAAAACCTGTTTGGATGCATCATAATTAAAATGAACATGATTGAAGGCAATATTTCCATCTAAATGTTTAATAACCTTTGCATCCTCACGATCTTGAATTTCTGGCTCCTGTTCAATTAATTCACGGAAACGCTTAAAGCCAGCCATTCCTTTCGGATAAAGCTCTAATAAAGCACTAATTTTATCAATTGGTTTAATCAGAACATTCGTATATAAAACAAAGCTCACTAGCTCCCCATAAGATAATTTCCCATTAAAGCTTAGCCAAGCGCCGACCACTAACACCATTAATGTAAGGAGGCGCGTCATCATGTAAATACTGGAGTGTGTCCCTGCCATAATTTTATAGGCATATAATTTAGCCGTACGGAAAAATCCATTTTGCTCCTTAAAGCGTTTAATTTCAAATTCTTCATTTGTAAAGGATTTCACAACACGGACACCGGACACACTATCCTCTACACGTCCGTTCACATCAGCAATTTTGCCATACATCGTTTTCCAAGCATTGTTCATTTTTATATTACTAAATGTCACAAGCCATGTTAAAAATGGCACCATAATGGCTGCAATCAAAGCGAGTGTTGGATTCACATTAAACATAATGGCAAAGGCCCCAACAAAGGTCATGATCGCAATAAAGAGATCCTCTGGTCCATGATGGGCAAACTCACCTATATCAAACAAATCATTGGTAATGCGACTCATAATATGACCTGTTTTCGTATTATCAAAGAATCGGAATGATTGCCTTTGTACATGCGTAAATAATTCCTGACGCATATCCGTTTCGATATTTATGCCTAGTTTATGTCCTAAATAGTTAACGATAAAGTTCAATAATGTACTAATGGCATAAACAAGCAGTAATAGGACACTTATTTTCACGATCATGCCCCAATCTCCTGTTGGCAATAACTCATCGATAAACCATTGAACAGCCAATGGAAACGCAAGCTCTAAGATTGCTACAATAATGGCACTCGAAAAATCGATGACAAACAATCGTTTATGTGGCTTGTAGTAGGAAAAAAATTTTCTATACATGTTTGTCTCCTCTCTAAGTTGTAAAAATTTTGCCTATCTTTTTATAGTACCATTTGTGCAAACGTAACGGAAAAGTATTTTTTCTCCATAGCAGTATATTTTTATTTACTTTTATATTGTTGCATGTTACTATGTTAGTAAGAATTGAATAGCTTTTGACTTTATTGTCAAAGGGGAGTAGCTAGCAGATGCGATCGAAGCATCTGATTCACATTCGTCATTACATGGTATATTACCATCGGGTGTGATGGCATTTCTTGTCACACAGAAAACTTTCTGTGCAACGAACAGTTAATTGCTTAGCAAGACCTTTGCCTATTTTTTAGGCAGGGGTCTTTTTCTTTTGCTTAAAATAGGGAAAGAATAAGTTAGCAAGCCATTCATTTCTGTTCAACAATTAAAGGAGGCAATAAATTTGGAGGCAATATTTTTAGAATACGCATGGGTACTTGTCGTATTAATTGTACTAGAAGGTTTGTTAGCAGCAGACAACGCCGTCGTAATGGCTGTTATGGTTAAGCATTTACCAAAGGCACAACAACAAAAAGCTTTATTGTATGGATTAGTGGGAGCATTTGTTTTCCGTTTTGCCGCATTATTCCTTATTACAACGCTCGTTAATTTCTGGCAAATTCAAGCAATAGGTGCAGCTTATCTACTGTTTATGTCTATTAAGCATATTTATGATTCGCGGAAAGCATCCCAAAACTCCGAAGAAATTCAAGAGCCGAAAAAACAATCTGGCTTCTGGATGACGGTTGTAAAAGTAGAACTTGCTGATATCGCATTTGCTGTGGATTCTATTCTTGCAGCGGTTGCCATTGCTGTCACACTTCCACATATCGGTGATTTTGATATTGGCGGGATTAACGCAGGTCAGTTCGCAGTGATGTTCTTAGGTGGTATTATTGGTGTCATCATGATGCGTTTCGCAGCTCGTTGGTTTGTAAAGGTTCTCGACAAATTCCCATCACTTGAAACAGCTGCTTTCCTAATTGTCGGCTGGGTTGGTGTAAAATTAGCTGTATTAACATTAGCACATGAAAAATTGGGTGTGATTCCACACGAATTCCCCCACTCCACTATTTGGAAAGCTATTTTCTGGATTGTCTTAATTGCTATCGCATTAGGTGGCTACCTAATCGGTGTGAAAAATCAAAAGAAACAAGAACAATAATAATGAAAAAATCGCTTCGATTACGATCGAGGCGATTTTTTTTATTTTCTTAAAAGTATAAAAGAAGAGATTTTCTAATTGAGAACGAATATCAATTAACTTTTGCATGAATTGCTTTAAAAATTAAATTTTTTGTATGTTACTGCCTCAACACTGTATACTAATAAAGAAGTCATTTACTGCAAAAGGAGGAAAACTTTTATGTTATCTGAAAAACTACACACAGCTCTTAATGAACAAATGAATTTTGAATTCTACTCTGCGCATGCCTATATGGCAATGGCAGCCTATTGCACTGATCAAGATTATGATGGCTTCGCTAACTTCTTTTTAGTACAAGCAGAAGAAGAACGCTTCCATGCCATGAAATTTTATAATTTCTTAAGTGATATGGGCTACCGCGCAACAATTCAAGGTTTTGAAAGCCCAGGCAATCATTTCGAATCCATTTTAGATGCCTTTAAAACAGCTCTCTCACACGAAAAAGAAGTAACACGCCGTATTTACAATTTATCAGACATTGCTTTAGATGAACGTGAGCATGCGACAATGGCCTTCTTAAAATGGTTCATCGACGAGCAAGTAGAAGAAGAATCTACATTTGATACATTAATTCGTAAAATCGAGCGTATCGAAACTGACTCAAACGCAATCTTTATGCTAGATGCAGAATTGGCTACACGTACATTTACACCAGATACAGAAGCATAATATTTCTTATAAAAAAATCTGCCATTAGAGCAGATTTTTTTAGGTATCTATCTTTTGGAAACCACATTACGATGTGTGGGATTTTCAAAAGATGTAATAAAAGAGAAACGTTGAATAATCAACGTTTCTCAGATTCTTTATGGTTCTCTTACCACACCATCAAAGGCAGCTTGATAGATTTGATAGATATCTTCACGCTCTAATGGCATTGGACTTCGCGCTAAAATACGCGTTTGTTTTGTAGCATCCTCTGTTAGCTGTTCAAGTGCTGAGGCAGGGATATTGAATCCTTGTAATGTTGAGGGAATTTTCACATCTTGAACGAGTTGTTGTAAGGCGTCAACACATTTATAAGAAGCCTCTTCTTGCGATAAATAGGAAGATGATATCCCCATGGCATCTAAAATATCTTTCATTCGTTTTTCACAGCTTTGACGAATATAACCCATGACATATGGTAATAGTACTGCATTGGAATCACCATGAGCTATATGGAACTGACCTCCCAGGGGATAGGCTAAAGCATGGACGCCTGCTACACCAGCATTGAAAAAGGCTAACCCTGCTAAATAGCTGCCATAACTCATATCTGTGCGCGCTTGCTTATCTTGCCCATTATGGACAGCTGTTCGGATTGACTGGCTAATTAATCGGATAGCTTGTAGTGCAAGTGCATCCGTTACTGCATTCGCATTTACTGATACGTAGGCTTCTATCGCATGAGTTAACGCGTCTACCCCAGTCGCCGCTGTCACCTTCGATGGTAAGGAAATCGTTAAGGCAGGATCTACAATCGCTACATCCGCTAATAAATAATCATGTGTCACGACATCCTTGGTTGTATCCAGTGATAGCACAGAAATATTTGTTACCTCCGAGCCTGTCCCAGAAGTGGTAGGAATTAAGATTTTAGGTAACCCTTTATTATCTAATGTCTTCGTTCCTGTCAGGTTTAAATAATCTGCAACTTTTCCATCATGTTTTGCTAATACGGCGGCAAGCTTCGCTAAATCTAGTGCACTGCCCCCACCTACACCAATCACCAAATCAAATGGATGCTTTCTCGTAAAATCAACTAGTTTTTCGCCAATTGCAAGCGGAGGCTCTGGTGCAATATCAGTATAAATGGTTGTTGTATAGCCTTTCTCAATCAAAGGCTTTTCGACATTGTCCGTTAGACCTATTTCGTTTAATAATGGATCTGTCACGATCAAAATATTGTGAGCGTTAAACTTCTTTACCTCTAGCAGAAGCTGACTCAAACAGCCCCAGCCAGTATAGCTAGCAGGCGTAAAGGTTAATTTATGCATGGCTTCTCTACTCCTATCTATTCATAATAGCCTTCCGTCGATTTTCTAAATGATTTAAATTGAATAGGATCATGGCCAAACCATACTTGTGAATTTGTTTCATGTGCTAGTCTTCGAATCCGTTCCACAGTCGTATTATAACCTACAGAATCATAGATAATGCCTGGTGGCTTGACAGGAGGGCCAAAGCTTTCTGCCGTATAAATAGCATCTGAAGCCAAGATAATACCACCTGTGTCAGGCATTTGAATATGCAAACCTAGCATTCCCCAAGCATGACCACTACCAAAATTTAATACTTGTATCCCTTCAGCTAGTTTTACATGATCCTCGCCACGCTTGATTAAGCGCCATTGTAGATTGTTTTTTATCCACATATCAATGTCACCCCAAACATAGGCACCGTCTTTCACGTTTCTAGCATATGTTTGTAATGTGCCATTAAACTCATCTTCCTGTACAATAATTGTCGCATTTGTAAAGAGTTCTAAGCACCCTGCATGGTCGAGATGCAAATGGGAAGCAACAACATATTTGATATCCTCTGGACGAACATTTAATTCTTCTAGACGATGATGTAAATAGCATTCTTCTGGCATATTAATAGGAAATGCTTTTTGCGTAAATTCACCCCATCGCCCCTCTGGACCCATCGAGTTTGGATTGCATGCTGTATCAAATAGAATTTTGCCTTCTGGATGATCAATCAGTACTGTATAAACAGGGAATTCAACAAATTCATTTGGCTGGTTTGGATGATCGATGGTTGCGGGATTGTGCATCGCAATCATATAATTTTTATCCATTCGCATCGTACCATTGTCCATCACATACAATTTTGGATGTTGTTTAATCATTTTCATTTTCCCATCTCCATTCGTGATTATTGGTTATTCCAAATTACTAGCTTCATTTCCGTCATTTCTTCTAACGCATATTTAATGCCTTCACGGCCTGTGCCGCTTTCCTTTACACCACCATATGGCATGTGATCTACTCGATAAGTAGGTACATCATTAATGATGACCCCACCAACGTGCAATGCTTTTGTAGCCTGAAAAGCTGTCTGAATAGAAGGAGTAAAGATGCCTGCCTGTAGGCCATAGTGAGAATCATTGATAGCCGCTATCCCTTCATCAATGGTGGATACCGTATTGACGATAACAACAGGTGCAAAAATTTCTTCACAGGATACACGACTCTGTGGTTGAACATTATATAAAACAGTGGGCAATAAAATATGATTGTCAATGTGACCACCTGTAATTACTTGTGCCCCTTCAGCTACTGCCTCTTCAATCCATTGATAAGCACGCTGTTGTTCAGCTTGTGAAATCATCATAGCAAGATCTGTTTGATTATCCATTGGATCACCAATTGTAAGCTGCTCTATTTTTTCCTTCAGCCGTATTAAAAATTCCTCCACCATACTTTCCATGACATAGATACGTTGTAAAGAAATGCAGACTTGACCTTGGTTGGAAAAGGCCCCCATCACAATGCGATCCATAATACGCTCAAGCTGTACCCCTTCGTCTATAATTACTCCTGCATTGGAACCTAATTCTAAGGTTACTTTCTTCAAGCCTGCACGATTGCGTAGAGAAATCCCTACAGCTGGACTTCCTGTAAACGTTATCATCTTAACATTGGGATGTGCTAAAAATGCATCGCCTACTAATTTACCTTGTCCAGTTACAAGATTAAAGGCACCTGCTGGTAAATTTGTTTGCGTCAATAATTTTGCCAAAAAATGGGCTGATAGTGCTGTTTGTGTGGCAGGTTTCAATACAATGGTATTGCCTGCAGCTAATGCTGGCCCAACTTTGTGTGCTACTAGATTTTGCGGAAAGTTAAATGGTGTAATCGCTGCCACAACACCGATTGGCTCTCTTAATGTATAAGCAAGGCGCCCCTCTCCATTTTTTGATGCATCCATTGGAACCATTTCACCAGTAAGTCGCTTTGCTTCTTCTGCCGCAAATTTATAGGTTTCAACTGTGCGATCAATTTCAGCGTAAGCATACTTTAACGGTTTGGCTGATTCCATTGCAATGATACTTGCTGCTTCATCTCTATTTTCTGCAAAAAGGGTGGATAACTGCTCTAATATCTCTGCTCGTTGAAAAGCAGTTAATGCCGCCATTTGAGGAGCTGCAGCATGCGCACTTTCAATGGCCTCCTGTACATCTTTTTCAGTGGCCATCGCAAAGTGTGCCAATACCTCTTGCGAATAGGGAGCTTGGATCTCCATCCATTCAGCAGTCATCTTCCATTCTCCATTGATCCATAAGCCCTTTTTCAATCGTAATTCACTCCTTTCTTTTTATGGTTACGTATTCATTTCAGAAAATAAAGAAATGAATACGTAACCATTTTGGTGTAAAAAATAAACTGATGGTCTATCAGTTTATTTTACACGTTGTATTTCTTGGGAAAATCTTAACAGACTCTGTTTGTCTAATGCAAGTATTTTTTTTCTCCATTACCTCAAATAATTTTTCGATAGCAATAAAACCTAAGTTCTCTTCTGATGTTAAACCTACTGTTGTTAAGGCAATAGAGTGATGTTTACTAAGTTCTACATTATCAATACCAATGATATTAAAATCTCTCGGGACCTGAAAACCTCTCTCTAAACAAAGATTCAATATTTCAATGGCAATGGCATCGGTAGCAGCACAAATAGCTGTTGGTCTTTTTTCGAGTTGTAAAAGTTCTGTAAACGCTCGTTCAATATCTATTTTATTGGTGTTCGTTAAAAAAGTAGGCACTAATTTTGCATCTAGCCCATAATCCTGTAAAGCTTGTTCAAATCCCAGATAGCGTCCATGGAAGGTGCTCATTTGATGTGGCCCCCCTATCCAACATAAAGAGTCATGCCCTAATGATAGGACATGATTGGTCGCAAGGTAACCTGCTTGAACATTATCAATTTCCACAAAATGTCTATTCTCTTTATGCTTACGGTTAAACATAATAAATGGAATAGCTAGTTTCTCTAGTTTATAAAATAAATCATCCTGATACAGCATAGAAGACAAAATAATTGCGTCTGCTTTCGTTTCTAAAACTGCATTGTAGATTGAATTTAGATTATCCTCTGTGCCAAAATAGACATTCACTTTATAGCCACGTGCATTAACATAATTCACGATAGCTGTAGTTGTATCAACAAAAAAAGGGTTGTGTAGGGGCCCCGAAATCAATGTAATAATGCCTGTTTTTTTCTGAACAAGCGATCTTGCTATATCATTTGGCACATAGTTAAGCTCCTCTATCGCCTGCATTACTTTTTTAATTGTTTTTGGCTTTACAAGCTCTGGTGTATTCAATACTCTAGATACAGTTGTTTGTGAGACACCAGCATGCTTCGCCACATCTTTTGAAGAAACCAAAAAAACCACCCATTTCATCATTGTGAAGCTATATTATACCATTTATAGAATAATGATTATAGTGATGATTCCTTCTCTCCCTTAACCCTTTCGCTCAAATGGCTTTGCAGCTTCACTCGCTTTAAAGTTATAGACAGGTTTAATCACTTTGACAATATCTACAGTTTCCACAATCGCAGAAGTAATTTCGGTCATCGGCTTATAGGCCATTGGCGCCTCATCCAAGGTTTCTTCATTGACTGATGTTGTCCAAATCCCCTGCATCGTATCTTTAAAATCGGCCATATTCAAAGCTTTTTTCGCTGCGCGTCGTGAAAACATACGTCCCGCTCCATGAGGGGCTGAATAATTCCATTCTGCATTGCCTTTCCCTATACAAATCAGAGATCCATCCCGCATATTCATTGGA
Source organism: Lysinibacillus sp. K60 (assembly GCF_019731275.1). Classification (NCBI taxonomy): domain Bacteria; kingdom Bacillati; phylum Bacillota; class Bacilli; order Caryophanales; family Bacillaceae; genus Lysinibacillus; species Lysinibacillus sp. K60. Next base: position 524,662 of record NZ_JAASJR010000002.1, on the reverse strand, counting down.
ATAACTAGCTTTTCACCTTTATTTGCACGAACAGCCCCTTTGCGAAGCGTCATCGTTTCTGTATCGATATAGTTATGAATCGTATCAAACGTATCCGTAAAATGCCAATCCATCTGTTTAGCAATGGTTTCTGCAATGGTCCAACGATTCATCCGTGCAAATTGCTGTGCAATCTTCATATCATGGATATAATCATGGAAAGCTTCCCCCTCTAAATATGACAAGTCTTTTGGAACGAACGGTGTTTGTTCTTTATGGGCTTGTATCATGGATTGGATCTCTTGATGTCGTCCTTGCTGTTTCAATGCTTCTATTTTCTCTGTCAAATCTTCTCGACGTAAATTATCATAAGCTCTTTTTTGATGCCAATTAGCAACCTTTGCCCCTACATATCGTGACCCCGTATGGATGAGCAAATAGTGCTGATCATCTTCATCTTTGGCAAGTTCAATAAAATGGTTGCCTCCCCCAAGTGTACCTAATGACAAGTTCGTATAGTCGTCTTTCAAGCCGCTTGCTCGAAATTGTTTCCCTTCAAACTCGACAAAATGTCGGCTTGGCGATACTTCTTTATGAATATCCTGCCCACTTGGTACATATGTGCGAATGATGGCATCGAGTTGAGCAAAATCAACGGTCGTTACGTCTAATTGTGCTACAAATACACCACACCCCACATCAATGCCTACAAGATTTGGTACAACACGGTCTTGCAATTGGATGGTCGTGCCAATGACACATCCCTTACCCGCATGATAATCTGGCATAATACGTACTTTAGTGCCTGCCATGAAAGCCTGATCTGTTAATTCTTGAATCTGATCAACAGCTGTTTGTAATGCTGTTTGCGCAAAAATTTTAGCATTCGTAAAGCGTCCATTTATTTCAATCAATTGTATCCCTCCTTACTACTTATACGTAAAACTGGAATGATTTGTTTCATGTCATAAAGAAAACGTTCTAAAAGCATGCTACTTTTAGAACGTTTGGTGAAAACCTAATCTTCATATTGGACAACTAATTTTTTGGGTATTTCGGGTATATCATTTGATTTTACATCTTCTTCCCTTAAGGCAAGCATTTGCAGGGGATATTTTTCTTGCACCACAAAAGGTATTGCAATACTTTCCATTTTATTATTCATTTGACTTCGTGCCAGTAAGCCATTGTTTGATAAATCAATGGCTAAAATAGCCTGAACAGTTTCCTCAAGCATGGCAATATCCTTCGATTTCAACGGCATTTGCTCATTCATTAAAAATGGTTGAAGATGCTCTTTTATATAACCCTGTGCTTCGATTAAGCAAGAAAATTCATTTAATTTTTCAGCATAGCGCTTTAACTGACGCTTATCATTTGCACGCTGTTGATTTAGTTTCTGTACTTTTTGTTCAATACGGCTCATGCGTTCTTTCACTAAATCAATCAAAAAAGGCTGTGTATCTCGAATCGCCTGTAGCATTGAAACCTCTGCTTGTTGTACCTTGGCATATTGGGCGACACAAACCTCTTGCTGCTCATTTAGTTTTTGAACACGCTCTTTGAAAAATTCATTTTGCGTATGTTGGCCAAAGAAAGCTTTCATAAGACCTTTACCATGAATTTTTTTATGTTGTGCATCTAAACGCTCATATTCGCGTAAATACTCACTGTGCATGTTGCGGTATTCACGCAACATTTGTTGATAGTGCACAGCAATTTCGGTAAATTCTTCCACCTTGGAATCTTGTAAATAATCATGTTGCGCTATCGTTTGTAATAGTTGATACAGTGTTTGAACCTGTTTAAACGTGTTCGCTACCTGTTCATATTCTTGCTCATATTCTTTGACAATTGCTAAGTCACGTTGATAGCGAGAATATTCATATTGGGTATCGCCTGCGTATTTTTCAATATTCTCTACAGCAGATTGAAATGGATCTCGTTGTGGAATTACAGTCAATTCGAAGCGGAATCGTTCAAGCCATTGTAAGAAGCGAATTAGGATGGCATATGTTTTTTTATCACTATTTTCAGCCACACGATGAATGTGAGCAATTAATTGATCATACTGACTTTTTTGCCAAAGCTCATGATTGTCTGTTTGTTTGGCTACTAGTGCATTAATGGCTGAAATCCCTATAAAATCACTCATCAAATGACCAATACGTTGTTGTTCAGATTCCATAAATGCTGTGGGATATTCCTCATCATCGATGCCATTGATGACACATAAAGGTTCAACACCTTTATTTTTTAACGTTTCAATCAATAGAAGTTCAGCATCCATTGCCATTGAACCAGCGCGTAACACCCAGAAAATTTCATCAACACGGTTCATAAGCGCCTCTGAAAAATAAGCCATTTCTCCCCCGCCTGCTTCTAATGACACAGAATCAATGATTGTCACGGATTTTAACAAATCATTTTTCAAATAGACTTCTAGGTAATCTAAATGTTCACGTAAAATCTGGGAAGCAAACGTATCGCCAGTTGTTAGTAGTTCTAATTTACTGAGATCAAATACAGCGACAACACCATCTAAAAAATAAGCTTTAATCTCTTCTTGCTCGCCGTATCGTATAAACGTATTTACACTTGTTGGATGCTGATCATCTACCGATAATATTTCGCGTCCTAGAAGGCCATTCACAAGTGTTGTTTTGCCCACCCGCTCTTTTCCAACTATTAAAATCATGGTCTGGTTATTGGCATCTTGAATGATTCGATTTAAATGTTTTGCTGTATCTTTCACATATGTATTTTGGACGATGATGCCGTACAAGTGTCGTAGTTGGTCAACAAATTGCGGCAAAATATTATTCGCTGAGGTGGCATTTTCGATTGGCGTATTGTCAATGTTCGTCATCCTCAAAACCTCTTTTCGTATGTATCTATAAGACCATTATAAATGAAACTATGGCTTTTCTAATACATGGATTGATGAAAAGAGGACAATATACTTATACGTTTATACCACAAATAGGAATTCATCCTTACACCCATTTCCTGTCTGCCTCATATATGATTGCTACACAGACTAAAGGGTATAGTCCAGACTATGAATTTAGAAGTATAAGGCTTGGAGATTTCTATCCAAGGTTGCTGAGTAGCTGACATTTGACCTATTCCTCCAAACCTGCCATACGAGCATAAACAGCTCCAAGTGTTGGCATTCCACCTTGAGCACCTAATTTCTCTACAGATAAGGAAGCAGCGATATTAGCAAAATATACAGCCTCATCCAACGATTGCCCTTCTACTAAAGCATGGGCTAAAGCCCCATTAAAGGTATCACCAGCCCCCGTTGTATCCACGACTGTTGTCATATAACCTGGAACATGAATTGGATAGGAGCCATCGAAATAACGTGCACCGTCACTTCCTAATGTCACGATTAATTTATTAGGATATTTTTCTAAAACTTGTTCCACTGGCTCGTTAAAAATTTCAGCACATTCTGTCTCGTTGGGTGTTAAATAGGTAATATCCTCCATCCACTGCACATCAAAATTGGCTGCTGGAGCAGGGTTCAACAGTATTGGAACACCCGCTTCTTTACATAAATGAATGGCATGGGCTGTCGTCTCTTTAGGGATTTCAAGCTGTATAATTACCAAGTGACTTTTTTGTATCACCTCTTTTGAAGCTTCAAGATGGGATATGCTTAAGTCATAATTAGCTCCCGGTACGACAACAATTCGATTATCGTTCTTGTAAATAAGTATATTAGCAATGCCTGTAGGAGCAGTGGTGCTTTTTACAATGGCGTTTGTCTGAATCTGCTCTTGCTGTAAAACGGCATGTAATGTCTCACCAAAATGATCATTCCCTAAACAGCCAACCATCGCCACCTCACTGCCAAGACGAGCTGCGGCAACTGCTTGATTAGCCCCTTTTCCTCCTGGAACTGTTTGAAACGAGTTACCTAGAATGGTTTCCCCCTGCTTTGGAAAAGCATTCATTTGTACAACTAAATCCATATTTAAACTTCCTATAACTGTAATCATTGAATTCCTACCTTTCATCTTTTGATCAAACAAAAAACAACTGAAATGAGCAGTATCATTTCAGTAGCTTAACAGTATAAATTTCGTATAAACTCACAAATCTACTAGATACCTATCAAGTTCAAACACGACCTTATAAACAGTAATATTTCGAAAGCTAATCGATCTTGTTTCGTGAACTACTCGGATTATCTTCCTATACTTCATACTGAGCAATGCTTGAGATAAGCCACAAACGTTTCCAAAAGCAGGCTGGACTAGCTCTTGTAACATTCGAAATCTTTTTTACTATGATAATATTGTCGATGCTTTCTTTATTATAAAGAATTTCTTATGGGAAATGAACTACACAAAAAAAAACTGAAGACAACATCCAATTTGTCTTCAGTCATATCAATTAATAGGCTACTCGCTTCGCCTCATATGCGGCAATGTGGTCCTCATATTTAAAGGTTAAGGCGATTTCATCCCAGCCATTCAGTAACGTTTCTTTATAGTATGGGTCAATTGTAAAATGATAGACTGTACCATCTTCCCCTGTTACGGTTTGCTCTACAAGATTTACTTCCATACTATAGGGCTTTGCTAACCCTTTTGCTAAAATAGCATCACATTCCGATTCTGTTAGCTTAATCGGTAAGATACCGTTTTTGAAGCAGTTATTATGAAAAATATCTGCAAAAGAAGGTGCAATGACAACGTTAAAACCGTAATCTAAAATTGCCCATGGTGCATGTTCACGAGAGGAGCCACAGCCGAAATTATCTTGCGCCACTAGAATTTTAGATTCTTTAAATTCAGGTTTATTTAATACAAAGTCAGCTATTTCATTCCCTTGTGCATCGAAACGCCAATGGTAAAATAAAAACTGTCCAAAACCTGTGCGCTCAATACGTTTTAGAAATTCTTTTGAAATAATTTGATCGGTATCAACATTTTTTCTATCAAGTGGTGTGATGACACTATTTACGATATTAATTGGTTCCATTTTTCAATCATCCCTTTCGAGTAAAGCAAGACTTACACCGTTTCCTTCACAAATTCACGTACATCGACAAAGTGACCTGCAATCGCAGCGGCTGCTGCCATTGGTGGGGACACTAAATGTGTACGAGCTCCAGCGCCCTGACGTCCTTCAAAGTTGCGGTTTGAGGTAGAGGCACAGCGTTCTCCAGCTGGTACGACATCATCATTCATCGCAAGACACATCGAGCAACCAGACTCTCGCCATTCAAAGCCTGCATCTATAAATATTTTATCTAAACCTTCTGCCTCTGCTTGTTTTTTCGTTGTATGTGAGCCTGGGACAACGATGGCTGTAACTTTGTCATGCACCTTACGCCCTTTGATAACATCAGCAGCTGCACGCAAATCACTAATGCGTGAGTTTGTGCAGGAGCCAATGAAGACATGCTGGATGTCAATGGATGTTAATGGCTGTCCTTCCTCTAAGCCCATATAGGCAAGTGCTTTTTGAAGTGCCGCCTTGTCAGATTCATCCTCATAATCTGCTTGTGTTGGAACATGCCCAGAAACACCAGTACCCATTGATGGGTTTGTTCCCCACGTAATGATTGGTTCAATTTCTTCAGCTTTTATAATACGAACCGTATCGTACGTTGCATCTTCGTCTGAAGCAAGACTTAACCAGTAAGCGGCTGCTTCTTCCAATTTTTCTCCCTGCGGTGCATATTTGCGTCCACGAATATAATCGACTGTTGTTTGGTCAGGTGAGATAAGCCCAGCTTTTGCGCCTGCCTCAATTGACATATTACAAATGGTCATGCGTTCTTCCATAGATAGTTTGTGGATAGCCTCTCCAGTGAATTCCACAATATGTCCTGTACCGACACCAATACCGAACTTGGCAATGATGGCTAAGATAATATCCTTTGCCGCTACCCCAACTGGTAGCTCCCCTTCGACACGAATCTCCATCGTTTTCGGCTTATTTTGCCATAGCGTTTGCGTCGATAATACATGCTCCACCTCTGATGTCCCAATACCAAATGCAATGGCCCCAAAGGCACCGTGAGTCGATGTATGAGAATCACCACAAACAATCGTTTTACCAGGCTGTGTTAATCCAAGCTCTGGCCCAATAACATGGACAATCCCTTGGTCAGGGTGACCCATGCCTGCTAACTCAACACCAAATTCCTCAGCATTTTTAGCTAATGTTTCGATTTGATTGCGTGCAATGGGATCCTGGATAGTTGGTAAATTTTTTGTTGGTACGTTATGATCCATTGTGGCAAAGCTTAAATCAGGACGACGCACTTTACGTCCGTTCATACGTAACCCTTCAAAAGCTTGCGGAGATGTTACTTCATGAATTAAATGAAGATCAATATATAACAGGTCCGGTTTGCCCTCTTCCTGATAAACAACATGTTTATCCCAAATCTTTTCAATTATATTTTTACCCATTGTCTTCACCTATTTCTTTAAATATATGTTGTCATAATACTTTGTGATACAAAGCTAGTATCAATTTCGTTAATTACCTTATCTGTCCATTCATTAGTCGATAAAACGCGACTGCCGTCGCGAGCAAGATCTGCTGTAAAGTAGCCATCATCAAATACTGCACTTACAGCGCGTTCAATTTCTGCTGCTTCTTCTTTTAAGCCGAATGAATATTGCAGCATCATCGCTACGGATAAAATGGTTGCAGCGGGATTTGCTACACCTTGCCCTGCAATTTCTGGTGCGGAGCCATGTACTGGTTCATATAAGCCAAAATTATCACCACGAATGGATGCGGATGGTAAAACACCTAGAGAACCAGTAATAACAGATGCTTCATCACTTAAAATATCACCAAACATATTTTCAGTAACGACTACATCATAGTGTCCAGGATTTGTAATAAGTTTCATTGCAACAGAGTCTACTAGGTTATGTTCTACGATTACATCTGGATACTCTTTTTTCTTTGCTTCTACAACTTCACGCCATAAGCGACTTGTTTCAAGCACATTCGCCTTGTCAACAGAGCATAATTTGCCACCACGTAAACGTGCTAGTTCAAAGGCATTTTCAACGATACGCTCTACCTCTGCTTTAGAGTAAACGGTTGTATCAATTGCGCCATTTTCAGTACGCATACGTGGTTCCCCGAAGTATACGCCGCCTGTTAGTTCACGTACAATCATTAAATCAACGTTCTCAGCCACTTCACGCTTTAATGGTGAAGCATCTAGTAAACTCGGGAACGCCTTTACTGGACGTAGATTGGCAAATAAATCGAAGTGTTTCCGAATTCGCAGTAACCCTTTCTCTGGGCGTAATTCAGGAGGGTTTTGATCCCACTTTGGACCACCTACAGCTCCTAATAAAATCGCATCACTATTTTCACACATCTCGATCGTTTCATCCGGTAATGGATTGTTGTGCTGATCGATTGCAGCACCACCAATTGTTGCATATCCTAAATGAAATGTATGATTAAATCGTTTACCAATCACTTGTAATACACGTACAGCAGAAGCAACAACCTCTGGCCCAATTCCATCACCGGGAAGTACTGTAATTTTTCTCTCCATCGTCAAAACACCTTTCTTTGTATAGCGTATTCGCTAATTTAGTAAAGACGCTCACCTACCTTTTATCGAGGTGAGCGTAGTCATTACGTCTAAGCGTAATTTTGGGTTAATTGATACAATACGCCATGACATCATTGCATCCGACTTGTGAATGGTACTTCATACAATTCACTACCTTAGAAACCTATACAGGATGTGCGCGAAGGCATGCTTGAATTAAATGACGGTTAATAGCATTTAAATAAGCTTTTGCCGATGCTTCTAAAACATCTTGAGAGGAATTACGGCCTGTAGTCGAAACCTCATCATAGCGAATATTTATAACCGCTTCACCCAGTGCATCTCGTCCTTTGCCAACCGATGTCACACGGTAATCAATGACATGCACAGCTCCAGGTACAAGTTGCTCCAGTGTATTAAAAATGGCTTCTACTGAACCAGAGCCAGTAGCTACAACGGTTTTCTCTAGTCCCTCAGGTGTAAGCACAATAGCTGTCGCTGTAGGAATATTTTCAGTACCATATTGCACCTGCACCATTTTCAAATCAAAGAGTGGTACATCTTCTACTTGAACTTGTTGCTCAGTAAGAAGAGTGAGTAAATCTTCCTCTGTAATTTCTTTTTTACGATCAGCCAATTTTTTAAATTCCACAAATGCTTTGTTCAACTTTTCATCAGAAAGATGGAAGCCCATTGTTTCCGCACGATCACGGAAGGCTGCACGACCAGAATGTTTCCCGAGAACTAATGGTATTTCACCTTCGCCGATTAAAGCAGGTGAAATAATTTCATAGGTTTCTGGATTTTTTAAGACACCGTCTTGATGGATGCCCGATTCGTGTGCGAATGCATTTCTTCCTACAATCGCTTTATTTGGCTGAATCACAACATTTGTCAATTTACTGACTAATTGAGACGTACGTTTAATTTCTTGCAACTGAATGCCTGTTTGCACCTGATAAATGTCCTTGCGAATATGAAGTGCTACAGCAATTTCCTCGAGTGCCACATTACCTGCGCGTTCGCCGATACCATTGATCGTTCCTTCGACTTGTGCAGCACCATTTTCTATTGCGGCAATCGTATTAGCTGTTGCCATCCCTAAATCATCATGACAATGGGCAGAGAATTTCACTTTGTCAGCACCTTTGACATTTTCCAGTAGGAACTTAAATAATGCACCATATTCTTGTGGGGATGCATACCCTACAGTGTCTGGAACATTAATCGTTGTTGCACCAGCAGCAACCACTTCGTTCATAATTCGCACTAAAAATTCTCGATCAGAGCGGAATGCATCCTCAGCAGACCATTGTACAAGTGGGAAGAACTTTTTAGCGTATTTAACAGCCTCTACCGCTTGCTCCACCACTTGATCAGGAGATTTTTTTAATTTGTATTCCATATGAATAGGTGATGTGGCTAGAAAAATATGAATATGTGGCTGTTGTGCTACTTTTATCGCTTCCCATGTAGCATCAATATCCTTTTGGATACAGCGAGCTAGCCCCGTCACAATGGAATTTTTTACTGTACCTGCAATGCGATGGACCGCATCAAAGTCACCGGGTGACGAAGCAGGAAATCCTGCTTCTATAATTGTCACACCAAGGCGCTCTAATTGTTTGGCAATTTCAATCTTCTCGGCTGTGTTTAAGTTGATCCCAGCAGATTGTTCACCATCGCGAAGCGTAGTATCGAAAATATCAATTTTTCGCACTTGTCGCCACTTCTCTCACAACTTTTTCTTTACCTTCGTTGATGAATGGCATCATAGCACGTAGTTTCGCGCCCACTTCTTCGATTTGATGGTTCGCACCAGCTTCTTTGAATTTTGTATATTCTGGACGACCATTTTCATTTTCTTGAATCCAACGACGAGCAAATGTACCATCTTGGATATCTGTTAATACATCCTTCATACGAGCTTTTACAGACCCATCGATGATGCGTGGTCCTGCAACATAATCTCCCCACTCTGCTGTATCTGAAACTGAGTAGCGCATTGTTGCCATACCGCCCTCAAACATTAGGTCAACAATTAATTTAAGCTCATGTAGTGTTTCAAAGTAAGCTAATTCTGGTTGATAACCAGCCTCTACTAATGTTTCGAATCCTGCTCTTACTAGCTGTGTTGCCCCACCACAAAGTACCGCTTGTTCACCAAACAAGTCTGTCTCTGTTTCTTCTTTGAATGTTGTTTCAAGAAGTCCACCACGTGCAGCACCGATTCCTTTACCATACGCAAGCGCTAAATCTTTTGCTTGACCTGTAGCATCTTGATGAATAGCGAATAGTCCTGGTACACCAGCACCTTCTTGGAATTGACGACGAACTAGATGTCCTGGTCCTTTTGGTGCTACTAAAAATACGTCAACATCTGCTGGTGGTGTAATTTGACCGAAATGAATGTTGAAGCCGTGTGCAAACATCAATGCTTTACCAGCTTGTAAATGTGGCGCAATTTCTGCTTCATAAACTGCTTTTTGACGCTCATCTGGTAATAGAATTTGGATAACATCTGCTTCTTGTGCTGCTTCAGCCACTGTTTTCACGTCAATACCATCTGCTTTTGCCGCATCGAAAGATCCACCTGGACGAACCCCTACTACCACATCAAAACCTGATTCTTTAAGGTTTAAAGCATGTGCATGACCTTGTGAACCGTAACCGATAATTGCGATTTTCTTTCCTTTTAATACGTCCTCGTTGATATTTTGCTCATAGTACATTGTAGCCATAGTTAATTTCCTCCTAGAATATGTTTTGTTTTTTTTATAGCTTTAGATAACTTACGCTGTCTATCAAGCTATTCATTTTTATATGCAAACTATTTTAAAATAGAGAGCTGCGGGTTTGAGACTTTTTGTGTTTCACGAACGGAGGCAGTTGCTCCTGTACGTGTAAGTTCTTTAATGCCATATGGTCGAATGAGTTCGATAAAGGCATCAATCTTCTCTGGATGCCCTACTACTTGATACGTCACAACATTTTTAGCTGTATCTATAATTTGGGCGCGGAACGGTTCAACAATTGAATTCATTTCCAAACGTAAATTTGGTGGGGAAATCACCTTTACTAGTGCTAGCTCTCGTAGAACAATCGATTTATCGGTAATGTCATTGACCTTTAACACATCAATTTGCTTGGATAACTGTTTCACTAGCTGTTCAATTTTGCGTTCGTCCTCTACGTTGACAACGAAGGTCATCTTTGAAAAATTTGGTTGCTCCGTATGACCTACTGTAATCGATTCAATATTGAACTGACGCTTCATCAATAAACCTGTCAAACGGTTTAATACACCACTTTGGTTAATCACAGTTACGGTAATTACTCGCTTCAATTCTTTTTCACCCCAATCATTTCATGTAAGCCTTTGCCAGGTGCTACCATTGGGTAAACACATTCAAGCTGTTTCACTCGACAGTCAATTAATACTGGCTCATCAGACAGCAGTGCCTCACGGAAAATAGACTCTGCTTCATCGATTGTGTTAATTCGATAGCCTTTAATGTTATAAGCATCAGCTAACTTAACAAAATCTGGTTGGATCGGCATAAGTGATGATGAATAGCGCTCTTCATAGAATGTTTGTTGCCATTGACGCACCATGCCTAGACAGCTATTATTCAAAATCACTATTTTTACTGGTAAGTTAAATTCCTGTAGGATGGATAGCTCCTGTGCCGTCATTTGGAATCCTGCATCTCCTACAATCGAAATAACTTTTTTGTCTGGCTTCGCAAATTGGGCGCCAATTGCGGCCGGGAAGCCGAAGCCCATCGTACCAAGTCCACCAGACGTTACCCATGCATGATCATTATTTAAATGATAATATTGCGCTGCCCACATTTGATGCTGCCCAACATCTGTCGTCACAATGGCATTCCCTTCAGTAATCTTGTGCACTAATTGCAATGCCTCTTGTGGTAGGATTTCTTGCGTATTTGTATCCTTGCAATACCATAATGGATATTCCATCGCATGATTCCTTAGATAAGCTAACCAATCATCTGTATCAGGACCTTGGAAATCCTTTTTCAACAGTGCTTTTAAAGCCTCTTTGGCATCAGCAACAATTGGAATATCTGTCGGTACATTCTTGCCAATTTCAGCAGGATCAATATCGATATGGATAATCGTTGCATTTGGTGCAAATGTAGCTAGATTACCTGTTAGACGATCATCAAATCGTGCCCCAATATTGAGTAATAAATCCGATTTTGTGATCGCTGTATTTGCTGTAGCTGTTCCATGCATCCCAGCCATTCCAAGGAATAAGTCATGTTCACCATGGATGGAGCCCAAGCCTAGCAATGTGTTCGTTACTGGAATACGATATTTTTCTGCGAAAGTCGTTAATTCCTCACGTGCATCCGCAAAAAGAACACCTGCACCTGCTAAGATGATTGGGTTTTTTGCCAATGAAATGGCTTGAATCGCCTTTTGGATTTGTAAATAATTTGGTTTATATGTTGGCTGATAACCTGGTAAATAAATTTCATCAGGTGCTTGCGGTGGATTCTCTACATCAAACAACATTTGGGAAACGTTTTTTGGGAAATCCACGACAACTGGCCCCTTACGACCTGTGCTAGCGATATGGAAAGCTTCCTTCACAATGCGGGGGATATCATTGACATCCTGCACCTGATAGTTGTGCTTTGTAATCGGTGTTGTAATCCCCATAATATCCGCTTCTTGGAAAGCATCTGTTCCAATCACAGATGTCGCAACCTGTCCTGTAAAAACAACCAATGGAATAGAATCGATCATGGCATCCGCAATACCTGTTACAAGGTTTGTTGCACCAGGTCCACTTGTGGCAATAACAACGCCTGTTTTACCTGAAACACGAGCATAGCCTTCCGCCGCATGAATAGCACCCTGTTCATGTCTTGTTAAAATATGGCGAATAGGGTTTTTATACATCGCATCGTAAATTTGTAATACGGCTCCTCCAGGATAGCCAAAGACAATTTCAACCCCTTGATCGTGCAATGCCTGCACTAATACATCTGCACCGTCCTTCGCTTGATAGGTTTGTTCAGCTGTTGCTGTTGTCGCTAATTGTTCTTGTTCATTGATTGAAACATTCGCACTCATCAAATTATGCCTCCTTCATTTCTTTCAAACTCACACATCAGTGTTGTAGATTAGTGAAGTGTCAATAGCTGGATTGACTATTCCTCTCATCCTTTTCGTTGAGAGGTTGTTCAATTGCATCGTGAAAATAATAAAAAGCCTTTTTCTCCACACGCAAAGAACTACCTTACGTAGGGATGAAAAAGACTTTCCATGGTACCACCCTTTTTTATAGCAAATAATTGCTACCTCGCGAATAAATGACTGCATTTATGCACCAATGCGACAGACATCGCATCCAATATAGTGTCATAAAACATTTATTCATTAATAACGAGCACTTTCGACTATGCCCGGAGCTATCTAATGGTGTAAACACGTTTAATAGCCCACTCCGAGGGGATGTCGGATCTAGTTGTATCGCCGGCTTCCAGCACGACCGGCTCTCTGGTAGATACAAGGCTCTAGAACCTTTAACCTCATCAACGTTTTTATTTATCTAGTTGTTAAATTTTCATTACGCCTCCAGTAGAAGCGCTCGTCACTAATTTTGAATATCTTGCTAACCAACCGCGTTTGATTTTTGGCTCAAAGGCTGGTAATTTTGCACGACGTTCAGCTAAAACTTCATCTGAAACTTGTAAATTAATCGTACGATTTGGTAGATCAATTTCGATAATATCTCCGTTTTCTACTAAAGCGATTGGACCGCCTTCAGCAGCTTCTGGTGAAATATGGCCAATTGAAATACCACGAGATGCCCCGGAGAAACGACCATCTGTAATTAAGGCAACCTTTGTACCCAGGCCTCGACCTTGAATGGCAGATGTTGGTGCGAGCATTTCTGGCATCCCTGGGCCACCCTTAGGTCCTTCATAGCGAATGACAACTACATGGCCCTCTTTCACCGTTCCATTATCAATGTTTTCTTGTGCTGCTTCTTGTGAATCAAAGACGATAGCCTCGCCCTTGAATACTTTGATAGAAGGATCAACTGCCCCTACTTTAATAACAGAGCCATCTGGTGCGATGTTACCGAATAAAACTGATAATCCACCTACAGCACTATATGGATTGTCTTTTGTTCGAATGACTTGATCATTCGTGATGTGATAATCTTTGACAAGCTCACCCATTGTAACGCCTGCTACGGTTGGACGGTCTGGATGAATAGCACCTGGAATAGATGTTAATTCATTAATAATGGCACTTACGCCACCTGCTTTATTAATATCATCCATTGAAATATCTGAAGCAGGCATGATTTTTGCTAAATAAGGCACTCTTTCTGCTACTTTATTAATATCTTCAATGTTGTAATCTATCTCGGCTTCATTGGCAATTGCTAATGTATGAAGAACTGTATTTGTGGAGCCTCCCATTGCCATATCAAGAGCAAACGCATCATCAATTGCCTCTTTTGTAATAATATCGCGAGGTTTAACGTCTTCCTTGATCATGCGAATTAATTGTTTAGCTGCTTCTTTAATCAGCTTGTGACGCTCTTCAGAAGTGGCAACGATTGTACCATTTCCAGGTAAAGCAACACCAAGCATTTCCATTAAGCAGTTCATCGAATTTGCTGTAAACATGCCTGAGCATGAGCCACATGTTGGACAAGCATTATTCTCAATATCCAACAGCTCTTCCGCAGACATTTTTCCTGATTTGTGGGCTCCTACACCTTCAAACACAGATGTTAAGGAAAGCTGTTTTCCTGCTGCAGAAGTTCCCGCCTCCATTGGACCACCTGAAACAAAGATAGATGGTACATTCGTACGAACTGCTGCCATAAGCATTCCTGGTGTAATTTTGTCACAGTTTGGAATATAAAATACGCCATCAAACCAATGTGCATTAATAACAGTTTCAGCAGAGTCTGCTATAATCTCACGACTCGGTAAGGAATAACGCATACCTATATGCCCCATTGCAATACCATCATCGACGCCAATTGTATTAAATTCGAATGGAATACCACCCGCTTCTATAATAGCTTCTTTCACTACATCAGCGAACGTACGTAAATGAACGTGACCTGGTATTATGTCGATATAAGAGTTACAAACCCCAATAAATGGTTTGCCTAGATCTTTTGCTTTTACTTTGCCTGTTGCATATAAAAGACTTCGATGTGGCGCTCGATCTACGCCTACTTTAATCATGTCACTTCTCATTTTAAACGCCCCTCATTGCTATCCATACTATGTTCGTTGCTATAGACAAAATGTTCTGTCTTTTTATTTTTTGTTTATAGAGTAATGGTCTCTTAGACGATTACTGCTGTAAAGATTGTTGTTATCATAGTACGAAAAAAAGGTCTCGTCAACAGTATTTTTTGAATTGTTTAAACAATTCAAAAAATCTGTCAAAATTGAAATCGTTTACATGCTGATTAAGCATCAGTTTTATCTCGCTTTGATAAAAATTTTGACATTTCGTTCAAATTTTAATTTTTTAATAATAAACAAAAATGAGTAAATAAATAATTCCCATATATTTGAATAAGCTAAATCATCCAATCCTCGAGATAACGCTTACAATAGAAACAACTTTTTTAAGTATCCTGTAAAAAATACTTGTTCAGGATCATATTGGTGTCGAATACTTAAAAACTTTTCAATCTCTGGATACAACGCATAGACCGTTTGCGCTGTTAAATGATGTTGTTTTCCCCAGTGAGGACGACCTTCATATTTTTGCATCAATGTATGCACCCATTTAAAATAAGGTTCTTCTGCCATTCCCTTATACATATGAAAGGCTATAAAAGCTGACTCACGCCCTTGTGTTGGACTTAAAAAACCTGCTTCGCCTGCAGTTGTTCGACACTCTAAAGGAAAATGCACATTAAAAGTCCCTTTTTTAAACGTTGCATGGATTTCCTCCAAACAAGCTTCAAACTGTGATAGCGGGATGGCATATTCACTCTCTTGGAACTTCACGCTACGAGGTGAAGGATAAATTTCATAGCTAATCCCTACTTTTTCACTTTCTACCACATTGGCAGCCGCTATCTTGCTCATGGTACCACTTAAACCTGGTTTCCACTTACAAAGCGCTGACATCGCAAAAAAAGCCCCATTTTCTACTATTTGTAGCTTTAACCTTTCTATTTTTTTATTCCATTCGCTTTGAAAGACAGGCGCGACCGCATTCATCCGTTTTACTTGAATTGTTTCACTACCAGGAAAATAAAACCACTCCACATGACGATGTTGACGAATATCCTCAGCAAATAACGAGAGACCATTTGTCAATGTTTCTCTTGCCCCCACATAATGCAAACCATATAGTGGTATGACCTTAATCGTTACTTTGACCAGAACACCTAGCATCCCAAGAGATACATGCAGCGCTTCAGATAAATCATCCATCCCTCTCCTATGTTCCTGATAAGTACCAGTACCATCTACAAATCCCCATGCCTGGACAGCTGACGATAGAGAACCAAGTGTAACCCCTGTGCCATGTGTGCCAGTTGACACTGCCCCTGCAATGGTTTGCTCCTGTATATCGCCCATATTGATTAACGCAAAACCATGTTTCGCTAGCATTGGACCAATTTCATATAGGTAGGTCCCTGCCCATAATGTTGCCTCCTGCCTTTCCTCATTCACAGCGATTAATCCACGCAGATTATGTAAGGAAATTGCTATATGCTCAGGCATAGCCACAGCGCTAAAAGAATGAGCAGCACCTGTGACACGGATTGTCTTTCCTGATTGACACGCATGCTTCACAATTGCTGAAACTTCATCAATGGAGTGTGGTAAATACATTTCATTCGGATAGGAAATAACATTACCAGCCCAGTTTGTCCACTTTTCACCATTCCGCCATTTTTCTATAGAAAACATTGTCCATCCCCCCTGTATGTTGTGTAATGTCCTGCATACTTGTCCCCACGAATAGCATGCAGGATCTGAAAACGCTCACAAAGCTCTCCAGCCTTCGCATGTCGAAAATAAATAGTATCGCCAATATTGATACTTTTCTCTTTGACCTTTATGGGTGTTTGCACTTCCCCTGCGCCTTCTAGGCTAAGATATGCAAAAGTGGTAGGGTCATAGAATACAGGCAAACGATCCATCCCAATTGCTCCTGAAGCCGTATAGCCTCCCCCATGACAAACAACGATATTTTTTTCAGGCATTCTTGTTACACGTAAGGCAAATCCAGCAGCCTTTTCTAGCTGTAAATGTGTAAATTGATCGAACAATGCAGGTGCATAAAAAGCCGAGCCAACTGTAATTTCCGTTACTTCCTTCTGTTGATTGGTGTACGTCATACTTCCTGATCCCCCACCATTAACAAAGCGCAGATTTGGAAAATAGGCCTTGATATGGGCGACCGCTAATCGACGAAACTGCGTTACTTGCTTTTTGGCTTGTATTTGCATGGCTTCTATGACTCTACCTTTTACAGCATTTGCTGGACGATTGCCAACCCCTGCTATTTGAGCCTCATAGCCCATCGCTCCTACCACTTCAATTACAGGGGTGTTTTGAATGGTTTGTAAAAAAGGTGTCAACGTTTCAAGAGAAGACAATGACGAACGTTTTGTTCCAAAATACAATACTTTAAAATCATTTGAAACATTAAGATCAATGCAAACCTGTACACGTACGCCAATCTCTTGTCCCAATTTCGCCAATAGTTGGATATGTTCTGGTCTGTCTACCATAAAGGTGACGATTTTTCCTTCCTTTACAAAATGCAACAATCGACGAATCGTTGCTTCCTCCATTACTGGATAGCCAAGCAATAAGTCATCAAACTGCTGCTCTAATAAAAAAAGGGTCTCTGTTGCAGTAAATGTCATTAATCCCACAACATTCACAAGTTTTTTCTGTATATAACGAAGGACCTCAATAGAACGAATCGATTTTGTTGCAATACGAATTTGTTTTCCACCACAAGCATCTTGAACCATTTGTATATTTTTATCTAGTGCATCTAAGTCTAACCATGCAAATGGCCTTTCCAAATCACAAAATGCTTGATCGAATCTGAACGTCATTTCATCACTCCCTTGTCTGTACTATGTATTTGACACTTAACAGATTAATTCCTTTTTTCAGTTAATTAAACAAAATAAAACAACCGTGCGCCTGTTTTACAATAAGACTACACGGTTGTTTTAATATAGGATAAACATTTCATTCACCTTTCTATTAAATTGGTTACGATGCGTATAAGAAATCAGCTGCAAGATTTAGCATCACTAATAAATGCAAACCAGCAATTAAAAAGCCTTGACGATTTAAACGTTTCATAACAGCCATATTCATACGACCACGCTCCTTTTCTACATTATAATCCCTTTATACAGAATTTTCAAACTATTAAAAAGTGGAAATTTACCCATTTTTCTTTTTCTACATAAAAAATTCTCCCAGGAAATAAGGAATTGTACAGGGAATTGACATTCTGTTTCAATAAATAATGTATTTTTTCACGAATGAAAAGGCTATTGTAGTAAATAATTTAGTTAAATGGCTGTTTTTTATTGTTTCTGGCGATTGGGCGTTGTATGCCTTTCTGGTACGAATTGAATGCATGAACATACTATAGAAGTAAGCGATAATCGGTGTATGTACAATATAGAAGTAATTGTCGTTAATGTGGACATTTTCACGGTAATTTATGCAGTTGGATTAGCAATAAAGTGAGCACAGCAAAGGAGCTGCATTCACTTGTCTACAGCCTTATTTACAACATGTAATAATTACTAAACAAATCACAGTGTTTAATCTACTCCATTCAGGGTATAACTAAGTAATCGCCATTATATCTTAAATTTAAGGAGATGAAAGTAATGATTAGTTTCATTTGGTATTTAATTATTGGAGGAATTCTTGGTTGGTTAGCTGGCGTCATTTTAGGTAAAGATGTACCAGGCGGCATCATCGGGAATATTATTGCAGGTATTGTCGGTTCTTGGATTGGTAGTATGGTTTTAGGGAACTGGGGCTGGAGAGTAAGTGATTTCTACGTGTTCCCAGCACTGATCGGTGCCATCGTGTTGATCTTTATCGTCAGCCTTATTTTAAAAGGTATGCGTAAAGCAACTTAAATATGTAATGAAGAGCCATCCAGTGTGATGGCTCTTTATTTTTCTTCATGTAAAAGAACAGCTGCTTGGAGTTCATCGTGAAAATCATCATACAACTGGTAGTAATATAACACATCCTCGACATATTTCTCGCTATGGTTGTATTGATAAACAGCTTTCTTAATATTCCCTGTCGCAGCACCGTATTTAGATAAGTAATTCGCAGCACTAAATACTGCATCCTCAATATCATAAGGATCTGCTATTCCATCCCCATTTGCGTCTACGCCATATCCTCCGTATTTAGCAATTGTCTCAGGATTCATCAATTCATTTTTCGTGATGTTTCCTTTTCCTAAACCTGCGCATGTGGGATGTTGCCAGCCGACGAATGTACAGGGCATGAATTGCATATGCCCCTCTGCCCCAGCAGATGATACCATTGATTTTACCGTAGAAAAACGCGTTTCAATACGATGATGCGCAGCAAGTAATGTCCATGGTACCCCATATTTTTCTTCTGCAGCTACATAAACGGGAATGTATTGCTCAGGAATTTTCATATCGAAATGCTGTTGAATCTCCTCAATTGCCTTTTGCTGGACAAGCTTTTCGAATATCGGTAATGTTTGAAGCTCCTTCCAAGCAAAAAATGTGAGGACATACACAGTAATTGCAATTGGAATCAATAATGCTATCATACCCAATTTTGTCGCGGGTGATAACATGGGTTTGTTATTCTTTTTCTTTGCCATACGTCACACCTAATCTAGTATTCTTTTTCTATATTACCAAATTTTCCGTAATGTGCAGTATATCTTTTAATTTTGAAAGATCGAAGTCTGTCTTCCAATTTCCACTATGAAAGCAGTTGAAAGGTTTAGTAAAAATATAGTAAAATACAGATTGATTCGTTTATTGGATATTAATAGGGAGGAATTTATTTTGTGGAAAGACTTTAAAGAATTTGCGATGAAAGGCAATATTGTCGATCTAGCAGTAGCAGTAGTCATTGGTGGTGCTTTCGGTAAAATTGTTACCTCCTTAGTTGAAAATATCATCATGCCATTGGTCGGTGTTTTAACGGGTGGTATTGATTTAACAAAGAGTTTTGTTTTTGGCTCAGGTGAAGCTCAAATCAATTTTGGTGTATTTCTACAATCCATCATTGATTTTTTAATCATAGCATTTGCCATTTTTATGGCCTTACGAATTATGACTAAGCTTACACGTAAAAAAGAAGAAGCAGTCGTGGAAGAACCAGCACCTGAACTCGATGCCAAAGAAGAGCTTCTCAAAGAAATTCGCGACTTACTGAAAAAAGAACAAGCCTAACATGTTGTTAAAGCATCTGTCTCTCCATTTAAAGGAGGCAGATGTTTTTATTTTGTATCCTTTACTTTTTGTGCTCTATCCGCTATTTCAGAACCTATCCCTCACTTTGTCCGCTCTATCCACCACTTTTCACGTTGTATCCGCTACTTCAGAACCTATCCCTCACTTTGTCCGCTCTATCCATCACTTTTCACGTTCTATCCGCTACTTTCTATCTTGTATCCGCTAACTTGAAATTATCCTCCACTTCTTCAGCTCTATCTTTATTCCGGAATCTCCTACTATTCCTACGTGTTTAACTATAAATAATCTAGCTAATTTTCAGAAATCACCTTGTTCTTCTTTAGTATCCATGTTAAATTGGTAACAATTATTGAGAATACTATTAAATTGAAAGCGAAAGTTGTTGCTTTTAATAATATTGAAGAAAAGAGTGACGTCATGACATTAAACAGAAGTATTGAAACAAAGCTTGTACAACTTGGTAATTTAAGTGACCCAGCAACAGGAGCTGTGAGTCCGCCCATTCATTTATCGACTGCTTATAAACATACTGGGATTGGTGAATCTACAGGTTTTGACTATACACGTACAAAAAATCCAACACGTGCTCTTTTAGAAGCAGGAATTGCTGATTTAGAGGGTGGCGATATGGGCTTTGCCTGTAGTTCCGGGATGGCTGCCATTCAATTGGTATTATCCCTATTTAAACCAGGCGATGAATTAGTCGTGCCAGATGATTTATATGGCGGTACATATAGACTATTTAACTTCTTCCAAGATACTTATAATATCAAGCCTGTTTATTCAAAATTTGAATCAGTTGAACAGGTGGAAGCATTAATGAATGAAAATACACGTGCAATATTTATTGAAACACCAACAAATCCACTTATGCAGGAATTTGATTTACAAGTGTATGCGGAGTTAGCACATAAGCATGGGGCATGGTTAATTGTGGATAATACATTTTATACGCCATACTTCCAACGCCCTATTGAATTAGGCGCAGATATTGTGCTTCATTCTGCAACGAAGTATATTGGTGGTCATAATGATGTTTTAGCTGGGCTAGTGGTTGCTAAAGGAACAGAATTAGCTGAACGTATTGGCTTTATTCATAATGGTAGTGGCATGGTGCTAGGAGCTATGGATTCATGGTTACTTATTCGTGGTCTAAAAACAATGCATCTACGTTTAAAGCAACATGATGCCAATGCGAAGGCGATTGCTGCTTACTTAGAGGAAGAAGAGTTAGTGACAGATGTCCTTTATACTGGAAAAGGTGGCATGCTGTCATTCCGCTTGCAAAAGCCTGAGTGGATTGACCCATTCCTTCGTAACTTAAAGTTAATTACTTTTGCTGAAAGTCTTGGCGGTGTTGAAAGCTTTATTACGTATCCTGCTACACAAACACATGCAGATATGCCTTATGAAGAACGTGTGGAGCGTGGCGTTTGTGATCGTTTATTACGCTTCTCTGTTGGCATTGAGGAAGCAGAAGATTTAATTGCAGACTTACGACAAGTATTTGATATCCTTAGAAAAGAGGCGTAATGGATGAAGCAACGTATTGAAACAAGCCTCATTCACGCAGGTGTTCGTGATGGCTATGGTGATAAAAAAGGGGCTGTTAATGTCCCGATGTATCTGTCCTCTACTTTCCATCAAGAAAGTATAGATGAATTCGGAGAATATGATTATGCTCGTTCAGGCAACCCTACAAGAGATGCATTAGAAAAAGCTGTAGCAGAGCTTGAGGGTGGTGTTCGTGCCCATGCATTTTCATCTGGAATCGCTGCCGTATCAGCAGCATTAATGCTGTTATCGCAGGGAGATCATATCGTCATGACTGAGGATGTTTATGGTGGAACCTATCGTTTTGTAACAAAGGTGTTGCCACGCTTTGGGATTTCCCATACATTTGTAGATTTTACGGATCTAGCAGCTGTAGAAGCAGCAATCACGCCAGCTACAAAACTACTTTATATGGAAACACCATCAAATCCAACGTTAGGCATTACAGATATACGTGGTATAGTGGCGCTTGCCAAGCAACACCACTGCCTTACATTCTTGGATAATACTTTTATGACACCTTTACACCAACGCCCACTAGAACTTGGTGTAGATGTCGTTATTCATAGTGCAACAAAGTTTTTATCTGGACATTCTGATATTATTGCTGGCTTAACGGTTACTGCCGATGAAAAGCTAGGTCAGGATCTCTACTTTATCCAAAATTCATTCGGTAATATTTTAGGTGTACAGGATTCATTCACACTTCTACAAAACATCAAAACAACAGATGTACGTTTTAGTCGTTCTGCTGAATCTGCACAAAAAATTGCTGTTTATTTGGCTAGTAATCCACTAGTTGAGCAGGTCTACTATCCAGGGCTTGCTTCACATCCTGGCTACGCTATTCATCAACGTCAAAGCACAAGTCCTGGGGCCGTTTTATCCTTCCGACTACCAAGCTATGCAGCTGCAAAGGCATTGGTTGAGGCGATGACAATTCCAGTATTTGCGGTCTCTCTTGGAGGAGTAGAATCTATTCTTTCTTACCCTGCAAAAATGAGTCATGCTGCTATGGAGCCTGAAGAGCGTGCTAAACGAGGCATCACAGATGGCCTTCTACGTTTTTCTGTAGGACTTGAGCATGTTGATGACTTAATTGCTGATTTTGCACAAGCCCTAGAGATTGCTGCCAGGGCTTAATCGAATCAACATAAAAACCGCGTCCAGTTGACGCGGTTTTATTGATGATAGGTTCAATTTTTCACCTTTGCTAACAATCGGTATAAATAATCCCCATGCCCCTTTGCTAACAGGGCATCTTGCTCAGCTGAAATCCAATAGAATGAAAAGAGTAAATCCCCTTCGTTCAAGCCTGTTGGATGATGCTGCCATGCATCCCGTGTTTCATCGGATGTTAAATGATAAAAATACCGTTTTTGTAAAACACCTGATGGATGATTAAAATAGTCCTGTGCTATTAACGCTTGAACGACAAGTGTGGTTAGACCTGTTTCTTCTAGCATTTCACGTTTCACAGCGTCTAAAGGTGTTTCCCCTTCCTCTACCGTACCTTTGGGCACCTGGATACCTGCCCCAACTGAATTCTGTTCAAATACGAGTACCTGTAATTGATCCTCATGCGTTCGCGTGATATAGCCAAATGCTTTTTCAATTACTTGCATGAAAGTGACCCCCTTTGAATGATTGAATGTTACAATAAAGAGAAAAATTGGAATAGCAGGTGAAAAGTGTTGACACTTATTATACGACAGATGCAAGAAAATGACATTACTTTTGTACAAGAAATTGCTAGAATAAGCTGGCATCATACATACGAAGGAATCATTCCACGTGACATTCAAGATCGTTTTTTACAACTAGCTTATAGTCGAGAACGATTAATTGAACGTCTTATCAACAGTCCGTTTCTTGTTGCAATTTTTGACGAATGGCTAGTAGGCTTTGCTAATTTTTCAAATGTAACACAAGGTGAGGCAGAGCTACATGCGATTTATTTACATCCTGATATGCATGGTAAGGGCGTGGGTACCGCACTTTTACAGGAAGGACTACGCATGCTACCAAATCTATCGTCTTTATTTGTTTGTGTAGAGAAAGAAAATAAACTTGGAATGCATTTTTATCAAGCAAAGGGATTTGTAGCAATAGAAGAATTTGATGAACAATTTGATGGTCATCTACTTAAGACAGTTAAATTGGTTAAACAATATGAAAAAGTGTAACGGTTCTTGCAACTACCGTTACACTTTTATTTATGTAAGATTTATCTGCTCCGCTTGGATAACAAGTGCTGTTAAGCCAGTTATACTACCAGATTCATGTGCCTGTCCTTGATGCCATAGCACTCCCTGTCCTGTTTTTATGGTGATTTTTTCACCATCTTCACCTCTTATCCATCCTTCCCCATTAATAACGATAAATAGCTGTGGAACAGGGGCTTCATGCATACCAACCACTCCACCTGACTCAATATAGATGAAACCGATCGTCGTAGGCACTTCTGTTTTCGTAATTTTTCTATAGAATGTATCGATGGATTGGTATTGATGAATGGGGTTTGCTAAATCTTGTGTAAATTGTATCAGTTGCATTTCGCGAAAATCCTTTCTTATTAGGCTAGTTCTTCTTCAGCAAATGCTAAAAGAGTTCCATCTTCTTTTTTGATATAAAAAGTAAATGCATCATAGCCATTTCTTTTAATCGTTTCCCAGTTAGTGGTTTCTCCATTGATAAGTCGAACATTTTCTTGTTCATCTACCTCATAGTCGTCTATTTCTTCGTCATAGTCGATGTTATAGAAAAATGATAATACGACTTCTGTTTCGGGTAAATTATATTTTTCTAGTGGACGTTTGTCACGGTGATCCTCTGTATACGCCTCACAAAATAGCGCATTATAACCATGTAGAGTCGCATCAAAGAGCAAAATTCCCTCTGCGGATAAAGGATCTTTAGCAACGATTCTAGCGGTGGAGCCTGTAATAAAAGGCATTTCCTCCCCTTCAATGATTAGCAAATCACCGTAATACCAAATTTCAAATTGTTCATTGCCTGCACTAGAATGAAGCTGAAACTGTGATTCAACTTCATCTATAAATTGGACGTTTCCTGCAAATTGCTGTAGATAAATGGGAATAGGATTAATCATAGCTTTCCTCTCCTTTTCTGTTAGAAATTACTTCCTTACAATATAATACATCTTTCTTAGTCATAAAGAAAAACCCAGAATTTTTTCTGGGCTTGATGACACTTACTTTTCTAGCATGATTAAAACTGACGGGCCTTTGCTTCACTTCGCAAGAGACGGTTATGGAGAGTAATCTCCGTTTCACCATTTACTTGCGATTTTGATCGCTTAATCCTTGACCAGTTGCGGTGGATTTTTTGAGATTTGGGGTCTAGTTGTTCGAACCTACTCATTTTTCATCCTCCTCATCATTATAGATTTCATAAGTGAAATCTTCTTTATTATGACCAGCTAAGGTGAATTTATACTAATTTCATAAGAAGCATGTCCACTTCTCTTTATTTGTTTTCGCTTAACCAAGTTAACGCATATTGTACATATAATTCGGCTCCAACGCGCAAACCATCTTCATCGATATTAAAATGGCCATTATGATGTGCCCAGCGTGTATCCTTTACTGTATTGCCTGAGCCTACTAGAGCAAAGCAGCCAGGTACTTCATCTAAGTAAAAGCTAAAGTCTTCTCCACCCATTGTCGGATCATCAACATGATAAGCTTCCGCCCCAAAATGTTCAGCTGCAAGGCGCTCGACTAAGCTGGCACTCGCCACATCATTGTTGACGGCTTGTGTACCATATTCATAAACAACCTCTGCTGTGCCCCCATAAAGTGAGGCAATCTGCTCAGCATAATGACGAATTTGCGCTTCGATATGTGAACGGACCTCTTTATCAAAACAGCGCACAGTCCCTTCTAAAATGGCATTTTCAGCAATTACATTAAAGCGTGTGCCAACCTCCATTTTTCCAATTGTAAGAACGGCAGGTTGAAGTGGATTGACGGTACGTGCCACAACTGTTTGGACATTCAAAGCAAACGTTGAAGCAATCATCACGGCATCAATGGCATCATGTGGTACTGCGGCATGCCCGCCCTGCCCTTTAAAGCGCACTTTGAAAATATCAGCAGAGGCAAAGGCAGGACCTTTATTGCACTGAATTTTTCCTGTGTTAATTTGCGACCAAATATGAATACCAAAGACGTTATCTACACCTTTCATTGCTCCTTGCTCTACCATCGCTTTTGCACCCGTAGCAACTTCTTCCGCTGGCTGGAAAATAAAACGAACTGTTCCCTCAATTTCTTCTTGTACCGTATGTAATGTCTTAGCTGCAATCAGCAACATGGCTGTATGCGCATCATGACCACAGGCATGCATCTTACCATCTGTTTTAGAGCGATACGGAATATCTTCTCGTATTTCATAAACTGACAATGCATCCATATCCGCACGTAAGGCAATGGTTTTTCCTTCCCTGCCCCCTTTTAACTCCGCAATAATGCCTGTTGGCTCTGTTCGTCTATACGGAATACCAAGGTTCTCTAAATACGCTGCTACATAATTCGTTGTTTCATATTCTTCCCAAGAAAGCTCTGGCTCACTGTGCAATTTTTGACGAATCGTCACAAGCTCACTATTTAATTCCGCGATAATGCGTTTGATATTGTTCATGATTACTCTCTCCTTGTTTATAACCAACTTACGAAAATACCTGCTAAAATAACAGATGTTATCGTTACACTAATGAAGCCTCCTACAAGCATCGGTGGCAACATATGGCTTAACAGTATTTCACGTTCTTTTTCGTCGGTTGTGGACGATTTCACTACTTCATTCGTTAAAATATAATCTGCTGGGAACCCATAGAGCGCTGTTAAGGATACAGCAAACGCTAAATTCGGGCTGACCTTTAACACTTTTCCTGCGATGAAAGAGAAAATATACATACCAATGACTGCTAAGACAATAGACACTACTAATGGCACTATAATACGCATCAGCATTTCAGGGGAAGCCTGTTTTAAGCCATCAAATATAAAGAGCATTAACCCCATAATGGCAAAACCGAAGCCATTTGCTTTTTGCAATGGTTGTCTTTCTAAAAAACCAAATGTCGATGCAAGGACACCAAACACTAGGCATAGCACTAATGCATTGACTGTCACAACAGGTGCTAATGCTGTAGATGTACCATACGCTAATAATCCAACAAGCGCTAAACGGAAAAATTTAAAGTATTCTGTATTGTACTTGGTAGGAATTTTCCTAAATAATTTTGGTTGCTCAGATGACTGTTCAACATCTTCCTCTACCAGTGTTACCGATTGTATATTCCCTTGATGGTGTTCTTTTAATAAACGTTTTGCTTCACGCTTCAATACAATGGACGTGATGGGATATCCTGCAAAACCTTGAATGACGTAAATCACAATGGCAAAGACGGCTAAATCCTCTAAGCCAGCTGCAGAAGCGCCTTCTGACATCACTAGCGCTGCCACAACACCACCGACTAATGGTGGAACTGCAACAATCATCGTTTTTAAATCAAATAGCAAGGCACCAATTGTAAATAATATGGCGATGATGCCTACAATACCAGCTAAAGAAATAACGATGGCTTTCCACTGGTTTTTCAATTCCTTAAGGGACAGAAGTGTACCCATATTCGTAATTAATAAATACATTAACATCGTGGCAACGACTGGACCAATCCCGGCAATACTAACAATATCTTTCGGGAAGAATGTCCAATAGCCAATTAAAAATAATACCGCACAGACGAACACAGATGGAATCCACGCCTTCGTTCTTGTTGCTACGATATCTCCGATGTAAAGAATAGCAAGTACTATCGTCAGTGCTAACATTTGCGACATATCAAAGAATTCTCCTAACTTAGTAATTTTTTAATGTCATCTATAATAATACTAATTATTCTTAAAATTCTATTTTTACAGAAAAGAAGAAAAACAACGTATGAACGAGCATATTCGTGACACTAAAATTACGGTTTTCCAAATATTTAGATTTTAAAGAATTTTTGTAAAGCGCTTACAAAAAAAGAGAACCATTCTAAAATGGTTCTACTTTGTCTTACATGCTATTTTTTTTAACGATTACCTGTGTTTACATAGATCAATAAAAATATCGTAAGGGCGACAAAAAGTACAAGACCTACATGAAATAACCATTGTGTATGGAATAATTCGTTTAGTATCCATAAAAGGACACAAAAACAGTAGCCATACATCATTTTTCCCATAAATCTTGCCAGTGCCTTTTCATCATAATGTTCTTTTTCCTCCTGTGCCATCGTATGAAAGCCAGCAAGTAGAAAAGCTCCTTTACCTTGCGATAGAACAATGGCGAAGATGAGAAACGGCAGCATGATAATTAAATAGACAATTACTCCCAAGGTTTATCATCCTACTTTTCATTTTTAATAAATTGCTCAATTGCTGGTAGTAATTCTTCATGCAGTGGCAGTGAAGGGTCTGCATAGGTTGCTAAGTTTTTGGCACGATCGGCTGGTGCCTTTTTCAATACGTGATTCATACCCGCTAGATAAAGTAATTTTGCCTCTTGTTTGCCTTTCTTCAATGCCTCAGCATCGGCTTCCTTCACTTGTAAATCTGTTGTTCCTTGTACTAGCAATACACGGCTTTTTACTTTTGCAAGCTCATTAGCAGGTTGATATTTTAGCAAGGAAATCAGAAAAGGCTGTACAGATGGACGGAAAAGGGCTTGTAGCTCTGGTGAAATATTTTTCACTTGCTTCCCTTGCTTTAAAGCTGTCAAAATATTCGTGGATTCATTGAAAAGCTTTGGTGCTAATTGACCTTTTAATTGCTCTAAAAGCACTTCATCTAACGATCTACCTGCACCGGCAATGGACACAAAGGATGCTACGCCTGTCTTTTGAGTCGCGAGCAAACCAATGAGTGAGCCTTCGCTATGGCCAATCACATGTACACTTGTGTAGGCTTTATCAGCCATCAATGTTTGGATAATTTGTACAGCATCATCAACGTATTGGTCAAACGTTCCATCCTCTTCCTTTGTTAAGAGCGCTTGATTGTCACCTAGTCCTCGCTTATCATAACGCACCGTCGCAATGCCCTGTTGTGCTAAACCTTCCGCCAACATTTTCAAGCTATTATTTTTTCCAGCCAAAGCAGAATTACCATCTTTATCAGTTGGCCCCGATCCTGCTATTATCAGTGCCACTGGTGATGGAGATGTAGAAGCCTTTTCTACAGCTACCGTTAAGTTGCCGTTTTGAACGGGAATTTTTAATGTGTCATAGGTAACAGGTTGCTCTTTATAAGCCTTTAGTATTAAAGGAAATTTCGCACCATTTTGTTGAAATGTAGCCTCTATTTGTTCATTTTTGATTGTGCCATTAATGGCAATAGCCGAGCCGTTTAAATTTATGGACACTTTTACTTTATCACCTGTATACGTCACACTTTGAAATGGAAAATTAGATAAGCCCTGTGCTGGCACGGATAATGTACCACTTTCCTTCTTTAAATCGATAATAATCGGTAATGGTCCATTTGGCGTTTCAATAGTTCCTTCCCATTTTCCAATAAACTGTTCATTCATTGCATTTGTCCCCTTTGTTCCTTGATGTTGTGCAGTGACCTCTTTTTGCCCACAGGCAGCTAAAAGTAAAATTATACAGCAAATCCATAACCATTTTTTCATCTAATCTTCCTTTCTATATGAAAATCACCAATAAAATTGGCAGTAAAGTAATAGCTATTAAGATGTAACACCATTTGTTCGCGAAATTAACAGTCCAACCGATTCCAAACTTTTTAGGCACTAATAAGGATGGATCATTTTTATTGCAATAAAAAATACCCCATTTCCAGTATTGATCATCTGTGGCAGCTGTTTCATTTGTATGTACCTCATCAAAACGTTCATTACTTTTACTGAGCTTCCAAATGAACACTAGTAAACCACCCAACGTAACGACATTAAAGACAAGAAAAAGTGGGAAGAAGTAGGGAGCCGTTTGGTCTTGTAAAATAACAGTTGTATAGTGTAAAACAACAAATAGAATTGTCATACTAAAATTCATGGCTGCCAGGTACCAGCTTCCGTATTTACGCTGAGTTAACTCCCGATGAATGGATGCTTCTTTGGCCTGTGCACTTAATTGGATTTTGGCACTTTTCATGCCTTGACTCATCATGAAAAAACTAGTTTGTATTGCCAATAATATAAGTGGCATACTGATGACTGAGAGCCGCGATTTTTGAGTCCAACCATCGACCTCTCCTGCTCCATTCCAATGTGTAGCAAAAACCTCTGGGATTGTCTCATAGTTCATGTACGTAAAAGCAATTAAAGCAAGTGTGATGATGATGGGTACACTAAAAAATATAGGTGATAATGCTTCCTCTTTCTGACGGATAGACAAATCTGTCACATATACTGTTTTTATTTGTGTCTCCCACTGCTCCTGCACCTTTAATTTTTTCGTTTTAACATGATAACTCATGTAAAGACCTGATGACAAAAGGAGCATGACATACAAAAGGATAAAGGAAATTAAAGATACCTTCTCCTCTTGTATAGGTGAAAGATAGAGAGCGATTTGACCTACTAAAAATAAGCCGGTAATTCCTGCGATGATTTGGCTATAATGCTTCTTCCACAGCTTTAATTGTGGATGTTTGACATATGGTTCGGGTATGGAAACACCAAAAACAAGTGTTTTTCTTGTTAAATGTGGGGTCATCGTTTCCATAATTCCGACAATGATAAAGATGCCTACAATTATAAGCATACTACCCCTACTTCCATTGTTTTAAAATTCGCTGGAACAAACTTGTCATTTGCTCTTTTTCGAGGCCACGCGCAAAAGCCTCCGCCATGATAGGCTTCAAGGCATTTTCGACTTTTTCAAACTCCGTTTCTTCCAGCTCTCTCTTTTGACCACCAATAATGACCGCTTTTGCTTTCGGCTTCAATTCAATTAAGCCCTTCTCTTCAAGTTCATGATAACTTTTACTGACCGTGCTAACGTTAATGCCTAGATCTGTAGCCATCGAACGTACAGACGGTAAAGTATCACCATTTTTCAGCTCGCCTTGCGCAATGCATTCTATTATTTGATTGGCCAATTGTTTATATAGCTGCAATTCACTGTTTGGATCTAATTGTATTTGCATAAAACTCCCCCAATCTGTATTGCTTGTAACCAAACAGAAATCTGTTATGTATAGAGTAATACAGATTTTCTCTAATGTCAAATGAAGGAATTTTTATGGTGTTGAGTAGAGGTTTTTTCACAATAAGAGCGAGAGCCTTCCCTTGGTAGTGCTTTGAACTTCATTTAGAGTGGGTTCTCCTCCCCTATGAGCACTTTGAACTCCATTTAGAGCGGATCCCCCTTCCTTAGGAGCGCTTTAACTCCATTTAGAGCGGGTTCTCCTTCCTTAGGAGCGCTTTGAACTTCATTTAGAGCGGATATCTTGAGTACTTTAGACCCCATAAGAAACAAAAAGGACCCAGAATAATTCTGGATCCATGGACACTTATTGCTTCTATTTGATTTTTAACTGGTATAGTTTACACTTCTTCTTAATCTATAGCAAAACAGAATAGTCTGTTTCACCTTTAGGCTTAAGATTTATGAAGCTTCAACCTTCAACAGTTGTGGCGGACTTTCCTGAGATTCTTGGTCTTTGGGTGTTTGACTATTACTACTCATTCTGCATCCTCCCCATCAGATTAGATTAATAAGTGGTTCCTCTCTTATTATGAGCCTTCTTCTATTTTTTATACATGCTTTAGCTTTTTTCTGCAAAGACTTGTTGGGCTATCGTTAAAGCATTTTGCACTCTTGGAAAACCGATGTAGGGTGCTAATTGTAAAAGTGCCTCGACCACTTCTGTCTGTGTCAAGCCTGCATGTAATCCACGCTGAATATGCGTTTTGGTTTGTGGTGCAGCACCTTGTGTAACTACCGCTGTTATCACGACGAGTGCTCGACTCTTTGCATCCAGCCCAGGCCGTGCATAGACATCACCGTAAGCAAATTCAATAATCATTTTGCGTAAATCGGGTGCGATATCGGCTAATGCATCAGATTTAATCATCCGTGCTGCTTCTTCCTCTGTCACATATTGTTTAATTGTTTCGAGCCCCTTTGTAAAACGTTCATTCATTTCTTCATCCCTCCTACATTTACTTATACAAAAACCCCAATTCCGCGTCTCCAGAATTGGGGATTGTCCTTCACATATGTAAGGTTCTCTTCTTCACGTCACCCTCTGGCTCAGTGAAAAAGGATAAAGGTTTTCATAGTGCCTCACAGGACAGCTTTAATGAATATCTATGCAAAAAGTCACAAGGACATGCACGCAAAAATTAAATGGCTACAAGACAGGCTTTCGCTTTTTCAATTTGGATTTTTACTTGTTCAAAGCCAGTACCACCTAAGGAATGGCGGCGGCGAACAGCAGCTTCTGGCGCTAGTACATCGTAAATATCCGCTTCAATTAACGTACTTTCTTGCTGCATTTCTTCCAATGGCAAGTCTAATAAATAAATACCCTTTTGAATACATGTAAAGACAAGCTTACCAGTCACCTCATGTGCCTCACGGAATGGCATCCCCTTTGTAGCAAGGTAATCTGCTAGCTCCGTTGCATTTGAAAAATCAGCGTGAACAGCCTGATGTAAGCGTTCCGTGTTGACAGTCATTGTACGCACCATACCTTCAAAGATTTTAAGTGAACCAAGAATCGTATGAACAGTGTCGAACATACCCTCTTTGTCCTCCTGCATATCTTTGTTATACGTTAATGGTGTGCCCTTTAACACCGTTAATAGGCCCATTAGATTCCCATAAACACGCCCTGTTTTACCACGAATAAGCTCTGCCATATCTGGGTTTTTCTTTTGTGGCATAATCGAAGAACCTGTTGAGAAGGCATCATCCAGTTCGATAAATTTAAATTCATCTGTAGACCAGATAATAATTTCCTCAGCAAAGCGTGATAAATGTGCCATAAGTAAGGAGGAATGACTTAAAAATTCCACGATAAAATCACGATCACTTACCGCATCCATGGAGTTTGCATAAACCTCGCTAAAACCTAATAGCTCTGCTGATTTTAAACGGTCAATCGGGAAAGTTGTCCCTGCCATTGCCCCAGCACCTAAAGGTAAAATATCAATACGTTTTATGGATTCTGTAAAACGTTGTTTATCACGCTCTAGCATCCAAAAATAAGCCATTAAATGGTGTGCAAAGGATATTGGCTGTGCACGTTGTAGATGCGTATAACCTGGTGCAATCGTTTCAATATGCTCTTGTGCTTTGTCTAGAAGCGTTTGTTGGAACGTCACAATTAAATCAATTGCTTCCTGCACACGCTTTTTCAAGAAAAGATGCATATCCGTTGCTACTTGGTCATTTCGGCTACGTCCTGTATGTAGTTTGCCACCGACAGGACCTATTAAATCAATTAACTTTTTTTCTAAATTTAAGTGTATATCTTCATTGGCAACGCTAAATTCAAGCTCACCCGCAATTGCCTTATCTTTTAATTGGGCAAGACCACCTAGTATGGCCTCTACATCAGCTGCTGGTAAAATTCCTGTGGCACCAAGCATTGTGACATGTGCAACACTACCTTCAAGGTCCTCTAGCACAAGTTGCTGGTCAAAGCCAATGGATGCGCCAAATTCGTCTACCCATGCTTCTGCTGATTTTTGGAAACGTCCACCCCAAAGTTTTGTCATGTCAGCTCACCTTTTCCTCGATTACTTATCAAAAGGTGTAGTATAAGCACAAATGCCTCACCACACCTTGCTTGTTCAACATTACTTTTTATTCACAGATGAGTTCACTACAGTTGGTAGACCCCATAACTCGATAAAGCCTACAGCGGAAGCGTGATTGAATTGATCTTCCTTCGAGTATGTTGCTAGCTTTTCACTGTATAATGAATTTGGTGATTTACGTCCTTCTACAATCGCATGCCCTTTAAATAGTTTCACACGTACTGTACCATTCACATATTGTTGTGTTTGGGCAAGGAATGCTTCAAGAGCATCACGTAATGGTGAGAACCATAGACCGTCGTAAATTAATTCAGAAAGTTTTTTCTCAATAACTGGCTTGAAGTGTGCTAATTCTTTTACAAGCGTTAAGTCCTCAAGCTCTTTATGCGCTGTTAACAGCACTTTTGCACCTGGAATTTCATAAACCTCACGAGATTTTATACCAACTAAACGATTTTCAACGTGATCGATACGTCCTACTCCATGAGCACCTGCTACTGCATTTAATTCTTGAATTAAATCAGCAAGCTTCATTTCTTTTCCGTTTAATGCTACTGGTTTACCAGCTACAAACTCGATTTCCACATACTCTGCTTCATTCGGTGCATTTTCAACAGAAACAGTTAAGCCGTAAGCTTCCTCTGGTGGCGACACCCATGGGTCTTCCATGATGCCAGCTTCATTCGCACGGCCCCATAGGTTTTGGTCGATTGAGAATGGTGAATCCAATGTTGCAGGAATCGGTACATTATGCTTCATTGCATATTCGATTTCCTCATCACGGCTCCAGCCCCACTCACGTACTGGTGCTAATACCTCTAAGTCTGGATTTAATGCTTTTATCGATACTTCAAAACGAACTTGGTCATTCCCTTTACCTGTGCAACCGTGCGCAACAGCATCTGCGCCTACTTGATTCGCAATCTCTACTAGTTTTTTCGAGATAAGTGGGCGGGAAAGCGCTGATACTAATGGATACTTTTGCTCATACCAAGTATGTGCTTGTAAAGAAATTAGTGCATACCCTTCAGCAAATTCGTCTTTCGCATCCACCATATAAGATTCAATCGCTCCTACTTGAAGAGCTTTATTTTTTACGAATTCAAGATCTTTCCCTTCGCCAACGTCAAGACATACTGCAATTACGTCCCAACCTTGTTCTTTTAACCATGGAATTGCTACCGAAGTATCAAGTCCACCTGAATAAGCTAATACTACTTTTTTATTTGCCATTAAAAATGCGCCTCCATTGCTCTATCGATATGTATTTTTATACATTCATTTAAAAGTTTATACACGAATAGTATCATGTTATAAAAATAAATACAAGTGTATTTTTATAAATTCATAGACTTTTATTTTTATTGTCAAAAGTAAGTCGTTCCTTGTATAAGGTTGACAAGAAATCCATGGCAATTCACTCGAAAAAATGTTTTTTTACTATCTATATAAATGTATACTATATAAATTTAGCAACGGACGAAAAAAAGAATCCATTATACAAACTGGATTCTTTCTAGTTACTTGGCTGATTTATCTTATACAATACTTTTTTAGGATTAATCAAAATAAGTAGAACGGCCACCGCCGAATATAAAATGGCATTATACATGATTAAATCAATTAGGTTTCCGTTGATGGAACCGATAAAAAAATTAAAGAGCTGATGAATAATAATAGGAATCATTAAATTCTGATTGATCGTATAAAATACTGTCATGATGATGGTCGTAGCTATAATCGATAGCATAAAGAAGAAGCTATATTTGACCAAATCTATTCCCATAAACCCTGTTGTAAGCCATATCGGTAAATGCCACATTCCCCACCAAAAGCCTATGATAATAGAAGCTATTAATGGCGAATACTTCTTTTGAAGCTCCAGCAGTGCAAAACCCCTCCATCCTAACTCCTCGCCTAATGGTCCTGACAAAAGCGTTTTAACAAAATAAAAACTGAGCATGCCCCATGAAGACAGCGTAAAAATAGAGGTTTCTTCATAATTATTCATGATATGAAACAAAATCATGAGAAAGATAGCTGTTTGTATCATCACGATTAAAACAATTACTGAAAGTGACAATTTGTTTTTGAATTTTTGTTTGACAAAGTGTATAAAACGTTGCTCAGGATAGATTCTTGGAAAAAGTAGCGCAAAGGCAAAGGTGGATGACCAAGCCGATAGACAGCGTACGATATCAAATAGCCAAGTCGGATAGCCTAATCTTGGGATAGATAAAAATCAATACAATATCAGAACACAAAAGTAGTTTTCATAAAACAGGAAATATTTTCAATGCAATACTTTCAGTACGCTAGAAACACAATAATCGAAGTAGTGAGTAAATTAAAGATAACTTATATATGGTTGCCATAAAGAAATCATAGTTTTAATATTAAAAAAAGGAACGGGAGGTATTTTATGTCAAAATTAAAAAATATTAGTATTTTATTTTTTCTTTTAGTGGCTTTTAGTGTATTAAATCTATCAAGCCACACGCAAGCAGCGGAATGGAGTGGCGGATTTGTATCGGGGCACTTAACTTGGGGTGTTGGCTCTGGCTCATCTTCAATAGCAACTACTGCAGCTAGCCAGTGGAACGGAGCTTCCTCGAAAGCTTCTTATACATATTCTAGCGGGTCAAATCAATATGGCTCTACTGCACAAGTAGTAACACATTTTAATTCTATTAACGCACCGTTATCTGGGGATTTAGGGGTTATGTATCCCTACAAGACATGGACTGGTACATCTGCAACTTCTGCAACTTTATCTGATACTTGGGTAAAAGCAATGGTTTATCAATATAAAACTACTCTTTTAGATACAGATACTAAGCGAACTGCTACAGCTACACATGAAATGGGGCATGCTTTGAGTATGGCTCACCCGCCGGGAGAATCAACACTTTCTATTATGGTACAAGGTGTTAAAACGGATTATTCTATACAACTATATGATAGACTTAGTTTACAGCAGAAATGGGGTAAATAAGAATGAAAAAATTAAAAACTCTAAGTATAATTTTATTCTTTTCTGTGTTCTTTATAGTGGGATTTAATTATATAAATTCTAGTAATAAACCAATAGATATTCCATTACAAGGTAGCCATGAGGTTTTTGAATACGATGAAATAGTTGATATTGCTGATGTAATTGCATTAGTTCAAGTGAAAGATGAATTATCTAGAGTAATAGTACAGTAGTTTATGAAGAAAACTCTCCTTCAATTATTATGCAACAAGAGAAGTTGAAGTACTTGAGTACTATAAAAATGATTTAGATTTAGGTTCAAATATTAAATTTAATGAGTCAGCAGCTATTACTGCACAAAATGAATATCTTCATGTAGAGGAATATACTGCTTTACAAAAAGGAGAAAAATATATCGTATATTTATCAAAAAATAATGGCTTAAATGAATTAAGTATAATTAGTAGAAATAACGGAAAGATAAATTTAGATAATTTTTCCGAAAATGAATTCCTTGATGTTGCTGTTAAAAGCATTCTAACAATTGAAGGTTTTGAAATAACAGAAAAAGCTGAAGTTAAATTTGATATTCCAGAAGCTAAAATCCAGGCAATACCAAAGGTAAATAAATTGACAAATAATTATATCGACATACCTATAAATTATTATTTTGATGAAAAGAGTAACTTATATTATATAGATATCGATGGACTTAATTTATCAATTAGTAATACAAAATTAATTAATTAATTTCTTCTTTAAAATTTAAAAACAAGGTCATCAGTATAATGATGACCTTGTTTTCACTTAATAAAATCATATTTCGAATAAATTTTGTTGTTTATTTGTTTTCATCCATAGGAGGCGTAAAATGAAGAAATATTTAATCTTATATTTTATTACTATACTATCAATATCGTTAATTAGTGGATGTTCAAGCAATAAAAATGAAACTATTAAAATTTATGAATCTGTAAATTTTTCTGAAATTAAAAAGGATTCCATGAAGAAAATTACAGAATTAGAAGATATAGAACTTTTTTCAACTGCTTTTAATAGTGCAAGTAAAAACCAAGGTATCAAAGATATGGCTAGTCCTAACTATAAAGTTAAACTAGGTAAGAAAACATTTTATCTTTGGATTAATAATGATTCTGGTGTAATAATGGATGCCAGTGATACACATACAACCTATAGTATTAATGAAAATTTAGTTAAAGATATTAATGAAGTAATAAATAATTTGTATATGAATAAGGAATAAAATAGTTCATGAAATGAGTTCACAGCGTTTTTTAGCTGTGTTACTGACTGCAGTATGTATAAACATTCTTTATTTCAAACTACATTTACGTCGAAATAGCAAAAAATCGAACATGTGGGTAATATGCTGGGACTTCGAAGTTTATTAAATATAGTGGCATACTTAGTACTTTATTAAAATCTATATCCTTTTGATTGTAAAGAAACACATAGAGGATCAAATATTTATGCAATGTCTCTGGAGTTAAAAAGGAGATCTTATTATGGGACATTAGGACAGCCTGAACGTTTTGGTGTAAAAATAATTCTATGTGTAATTCAACCAGCTCCCTCAAGTAGATCAAGCGCAGGAGCAATGATAGACGATGTAGAGGATCTTGAGGTCGTGGCACTTCATCTGGTGGGACAAGTACATAATCTAATTGGGGTAGTGCTAGAAAAATACGGAGTTACAATGTCACGAAATATACACGATTTCATGCACACTGAATGGTAAGCCATATTCGCGTAAATATAGATGTATCAAGTGTTTGCGTTTCCTACATATAAAGCTATATAGCTAATATTCAGCCACGAAACGTTAATTTCACAACATTCGTGGCCTTTTGATGTTTTTCCCACCCTCTTTTACAAGCTGGAGCTTTTTATAAGCTATCTCCTCTAATACTTCTTGTTCCTTTTCTCCTAACATTGATTGGATGTCATCTATACTCTTGCCTTTTCTCAATTCCTGAATCTTTTTGATTTCAAAATCAATTTCTCTATAAAAATTGATTGTTGTGATATCATATATATCAAAATGATTGTATGTTCTATACCCATTCTCACTATTTTGCTGGGGCTTTACTAATCCTTTTTCTTCATAAAATTTTAAGGTATCTCTAGAAACTCCTAAAAATTTTGCAACTTGACCAATTGTATACATCTAAGTCTCCTTTTCAACTCTTCCTCTTTACTACTATAGCTATAAATATATGTAAATATGAAAAAACCGTAGACATGCACGTGAAGCATGTTTACAGTTTCAAATATTGTTATTTCTTATGAAAAAATGATTTGCCCAACCATTCTATGGTCGCTGGGGCTAATGCATACAATTTACTCGATAATCCCATAATTCTAGGTAGATTAATTTCACGAACAGGACGATCAATCGTTTTCACTGTCTCTTGAGCTACTTCCTCCGCTGACAATAAAAAGCGCCCTAAGGATTCTCGGTAGCCACTTGTTTCATTGGCTTTATCTAAAAATGGTGTATCAATGGGACCAGGATGGATGGCTGTCACTTTTACATTGTACGGAGCCAATTCCATACGCAATCCATTGGTAAAACCGACAATAGCATGTTTTGTCGCAGCATAGACACTCGCTTTTGGTGTGGCCACCTTCCCAGCCTGAGAACCAATGAATATTAAATGGCCCTGTTTGCGCTCTATCATCTTAGAGGCTAATCGTTTGGCAAGATAAATCGGTACACTAACATTTAATTCGATCATTTGCGCAATATCCTCATCCTGTAAAGCAGGGGCTACAGCAAACTTCCCTACACCTGCTGAAAGAATCGCTACATCAATCGGTGGTAGCTGCGCACAAACATCATCAAGTGTATGTAGATTGGTTAAATCCGCTTGGATCACTTGAGCACCTAAACGCTCTAGCACCTTTAGTGCAATGGCATTGCGACCTGTGGCATAAACGGTATGCCCTTGAGCTACTAGTAATTCAGTTATTTTTAAGCCAACCCCACTTGTAGCTCCTGTCACAAAGATTGTTTTGTTAGGATGTTTCATGTATAAACCTACTTCCTTTGAAATAAATAGATACCTGCTTCTGTCTTCGTTGACGTAATATACCCATTGGCCTCTAGATAATCTAAATGACCAAGTGTTTTAGATAAAGTTAAACCAAGCTGATGCTGGAAGATAGCCGGATACAAGCGTTTTGTTACTTGGACAACTGTTAATTGATCATCGCCTAATAATTCAAAAACCTTCATTGATTGCTGGTGCTGTCGCTCTAATCGTTTATCAATTAACAACGGAATATCCTCTAGCTCTGCTCCATGCCCTGTATGCATCATTTTGACAGGTAATTGACGTAGAATTTCAAGGGATGCATTATATTGTAATAAAGATTTTGTACGTCCTACGGTACGATCCAATGGTGGCTCTATTAATGGATTGGGCGTTATTTTTTCAAGCAATAAATCTCCACCAATCACATGATGAGTTTTTTCATCCCAAAAAATGAAATGACTTTGTGCGTGACCTAATGTTTCGATTGCCTTTAATCCTGGATGCCCAGGCACTTCATCTCCATCTGCCAAAATTTGCGTTAATGGCCGTTCCCCTACAAGCTCCAATTCACGACGAACATGGACACTTTTTGCAATATATTCTTGTGGTACCCCATGCTCCAATAAACGTTCACTGTAAAATTGTTCATGATAGCGTAAAAAGTCTTCATCATGACGAAGCCATTTGTCATTATAGGCATGCCCTAAAATTTCTGCATGTGGAAAAGCATCGACCCATCCCGCATGATCTGGATGATGATGGGTTAACACAACCTGTTCAATATCTTGCATGTCAAAGCCTGCTGCTCGAATCCCCCATTTTAAAGCATCATAGGCTTCCATTGTTTTTGGGCCAACATCAAAAATGCTAAGTGCATCGCCTTTTACAATAAATGCATTGACATCTCCTACTGCATAGGGTGTTGGTATTTCTATTTTGTATATAGACAAAGTTGTCTCCCCCTTTTCACGCACTTGTGAATACTGATTCATTCTATTTTACAAGTTTTTTCTGTTTTCGTCATCCTCCTGTTGACAGGTTGCCTATTCCTCACTATAATTTTGAATAATCTAATTATTTATGTGCGTTGAAGAAGACGAGTACGTAACTGGTGAAGGTGTTAGAGAGTGTTACATTTGCTGAGAGTAACATCACCCACTCCCATTACCGAACCTACTTCTGAGCAGTTATGCAAACATAACCGTTTCCCTTGCGATAAGAGGGCTAAGAGTTGTGCCAACAATTGGCAAACAAAGGTGGTACCGCGGAAACGAGAGCGTTTTCGTCCTTCTAGATAAGGACGAGAGCGCTTTTTTATTTTGAACTGGAGGTTTTGTTCATGAAAAAAATTTTATTTATCGGTGCAGGCTCAATGGCGGAAGCATTGATGCAAGGCTGGATTAAACAAAAGGTGTTCACACCACAGGAAATTTATGTCACCAATCGCTCTGACAAAGAACGATTACATTTCTTACATGAAACATATGGTGTCCATTGTGTATTTGATCATGCGATTTTTCAACAGGCAGATCTGATTATCTTAGCGATGAAGCCGAAAGATGCTATTGCTGCTATGTGTGATTTAAAGCCTAAACTTACAGCGAGCACTGCTGTACTATCTATTTTAGCAGGCATTGCGATTAATACGATTACAGAATTTTTAGGAAGTCGCCCAGTAGCAAGGGTGATGCCGAATACTTCCGCTACAATCGGTATGTCAGCAAGTGGCATTGCATTCAATAACGAGGTGTCTGCAGACCAGCGTCTCCTTTTCCTCCAGTTATTAGAGGCTGTTGGCTCCGTTATTGAAGTCGATGAGGATCAGTTACATGCTGTCACAGCCCTTTCAGGTAGTGGCCCTGCTTATATCTATTATTTAATGGAAGCTTTTGAACGAGTAGGGACGAAGGTAGGCTTATCGAAAGATACAGTGCGCTTACTGATGACTCAAACACTTGCGGGGACAGCTGAGATGCTCAAGCAGTCATTAGATGAACCCGATGTCTTACGCAAAAAGGTGACGAGTCCAGGGGGCACGACGGAGGCAGGTATACAGGCATTAGAGCAATATCAATTTAATGAAGCCATCGAAGCCTGCATTAAAGAAGCCGAGGCACGATCTCGTTCACTTGCAAATGGGTAGCATTATGTGCAAAATAGAGTGTATCACTAGGAATTAGGAGGCTTTATTTTGAGTAAATTATTCGAACCCTATACATTGCAATCTATCACCTTAAAAAACCGTGTTGTGATGGCCCCTATGTGCATGTACTCAGCACAAGACGATGGCATGGTAACACCCTTTCATTTCGTCCATTATGCAACACGTGCAGCTGGTCAAGTAGGCTTAATCATTTTAGAAGCTACTGGTGTTGTGCCAGAAGGTCGTATCTCAAATAAGGATTTAGGGATTTGGGATGATGCACATATTGAAGGATTAAGTCAATTAGTTGAAGGGATGAAAGCGTACGGCGCTAAAACAGGCATCCAGCTTGCACATGCTGGTCGCAAAGCAACAGTAGATGGCGAAATTTTTGCTCCATCAGCTATTGCCTTTAGCTCAGACTATAAAACGCCAACAGAAATGACGGAAGAGGACATTCTCTATGTCATCGAGGCATTTAAACAAGCAGCTGTTCGTGCCGCAAAGGCTGGCTTTGATGTACTAGAAATTCATGGCGCACATGGCTATTTAATTAGCGAGTTTTTATCACCTGCTACGAATAAACGTCAAGACCAATATGGGGGCTCACAGGAAAATCGATATCGCATTCTACGTCAAGTCATCGATGCTGTTCGCAGTGTATGGAACGGACCTTTATTGGTACGTGTCTCTGCGGAAGATTATGCGGAAGATGGTACAACAATGGATGACTTTATTGTTTTTAGCCGCTGGATGAAATCTCAAGGTGTTGATTTAGTTGATGTATCAACAGGGGGCGTTGTACCAGCAGCCATCAATGTCTTTCCAGGCTATCAGGTACCACATGCAGAAGCAATTAAGCATGGGGCCGATATTCCTACTGGTGCTGTTGGTCTTATTACAACAGCCATTCAAGCCGAAGAGATACTCCAAAATAATCGTGCAGATTTAATATTCTTAGCGCGTGTTTTATTACGAGATCCTTACTGGGCACTACATGCAGCAAAAGAGCTAAGAGAAGACGTGCAACCTCCTGTACAATACGTTCGTGGTTGGTAAATTCATTTCCATCAAAAAACAGCTTGTGATCCAGCAAGCTGTTTTTTTTCATTAGAATAATGGATTTTGTTTTAATTCTTCATCAATAGCCTGTACCAATGTCTCCACGTCATCTGCTGTCACGACTTCTCCATTTACTATTGCAAAAATACCCTGCTCACAGATTTCACAATGGGATGTACAACCAGATTCCTCTATCTCAATATCATCCCGCTCTACTAATACATCGTACGCATCTGCCGCACCAAGTGATAAATTAGTGATACAAAACTCCACTCTATTTTTTAGCTGCTGTGGCTCCTTCTTTTTTTTAAAAAGAGAAAATACCATGTTTATTGCCCCCCTACTCTCTAAAAATAATCATACCACAATTCCATAAACTTCATGAAAACTGTAGCGTTAAGCAAAATAACTTTCATAAAATATTATTAATCTTTAACATAAGTTTTTCTTATAAAATTAATGTACAGCCATTAAACGAAAATGACTGCCCTGAAAAAAAGGCAGTCACAAACTTATCATTCAAAACCTTCAAGTACTATTTTCCCAATGGTCTTTCCGCTTTCAAGAATTGAGTGTGCCTTTCTCAGATTTTCTGCATTAATTGGATATAAGATTTTAGAAATTGTAGTTTTTATAATATTGCTATCAACTAAAATAGCTATTCTATTTAATAATTTATGTTGTTCAATCAAATCTTCAGTCTGATACATAGATCGTGTAAACATAAACTCCCACACAAATGTAGCGCTTTTATTTTTAAGTAATGTCAAATTAATAGGCTCGTCTGTTTCTACTATAGAACAAATTGTTCCTTGTGGAGCGATAGCCTCTGCCATTTTAGTCCAATATGCTTGTGTCGAATTCAAACATAAAATATAATCTACTGCTTCAAAACCGATTTTTTTAAGCTGTGGAATAAATTCCTCATAGTGATTTATTATATAGTCTGCCCCTAGGTCAGTTGCCCAATCGCGTGATTCTTGCCTAGAAGCTGTAGCGATAACCGTTAGCCCAGCCCATTTAGCTAGTTGGATTGCGACAGAACCTACTCCCCCCGCTGCACCAATAATTAATATTGTTTTATTGTTATTTTCGTTTGAAAAACTACTAACTTTCATTCTGTCAAATATGGACTCATATGCAGTGATTGAAGTCAATGGCAATGCAGCAGCTTCTGCAAAGTTTAAAGATTTCGGCTTATGACCAACAATTCTTTCATCAACAAGGTGAAATTCACTATTACAACCTTGGCGTGTTATATCGCCTGCATAATATACCTCATCACCTGGTTTAAACAATGTACATAATGGACCAACCTCTTCAACAATGCCTGCCACATCCCATCCTAAAATCTTAGGAATGTCCTCAAACTTTTCTTTGGGTGATCTTACTTTATAATCTACAGGATTTACTGAAACGGCCTTTACCTTAATTAATAAATCCCTATCTTTGACACTTGGCTTTACAATTTGTAAATCTACTAAACTCTCTGGATGATCAACAGGTAAGTAGTGATGTAAACCTACAGCTTTCATTTTTTCCATAATTAAAATTGCTCCTTTTGCCTTTATATTTTATTTCCTTATGTCAGCTATAATAATATGATGATATATTTTATGTAAGTACGCACATTTTTGTTGTATAGTATCAATTTTTATACTAAATAAATAATCTGGAGGAATTTTAATGACAGATAGCAATCAAATTAACCCTTATTCAGCTTGTCCTGATGCCTATGGGTGTCCCGTTGAAGCAACACTTGCAGTAATTGGTGGTAAATGGAAAGGCGTTATTTTATATCATCTTATGTCAGGAACGAAGCGTTTCAATGAATTTAGACGTTTAATGCCCGATATTACTCAAAGAATGTTAACGTTACAACTCCGTGAATTAGAGAAGGATGGAATAATCCATAGAGAAATCTTTAAAGAAGTACCGCCCAAAGTAGAATATTCACTAACT
Source organism: Lysinibacillus sp. K60 (assembly GCF_019731275.1). Classification (NCBI taxonomy): domain Bacteria; kingdom Bacillati; phylum Bacillota; class Bacilli; order Caryophanales; family Bacillaceae; genus Lysinibacillus; species Lysinibacillus sp. K60. The sequence goes on along the minus strand of NZ_JAASJR010000002.1, from coordinate 480,061 downwards.
GAATTCGGTCGAACACTTGAACCAATCATAAAACTTATGAGAGATTGGGGAGAGCAGTATAATTTAAAAAAATAATATTTTCTTTGAGTAAAATAAATATTAAAAACAACCAGGTCTCTTATGTTGACCTGGTTGTTTTATCTATTACTTAACGTATTGTGTCTTTTTATTAATCGAAATTAATGCTACCCCTACTACACATATAAATCCAATAAATAACAATAAAAATCCTATTGGAATAAGAAAGAATGGTTCTTCTAATGTACCATCAGGTGCTACATTACTCCCTTTCACCATAAAGATTAAAAAACTAAGTACGCCTAATATGATTGGCATTGATGCAAAAATATATTTTTTCATAACCTATTTCCTCCATTCAATGTAAAAAGGTTTAATTCCTCCACTGCATCTTACTACAACTTACCGTAACAATCATAAATCCAAAATATATTCTAAGTCAATTATTTTTTATTGAAAAACAATAAATTTTTATTCTAATTCAACCAATCCCAAATTGACATTTTGAAATTCTAACTATAAAATGACCATAATCTCTAGTGATAATGTGGAAGGGTGATTTGTATGAACTATGAAGATTTAATGCAATGGAAAGGTTATTTGTTTTTAGCTAATATAGTAGAGCCAGGGACAAACTCTTTGCGAGTTTCTATTTCTAGAGCTTCCGTTAGCTCCGAAAGTGATGATATAAGTTTTGAGGAATATACTATAAATGATGTCCATCCTATTGAAATTGATAAGACATTACCGGTCATACATATAGAATTCGATTCATATGTAGCCTATACTGTTTTTGACGAATCATTTCATTTTGTAAATCAAGAAGATGATTTCTTGGGTAACTCAGTACGTCTTTTTACAAAATCAACTTATTTAGATTTCATAAGTAAAGGAACTATAGCTCTCCATATCTGTTCCTACAAGGAGCTATTCCATTATCAGATTGTTTGTTTAGACCATATTATTGATATTGTTTCATTTGATAAACCTACTATTATAAGTGAATAAGTAATTTTTAAAACAGTCAATGAAATTTTGTTGTCTGTTTTCTTTAATTCTATTAAACTGACCAATATGAAATCATCTCGTAAAAGGTAGCTCCTGTAAGTTCAATTATTTTTTAACAAAAATTTTAAAATATTTTTTGTAAACTCTTCATATGAAGTATTCTTTCCACGCTGGTTATACCATTTTCGAATTGTTTCTACTAACCAAAACGGCACAGAGTTCCCATCTATTACATGATAATATTGCTCGTATCCTTTTTTTAAATGCTCCCATCGATAATCATTACCCTGAAGTGTGTACTCAGAGACATCAATTATTTTCGCCCTTCCATTTTGGAGCAAAATATTTTTTAAATGAATATCACGAGGGTTAAGGCCCTTCTTCCGAACATATTCTCTTGCATCCTCCACTTCATTTATAACCTGTTTTGGAATGTGAATACCTTGGAGAATGCAATCAAAGAGCGTTTTTCCTTCTTCGTAACTTAAAACAAGGTATTCGTCATATGAAGCAAAGCATGTTGAAAAGAAAGGTGAATCTCCTAATATTTCATAAACATTTGCTTCAATTTTTACTTTGTGTACTTTGTCTTTGGCAAATACTTTAAATGCATACGCTGGAGCGGAAAGAGCTTGAAAAACAGCCGCATCTGTCCCAACACCTATACACTTCAAATCATCAGCTTCACCACTTATGGTTACCGGCTCGTTATTTGGATTTGAAAAAACGTTTATTTTTGAAAGAGAATCTATAGCTTTGTCCCATTCATTTTCCATTCCCATCTCTCCCATCATTTACATTGAAGAAAACTACACTATAATTACTTTAGTAGGGATTCTATATCGCCCTTAACAATATCAGTTTCTTTAACTAACACCCGTCTCCATACTTTTTTCACACACTTATATCTCAAGTTTCCTACACGTTCTCTTTCATTTTAAAACGTTGGGAACCAATAGAAGTTCCTATATACATTTCTCCTTGTGGAAGTATACGGCTTCGTTAGCTACAGAAGAACCAGTTCTATCCTCTATTTACCCTTAACCATCTGCATTAAAAACTTTCAAAGAGATTTGATGTGGCTCTATTGTTAGCTTTATTATTTAATATTGTCAAATCAAGTGGTTCATTAGTTTACACACTAGAACAAATTGTTCCTTGTAGAGCGATAGCCTCTGCCATATTAGTCCAATTTTCTTTTGTCGATTTCAAACACATAATATAATCGACTGCTTCAAAACCTATTCTATTAAGCTTTGAAGCAAATTTCTCATAATGAATTATAATATAGTCTGCACCTAGCTCCCGTTGCCAAAATACATGACTCTATTCTCGAAGCTTTACCTATAACCGTTAACCCAGCCCATTTAGCTAGTTAGATAGCAATAGAACCTACTCCACCTCTTATTTTCATTTGGAAAACGATTGACATTCATTCTATCAATATTGCTTCATACGCAGTGACTCAAAAGTAGTAGAGGATTACACTCAAAAAATGAGAGAACAGTATTTAAGTAATAAAAAAAGCCAACTCATTATATATATTAAAAATTCTCAGGCTCAAATTAATGAACATCTGGTCATTTGTTCATATGGCAAATAAGTAATTCCTCTAACTTGGTTTTTAGCCCTTGACTAGCGTACCTCAAAATCGGATACCTCTCTACACTTCAATTATTTACCAATACAATATTAGGTGTTATTAGGTATACACATTCTTAAGGAGTGATGAAATGACTAAAGAAGCAGCAGAAAGGGATCATACTCAAGAAGAAATTGAAAGAATATTAATCCAAAATAATCACGAAACAGTTGGTCGTATTGCAACTGACGAAGATACTAAAGCAGAAATAATTAATTTCATACAAAAAGATATGTATTCTAACACTACTGATCAACAATTTATCGTAAGCTTACAAAAACTACTCGATCCCATTTCCAGTTGTGATGTAACAATTAATGATAGTTTCTCTGACAGTATTATTTGTACTTTTAAACCAAAAGAAAAAAACTCATTACTAATGATTCAAAAATCTTAAATTAACAATTTGTACTTAAACATTTGTTGACAAAGCAATAGTTATATTATATTAAAAAAACTCATTATCGATTAAGGTAACGCGCATATTTCTTATTTGGTGACAATTTAAGTATTTTTGTTCCTTGAAGCTATTTTGTTGTACATGGATTTAGATAGATAAACAGAAAACTAACACAGCTGTCTATTTTTTGTATATACAATTATAAGTATTTCCTATAAAATTACATTAATTCATAATATTAAATAGATGGACGCTACCCTATTAATTAATCATTAATTTTTTTGAAGGAAATAACTTGTTTAAAAATTTTCGTGAAGAACTAAAAGAAGAATGGAAAAACACAACCGAGGATTTAGAAAAAAAGTATTTAAAGTATGGCAGTTAGAGTATAAAGGGCATATCATTCGAATTGTAAATGCAATGACAGAAGAAGTTCTTTATATTAATAATGAGGTAATAGATAAAAAAAATAGGGACAATATGTTCAAACAAGTCTACCCCTTTGTAAAATTGAAAGGTGAAATTACAGAAGCTAATGGAACCATATCTAAAGTAAAAGTAAAAATTGGTGGATTACTATGTCTAAATATTGTTGTTAAAGTAAACGGTACAACCCTACTTAATGAGAAACACCAAATTTCTATCAAATAATGTTTAACTTTTAAAGTATAGGAGAGGTAAATATGAATAAATTCCGCGTAAGAAGATGGTTAAAATTGCACCCAGAACAAGAAATCATTATTACAAGTGAGCATTATAAACGTCTGGGTGATATCGGATTACTGAAAATCATTATTTTAGGTTCATATAAAGATAAAATTATTTCATATGACCCACAATTATTTGAGGTTATACAATCTAGTCTTGACTCTACTTCACTTTCAAAATTGTTTAATGACTTCACACAACATTCTAGAGAGCGTTATTTAGATAACAAGAAAAAACCAACTCATTATACATAATTAAAAATAAAACCAAGCGTCCATATTCAATAGAGGAATTGGATGAAATTTGTGTTTGGTAAGTGAATTTTGTAGAAACAAAAAATGACCAGGTACTCACAATGAACTGAACCTCGAATCGGTCCACTTTTTTTAAGTGTCCACTATTCGGGGTTCAGTTCAAAGAAAAGATATGCACCCGATTGTTGAATTAGAAAAGAATAGTGTGCAGTCTCAATATTTTAAATGAAGCAATATTATTTACATTACATTTCATTTAGTTTAACAACTTCTCCATTATTCGCCTTTACTGCATATTGACAATCTAACTTTCCGCATAATATATAGTAACCCTGCTCAAAATCATATACATAATATGGTGTCAATTCAATGAAGTCTTTTAATTTCTCAAATGCATCCTCTTTTGAAATCTTTATTTCCTCTGCTTCATCTAGTTCCATATACATTTTTAAAAACGGCTTATTATCCATGTAATTTAATACTTTATAAGTCTCTGCGTCGATGAACAGCTTCACTTTTCTTTTAAATACACGCTCTTTCTGTTCCTTTGCTTTTAATATTGCATGGATGTATCCCTTATCTCGATATAGCGACTTTAATGCCCATTTCCCCGAATCATTCGTGTATTCTTGACTTAAAAATTTTTTAATGTTACTGACACACTTTTTAATTTCTTCCTCTGTGATTGGTCGCAAATCTGGATGTGGTTCCCTCTGAAACGCTTGATCAGGTGTGACATTTTCAATGAGTGATAGTATTTTACCTTGGAAAGTTTTTTGAATATTATCATCCCATTCTATCACTTTATCCATTTGCAAAGAAAATTTATCATCTACAAAGATTTCAAAAGGTAAGGTAGAAAAACAATTATTCTTAATATAAATCTCCTCGATTGCAAATGCAGGAACGAGCTTTTTTTGTTCAATGACTGGAAACTCAACTAACTTCAATTGTTCCTTAGCTAACTTTTCTACTTGTTCAAGGGAAAGTAAAATTTTTTTCTTGTTTTACAAATTTATCTGATTGAAACTGTCCATATACGGAAAATAAGGTGAGCCTACCTTCTTTATCCAGTTTTAATGTAATATGACCAGACGGAGAAACTGCAACCCCATCTATAAATTCCTTGAAATGAAGCTCACTTTCTTCTTCCTTCCATAACTCAAACTGTCTTCCGTAATTCAACCCAGTTTCCTTTTCAATCCACATGATGATTTCATGCCTGTTATTCAAATCAAATGTCATACCATCAACAATTGATATACCCTCACTAAAAATCACATGTTTAGTCTTTCTTGAATGGATGTCTATCTCAATACAAGCTGTACCTTCTGGATTATAGGTTTCATCATCCCAATTTTTAATATGATTTGGAAACCATTCCATGCTTAGACTATAAACGGTATCTTTGAAAATTGTTGTACTTCGGTTGATATCAAATGTGTGTAAATAATAAGCGTGTAAGCAGTATTTTTCTTTTGTATAATCAATTAATTCTTTTATTCTCTTATCCATCTAGATCTCCTTATATTTAAGGTATTATGAATAACATCCCCTACTTGTCGATATTATTTCACCTTGTATGTTGGGCTAATATCATTTTACCATATCCTTCCTCAATTAAATGGCCCTATCGTAATATAAGGTTAGCTAGATTTTTCTGGCTGGCTATTTTCTTATAGGTTTTATTATTACGGTAGTCGGGGTAAAACGTCTGGCCCGCGGGACTTGATCCCGTTTAACAAACGAACTTATGATATTACAAGCAGCTTTAGGGGTTACCGACTAATTTAGTATTTTCTTAGAGGAGGAGATTTCGATAAGAATCCAGTCGTTGGTCTAGATGTTTCTAAAGGTTCAAGCCTTTTGGATAAAAGTCAGCTCTATCGTAAGAGCTTTAGTGTTAAACATACTCTAGATGGTTTTGGAGGTTTATTAGAATTTCTAGAAGAGGTTGAGTCGCAAGCATTCTACAAGAGAAGTTGAAAATGAAGCCATTTTAAAGGATATTCATCTTCTTTACCACAAGTAGAGGATATTTACGGCCATCGACGTACAACGTTGGCAATCAAACGTCTGCGAAAAGAAAGTAATCCAGGGATAGTTAACAAGAAACGTATCTATCGTTTAATGCAACTGAGCGGATTGAAATCTGTTATTCGGCGTAATCGTAAGCCTTATCGTATCACCAGCTCATCATGTGGCAGAGTATTCATTGAATCGGGCATTTACATCAGAAAAGCAAAATGACAAATGGTGTACAGATGTCACAGAGTGTAAGTATGGAAACTGAAAGAAAGCTTATTTAAGCACAATTATCGATTTATAAGATGGTTTAATTGTAAGTTATGTATTGGGTCATTCGAATAATAATTCCCTCGTTTTCAACACAATAAAAAATGCAAATGAATCATTACAGCCAGGCGAGTTGTCAAAAATACATAGTGATCGAGGTTTTCAATATACCTCGAAGGAATTTAAACGAATCGTAAACAAAGCCAATATAACACAAAGAATGTCTTGTGTTGGTCGATGTATTGAAAACGGACTGATTGAAGGATTTTGGGGTACGTTGAAGTTGAAAAGTATTATTTACATAAGTATTATTACTATGAAGCTTTAAACAAGCAATTGATGTCATTTTTATAATCATCACCGTTATCAGAAATGATTAAACGACTTGAGTCCCCTAAAATTCAGGTCTGAAGCCGCTTAATACTATTTTTATTACTTCGAGCACTTCAATTTGAGTATCTGAGCTTTGTAATTATATTTATTCTCTTCTGGTTGCAAGAAAATTTATCACTTTTAAAAATTATTTCTCTTGTATCCACTAACTTTATAAGTTTAGGTTTATTTTCTCCTGTGTCAATTTCAACATACTGATAATTATTAGACACATCTATAACTAGTGCCACATGATACTCTTTATAATTTACATCGTCTAGTTCCAATCCATTATCGGAATCGTAAAATGTATCAATTTCACATATACTAGTCTTTCCATTTTCCCATGTAATTTCTAATTTCGGTTTTGGCGCACTATACTTAAGCAACTTTAAAACCGTATTTTCAATAACCATTTTCCCTACTCCTCCTCCGTTAAGGTTTTGAAGGAACAATATTAGCGCTTGTTTTACTATAGTGTATTAAGTTCAATAATGATTTGTTCAATATCCAAGTAAACACCAATGTTTTTCATTCATTTAACATTGTACAATTACCAGTATGGTTTTGTAATAAATCATCTGCATTTGTTCTAAGTATACTTTTAAAAAGTTGATATTAGATTCCCCCTTCATTTTTGACCATCATCTGAATTATAAATAATTTCTTGTTTGTAATAAATCTAATAACCCATCTGGGACTTGTGTAGATTCCTTATAAAAGAAGTAAACTGGTACACTTGGTAATGGGAACTCTTCAAAAGGAACTATATTAAATCTCCCCTCCATGCGCTCTTTCCTTACAATCATACGAGGTAAAAACGACATCCCTAAACCATCCTTTATTAGCCTTTTCACCACATAGGACTGAGAAATGGATACTTGCTTCGTTAAAACATATTTTTCTCTTAATTTACGTACTAGCTCTCCCCAAATCGTTGGATGGTGGTTCGTAAATAAAGTATACGCTTGAAATAACTCCTCATAATCAATATAAGTGCCTGTTTCATCATCATAGGCATCTAAGGGAATTACTAACTCTAATGGACTATCAATCAGCAGCTCTTGATGCCAATGTCGATAACGTGTTGGTAATAATGAAATACCAATATGAGCTTGATCCTGATTGACTAAATCCTCTATTTTAGCTGAATCCTCTACTAAAATCGATATCTCAAGTGAAGGGTTGTCATTGATAAATTGATAGATAACATGAGGCAGAATCGTTTCAACCATTAACGGGGTCATAGCAATAATGACCTTTTCTTGAATACCTTTACTTGCTAATCGAATACGTTCAATGCTTTGTTCCCACTGTCTAACCATTTGCTGTGCCTCTATTTGAAAGAGCCTTCCAGTGTCTGTTAATTGCACACGATTTTTTTCGCGCTTAAATAATTGTACATGCAGAAATTCTTCTAACTGCTGAATATGAACCGTAATACTTGGTTGAGATAAATGAAGTTGTTCCGCTGCTGTACGAAAATTACTGGTTTGGGCAGCGACGATAAAAGATTGTAACCATTTATATTCCAAAAATCTCACCTCATTGATTAATATTCTTAATTAAATTCATTAAATATATATAATTTACTAAATTATACAATAAGAATAGACTGATGATGAACTAGATTATGTATTTAAAAGGAGAGAATCATATGCCGCACATTAGATTAAGTCGTCAATTTCTGATGTTTGCTCAACAGGAATGTCAAGGCTCAAGCCCGCTGTACGAACATTTAGCAAATAAAATTGCCAATGACGAAGATTTGTTAGACATTGCCTCCTTGATCCCACAGGGTCAGCCTGCGCCCAATTTATTGTTGGCAGCAGTTCATTATCTGTTATCAACATCTAATGATCCTTTGACAAATTATTATGCATCTTTCGCACCTTTCCCACATCCAATACAGGAGGTGTTCCCTATTTTTAAAGCATTTGTACTATCACATACAAATGAATTAACGACATTGTTTCAAGAAAAGCTGGTACAAACAAATGAAATTCGACGCTGTGCGTATCTTTACCCAATGATGACTGAAATCTATGCCAAACATCAACAACCATTAGCTTTTATTGAAATTGGCGCAAGTGCTGGGCTTCAGCTTGGCATGGATCACTACAATTATTGCTACAATCAGCAATTAGTTATTACTAATACGAAAAACGATAGTATGTTATTCTCGGAAAATCGTGGTGAAACTTTGCCTACCTCACTTTCTGAACCTCCTGTTGTTTGTCAAAGAATAGGGATCGATCTAAACCCGATTGATCTTGGAAATAAAGAAGAAAGTCAATGGCTTCAAGCGTTAATTTGGCCTGAACATCATGAACGTAGAATGTTATTCAATCAGGCTCTTCCCATCATCAATCAATTAGATATTCAATTGGTGAAAGGAGATGCAATTCAACTGATTAAAGAGCTCCGTCGAACAATAGAGCAAGAGGCAATGTTAGTGATATACCATACACATGTCGCAAATCAAATACCAATTGAATTACGTCATACATTAATAGAGCAATTAAAAGAAATTAGCATGGAGCGACCTCTCTATCATTGCTATAACAATTTATTTGATACAAAACTTCATCAAGATTTTATAGATCAAGGCACTATAAAATCCATTCGTACAATGGCGCGACCAGATGGTCATGCACGATGGTTTAAATGGTCAAATAGCTAGCCTTGACACAAAAAGAAACGCTGTGTCAGACTACTTCACAGCGTTTCTTCTATTAATCTTTAAAAATCATATTCAGCATCTTTTTTGGCTCGAATTTCTGCAAAAGCATCTGTAACCATCACGGTATCCTCCGCTAACCGTTCTAAACGAAAAAGGACATCATCATTGACAATTTCTTTACGTAAAAAATCCTTTTCTTCTATAAATACATAGGCCGGAACGATGTGCGCTTTCATATAAGCAAGGATCGGCTTTAGTTGCTGTTCCACCATTAAATAATGCTTGGAGGTACCCGCTGTTACAATGACACTGACAACTTTATCGCGGAAGGCATTGACAGGTAAAAGGTCAAAGATATTTTTTAATGTAGCTGGTATAGATGCTTGGAATGTTGGCGTCCCAATAACGATTGCATCTGCAGCCATCAGGGTTTCTGTCACATATTTTGTATCGCCTTCATAGTCAAAGTAATTACGTCCATCACTAAAAACTAGTTGATAGTCAGCAAGATCTAGTAAGATTACTTCATTTTCTGGGTATTTTTCTTGTAACATCTCGACAATTTTTTGCGTAGCTGTTCTTGTTTTTGAGCCGACAATAGAACCCGCAAGTGCGACAATTTTCATAATGAGCCACTCCTTATTTTGCTGTGTGTTTTTTTATCGCTGGAATTATATCATTACCGATGATTTCAATATTTTTCATCAATTTTTCGAAAGGTACGCCACCAAAATCGATTTGTGCCATAAAGCGTTGCATGCCATATAGTTCGTATTGATAAAGTAGTTTTTCAATAATTTGCTCTTTACTGCCCACCATTAAAGCATCACGTGTATCAGGCGCTTGTGCAAATTGTTGCTTTGGATAGCCCCCACCACGAATAGCTTGGAAACCACCGTTTAAATGTGGATACATGCCCTGCAATGCCTCTTTTGTTGTGTCTGCTACATAAAACAAGCTTGTTGTGGCAATAGGTAATTCATTTGGATCAAAGCCTTTGCGCTCTGCCGCTTCGCGATAGGCATCCACAGATGGTTTAAAGTTGATAGCAGGTCCACCTAATGTTGTAAGCATCATCGGAATGCCCATATATCCTGCTTTAATGGCGCTGGCAGGTGGTCCACCCACCGCACGCCATATTGGCAACGAGCCGTTTTTTGGCTGCGGTAAAATTTGTGCATGATGGAGAGGTGCTCTGAATTGCCCTTCCCACGTCACTAGCTCCTCATCATTGATTTTCATAAGAAGCTCTAATTTTTCCTCAAAGATTTCTTCATAATCTTGTAAATCTACACCTAGTAAGTGATAGGCACCGACACGTGAACCACGTCCCGCTACAATTTCTGCTCGACCATCTGATAATAAATCAATTGTGGCAAAATCCTCATATACTCGTACAGGGTCTGAAACACTTAATACGGTTGCGGAGCTAGACAATTTAATAGTCGAAGTGGCTTGTGCAATAGCACCTAACACGACCGTATGTGCCTGTGTTGTAAAATAAGACTGATGACTTTCACCTATGCCGAATACATCAATTCCTGCTTGCTCTGCTAATTGACTTGCTTCAACAAGCTCTTTTAGGCGTTGTTGGGCAGAAATACGCTCGCCCGTTAGTGGATTAGGGATATGATCACCTAAAGAGTACAGTCCGAATTCGAGTCCTTGTGCTTGATCAATACGATATTTTTCCATCATGTGTTATCTCTCCTTATTCTAGCGGTTCTAAAATAGCTTCAATTTCTGAACGTCTCTCTTCTAAAAATGGTGGGAGGTCTAATTCTTTGCCAAGTTCTTCGACTGCTGAATCTACCGTAAACCCTGGCCCATCTGTCGCCATTTCAAATAAAATACCGTTACGATCTCTAAAATAAAGACTTTGGAAATAATAACGATCAACCACACCAGTACTCTCCAATCCTAGCTCCTTAATCTTGGTATCCCATTGCTGTAATTCTTCAACGGTTGCTACACGTAACGCAAGATGGTGAATACTGCCTTTACCAGGTTTTTCGCTTGGTCCTTCTACTTCTTTGACAACAATCTCGCCATGCACTTCCCCTTCTATTGATTGTAGGACCGTTTCTTTGTCCTTTTCTGCCATAACTGTATAGTGAAATAAATCTTGTAATAAATTGACCGTTCTTTGTAAAGATCGCACAGTGATTTCAATCGTTCCCATGCCTAAAATACGATGTTCCTCCGGTATATCATTTCCATCCCATGGTTGCCATTGAGCAGGCGTTTCTTGTCCTTGATGGTTTAACAATACCATCCGTAAACCTTCATGATCTTCAAAAAACAAAGCCTCTTTGCCTGCATAAGTAGTGATATCGCTATGTTCTACTTCTAGCTGTTGAAAGCGTTCTTTCCAATATAGTAGGCTTTCGGAGCTAGGTACAAGTAAGCCTATACGAGTAATAGCATTCGTCCCTCGCACTGTACGCCCTGCAACAGGCATTTCAAAAAATGTTAATTCTGTACCTGCTGCTCCTGTTAAGTCTCCATAAAATAAGTGATACATGGAAGGGGAGTCTTGATTCACCGTTTTTTTCACACGTCGTAACCCTAAAATGGTAGTGTAGAAGTGATTATTCTGTTTACCATTTTTCGTTAACATAGATACATGATGGTGTCCGCTTAATTTGTTCATTAATTGTTCCTCCTCATTATTTTCACTTGACTAGGCAAGTGATTTTACAAAAAAAATTACACAGGCGGCAATTTTTTTTCTCGGCTATGTTTTTCAAGCTTTGTCATCGCAATATATAAAGATTTAATTTCCTCAGCTGTTAATACTTCTTCAAAAAATGAAGACTGGAAGTGAAGTTGACTAGGTGTTGCTGCATCAATCATTTGCTCCCCTTTTGATGTCAATGAGATGGTTTTCGTCTTCCAATTTTGTTTACGCTCGATTAGTCCCTCTTTTTCCAGTCGGGCAAGCATGCGGGACATGCCACCTTGTGTTACAGTTACTTTTTCTGCTAATTGAGACTGTGTAATCGGGGCATATGTTTTGATCTGGATTAACACATCAAATTGTGCTGTCGTTAAGTCGAAACGTTTTAAAAATTCATTCGATAACTGATTACTTTGCGCTGTAAAGCGCATCATCCGAATCCATGTTAAGGTGCCTAGTGTATGATTTCTCATGACTTCACCCTCCCTTCAGTTATCACTTTACCATGCAAGTGATACTTCCGCAAGAAAAATATCTTGAATTCGAGATATTTTTCTAACATAGGGGGACTCCCTATATGATGCCAGGTGTTGTAACAGGATATAAATTGCCCTTAAGAGCAAAAGAAATTCTACCCGTTTCTTCTGATACAACCATTACAAGTGCATCACTTAGCTCACTCAATCCCAGCGCTGCACGATGTCTTGTTCCTAATTTCTTTTCCCCTGTATACCGCTCTGACAATGGCAGTACATTGGCAGCTGACTCAATTTGATTTTGATAGACAAGTACCGCTCCATCATGAAGTGGATTACCAGGGAAGAAAATCGATTCTAATAAAGAATGGGTTAAATCCGCACCAATATGAATACCAGGCTGAATTAGATTCTCTAAAGAATCCTGTCTTTGAATAACAATTAAACCACCATGCCTTCTCAAAGACATATTTTGCACACTGTGTGATAGCTCTGGATACTTTTCAGTAAACGGAGAAAGATAACAATTTAAATAGAACGTTGCAGCTTTCATTTCAATTGTCATAAACTTCTCTTTAATTTTCTCAAAATTACCGAGGAGACAATTTGCATCTGTATCCATTTCCTGCACACTCTGTTGTAAGGACATGATCACTTCGAGAAGCTCATCTTTTAAAGTTTCTTTCATTGGTGAAAAATCACAATTTGTTGGATCCATATGATATACACACCTCTTCATTTCATCACTGTTTACGATAGTTTTTCTTTCTATATGTTTTTTATTCTCTTTTAAGTAAAACGACCTCCTACTATGTTGAATAGGAAGTCGTTAATATCCTTACATATGTCCTGCACGGATTTTCTTTACGATGCTGAAAGTCGTGTAGGCAGCAGCGGGTGCTAACACGACAATAAAAATAATCCACACAGTTAAATTATTTGTTGCTTTTAATGTTTCATAATTTGTCATGACAAAAATAATTAGACCAAATAATAGTAAATAGCTCAGCACATTTGGAAAAATGACGATTAATCGCAATAATGCTGGCGGCATCTTTTGTTGATTCATTTAAACCACACCCCTTTTTTCAATTATACGGGAATCTAGTGATTTATCGTACTATATTTTTCCTTTTATACTTTATATTTGCCTGCTGATAGTTGGAGGTTTTCCGCTGTTGTATTCAATTGGTCGATAAATGCGGTCATGCTCTCCATATTTTCCGCTTGATGTTTAGCCTTTTGAGCAACGGCATCAACACTTTGCGATGTCTGCTTAGCCAAGAGCGAAACATCTTCCATGGTAGCTGTTACTTCCTCTGTACTAGCAGCAATTTCCTCAGTGGAGCTTGATACTAAATCCACTTGTGTTGCTAAGACCTGTACATTATTATGAATTCCTTCAAACGATTGCTGTGCTTCTTGTACGATTGCACGTCCTGCATGTAAGACATCTGCTGTCGCTTGGATGGTTGCTACAATATTGGCTGTTTCCTTTTGGACATTCATCACCACCTGGGTGATTCTATCCGCCGCACTCTTAGAATCTTCAGCTAATTTACGAACTTCTTCAGCTACAACGGCAAAGCCTTTACCCGCTTCACCAGCACGCGCCGCTTCAATAGATGCATTTAATGCCAGTAAATTCGTTTGATCAGAAATTCCTGTAATCACATTGGTAAATTCCCCAATCATTGTAGATAGTTTTTTAAGCTCCTGAGTTCCAATCACCGCAAAATTCGTTTTCTCATGAATAGTCACCAGTTGCTTTTGTAAGGACTGCATAATTTGTAATCCATTATCTGCGTTTTCCTCGGTATTACGCGAAATACTAGAAATTTCTGCTATGGATTCCGAAATATATTGAATGCTGCGTGCCAATTCCTCCATTGAATGCGCACTGTCTGCCGTATTATTCTGTTGTGCAAAGGAGGCCTGCGCTACCTGACTAGATTCGCCTTGGATAATTGCGGCTGATTCAAGTGTTTCATGAGCATTTTCTTGAATGGTATAGGTAGCTTCTTTTATTTGATTGGCCCCTTGCTTGATTTCACACATAATTTGTTGGAAATTATCCATCATCCCATTAAATGATGTCACTAATTGGCCAATCTCATCTTTTGCAAGGATTGGAATACGCTTGGTTAAATCTGCTTCACCTTTACTAATTTCCTCTAAGGAATTGCGCACACTTAAAATACGCGATACTTGCTTCGAAATAGACAGGCCCGTAGTGAAGAAAATCACACAGACAACAATCAATGAAGCTACAATTGTGCCTACCAAAATTTGTGAGAGAATAGCATTGGATACAATAATAGCTAAGTATGTACCGTTTGATAATGGCTTTACATATTGCGTGACACGAGTACCATCGTAGCGCCCTGAAAATTCAGTTGACTTTTGTGCTGAAAATTGGGCTGGCTCAAAACCAATATCCGCTAAATTTTGTTTTGCTGTAGCGGCAATGGTTTGACCTTTTTCATCTACAATAGCGGCGAATAATACGGTTGAGGATAAATAGTTGTCCAGTTGATCGATATAGGATTCACTGCCGATACTTGCTTCTAAATCTAGTAGCTGCTGTCCATGGCGAGCCACCTGTACAATTTGTGGAGTTGCTGGATTCCAGCTACCTACCCCGACAAATTTGAAAAATTGATCATCGACATCGCGAATTTGTGCTTTTTGGACAATTTCTTTCGCTCTTCCATCTAAGAGTTGCATATATTCGGCAGCTTGTCCGTTTGGATCAGCGCCAAAGTTAAAATCAACAGTTGGAGCTACTGATGTCACCGTTGTATTCCCTTTATCATCTGTACTCCAAATCTCATCGATGCCACCACGCTCAGCAATGGCCTTTAAATCCTCATATGTAGCACCTTTGTCAATGATGTAAGAAGCCATTACAGATTCGGCAATCATTTCTTTTTCCATAATTTCTTCTGCTTTTTCTCTAGATTGAATCGCTCCTTCCAATCCCATGACTATGGAGTTGGCGATTGCTTCTCCATTGCTTTTTTCACTTTTATATGTAGCTTGATAAACATAAATAGAAAATGCCGCTATAATGAACACCACAATGCCCATAATCTCCAGAAGCATTTTCCATTTCATTGACTTTCTCATGATGAGATCCCCCTAAAAATTACGATTATTTCCACTTCATCATACAATATCACTTCCATATATTTCATTAACAATTTATTAAATATAAAATAATAAGTTTTGAAGAAGTTCAAATTGTCATTAATTTGTAAAAATTTCGAAATAGATAAGCATGGAGGATAAAACTAACTATTTTGTACTAGTAGAAGCATGCAAAAAAGCATAATTCTCATGATTAAACAGTAATATTTAAACAAAATTATCTCCACATCTTTAGGACTATAAACTAAAAACATCTATTAAAGGAATCTCCCCTAATAGATGTTTTCCATTTAATAATTATATCAGAATAATTTATTGTGTTGCCATGTATAAACGGCTTGATCAGCTGTTAGGAATGTATTCGGAAAAATCCCCTGTGCTTCAGCTAAAAATTGAGGTAAGTCGTATGGAAGAAAACGTGCGCTTAAATGATTTAATAATAAATAGTGTGCACCAGCTTGCTGTGCGACTTTTGCAGCCTCCACATTTGTTGCATGACCGTAGCTTGCTGCTAAATCTGTTGTTGTACCATCAAAAGTTGCTTCATGCACAATGATATCAGCACCCATTGATAATTGGATTGCTTCTTCACAATATTTTGTATCGCCTAAGACCGACAATGTAAAGCCCTTTTTGGCTGGTGCCACCACGTCTTTCGCATGTACCACATCACCATTTTCAAGTACAATATCGTGGCCATCTTTTAATTGCCCTAATAAAGGTCCCTTTGGAACACCAAGTGCCTGTGCTTTGTCAATTAATAATTCACCTGGTAAATCCTTTTGTTCAATACGATACCCATAGCAAGGTACAACATGGCGTAATTCCTTAGCATGAATTGTAAAATGAGCATCCTCAAAAATAATGCCTTCTTGTACCTCTACAAAGCGTAAAGGATATGTTAAATGGGTTTTTGATAGGGCCAATGTTTGTTCAATCCACTGCTGTAAGCCAGATGGCCCGAAGATCGTTAGCGGCTCATCCCCACCTTGAAAGGAACGCGAGCTTAAAAAGCCTGGAAGTCCAAAAATATGATCTCCATGTAAATGTGTAATAAAAATTTTCGTTACTTTCCGTGGCTTTAACGACGTATGAAGGATTTGATGCTGTGTCGCCTCCCCACAGTCAAATAGCCACATTTCACTCACTTCATCTAATAGCTTTACCATCAGAGCACTTGTATTTCGTTCTTTTGAAGGCATGCCTGCGCCTGTCCCTAGAAAATGTAGCTGCAACATATGCCACCTCACTTCTTCTTTATATCGTTTTATTGTACCTTATCCATTCCCATAAGAAAAACCTTTGGTGTACAGTTTCTCCAAAGGTTTCTTGATTATTTTGGTTGCCATGAAACAAGCGCCGCATGGAAATCATGACGATAATAATAACGTCCATCCTTTTCTTCGATAAAAGGTAGTAGTGATTCCTCTACATGGGCTCGCTGGAAATTCGTCGTTAATATTTTTTTACTCTGCGTTGTCACAAGCTGCTCATAGCTTTCATATTCGTAGACACGTTCGAGCGGGATAATCTGACAATCCGCGTAGATATCCATTTCATAGAGGAGATTCAAAAACTCGATATAATCTCTGCGGGGAAATTTAATGTCATAACCATACTTTTCATATAACTGTTCATAGTGTGGCTGAATGGGCCCTGTCGTCATCCCAATGATGGCACGTTTCCTCGCCAGCCGATTCATGTGATATAAAGCTGCTTTAATTTCATACATTCGGTAAAAACAATTCACGCCCAAGACGATATCATGTGGTTCAATCTCATCTTGCTCTAAACTTTCCCACTTTGCATGAATATAGGAAACGTGCTTCTCCTGCGGCATACATTGTTGTAAGTAATGCAAAATGCTTTCAGAGCTATCCACACATGTGAGCTTGCTTACTTTATCAGCTAATGGAAATGTATAATTGCCCCACCCCGGACCAATTTCTAATACAGAATGCTGAGGTTCAATCTTTTTTTGAAGCTCCTGAAAAATCAATGCAGCATAAGGATCTGTTTGTCCCACTTTTTTACGTGCCACGGATTGCGCCCAAAATTGCTCCTCTAGCTGATCATTCACCATTCGTTCAGGCATATTGCCATGCCAGTCCTTCATGCCTTCCTGCCATAATGCCTCATAGTTAATGGCTAACGGTCCTTTTCTCGTCATATAGATACCTCTAAAGATAATATTTCATATATTTTTTTCATATCAAGATTTGCTCGAACGTGGTCGGCTAACATATTATAGGCATCTTCTCTTCGTTCCGCGTCACTTTTCACATCACTTGGTAAAGCTGTTAGCCCTTTTTTCACTCGTATTTCATTGACGAGTTGACGGGTAAAGGTACGATTATGGAACAAGCCGTGGAAATACGTGCCAATCACTTGCTCATCTTGACTAACCGCACCATCTTCTCTTCCATCCTCTAACAGTAAAAACGGTGATACCGCATCACGTAAAATTTTCGTACGCCCTAGATGGATTTCATAGCCTGTCAATGTGTCCTGCCCTCTTACGCCTGTCATTTGCACCGTTTTTTTATTGCCTACAAAAGTGGTTTCCATCGGTAATAGCCCAAGACCATCTGCAGATTCACCATTCCCCTCCACTGCTTCTGGATCAAGTAATGTTTCACCAAGCATTTGGAAACCGCCACAAATGCCAATAATTTTAGTACCGCACGCACGTAAATGTGTGATGGCTTGATCGAAACCCTGTGCTTTTAGCCAAGCTAAATCATCCATTGTACTTTTCGTTCCTGGCAGAATGAGTAAATCTGGTGTACCTAGTTCATTGACATGACCAATTAAACGGACACCCACCTCTGGCTCATCGAAAAATGGATCAATATCGGTGAAGTTTGAAATACGTGGTAAACGAATCATGGCTACATCTACAGCAAATTCGCCTAGCTTTGGTTTTTTAAAACGTAGTGACGATAATGCAAGTGAATCCTCTGCTTCAATATTGACATCGACATAAGGAATCACACCAAGTACCGGAATACCCGTTTCGCGCTCCACCCATGCCAAACCATCATCCAGTAATTCACGCATGCCTCTAAACTTATTGATAATTAATCCCTTCACACGTGCTCGTTCTTCCTCATCTAACAATGCCAGTGTACCAACAATCGAGGCAAAGACCCCGCCACGATCAATATCAGCAACAAGGACTACCGCTGCATCTGCTAAGTGAGCCATTCGCATATTAGCAATATCGCGATCCTTTAAGTTAATTTCTGCTGGGCTACCAGCGCCCTCTAGGACAATGACATCATATGTATGTTGTAGCGTGCGTACTGATTTTTCTACAATTGGCATCGCTTCTTGCACAAAATTATTGCGGTAGCTTTTGGCATCCATATTTAAAAAATGCTTACCATGAACGATAACCTCTGACATCATATCTTGCTTCGGTTTCAGCAAGATAGGGTTCATATCCGTCGTTGCAACAACACGAGCTGCCTCTGCCTGTACCCCTTGTGCGCGGCCGATTTCACCGCCATCCTTTGTAACAAATGAATTAAGAGCCATATTTTGTGATTTAAATGGGACTACCTTCAGTCCATCATCTGAAAATATACGACATAGTGCAGTACAAATCATACTTTTTCCAACATCGGAAGCTGTTCCTTGAATCATGATTGATTTTGCTGGCATAGTCACTCTCCTCTGTAAGTATTCTAAGGCGAAGCGCAAGTAATTCCCTGCGTTCCGCGGGTATTCTATGGCGAAGCGCGGGTATTTACCTTCGCTCCGCGGGTATTTTTCATCCAGCAATTGTAAAGGGCTTTAAAATTCGAGCCCTTTCACCGCTGGAATCCCTTCATCATAATAATGCTTTGTCGCCTCAATGGTTGACACTAAATCAGCCATTGCTAGTAAGGCCGGATTCGCACTTCGTCCTGTGACAACCAAATGCATTGTTGAAGGGCGCTGTTGGATTGCCTCGATGACTTCTGCTAGAGGAAGGACATCATCGATTGGAAACTTGGTGATCGCTAGAGCATTGTTCAGTTCATCTAAGACCAATAAATCAATGCTGTCATCCTGTAGAGCTGCCTTCGTTTTTTTCCAAGCCTTGGCTAATGCAGCACGATGCTCCTCAGGTGTTTTTGTCCATGTAAAACCTATGCCCATCTGTTCCATTTCTACGCCTAGCTTACGAAGGGCAATTTGCTCTCCATAAGTACGTTCTGGGGATTTGATAAACTGCAGATAACGCACATTTAAGCCTCGACCAACTGCACGCAATGTAACACCAAGAGATGCTGTCGTTTTGCCCTTACCTTCACCTGTATATACTAAAAACAAGCCTTTTCTTGCCATGCTGATAGCCTCCTTACAGCCATGTTGTCTTTTCTGCAAACGGCGTTCGTTTCTTGTCGGTTTGTTCTTGCTCCTGTGGGTAGCCAATAAATATTGTACCGACTACTTTTTGAGCGTCGCTTGCACCAATAAACGTATGCATACGAGGATCATGTACGAGGCCAACACCACGTGTACGCCAAACAAAGCCAAGACCTAGCTCCTCTGCTGTCAACCACATAGACATAATGGCACTACATACAGCAAAGACATTATCTTCTGTCGCATCTGTGTCCCCCTCTACTATGTCAGCTGTCACCACAATGGCTACAGGGGTTGTTTGTACAACCTTTAATGAACTTTCCACTAAATTTGGCTTCGTGGGAAAGCGTTCTTGTAAATATGCACTTGCCATTTCTTCATAACGCTTCATGGCTTCATCTTGAACGACATAAAAATGCCAGGGCTCACGCATCCGGTCATTTGGTGCATAGGTTGCTGCCTGTAAAATTTGCTCAATTTTTTCTTTCTCTACTGGTTGTGTCGTGTAATTACGAATTGCTCGACGTTTTTTTAATGCTTCAATGACAGTCATAGTGCTTCCTCCTTGTGCGCTTATAAGAAATGATTATGAAAAGGTAAGACCTTGCTCTTCAAACCATTGAATTTTTTCCCGTACCTTGACAACCTCGCCAACAACAATCATAGAAGGGTTATGGTACCCTTCACGCTCAATGATGCTGGCTATCTCATCTAGCGGCCCTGTAATCGTGCGTTGCTGAGCAGTTGTTCCCCACTCAATGACCGCTACTGGCGTTGTTGCCTTCCGTCCATTTTCGATTAATTTTCGAGCAATGTAGGCAATATTACCAACGCTCATATAAAAGGCAACGGTATCTATACCCGTAGCCAATGCGGGCCAATTTAAAAAATCTTGTCCTTTTTCTTCACGACCATGTCCAGTTACAAGGGCAAAGCTTGTCGCGAAGTCTCTATGTGTAACTGGAATTCCTGCGTATGCAGGAGCTGCAATTCCTGCTGTAATCCCCGGTACGATTTCATAGGCAATGCCATGATTTTTTACTATTTCAGCTTCCTCAGCGCCACGTCCAAAAACAAAGGGATCGCCACCTTTTAGGCGTGTAACAATTTTACCTTCTTGTGCTTTTTCAACGAGTAATGCATTTATTTCCTCTTGAATGAGATGATGCTTCCCAGGTAATTTGCCACAATAAACGAGCTCAGCATCCTTTTTTGCAAAATCAAGCAATTTAGGATTTACAAGACGGTCATAAGCAATTACATCAGCCTTTTGAATACATTCCAGTCCATACACAGTAATGAGCTTCGGATCGCCAGGACCTGCTCCCACGATATATACGATTCCATCCTTCATTGCGTTGCTCCCATCAATAGTTGTTGTAAATATGCTTCTCGTCGATCGATCTCACCCTGACGTGTCCATTCAAGGATGTTTGGCTCTAGCAATGCTTGTAATGCCGCACGTCTTTGTGGACCTTTATCATACTTAGCAGCAATCATTAATCGAGCTTGCTGTAAAAAGCATACATAGTCATCATAAGCATCATCGAATTGCTCTTCTAAATCTGCTTTAATCTTGCGGGCTAGACTTGGGCTTGCTCCCGATGTCGAAACAGTGACCACCAATGGACCACGGCGAACAGTAGCAGGCGTAATAAAATCACTTTCACTTTGTTTATCTGTTCGGTTGATTAATTGCCAATGCTGTGCTGCTTCTTGAACGGCTTCGTTAACTGCTGTCACATTCGTTGCAGCGATAATGAGAATGGCGTCATCTAAATCACGAGGTTCAAATTCCTTTTGCTTCCAAGTAATTTGCCCTGACTCAGCAAATGACTGTAATGTGTCATGTAAGGTTGGACTAACAATGACGATGTTTGCCTTTGCTGGTAACAGGGTTGCTACCTTCTGCGTTGCCACGTGACCGCCGCCTACAATCACTACTGTTTTATATTCTAGATTGATATGAATAGGAAAATAATTAGTCATTACTTTTCACCTTCTTACAAGCTGTTAACCAATTGTCAACTAGCTTTGGGTTTGATACAAAATGGAAATGAGTATAGCCAGCCACTAAATTTCCTTCTTGATAGCCTTCTTTCTTTTTGCCAAAACGACCAATCGTTTCATAGGCTGCTGTATTGTGAGAACCACTATATTTGGAATAATGGAACTCATGGCCCTTCGCTTGTTCCTCAGCGCCAATTAAGAAATTATCAGCTGTGCCAAAAATTTCACGATAACCAAGTGCTGCTAGTTTTGTTTGCATCGCCACTTCTCCAGGAATTACCCCTACCATGTCATAGCGGTCGCCATGGCTATTTGTAATGGCCTCTGTTAAATACATAAAGCCTCCACATTCAGCTAATGTTGGAAGACCTTTCGCAATGACTTGACGAATAGAGTCTTTAACGACTGTATTTGTAGCAAGTGACTCTGCAAATTCCTCAGGAAAGCCACCACCAATATACAAGCCATCAGCTTCAGCTGGTACAGGCTCATTCGCAAGCGGTGAGAAAAACTGTAGTGTCGCACCTTTCGCACGTAACAAAGCCAAGTTTTCTTCATAATAAAAATTAAAAGCTGCATCTCTTGCAACCGCTATACAAATATTTCGTGAAGGCTCCTCCCTAAATAAATGGCCTGATTCTTGCAAGATAGGAGCCTTTGTTAAATGTATTAATTGGTCCAAATCAATTGTTTCTGCCATCAGGTTCCCTAGTTTATCAAAAAATGAATCTAGCTCTCCTCTTTCAATAGCAGGTACTAACCCTAAATGACGACTCGGGATACCAATCCCTTCCTCACGCTTTAAGTAGCCAATAACAGGAATGCCGCATTCTTGTTCAATAGCTGCCTTCGCAATTTCGTAATGACCAACACTACCAACCTGGTTCGCAATAACACCAACGATATTCGGCTTATCTGATAGTAATTGGAAGCCTTTCACAACTGCTGCTACGCTACGTGCCATGCTAGCGCAATTGACGATTAAAATAACAGGGCTCTCTGTCACTACGCTAATATCAGCAGCAGACCCAGCATCAGATAAAGGGCTTTTACCGTCATAAAAGCCCATCACACCTTCAATAATGGACACATCTGCATCTATACTTGCACGTGCCACAATATCACGTACTGCTTCGTGTGAAAACATCCAGCTATCAATATTACGTGATACTCTGCCCGTTACAGCTGTATGATAGGTTGGATCGATATAATCAGGACCGCATTTAAAGCCCTGCACCACGTTTCCTTTGTTTTGTAGTGCCTTCATCAGTCCAATGGTAAAAGTAGTTTTGCCTACCCCACTACCCGTACCAGCTAGTACAAAGCGATTTGTTTGCATGGACTTCCTCCTTAAAATAGGTATCTAGCAACTGAAATCGTAGCATTACCCGATTTTTTCTTCTCTAATAGAAGTGATGGAACCTGTGCATAGCGCATAGCTGCTGGTTCGCTCACGCCGTATGCGCCTGTATATTGAAAGACTGTTTCAGAGGGTGATGGAAATTCGATTTCATTTAATTCATCCGGTGTATACGTAACGAACTCCCAATCATATTTCTTCGTAATTTCTAAGAAACATTGCTCATCTTTCTTCAAATCAATCGTGCATAAGGCTTTCACACTTTTTTTTGAAAGCTTTAGCTCTGCCAAGGTTTCATCGATTACTTGTTCAATTTCCTCTAACGATGTACCACGGTTACAGCCCATTCCTAATACAATGGATTTTGGTCGATAAATAACACCGTTTTCTAGAAGAACCTCTTCTTCAGGTTCAATGATTCGATCTGTTATTAATAATGTGGCATGGGGAGTTGCTTGGATAGCTGCCTGTGTGGACGGATAGATCTTAATTTGCTCTGGCATCGGTGTATCACGCATCCACCAATCCCGTTCGCCTGTTTCCTGTACAATGGCTACATGTTCCTCATTTACAACAGATGCACTAACTGGTGTCAATTTATCCGCACTATCCCATACCCAGCCAAAGCGGGCTCCAAATAAATCAACTGGAATCGTCTTTTGCACATCAGAAGCCGTTGTAATAATCGGATTTGCACCAAGTGCAGCTGCCACCTCGTGTGTTAGCTCATTGGCACCACCTAAATGCCCTGATAATACGCTAATAACATTTTCCCCTCGATCATCAATCACCACAACACCAGGGTCTGTCTTTTTATCCTTTAAAATCGGCGCAATCATTCGTACAACTGCCCCTAGTGAAATAATTAAGATCAACCCTTTATATTGCTTAAATAGTGTTGGCAATAGCAGGCGCACTGTTCCTGTAAATAGTTGAATATGCTTTTCTTCTTCATCGCCTTGTTCAAATTTACTCATATAATATAAATCACTTGCTGCAAAGGTTTGCTGCAGACGACGTCCTATTTGGACACCATGCTTCGTAATGGCTACCACTGCATAAGGATTACGTTGATCAACCTCTGGTAACACACCCTCTTGTAACTCAATCACTTGTCTTCACACCTTTTCTAAAGCCATGTGTAAAGCTTGCATCATATAACTTCGAACGATATTGATCTTTATCATGAATGTTCGGGTCTAATGCCCAGCCCGCTAAAATCATCGCATGCTTACGAATACCATTCACACGCATCGCTTCATCTAATTCGATTAAAGTCGTTCGTACGATTTTTTGATCGGGCCATGAAGCACGTTGAATAACTGCTACAGGCGTGTCATCAGCCCAACCAGCACTTTGTAGCTCTTTAACAATTTTCTTCGTCAGCGTTGCACTAAGGAATAAGGCAATTGTACAATGGTGGCTCGCTAAATCACGCAGCTTTTCAAATTCTGGTACAGGTGTGCGCCCCTCTGCACGTGTTAGAATAAGGGTTTGGGTTAGATCAGGAATTGTTAGCTCAGCTCCGATAGCAGCGGCCGATGCAAATACAGAGCTAACTCCTGGAATGACTTCATACCCAATGCCTTCCTTTTTTAATAGTGCAACTTGCTCCATAATGGCACCATACATCGCTGGGTCCCCTGTATGCATACGTGCCACTGTTTTACCAGTATTGACCCGGTCCACCATCACAGCAACCATTTCCTCCAAATGCATACCAGCTGTACGAATGACCTCCGCATCTGGCCTAGCTTTCGCAATAAGGTCCTCACTCACTAAAGAATCTGTATACATGACAACGTCCGCTGTTTGTAACATATGTAAACCTTTGACTGTAATTAAATCTGGATCACCAGGACCAGCGCCGACAATATAGATTTTCTTCATTATTTACGCACCACCATTAATGTTAAATATTCTAAATCGACACCATCCAACTCACGCACATCCCAAATGATTTCTTCATCAGATGTTACCTTTGTCACCACGGATGCTTTATCTAATAAATCTAAATCGCGTAGCACTTCAAGCATTAAATCAATTACTTTCGCCACTTTAATAAAGACAACAGCATCATGCGTTTCAATCGCTTCACGCATCGCTTCGTAATTGTCATACGCAGGTATAATCGCAACACGGTCATCACCATCCGCTAACGCAATACCTAAGCGCGATGCAGATCCATTAAATGAAGAAATCCCTGGTACCGTGCGAATTTCGACATCTGGATGCTTATCCTGCATTAGCTTCATCATATGAATAAACGTACTATACAATAATGGGTCGCCCTCTGTAACAAAGGCTACATCTTTGCCTGCTTGTAATTTTTCGTAGACAAGTTCTACTGACTTTGTCCATTCACGTTCTAGAACAGCCTCATCTTTCGTCATTGGGAATACAAGACCAAGCATGTCTTTTTCGTCTGGATTAATATATACATCTACAATACGATGGGCATAGCTTTTACTGCCTTTTAGCTTTTTTGGGTAAGCAATAACAGGTGATTCTTGAATCACTCGAAATGCCTTTACTGTAATTAATTCTGGATCGCCAGGACCAACGCCCAAGCCATATAAAATTCCTAGATTACTCATGATTTTCTTCCTTTCGATAAGCGGAAATAATGTATATTGGATTTAATGGCACAAAGCGTGTCATATCTAAAATTGGTTTACTGCGTGCAAGCTGAGCCTGTAAAATGTCAACAGCAAAACCACAAGCTTTAAATGCCTCAACGGCTTTATATAAATTTTCAATAGTCGCCGCATTTAAGACAATGCGCCCATTTTGCTTTAAACGCTGACAGCATAATTGCAGTAACTCAACCATTTCACCACCAGTGCCACCGATGAAAATGGCATCAGGGTCTGGAAAGTTGTCTAAACCCTCTGGTGCTTTACTATGGATAGCCGTTATATCAACTCGAAACCTTTGTTGATTTTGAAGACAATTGTCTAAATCAGGGGCATTTTTTTCTACGGCAAAAACCTGTCCCTCCGGAGCAAGCTTACCTGCCTCAATGGCCATGGATCCCGTACATGTGCCAATATCCCAAATAACGCTATCCTGTTGAAGCTGCATGGCTTGCAAACTTAAAACTCGAATTTCTTTCTTCGTAATAAGTCCTTTATCTGGCTTTCGTTGTGAAAATTCTTCATCATCAATCCCAAGTGTGTAGCGTTTCGGTGCTATTGTTTGTTTTAAAATCACGACATTTAAAGGAGAAAAATGAGTAACTTCCATTTCATCGAGCGAGTACCAGCCACTTTTTTCGTTTTCGCCCTGTAAATTTTCGGCTACAAACGCACGATATTCCGTCATACCAAAATGCTTTAAATATTGAGCGAGAGCATTCGGACTATTCTCTGCATCTGTTAAAAGTGCTACTTTCTTTTTGCCATCAATTCGCTGTGCCAAGCCCTTCATTGGTCGTCCATGAATACTCGTTACGTAAGCATCCTGCCAGCTCTCTCCCATTTTCGCAAAGGCCAGCTGGACCGAACTCATATATGGATAAACCTCTATTTGTAGCTTTTTTGCTAAATAGCCTCCGATGCCATAAAATAATGGATCTCCAGATGCAAGAATCACGGTATTTCTTGTTTCTTCAGCCAATCTTTCAACAAGTGTTGAAAGACCTCCTTTTATCAGGATTTTTTCACCTCTAAAGTCTGGGAAAAAATCAAGTACTCGCTCACCACCAACAAGTACCTCACAGTCTTCAATCCACTGAAGGTATTGCGGTAATAAGCTTGCTAATCCGTTATCCCCGATCCCAATCAACTTCATCGATCGATGCAATGTCATCAGCCCTTCCTAATAATTGTCCCTGCATCGAATAGATCGATGTGGAAAGCGTTAAACCGCCCTTAATATGATGGATAGAGGAATAGCAGCAAGCCTCACATAAATGATGGAAGAACGCATCATAGCCCTTTTCCATCATCATCTCACCTACTTGTGAAGCTGTATTTGCCTCTAGAACTTGTGCTATCGTTTCTCTATCTGCCCCTATATCCTCTGCCAGTTGTGCTAAAAAATTAAAATCGATTGCTGCACTTTTGGAATGCACCATCATGACACCTTGTGCGACTTTAGAAAATTTCCCCATCATCCCAACGAGAGAAACTTGTTTGATGCCTAAACGCTTACAATGCTTTAATGTAAAACCTACAAAGTCACCCATTTCAATAAATGCTTCTTCTGCTAGATGTGGATATTGTTTCATCGCAAACTTCTCACTTCGTCCACCTGTTGTCACGACTAAATGCTCACAGCCAGCCTCTTTCGCTACACTGATGGCTTGGACAATACTGGCCATATAAGCAGAACTCGAAAAAGGCACGACGGTTCCCCTTGTGCCTAAGATTGAGATGCCCCCAAGTATACCGAGTCGTCCATTTAACGTTTTTTTAGCAATCTCCTCTCCCTTAGGTACAGAAATCACCACATTCACGCCTCGAGTAATGTGAAATTCGTCCAACACACCTTGGATCGTGCTATAAATCATTTTACGGGGTACAGGATTAATGGCTGCCTCTCCGACAGGCACTGGCAGGCCAGGCTTTGTGACACGCCCGACGCCAATACCTCCATCTAAATGAATCCCAGGTGTATCTGCCCAGCTCACTGTGCCAACGATGAGTGCCTGATGGGTCGCATCAGGATCATCACCAGCATCTTTAATCGTTTCACAGCTGACAGCATTTTCTTCAAATATGCATTTTTCAATTGTAAAGGTTACATCTCGACCAATAGGTAAATGAATCGTGCTTGTCTCTTGCTCCTCCTTAGTAATAAGGGCAAGCAGTGCAGCCTTTGATACAGCAGTTGCACAGGCTCCCGTCGTATAACCGTGACGCATGTCCTTGGGGTCCTTTTTTGGCTTCCGCTCCATTATTTTTTCGCCTGTTCGTCCGCTAAAAGTGAGATGGCATTTAAAGCAGCAACCGTCACTGTACTACCGCCTTTACGACCAACATTTGTAATGTACGGAATCCCTTCTAGTTTAAGCAGCTCTTCTTTTGACTCAGCTGCTGACACAAAACCAACAGGCATACCGATAATTAAATCTGGTTTTGCTAGCCCTTCTTTAATTAATCGAATCAATTCCAGCAATGCAGTTGGTGCATTACCAATGGCATAAATACCACCTTCATGTAATTTTGATGCCTTTTGCATCGAAATAATGGCACGTGTTGTATTTTGTTTTTTCGCTTCTATTGACACATCTTCATCCGCAATATAGCAATGCAAATCGCCACCATGTTTTTGGAAACGCTTTTTACCAGAGCCACTTTCAATCATTTGCACATCTGCTATGACATGACGTCCTGCAAGAATGGACTTGATACCCGCTTCAATCGCACCTGGTGTAATGATGACACTACGGCCTAGCTCGAAATCAGCTGACGCATGGATAATGCGACGTACAACTTTCCATTCATCTTCTGAGAAGTCATGCTCGCCCATTTCCTCTGCAATAATAGAGAAACTGTAATCGTAAATTTTATCTGGGTCTACCGTTAATGGTTTAAAATCTGTTTTAAAATCCATGGAAAATGCCTCCTAAATTGTATGTTCAACAGCCTGTAATACTTCTTCAAATGTTGAATATTGTTGGCCGTATTGTATATTTGGTCGTGCAATAAGAATCGTTTCAATCTGGCATGCGAGAGCTGCCTCTAGCTTCTCATCAACTGAGCCCACTTTACCGCTTTCTTTGGTAATCATCAACGTCACTCCGTATTGACGAAATAGAGCTTCATTTAATTCCTTTGAAAACGGACCTTGAATAGCCACAATATCTCGCTGCGCCACGCCAAGTGCCTCACACTTTTCCATATTATCCAGTCGTGGAAGCATACGAGCGATTACTCTTGTGTTTTCTAAGCCCTGTAAAACCTTCGTAAATGTAGCGAGTGTTTTACTTCCTGTCGTTAGCATAATGACACCGCGTTTTTCTGCAGCTAGCTGAGCTGCCTCCTCATAATCCTTTACAACAGTAATCAAAGGATGGGCATAATGTTCATGAGCTCTTTCATAGCGAATATAAGGAATCTTTGCCTGCTCTGCCGCTGCCATCGCATTTTTAGAGGCTTCCTCCGCAAATGGATGAGAAGCATCTACCACCAATCGATAGCCCTGCTCGGTCATGATGGTCGCCATTTCCTCAGCGGTCAGTCTACCGATTAAATGTGGCAGGCCAACGTCAGCAAGACTAGAGGCTGCCGATTCAGTGACGACCGTAGCGGTTACTGCATAACCTGCACGTTGTAATGCTAGGGCTAGATCCCTTGCATCACTTGTCCCTGCTAACATGAAAATCATTTTACCGGCTCCTCTTCATGATGATGATGATGGTCATGGTCATGATCGTGATGGTCATGATCGTGATGGTCATGATCGTGATGGTCATGATCGTGATGGTCATGATCGTGATGGTCATGATGGTGATCGTGATGATGCGCATGATCGTGATGCGCATGTCCATGATCGTGATCATGATGGTGATGATGATGTGCATGTCCATGTACTGCCGCATAGGCACGATAATCTTCTAGATCTTGCATACCTGTTGATGTACCGTTGATTGCCTGTTCAATACGCTCTAATAAAACATTTTGTAAACGCTCATGGTAGCCAAAATAGTTAGCAATTTGTATATCACAATCTGGATAAAGTTCAGTAAACTTCTCACACATACCATGCATGCGTTCCATCAAAATGCCTGTGAATAAAAAGTATGGTAACATGATGATTTTTTTTGCACCTAGTTTGACACAACGTTCAATTCCTTCTTCAACTCGTGGATCTGTGACACCCATAAAAGCACTTTCTACGTATTTTACAGGTAGTTTTTCCCATAGAAGTCGTGTGATCTTATAAAAATCACCATTAGCAGATGGATCACTGCCACCTCGTGCAATCAATAAAATCGCTGTTTCTTCCTGCTCTTGTTCTGAATTAAAGCCAATTTCAGCTAGGCGATCTTGTAAAATGGCAAAGATTTCATCATGGATACCAATTGTTTGACCATATGTGAAGGTAATCGTTGGATAATGCTCACGCGCATGCTCGATTTCCGCTGGAATATGCAGTTTTGAATGGCCTGCATGTAGTAAAATGATTGGTATTACATGCACCTCTGTAGCTCCCTTTTTCACACAGTTTGTAATACCTTCTTCGATGTTCGGTGAAGCAAATTCAAGGAAACAAGTTTCCACTAAAAATTGTTCATCAATACGCGGTGTCATTTGTTCGATAAATGTACGAACCTCATCATTTCCTGCTGCTAAACGGCTCCCATGGCCGACAAATAAAATAGCTTTCATCTCTCTACTCCTTACTAGTCGCCGCACGGAGCCGGCTCTACTTTTATTTTGGAAGACATATCTTGATACGTAAAATGCAGTATCTTTTTCACACGTTTAAAATATTTAAATAAGCGTTCATTTGGATGAGCATTTGCTTTATATTCTTCAATAATATCTGTAATGAGTGGAATCAGCTGCTCAGGCTCCAGCCCTTCTACAACAGGCTGTGCTGCGTGAGCCGTACGACCGACTGGTTTTGCTCCAATAAAGACATCAAATTTACTTTTGCGGTAGACGATGCCAATATCATCAAATACAGCCCGATAACATGCCATACCACAGCCATTAAAGCCGATATTTAATGTCTTCGGTAAGGACATACCGCCTAGTTTTTCTTGTAATTCCTCTGCATATGGTATCGAATCAGCCTTTTCACCGTAGCAAAAATCACAAGCCTTCAGTGATAACACATCACCAATCGGGGTTAATAAAAATCCTACTTCCTGTAATTTCTCTGTGATCTGTTCAGGGGCAGTCGTTGGTATTTTCAAATGAATTTGATGATCTGGTGTGTATTCCATCGTCCCCTCCTCCCCAACAACCTCTGCTAACGTCATCATTTGCTGGGGAGTAAAAAATTTATTGGCTACTCCAGGGCTTACTGCTAGTTCAAATATAGATTCTATTTTTTGCTGTACAAGCTTCGGTGTTACTTTGACTGCGCTTGTCCCTTTTACCATTGCGAGTGCCGCTGTAGCCATTTCAAGAGCTGTTTTTTTCGGCTTTGACGTAGCGGCTATACTGGGTTTGTTAAATCGTCCCGCATTAGGGTCAGCCGTAAAGTCATTTCGCGCTGTTCCTGTCTCTTGGTTCATTGCCCAAGGTTCATTTTCTTCGCGTAAACGTTGATGAGGACGTAATGGCTGTTTTTCTTCACCTAGGGTATATTTACGTTGGTAACCGCGTGGCGTGATCATCTTATTGTCATAGAAAAATGTTGATGAATTCCCGATAATAACTGTTGTCAGCATACCAATATCATGTTCTAGCATTTCTGCTAGTGTTGTCATGGTCACTTCTTGACGTTCTCGATAGGCACTTTTCACCAGCCCTACTGGTGTGTCTGGCGAACGATATTCTAAGAGAATTCGCTGAGCCTCGACAATTTGTCTTGTTCGACGACCACTTTTAGGATTGTATAAAGCAATGACAAAGTCTGCCATTGCAGCTGCCTCGACACGCTTTGCAATTAAATTCCAAGGTGTTAGATGGTCACTCAAGCTGATTGTACAAGCATCGTGCATAATGGGTGCACCAAGTATGCTAGCGCATGAATTAATCGCAGAAATCCCAGGAACAATTTCTACTTCAATTCCTGTTGCTTCTGTCCAGCCTAGCTCAATTAACACCTCATATACTAATCCCGCCATACCATAGACGCCTGCATCACCACTCGAAATCACCGAGACGATGCTCCCTGCTTCTGCTTGACGAACGGCTTCCTGTGCACGCGACACTTCTTCTGTCATGCCTGTACTAACAATCGATTTTGCACTTACTAAATCTTGAATCAGCTCTACATAGGTTTTGTAGCCTATAATCATATCACTTTGTTGTAATGCCTCTACTGCACGTGTCGTAATATGCTTAAAATCTCCAGGTCCAAAGCCTACTACGAAAATTTTTCCTTTTTGCGCCATGTTGTTACCCCTCTTTCACCTTTTCGATCCCTTTAATGGCAGTTGTTTGAGCAGTACGCTGTAATGTACCTTCATGAAGTGTAAAGACATGTTCGTTGTATAAGGATTCATGATGTAAATCTTGTACTAGTGTTCTAGCATGCTCTGTTGATGGCACACGATACCAGTTCCCTTGGGGGTAGGCAATTACCACACAAGCATCCTTGCATCGTCCATTACAGCGCGTTCTTGTCGTATGTATTTCTTGATCGAGTGCTTGCCGCTGTATCTCATCTCGAATGGCTAAGGTAATTTCCTCCCCATCCTTTTTCATGCAGCTACTGCCATTGCAAATAAAGAGATGTGTTTTCATCCCCTCTAAATTCCAAGTTGTCATCTTCTGTCTCCCCTCATTTGCTTTTTGGAAAAAGAAAAACCTTTACTCTATAACGAAGAGTAAAGGTTTTGTAGAAGCCAAATAAAAACGAATAGCATGAAATACAGGTACTCGCTTTCGCTTCAACTTCTCCCTCCGAAAAGTTTGCATGCACAATCAAATAAGCAGGTTTCCTGACTTAAGCTTCATTTTACTATCGCACCTTCCCAAGTTTGCACCAGTGGCTTTGCGATTTCATCAGCTATTACAGTAGCGGGGGCTGTATTGGATTTTCACCAATTTCCCTATTATCTCGAGCTATTCGAGCACTTATTGACGTTTTATATGAAATTTTTATTAGAATTTTAAATAGAAAACTGTCTTTATCATATCTTATTTTTTTAAAATTTCAATATTTCTTTAAAAATTTATGACAAATTTATCAATTTTGAATGGAACTAGGTATGAAATTTATACAATCTATATAATTTGCCCATAAATCGTTATCAGAATATTCGCCATTGACCTTTAATTATAAAAATTTATAAAAGGTATAGCATATTTATGGAAATTCATGTTACACTTTGTCGTGAAATCTCACAATTTGAATGTTTTTCGGTGCAAAGTGCTTGTCATTTTGCTTAAAAGGGAAGCCGGTTTGAGTCCGGCGCGGTCCCGCCACTGTAATAGGGAGCTTTATAGAATATGTCACTGTCCAACGGATGGGAAGACCTATAAAGCATTGAACTAGAGCCAGGAGACCTGCCGAAAAATAAGTGATCGTTTCAGCCTACGAGGATAGGTGTGCGGCTTAGCAGATGAGAATGTTATTTGCTTTTTTAGCTATGCACTTTTCCACCAGTGGAGAAGTGCTTTTTTTAATTACGCACGCAATCTTCTAAAAATCTACTAATTAGTTAGGAGGAAAGCTTTTTGAAATTTTCATGGTGGAAACTTAGTTATTTTTTACTGGCCTTTTTAATCGTGCCAAAACGTGCCTTTGCCATGCATATCATGGAAGGTTTTTTACCAATCGAATGGGCTATTTTTTGGTGGGTCATCTCTATTCCATTTATCATTCTAGGATTGCGTTCTATTCGAAAAACCGTTGATGAAAATCCTGAAACAAAAATGCTTTTGGGGCTTTCAGGAGCCTTTGCCTTTGTGCTATCCGCCTTAAAAATCCCTTCTGTTACAGGTAGCTGCTCTCACCCAACTGGTGTAGGACTTGGGACAGTACTCTTTGGCCCTCTAGCAATGAGTGTAATTGGAACAATCGTTTTATTATTTCAATCTTTATTATTAGCTCATGGAGGAATTACAACTTTAGGGGCTAATGCCTTTTCTATGGCTATTGTTGGTCCTTTTATTGCTTACTTTGTCTTTAAAGGTGCTCAAAAAGTAGGCTTGTCATTTTCACTAGCCGTATTCTTTGCAGCTATGCTTGGTGATTTAGGTACATACATTGTGACTTCTGTACAACTAGCACTAGCCTTTCCTTCAGAGGTTGGAGGCTTTATGGCATCCTTTACAAAGTTTGCAGGTATTTTTGCCTTAACTCAAATTCCTTTAGCAGTGAGTGAAGGAATTTTAACGGTCATAGTGATGAATTTCTTGAAAAAATACAATATTAGCGAACTAAAAACTTTACGTGTTTTCTCAA
Organism: Lysinibacillus sp. K60; assembly: GCF_019731275.1. Taxonomy (NCBI): domain Bacteria; kingdom Bacillati; phylum Bacillota; class Bacilli; order Caryophanales; family Bacillaceae; genus Lysinibacillus; species Lysinibacillus sp. K60. Next base: position 445,612 of record NZ_JAASJR010000002.1, on the reverse strand, counting down.
CAAAGGAGGCACATTAACAGATGAAAAAAAATTTATTGTTATTAGCAATTGTTGTGTTATTAGCCATCATTCCCTTGTTCATACAAAAAGGTGCTGAATTTGGTGGTGCTGATGGAGAAGCAGAAGCAGCTATTGGTGAAATCAATGCGGAATATGAGCCATGGTTTGAAAGTCTATGGGAGCCACCAAGTGGTGAAATCGAAAGCTTATTATTCGTGCTACAGGCAGCTATAGGAGCTGGCTTTATTGGCTACTTCATCGGCTATATGCGTGGCAAACACAAAGAAGGTTAACCATTATGTTACTCATTGATAAGTATGCCTATCTGAATAAGCTAGCGGCCGTTCATCCGCTAGAAAAAATGATATTTTCACTTGGATTACTTCTCATAACGCTCATCATGAGAGATGAACGACTTTCACTCATTACATTTTTTGTAATGAGTGCTTTTATCATTTTAGGTGCCAAAATTCCGCTTACATACTATGGCAAACTATTATTGTTACCTGGCTTTTTCTTATTAACAAGTCTTGTATCTATTTTACTTTCTTTTACATCATCAACGAATACACTCCCTGCCCATATTTGGTCGTTTACATGGAGGAATTGGACTGTTTTTATTGGGAACGCAAGTGTGTTATCAGCGCAACAGCTGTTCTTTATTGTCCTTGGCAGCATTAGTTGTTTATACTTTTTAATTCTAACCACTTCCGTACAAGGAATATGTTATGTGCTACGACAATGGCGACTCCCCTCTTTATTAGTGGAGCTCGTCGAACTAACCTATCGTTTTATTTTTATGTTTTTAGAAAGTATGCAAAATATACATCTCGCCCAGCAAGCACGTCTCGGCTATCATTCACCGATGCAATGGCTACGCTCTGTCTCCATGCTTATTGTGGCATTATTTGTGGAAATGTTTCAACGTAGCCGGGAGCTCAACAACGCCATGCAATCACGTGGAGGCGAGGCTGTCTACTGGCAAGAGATGGGCTCTTATAGCAAGAAAAATTGGCTAGGCATGGCAGCAATTTTACTAGTCCTCATCGTATACGGAGGGTATTTCACATGACAACGTTTTATTTTAAACTCAACCAATTATCTTATGCCTATGCGGATGGTACGAAGGCGTTATCAGATATTACATTAGACATTCCAAAAGGTAAAAAAATCGCCATACTCGGGCATAATGGCGCGGGAAAATCAACCTTATTTCAGCATCTTAATGGTATTTTAAAACCTACAGCTGGGTCGATTTTATTCGAAGGCCACGGTCTGGAATATAATCGAAAAGCTTTAAAGACCCTACGCCAAAAAGTCGGCATTGTTTTTCAGAATGCAGATCATCAGCTTTTTTCAGGGACCGTCAAGCAAGATATAGCATTTGGCCCATTAAATCTCGGCTGGTCTACTGAAAAAACGGAAGAAAAAATAGCTTGGGCCGTTGCGCAAACCGAAGTGGAAGATTTGCTTGATAAACCCATTCATTTTTTAAGCGTAGGTCAGAAAAAACGTGTAGCAATGGCAGGTGTTTTAGCGATGGAGCCCTCTGTCCTTTTGTTAGACGAACCAACAGCAGGTCTTGATAATTATTATGCTACACAAGTATTACAATACTTAGCCAAATTAGAGGATGGTGAGAGAACCATTTTACTAGCAACCCATGACATACCTCTCGCTTATGAATGGGCCGATCTAATCATTGTTATGGAGGCTGGAAAAATCATTTACAACGGTGATCCAATCACCTTGTTTTATGAAGACGAATTGTTACATCGCGCGCATCTTGAACGTCCATGGATTTTTGAAATGGTCATAGCTTTGCAAAAAAAGAAGCTATTGCAGGAAAATATCAAAATCCCTCGTTCCAAGCAGGAGTTACAACAATTAATAGAACAGATTTAAAGCTTTTAACAATGCTAGGTATACGAAAAACAAGCCGTGTTTAGCTGTCCGTTTTTTCGTTATACCTACCAAAAATTAAAATAGCAAAGAAAAATTTCCCTCCATTACGAAACTTTTCTAATCTTTGTCCGTATTAATATAGTCGAGACTTAATTTATAACACCAAGGAGAGATAACAATTGAAAAGTTGGTATAAAAAATCAGTCGCTGTTGTAGCATCCGCTGCACTCATGGTTCCTGCTGCTTCTGCCTTTGCTGAGGCACCACAGCATAAAGCGAAAAACATGCTGGCAAACAGTGCAAAACAAACAGAGAAGAATGAAGAAAAATGGATGAGTAAGGATACAATTGTTATCAAGCATTCAGGTCTTGATAAAAACGTACATAAAAAAATTGGCTCCAAGGTCATCCGCTCCATTCCTTCATTAGGTTATGATGTTGTACAACTAAATAAAGGCGTATCAATCGAAAAAGCCGTCTCTTACTATTTAAAGCAAAACGGGATATCTAGTGTGTCTCCTAGCTACGTCTATCATTCTTTCAATAATGAAGCTGATCCTAAGAAACAAGAGATGTATCATTTAAACCTACTGCAAATGGATAAGGCACTAGAATTAGCAGGCAACCATGATGTCACAGTTGCTGTCATTGATTCTGGTGTAGATTTTAAACACCCCGATCTAAAGTCACAAGTACTCCCACCCTATAATGCAGCAGCACCTGCCAATACTACTTATTCAGGCGATCACGGAACACATGTGGCAGGTATTATCGCCGCAGCAAAAGATAATGGCGTAGGTGGGCACGGGGTTAATCCGAAAGCAAAGTTACTGCCAATTGATGTATTTAACGGCAAAGAAGGTGCTAATGATTTCATTATTGCACAGGGTATTCTTTATGCAATTGAGCAGGGCGTTGACGTTATTAATATGAGTTTAGGAGGCTATGGTGAATCTCCCCTGATGAAGGAAGCCGTTCAGAAAGCGATTGATAGTGGTATTACAATTGTGGCAGCCGCAGGAAATGAATCGACAGATGAATATTCCTTCCCCGCTTCTTTTGAAGGTGTCATTAGTGTTGGTTCAACAAATGAACGCAACAAACTATCAAGCTACTCCAATTACGGCCCGTCTGTTGATATTGTTGCACCAGGTGAAGACATTTATAGTACCGTTCATGATGCGAAGAAAGGATCTTCTTTTGTCAAGTTTAGTGGAACATCCATGGCCTCTCCTGTCGTGGCAGGTATCGCCTCTCTTCTTAAATCAAAAAACCCATCTTTAAAACCGCATCAAATAGAAGCGATTTTAGAAATGACAGCACAAGATTTGGGCGAGAAAGGTTATGATCTTACTTATGGTCACGGATTAGTTGACCCTGTAGAAGCATTACAATTTGATTTAAATAAATTACCAAAGCATTATTCAGAGACAAAGGAAGATCGCATTCAAAACGCCAAGGTCCTTACTAAAAATAAGCTAAATACAGAACAAGGTACTTTTGAACAGCAAGACGAAAAGAAATGGTATAAAGTCGATCTTGAAGAAAATGAATATGCTCAATTGACATTAAAAGGCGCTGACAAATACGACTATGCCTTTGATTTATATTTCTACCCAAATAGCGGGATTGGTGATGTAGAGCCTATCCATGTCAACGATGTTCGCGTAGGAAAAAAAGAAGGTTATCTATTTAAAGCAGATCAAAAGGGAACGCTTGTCATTGGTGTCAAAGATCATAATGGAAGCTATAGTTTAAAAGGCAAATCTACTTACATTTTCACAGCACAAACGACGAAGGACTTACCAATTGATACAGTAGACAAGTCTACGATGGAGCCTATTAAAAAGTTCCCATATAGTACAGCAGGTAAAAACTATACATTACTGTCAAAAGATCAACAACAAGATCAAGATTACTTCACGTTCTCTGTCAAAAAACCGACGACGTTACAATTTGATCTATCGGGAATTCCAGGTGTCACTGCCTCTATGGAGCTTTATCTGAAAGATGACTTTAATCCTGTGCCACCAGAAGAAATCGATCAAGCTGAAAATGATGAAGGTGAAGAAGAAGAAGCCTATCCAATGCAGACCGCTTATGGTACTGCAAAAGGTGAACCGGTTCGTATGATTATCGATGCTGTTCCAGATCAAGAGTACGTTTTAAGTGTATCTAATGAAAGTAATAGCGAGTTTTCTATGGAGATGTTCTTTAGTGGCGGCATCGAAAAAGAAGAAACGATCAGTGAATCAATGATCCCTTACACATTAAAAGGTGAAGTAGTTTCCCTCCCACCTGATGAGGATGGTCTACCTGTAGATGAAGCCATGATCGAAGAAAATATCCCTGAGGGCCAACTACCACTTACAGAAAACAACATAAAAAAACTTAATGAAATTGACAGCTTGATGAGCATGTTAATGAATCCTACAGCTTCAGGCAATCTAGAAAATGTTGACCCTATCATTAAACAGGCAATCCGCTTTGAAATAGGCGAGGATCAAAAAGCTTATTTCCAAACAGATTATGACGAGGATTATTTCTTATTCAAAGCGAAGGAAGACGCTCTTTATAGCTTCAGCTTTATGAAAGGCATGAATCAAATGCCTGCAGGTACAGTATTTGAATATGATGAAAAAACAAAGGAATTAATTCCCGTTTCTTCCTTAACAAACGATCTTGGCATACTGGCGCTACTACTTGGTTCAGTTGGCAACGAGGACGATGCAAAGGTTATACCATTGAAAAAGGACAAAACCTACGTGGTAGCAGTTGTCAATGCTGGAGAACGATCTGCCGAGCCTTATACATTGAAAACAAAGAAAATAGGCGATATTCCAGCAGAGTACAATCCAAACAATCATGAGGAAGCAAAAGCGCTAAAAATTCAACCAGGTACTACTTATAAAGACCACCTGATTTATCAAGATGATGTAGATTATTATTACTATAAGCAACAAGGCAATGACGAGGTCATGAGTCTGCTTCTTTCTTCGGTTCCCTTTACAAATGAACAATTAGCTCAGCTACCTAAGGAACTACAAAAAGACTTAAAATTTGCAGGAGCTATCATCGAAGATACGAACGGCAATATGAAGATTGATGCCAAAGAAATGGAAACAGAAATTCCATTTGGACTAGGTGATAATATTCTTGAAATGTTACTTGGAATGATGGGTACAAACGATGTAAATACATCGTTTAAGGCGAAGAAGGATCGAGGTTATTTTATTCTAGTCAACAGCATGGGACTTGGCCAAGTATCGATTCAGCCCTATTCATTAACATTGTTTGATCATAAGCTTGTGGATGAAGATGTGGATTCAAAATTAGTAAATGGAGTACCTAGCAAGCCATCTGTTCTTGTGAAAAAGGATGAGAAATGGGTTGCAACGCAATATTTAAATGCAGGTATACCATTTGGCGATAAAGACTATTTTGAATGGAATAACGACCAGAAACGCGAAGTCTTCTTCTCGCTTCAAACAGAAAAAGCGTTGGATGGTGTTATTCGAGTATTAGATGCAAATGGAAAAACCGTCAAAACATTCGATCTTTACGGAGTTGGAGACGCCGAGGTTGGTACTGTGGAGCTGGATGCGGGTAAATATTATATTGAAGTAAGTGAGTTTGATGGCAAAGCTAGCACACAACCTTATACACTTGAAATAAAATAGAAGAAATCAAACAAAATCCCTTAGATCCTAACGATCTAAGGGATTTTTAGGATATGAAAGAAGCATTCTCATCCAACGGTGAAACGCTCGCCAGTTCGCTTACATAAAATATTTAACATAATTACAATATTCATCTTGTTTCATTTGTAGCTTTTCATAAAGCTTGCGGGCATTTACATTATCAGCCGCCGTTTGTAACGTGACATAGCGAGCAGATTGTTGCTCACAATAATGAAATACCTTTTCCATCAATGCCTTGCCCACCCCTAGGCCTCTAGCATCTTCTGTTACATAAATATCATTTAAAATATAGGCACGCTGTAAAGCAATGGACGAAAATGTTGGATATAATTGTGTAAATCCAATCATCTTGTCATCCACCAGCGCGATAAAAATGACAGATTCTTTCAAGGCTAATCGTAATTGTAAAAATGCCTTGGCACTGCTTATATCTGACTCAATTCCATAAAATTGACGATATTCATCAAACAGTTTTGATAAGTCCTCTAGTTCATTCATTGTTGCTTGTAGTATTTCCATTCTAGTCTCCCCTTGTGTCTACCCATGATTGTCTAGCTTTATAAAACTAGCTTTTATTATATAGGAAATACTGGTATAAAGAAAAGAATACTCCTCTCAATCCAGAAAATATTCACTTTTATTCACCTAAATAATTGGCAACCTTCTTGACGATCTGCCTCCAATTTAATTCCTTGCGGGCAAATGCTTGAAGCTGGACACAAGTATCTGCCAACAATGGTTCCTGTGCTGCAACTTGTTGCAATGTCTGACCTATTGCCTCCCAATCATGTGTAGGATGGATTGTACCAAAACGCTGTTGTTGTGTAATATCAGCAGCACCATCCACATCTGTTGTCACGATATAGCAACCATTTTTAGCTGCCTCCGCAAAGACATGGGCATAGCATTCGACTAAAGACGTTAAGCAAAAAATTTTAGCCTTGCGATACTCCTCCTCTAGCTTTACCTTATCAAAAATAGGTCCTACCATCGTTACTTGAGCGGCAAGCGGATGATTATCTAGCAATAGTCTCAGCTCTTCTTGAAATGAGACTGACATCGGCCCTACTAAACGAAGCTCCCAATCTGGCAGTTGTGCTGCTAAAAATGCCTTGACTGTCAAAATTGTTTGCTTCTCTGGTGCATCCAATCGCCCAACTGTTAGAATTCTATTTTCTTTCTCGTGAAACGGCACTGGCTCTGTGGGAAAATGTTCATAAAAACCATTGGGTATATGTTTAACATCTAATTGTGAAAAGTCTTTGATTACTGTTTGAATAGATATGCATTCAGAGGTAAGGAGATCACAAAGCTGTAACAACTCTAAAAAATAGGGATAGGTTTTTAATCGATTTAGCCAAAATCGATTAACATCTAATTTCATATAAATTTTGCCATGTGGATTAAAGTGCTTATAGGTTTTCAAAATAGCTAAATAGGATGGATAGGGTCCAATAGCAAAGGCAATGTCGATGTCCCTTGCATGCTGGGCTAAATAGGCATTCATATTCGCCACATAATCATCTTCAAATGCTACAGACTCAAATTTCACAGTGGGAAAGACTTGTTGAAGAAGAGCTTCATTCATTTCTGTCGTGACAATAGTGACCTCATAGCCTAAATGTTCCCCCAGTAAAATAGGCACTAGACACAAATCTTTGAAAATATGGGCATCCGAAAGTTTGTAAGATTCCACGCTACAAATAAATGCTATCCTTTTTGTCATCGTATCCCTCTTTCTAAAAAAAGCGCTCTTGCTAGTTTATGAACTCTCTTGCTAAACGTGCTTATGTTAGTAAATTTTCGCCTTTCTTATGCCATATCTCTAGTAAACATAAAAATTCTATCTAAAAACGACTCTCTTAAAAACACCCTAAAATAAGCAATTGCCTACAGTAGCACTACGTCTACGCATATTGTATTAAAGGATCTACTCAGTCACATAGAACAACTCTACTAATGAACATAGAAATGGAGGGATCAGATGAAGATTAGTTTTTTATCACCTGCATTTAATAGCGAAGAATGGATCGTAACGATGCTTGATAGTATTCCTAAAGAATATGCCTATGAAATTATCGTGGTGGATGATGGCTCTACAGACAATACGCTAGCTATTTTACAGGATTATCAGAAAAACTGTTCGGCTTTAAAAATCATCGTGCACCCAACGAATTTAGGTGCAAGTGTTGCCTACAATCGATGCATTGCAGAAGCGACAGGAGATTATATAGCCATCATCGATAGTGATGACCACTATTTACCTGCTATTCGCAATGTACTTGCACAAGTGGATGGCACATTTGATATTTACTATTACAACATGATTATTAAGAATGGCTTTGCTTTTATTAAAGATGAATCCAACCGCTATTCCTTACCTGGGCAATTTAAGATCATCAGGAGAAGTTTAATTGGAGATGCGAAATTTACGATACGCAAAGATATTGCAGGAGATTGGGATTTTAATTGCGCCCTGATGGATAAAAATCCGACAAGTAAATATACTAACGAATTTGCTTATTGGTACAACTACCCTAGAGAGAACTCTGAATGTGACCTACATCAAAGAGGATTAAAATAATAGCATGCAGGAGGTGTAACGAACTATACAATGTTTACAGATAAAATATTATTGATTACTGGAGGCACGGGCTCTTTCGGGAACGCTGTATTGAAGCGATTCTTAAATACGGATATCAAGGAAATTCGGATTTTTTCAAGGGATGAAAAAAAGCAAGATGATATGCGGAAACACTATCAGCATACTAAAATCAAATTTTATATCGGAGATGTCCGCGATATCCAAAGCATTCACAATGCGATGTATAATGTTGACTATGTATTTCATGCCGCCGCTCTCAAGCAAGTTCCCTCCTGCGAATTTTTTCCCTTAGAAGCTGTGAAAACCAATATTTTAGGAACGGATCACGTACTAACAGCTGCCATTCAAGCTGGTGTTAAGAAAGTCATTTGCCTTTCAACAGATAAGGCCGCGTACCCCGTCAATGCGATGGGTATATCCAAGGCAATGATGGAAAAAACGTTTATTGCGAAGTCACGAATGGTTGATCCTCACCATACCCTAATTTGTGGCACTAGATACGGCAATGTCATGGCTTCACGAGGCTCTGTTATCCCATTATTTATTGAACAAATAAAGGCTGGGAAACCTTTAACGATTACGGACCCTCATATGACACGTTTTATGATGAGCCTTGAGGAGGCGGTAGAATTGGTACTGTACGCATTCAAACATGCTCAAAACGGGGATATTATGGTGCAAAAATCACCTGCTGCCACAATAGAAAATTTAGCACAGGCTTTACTTGAGATCTTTCAAGCGAACAACGCCATGCAAATTATCGGAACACGGCACGGAGAAAAAATGTATGAAGTATTATGTACGAAGGAAGAAGCGGCAAAAGCTATTGATATGGGCCATTTCTATCGAATCCCAGCGGATAATCGGGATTTAAATTATGGAAAATATCTCGATGAGGGCTCTCCAAAAATTACATTAACGGATGAATATAACTCGAACAATACCCCACAATTAAGTGTGGCTGACATTAAAGTAAAGCTATTAACATTGCCTCTTATACAAGAAGAGCTCCTTCATTGGACAGGAGGAAAACCATGAAATTTTTAGTGCTCGGTGCTACAGGCATGGCTGGTCATACCATTGCGATCTATTTATGCGAACAAGGGCATGATGTAACAACATACTCTCGCACCCCTTTTCCCTATGGCAATAATCGAACAGGTGATGTGACAGACTCCCATTTCTTAAGGTCGCTACTACTAGACAATGAGGTAGATGTCGTCATTAATTGTATTGGTGTTTTAAACAATGCTTGTGAGGCTCATCCTGCCCAAAGTGTTTTACTGAATAGCTATTTACCGCATGCCATTGTATCTCTTCTTGAAAATCGTCACACAAAGCTTATTCATCTAAGTACCGACTGCGTATTTTCAGGCAAAAGTGCTCCCTACTATGAAAATAGTGTACTAGACGGGGAAACCATTTATGACCGCACCAAAGGTATAGGGGAAGTGAATAACGACAAGCACCTAACATTTCGTAATTCTATAATTGGTCCTGATTTGAAAAAGGATGGCATCGGACTCTTCAATTGGTTTATGCAACAAAAAAGTCCCGTCTATGGCTATTCGGGTGCTATTTGGACGGGAGTGACAACACTTACTTTGGCTAAAGCCATTGAACGTGCTGCACAACAAGATTTAACAGGACTCTATCATCTCGTCAATACGACAAATATTTCTAAACACGATCTACTGCATCTATTTAATAAGCACTTTCTTAACAACAGTATAAAAATTCTTCCTCATCACCTTGTCCATGTCAATAAAACATTAATAAATACAAGAAATGACTTTTCATTTATTGTCCCTAGCTACGAGGAAATGATGATAGAGATGAAGGAATGGATATTGCAGCATAAAGATTTATATCCTCACTATTTTCAATGATCCATACATCAACTCCATTATGGATGACGATTCGTAATGGGGTTTCCCTACCGAATAACTGTCCCCTCAGGTAATTGACCATCCTTAATCCAATTCTCTACAAAGCGATTAAAAAATGCAGGCTGGGCTAATGAGACGCCGTGACCGATGTTCTTCAATAACACACCCTTGCTATTTGGATGACTTCGCACAAGTGCTTTAGCTGATTTTCTCATGTTGCTTTTCTCTTTTTCTCCCACAGTTATTAGGATCTTTCCCTGAGCTTTGTTAAAGTCAGCTGGGATGGAAAACGACATATTTTCTCGCAAAATTTGAATCAATGTATCTACTTTCATCGTGGCACTCTCTTGATAGTAACGCTCAAAATAATCTTCTTGAATGTACAGGGCTTTTGCTTGAAGTTTCGCAAATGTTTTATTTTTTATAAGCGGAAATGACAGCCGAATAAACGGTTGAAGCATCCTTTCTACTGTAGGAGAGGGTATCACGAGCGCACTATTGATGATCGTAAAATCGATTAAACTAGGCTGTAGACTTAGCATTTGAATAGCGATTTGCGCTCCTAAAGAGAAACCAATTACTATAACAGGCTTCCCATTGGCGTTTTTCTCAATAAGGAGAAGAAGCTCTTTCGCACTTTGTTCAATGGAAAATGGATTGTGTGTCATTAGCTCAGGTATAACACAGTGATAATGGGAAAAATGGTGAACTTGCTGATCCCACATCCACCCTCCAACGCCCCCTCCATGAATAAACATCATGAAAGGATTGTTAGCATCCCCATACTCCTTGTATTGCATAGATACACCTACTTTCATTCTATCTCATTCATGGTCATCTAAAAAATCTTTACTAAAGCTCGTTTGTGATTGATAGGAGGAACGTTTTCCTAAATCTACACCACGTTTTATAATCCCCTTGCCAAACCGTCCCTCAATTTCATCGACAAGCTTGAGAATCGGTTCATCTTTCGCATGCTCTTGAAAATCAAATATCGATAATTGCTGTGAATAATCTTTACGATCCACCACATTGGAAACCGTTACACCAAGTAATCTTACAGGAGATTCATCCCAATGCTTATCAAATAAAGTACAAGCAATGTCGTAAATTTCTTCATAACGATACAGGACATTGGACATTGTTTTCGAACGCGTATGATTATGCCAATCAGCGTCACGAATTTGAATGCTTACAGTGGAACCTGCTAAGCGCTTGGCATCAAGACGCTCCACCACTTTCTTACATAGACCTTCGATTGTTTTATGAAGTGTACGAACATCTGTTACATCTTCTGGTAATGTTGTTGAATTCCCAACGCTTTTCGTATCAAAGATTGCCTCAGGATCGACCATGCGCTGATCCACTCCATTGGCCCTTGCTCGAAGCCGTACCCCATTCTTCCCTAAAATTTGCTTCATTTTAAATTCTTCTGTCTTAGCTAAATCACCTATTGTAAAGATGCCTTGTGCATTTAATTTTTTAGCAGTACTTGCTCCAATCCCATGCATGTTGACAACCTCACGATGCCATAATTGCTGTTCAATATCCCGTATTCGTAGTACGGTAATCCCCATTGGTTTCTTCATATCAGAGGCTGTTTTCGCTAAAAATTTATTCGGTGCAATACCGATGGAACAAGGTAAATCCAGCTCAGCTAAAATGCGCGCTTGTATTTCCTGGGCAATACTTAAGGCATGCCGTTCCTTGCTTAGCTCAGTCACATCCAAGTAGCCCTCATCAATCGAAACAGGCTCTACTAATGGTGTATAGCTTCGAAGAATGGTGAACATTTCTTTAGATGCATGACGATACTTTTGAAAATCTGGAGGTAATAACAATAGCTCAGGACATTTACGCTTCGCTTCATGAACAGTCATCGTTGTATAAATGCCTAGCGCTCTTGCTTCATATGAACAAGTTACTAAAATGCCACGCCGTTCCTTTGGGTTCCCTGCAATTGCGATAGGCTTCCCCTTTAAACTTGGGTCATGTGCTTGCTCCACAGAAGCATAGAAACTGTTCATATCCACATGTAAAATAACACGCCCTTTATGTGCCATGTTCATCACCTCGTTTCTTTCTTAGCCTTATTATACGCCCCATAACCTCTAATCAACAAATGCATAATCACCATTACTTTCAAGGAGGTCCTTTAAAATAATTAACGCTTGCTCAAGTTGAGATTCTGGCGCTGCAATGGCTAAACGAACGGCATTGACAGGCTTTGTGTTCCCTACGGCAAAGCGTTCCGCTGCATAGACTTGTACACCAGCTTTCGAAGCTAACAATTCAAATTGAACACCCGTAAATTTGTCAGGCAATTGGAGCCACCTAAAAATACATTCCTCATCCCCTAATATGTGATAATCCCCTAAATACTGATCGACAAGCGCATTTTGCTGCTTGGCATATGCTCGGTGTTTTTCTAATATCGTTTGGGCAACACCTTCATGGATTAATCGTGCTGCAAGCTCCAGCATGATAGGAGAAACGGAAATGTTGATATTATAGAGCGTTTCCACTATTTTTTTTCGTAGCGCAGGCGGTGTCACAAGGAAGGATAATCGTAAACCAGGTGATAGTGTTTTAGATAGGCTAGCAATGTAAATAACCTTATCGGGTGCATAAGAAGCAATCGGAGCAAGTGGTTGCTCCTTGAGAAAGCTATAGATAGCATCCTCGATCACAAGCAAATCCTTCTGTCTTGCCACATCTGCAATCATTTTTCTTGTTTCTACTGACATCGTATGAGTCGTTGGGTTATGAAAATCAGGGATCACATAGACTCCTTTGATATGCTCATTTTTACAAGCATATAGTAATCCTTCTTTTGTCATTTCACCCTGACATTGTTGGATAGCCACAAGCTGGATACCGAGCATATTTGCAGCTGTTTTAATGCCTGCATAAGTAATTGGATCTGTACCAATGCGGTCGCCTGGCTGAAATAAAGCTGCAAGGGTTCCTACAATGGCATTTTGTCCGCCTGCTCCTAGAAGAATTGGCTGATCTGTTTGAAAATTTACTAGTTCGAGTAGCTTCATCACGGCTTCGTTTTGCCATGCATTGCCCTCAGGTCGTCCATATTGAAATAGCATGCTAAAACTAGGTTCGTTTATCATTTTCTTCATAAAGCGTGTAATATCATCATTAACAAAATTATCTGGTAAAACAGAGCCCATTTCAATGATAGGTGTGGCATGGTTGGTTGGGAGTAACATTTTATTGCTAGCCGCATCTGTTGAAACGAATGTACCGCTGCCAATCGAGGCATAGATTAATCCTTTTTGGCCACAAAGCTTAAAGGCTCTTGTAATTGTACTCAAATTCACATCTAAAAAATCAGCTAATTCACGCTGGGGTGGCAATTTTGTACCGGGTACTAGCTTTCCATCCTTGATATCTTGTTCTAGCTGATGTGCGATGGCTATATATAACGGAGCAGAAATATTGCTAATATCCGGCTTCCAACTCATTGGATACTCGTCAAATGAATTAATAGGCATTCACTAGGCCCTTCTTTCTCTTAATTTGCATACAATAGTTTAATTGTCTTGCATACAATGATAATATTGTATGCACACGATGACAATGATATAATTTTTAAAAAATCAGAAAAAAAGGACCGATAATTATGCAATATTCTGAAAGAATCTTAAAAACACCATCCTCATTTATTCGAAATATTTTAAAAGTGACAGATGCAGAGGACGTTATTTCCTTTGCAGGTGGGCTTCCAAACCCTATTTCTTTCCCGATTGATGCATTGAGAGCATCCGTAGATCATGCTATTACAGTAAATGGCAGTCGATTATTCCAATATTCATCTACACAGGGTTATGCACCATTGCGCGAATATATTGCCGCGAAATATCAACGTCTCCATGGACTTGATGTACATGCTGACGATGTTTTTATTACTACAGGTTCACAGCAAGCGCTTGAACTTATTGGTAAAGTACTTATCAATAAAGGCGATGGCATTATCATCGAAGAGCCAGGTTACCTAGGGGCTATCCAAGCCTTTACTTTAACAGAGCCAACTTTCCATGGTGTTACGCTAGAAAATGATGGCCTAAACTTAGAAGAGCTAGAGCGTGCCCTACAACAACCAAATGTAAAATTCATTTATACGGTGCCGAACTTCCAAAACCCAACAGGACTCACATATTCGAAAGAAAAGCGTGAGCAAATTTGTGAAATAGTAGCAAAATACGATGTTGCTTTAATTGAGGATGATCCATACGGGGAGCTACGTTTCCAAGGGGAGCCACTTCCATATATCGGTGCTGGTAAATTAGAAAATAGTATTTTACTAGGTTCTTTCTCTAAAACGGTCACACCAGGTATGCGTCTCGGCTTTATTATCACAAAAAACAAAGAGCTTTTGCAGCATATTGAAACAGCAAAGCAAGCGTCTGATCTTCATACTAATATTTTTTCACAATATGTTATCTACGATTACTTAGCAAGTAATGATTATACAGAACATGTAAAGAAAATTATTGCTTTATATAAAAATCAGTCGGATGCGATGCTTGATGCGATGCAGGAGTTTTTCCCTGCCCATGTTGAATATACACGACCTGAGGGTGGCATGTTCATTTGGGCAACAATGAAGGACGGTACACCGGCCCTTGATGTATTCAATAAAGCGATGGAACAAAAGGTAGCCTTCGTGCCTGGCGATCCATTCTATACATCAAAAACGAATGTGAATACAATGCGCCTTAACTATACAAATGCAACACCTGAAGTCATCCGTGAGGGAATTAAACGTTTAGCTAGTATTTTATAAAACGAAAACGTATAAACGCTGTGAAAAGCGTTTATACGTTTTTTAATGTGGATAGTAAATAGTCATACTAAGTCGTGTTACTGTACTACCTGGATTGCTGTATGTGTGTGGACGGTCAGCCTTAAATCGTATAGCATCACCATTTGTTAATCGATAATCCTGACCCTGAATATGGATGATTAATTCCCCATCGAAAACGGTTATATATTCCTCCGTTCCTTCTCGATGAGCCTCAGCATCTAACGTTCCATTTTGTTTGATTTCAATTGTATAAATTTCAAAGCGACTATCCTTTTGATAGGGAAAGTGAGGATATACCATATATCGGCCATGGTCTTCCTTCAATACTTGAATCTCTTTACCGCGAATAACCTCCGTCTCAGGTTGGGGAGGATGAATAAGCTCTGTAAACGAAACCTTTAATCCATTTGCAATTTTCCAAATCGTTGTCAAAGTTGGACTGGATTCTCCCCTCTCAATTTGACCAATCATCGTTTTACTCACGCCACTAAGCTGAGAAACCTTCTCTAAGCTGAATTTCTCCCTTTCTCGAATTGCCTTTAAATTCCTCGCAAAGACTAGATGAATTTCTTCCATCCAAAAGCCCTCCTTGTATGTACAATATAACGTACGTTTTGTATAATAAAAAGACCGACGTTATACAGTCTGTTTCGTGCATTATATCATACAACTTGAAAGAGGTGATTATTTTTCCTGTATTTTCCTTTTTATTATTTATCATCATTACAAGTTTTACACCTGGCCCTAATAATTTTATGGCGATGGTTTTTGCTAAACAATATGGTTTAGCGAAAACGATTCCATTCTGTTTAGGTGTAGGGATTGGTTTTTTCATCATTATTGGTTTAAGTAGCTTTTTTAACACGGTCATGTTAAACATTTTACCTGCCATTGAATTACCCTTAACCATATTTGGTGTAGGCTATATGTTGTACCTGGCTTATAAAATTTTAACAAGCAAAGAATTAGAGGATCCCGACAACGAAGAAGAAAAACGAAACCTATTTTTTTTAGGAGCGTTCGTTCAATTTATTAACCCAAAAGGTATTTTATTTGGTCTTACTGTTGTCGCAACTTACATCCTACCCTACTACTCATCCTACATAAGCTATCTATTTTTCTCTTTCTTTTTAGCTCTAGTAGGTGTAATCAGTACATTTAGTTGGGCGTTATGTGGCTCCGTTTTTCAAAAGATTCTACAGCAATACCGAAAACCGTTTAACATGATCATGGCACTATTATTAATGTACAGTGCTGTTTCCATTGTTGTACATTAAAAAAAACAGCCCTCTGTCGGTAGAGGGCTGCTTCATCAGCAACTTATTTTGTATACGTTAAAACGGCATTTTTCTTGAATTTTGCTAAAGCTTCTGTTGCCTCATTTTTGCTCGCATACTCAAAAATTCGAACGTCCTTTTTATCAAAAACTGTAATAACCCACATGTGAAAAGCTCCCTTCACTCAATATTTTTGTAA
Organism: Lysinibacillus sp. K60; assembly: GCF_019731275.1. NCBI lineage: Bacteria > Bacillati > Bacillota > Bacilli > Caryophanales > Bacillaceae > Lysinibacillus > Lysinibacillus sp. K60. The sequence goes on along the minus strand of NZ_JAASJR010000002.1, from coordinate 429,214 downwards.
TATAACAACCACCAAAATTTGTGATACGACTTATCAACTGTTTTATAACAATTCCTTACTTGATTCTTATTTTACGCTGATTTTTTCAAAAAGAAAGCTTTATGTGAAGGTCTTCACAAACTGTTCAATTTCAAAACGCTTTCATTGAACAATTTGTGAAAACCTTGATTTTATAGGTATATAAACAGCCAGTGATGTCAGGTCTTTCCTTCTCTTTTCAATTTTTATCCACTACATTACACGGCTATCCGTCTCTTTTCATCTACAGCAAAAAACCGTACAAAAGTACGGTTTTTGCTGTAGTAGTAGATTTACATGTCATAAGTTTAACAAAATACTTCTTCTTGCTTATGTGTTAATTCAATTTCGAAGCCCAAATCCTCCAGCATGCGATAATCGCTATTCGCTTCCTGTCCAGCTGTTGTTAAATAATCCCCAACAAAAATACTATTAGCTGCATAGAGACCGAGTGGCTGTAGTGAGCCTAAATTGATTTCACGACCACCCGAAATACGGATTTCCTTTGTCGGATTGATATAGCGGAATAAAGCTAAAACCTTTAAACAATAGCGGGGATTTAAATCCTTTGTCCCTTCTAGCTTTGTGCCATCGATTGCATTTAAAAAGTTTACAGGAATAGAATCAGCGTCCAATTGATGGAGGGCGCGTGCAATATTGACGACATCCTCTTTTGTTTCCTTCATCCCAATAATGGCACCCGAGCAAGGTGAAATTCCATGCTTTTTCACGATCTCTACCGTATTGACACGATCCTCATATGTATGTGAGGTCGTGATGAAGGAATGATGACGTTCCGATGTATTTAAATTATGATTGTAACGATCCACCCCCGCTTCCTTTAGTTGCTGTGCCTGTTCTTCTTTTAGTAAGCCAAGACAGGCACAAACCTTCAAGCCATACTTTTCTTTTATTTCAGCAACCGCCTCACTCACAACATTGACATCCTTACGTGTTGGCCCACGACCACTGGCTACAATACAATACGTCCCAATCTTATTGTCAAACGCTCGTTTTGCACCTGCTAAAATTTCCTCTTTTGTAATAAATGGATATTTCTCAATAGGAGCCGTTGATTTAGAGGACTGGGAGCAATAGCCACAATCCTCCGGGCAATAACCGCTTTTGGCGTTCATAATCATATTCAATTTAACTTTTTTACCATAATAATGACGGCGAATCGTAAAAGCACCATCCATAAGCTGTAATAGCTCATCATCCTCACTATTTAATATGGCAAGTGCCTCTTCATTGCTAATGATCTTCCCAGCAATTACTTCTTGTGCTAATTGGTAATAATTCATATTACATTCTCCCTCTCTACGTGTGAAAATTTCACATTTCTTGCAGACTGAAATACTTTATATAAGCGCTCAGCTAATAGCGCTGATGTAATAGCTAAGCAAAAATCAGCGACAATACTACTTAAAAAGCCGACAACAAACACATGTGACCAGCTTGATTTCATGTCTAACCAAAAATTCAATGCTACATACAAATAAGGAACAGCCACAGCATAAATGATAACTAGCCCAATAATTGTTGCTGCAATAAAATGCTTTTTCGTCGGCGTCTCAATTCTTTCAATAATGAGCCCAATCACATAGGCGGCTAGGGCAAAGCCAATCAGATAACCAAAAGTTGGCTGTAAGACATATGTGATACCACCACCCTGTGTAAAAACAGGTAAGCCTACTAAGCCCACGCCGATATAGACAAGTTGACTATAAAAACCATTCCGACTACCCAATAAACAGCCTGCTAAAAATACAAAAACAATTTGTAATGTAAACGGTACGACAGGCAATGGAATTTTAACAAAAGCTCCGATTGCTGTTAGAGCAGCGAACATGGCAATCATGACAAGCGCTAGTGTCTGATGTCTCTTACCCAATCTTAGCCCCCCTTTCCTTGAAAAATTGTTCGATTGTCTCTTTCGTTGTATGAATCATAAAGGACATTTCCTCTTCAGAAATAATATAAGGTGGCATAAAATACAGAACATTGCCGAGCGGTCTGATGAGTAAGCCTTTCGCTAAAGCCCGTTGATATATTTGATAGCCGATTCGCTCCTCAATGGTGAACGCTTCTTTTGTCAGCCGGTTCTTCACTAGTTCAATCGCTCCCACTAAACCAACTTGTCGGTATTCACCCACATAGGGCATATCACGAAAAGCTTCCATGGCTAACGCTCGCATGTATTGTCCCTTGTGCTGAATCATCTCCATCACTTGTTCCTCTTGAAACATCGTTAACACTTCCAATGCCACACGACAGGCCAATGTATTGCCTGAATAGCTATGCGAATGTAAAAAAGCCTTCATTGTTCCGTAATCATCATAAAAAGCGTCATAGATTTGCTCCGTCGTTAAGACAACAGATAATGGTAAATAACCACCTGTTAGCCCCTTTGATAAACACATAAAATCTGGCATGATGTCTGCCTGTTCACAGGCAAACAATGTACCGGTCCGACCAAAACCAACTGCAATTTCATCTGCAATGAGGTGCACATCATAGTGTGAGCACAATGCCCGTAAGCGCTGTAAATAGACAGGCGGGTACATTTTCATACCTGCTGCAGCCTGAATTAATGGTTCAATAATAACTGCCGTGATTTCCTCATGATGAGCTTGAAGTTGTTCCTCGACAAATTGACTACATGGTGCATTACAACTTGCTGGATCTTCCTGAAATGGGCAGCGGAAGCAATCTGGTCCTTTGGCACGAACAGTATCTAATAACAGAGGCTGGTAAACTTCATTGTAAAGCCCTACCCCTCCCACGGATAAAGCACCAATGGTTTCTCCATGATAGGCATCCGTCAAGGCGAGAAAGCGCTTTTTAGCTGGTTTCCCTGTCTGCATATGGTATTGAAAACTCATTTTCAATGCAACTTCAATAGCAGATGAGCCATTATCGGCAAAAAAGACTTTATGTAATCCCTGTGGTGCGAGTGTTGTTAATTTTTCAGCCAACTGTATGGCTGGTTCATGTGTAAAATTAGCAAAGATCGTATGCTCTAATGTAAATGCTTGCTCACTTAAAGCTTGGCTAATACGCGGATTGGCATGTCCAAATAAATTAACCCACCAAGAAGATACAGCATCCAAATAACGCTGATCATGTTCGTCATAAAGCCACACGCCTTGTCCCTTTTTTATGACGATGGGTGGAAATGCTTCATAGTCCTTCATTTGTGAGCATGGATGCCAAACATGACGTAAATCTCTTAGCTGTAAATCAGTTAATGCTTGTTTCATAGTTAAAAAGCCTTTCAAACAGTGTGGTGTGCGTCATAGCAAAATCCATTAACTGTGACAAATTTTGTAGCTTTGGAATAATCGCATAGGGTAAGGAATGGTACTGTAAAATCGTTTGTATATTATCTTGCTCCATACTGCTGCCCGTGTCCCCGTTAAACACTATGCCAAGAACATCAACTTGACGAGCGCGCAATGCCTCTATTGTTAATAATGTGTGATTGATCGTCCCTAGGGATGTCCTTGTAACAAGCACTACTGGCAGCTTGCTACTGACGATGACATCAAGCAGCGTCTTCCCATGGGGAGCAGTAAAAGGAACAAAAAGCCCACCCGCTCCCTCACATATCACAACATCATAGGACGCTTGTAATAATTGAATCCGCAATATTAGCTCATTGACATCAATTTGCTGCCCCTCCAGTTGCGCAGCAAAATGTGGCGATGCAGCTTCTCTAAATGAATAGCTATTGAGGTGCTCTTGTTGAAGCTTTTGTAAGGAATACTTTTCATACATGGCTGTATCATGATAATAGTAGCCACGACCGTTTTCGTAGACCTCTCCTGTTTGCACAGGCTTGTATGGTGAAACTTTCAAGCCTTGTTTTTGTAAATGATACATCAACATGGTGGTGACAATCGTTTTTCCAACATCCGTATCTGTACCGACAACCCAAAAATGTTGCATTGTTAACCTCTCCCTCTTTTAAGTTAACTATTAACACTATTTAAGTTAACACATCTATTTTTGTTTTGTAAATGCTATTTCTATATTTTTCTGAATACACTATTTTTGTTAATAAAAACAGCAAATTTTGTATTAAAATAAGAAAACGCTAAACTCCCACCCTTTATGGCAAGAATCTAGCGTTCATTGATCGTCATGATAGTAATCTCTCAAAAATGATTTCATAGTCTGTTGGTTTCCCATGTCCATTATAAGCAATCGGCAATACTTGCACTAAACGCCAACCTTGCTTCGCGTATTCTTCGATTGTTTTCCGATAGGTAGCTTCCTGAAAAAAGCTACCTAAATGTGTTTGTACAAATTTATACTCATACATTGACTCACCCCCTGTAAATCTTTACGTAACTACGGAGTCAAGGTTTCAATAATTAGTAGGTTCTCGCTTTTGAATATTATGATTATTTTAAAGGATTTTAATCTTCACTCGTAGTATTAAACTACATGGGGGTGGTAGTATGTTTGGCATTTTTAAAGAACCAGCGAAGATCATCGATACATATGAACAAGTGCATTCAATTTTAAAATCATTACTTACCTATGAACTAAAAGAATTACCAAATCGTTATGAATTTTGGTATCGTGTGGCCATCCGTCAAGAGGAGTATCGGACATTACAAGCAGAGCATCGGGCAAAAATTTCCATGACTTCTGCCGTAGGGCGTTTTCATCAAACACAATATGAAGTGATGACACAGAAATTAGCAAAGTTTGAACGCTTATCCGATATTTATAAACTATTTTGTATTGAAGAAGAACGAGAGCTATTAAACCATCGTCTCTCTTTTCATCAAGAAACGATCGCTGCCATCTATGACCATGTTCAACATAAAGAGCTTTATACGTACAGTGATAGTGTTCAACAGCAATTTTGGGAGGCCATCCGTGATGATCTACTCAATGCTATCGCACACCTAGATTAATTTTTTAGAGACTTCATTTTCTAATGGGAAATTGAAGTCTTTATTTATTTTTAGTAAACTCTCTTGATTATTTTGACCTAAAGGTTATGAAGGATTCTAAAATTATGCGAGTCCTAAATCTTCTAATTCCCAACTCAAACAAAAATTGGTATATTTGAAATAGGAAGGTGATGGATATGCGAACGAGAAAATTTTAATAGTGGAAGATGATCTAGATATTATGGAGGTAAAGACTTTTTATACAGAGAGTGTTGCTTCAAGTCAATCAATAAAAAAATAGCCAATGTTTCTATCACAAAACATTAGCTATTTATATATAGGACACTATTCAATAATTTCAATGATGTTGGCTCATTGCCATCCCTTGCGCAAGCATTTGTCTAAATTCTTGAACCTGGTCTGCTTTAATGGCTATGTGACTATAGTGCTTCTTGATCCCTAGCATAAACGTTACTTCCACAGGCTCTTTCATTTTCAAAATAAAGTGCGGATAGGCCTCACCAAAATCACGTGCTATAAAGTCTATCGTATCTTTTGATAATTTCCCCTCTAATCGCTCCTTGTCTTCTATGATTTCAACAATATGATCAAAACGAATTTCAGTACGTTTCATTAATCCCAGAGATAAGTACAATGTATCATTTGTGACATAAACAGGATTTAGGCGAATAGCCTGCATATCCGCAAGAAAGAAAATTACTGAATAAATATTAAAAACAAGCAACACAATGGAAAGTATCATTGACTTTTCATGTAGCCACCAGTGAATACCAATCGTTTCAATAGCAATCCCATGAATAATCATGAGCTGAAAAGCGATATAGCTAGAATTTTTATGCAACGTTAAACCTTGTCGTTCTTGTCTTTTCCAACTCGCGAAACCATAATAAAGCACTAATAAATCAGCACAGATCATCTGAATAACTGGATGCTTGGGAGCATGTTTTTCTACAGCCTTTGAAAATGAAAAGAGATCTGGTAAAGAGCTTCTCCGCACTTCCCCTAGGATTTTTGGCAGGTATCGTACAAGAGTTACCACTAGTATAATTTCTACTAGAATAATAGACCCTTCAATCGCAAAGCCAGCCCATGTCACTGCCACATAAGGCTGAAGGTGTTCCATTGGAATGATAAAACGTGCAGCAATACAGCCAGCTGCAGCTAATAGTATGGCTTGCTTTAATGAAAATTTTCCTTTATAAAGCATAAGTAGCACAGGCACCACCACAATACAATCAATCAATGAGCCCATGACAACACCATTTGTTTCGATAGGTAAAAGGGATGTGCCAAATCCTGTATTATAGAGTGTATAGTTACTCGCTAATACCACTAATAATAAGGCTAGCCAAATATTTTGCTTACTTTTTAAGACCATCATTCATAATGCCCCCTCTCTACTAATAATTTTACTTTATGCCAAATGGTTAATCTTGTATAGAATTTGAGAATAAAAGATGTTCCTAATTCCATTCACGTTCAATTATTTTTCACACTTAAAAACTTCTTACGATAAACATGTGGCGGATAGCCAGTGTATTCTTTAAACTTTTCAATATAATAACTGACAGTACTAAAGCCTGTATCAACAGCTATTTCTGTTATAGATCGCTCATTACCTTTCAATAATTCTATACTTTTGCGCAATCGATATTGGCATAAATAGGTAAACGGTGTCATGCCCACTATTTTCTTAAAAAAACGACTACATTCAGCGCGACTTATATACACATGACTAGCTAAATCTTCTAATGCTATTTTCTCCTGATAATGTGCGTGTAAAAAATCTAGCATAGCTTTTGCTCGTTCATGCTGCACAATAGTGGCAGAATCCATTATTTTTTCTGTCAATAAGGATTGGGTTAGCATGGATTCCCAAATAAATAGAAGCTCTCTCCGTACTTTTAACTCAAAAAAAGCGGTTTGCTCTCGCATTAATTCCGCAATCGTTGCTATTTTCTGTGCTAACTCTCCTGTTAGTTTGACATAAGGTATTCGATTACTTGTAATATACGGTTCTACATATTTTGAGAAAAAAATACTGCCCTCATGCCCTCCCAATAACTTTGGATCTACATTCACACAATAAACGATCGCTTGTTCAATTTGATAAGGTTTCGCTTCATGTAAGCCGGAGGCATTAATAAAGAGCCCCTCGCCTTGCTTCAATACAAAAACGTCCGTCCCCACTCGATACTGTGCACATCCATTTTTTATAAAAACAAATTGTATTTCTTTATGCCAATGGAGAGGTAGAAAATCCATACTTTCTAATCGCATAATTGTTTCATACAAGGCAACTGGAAATTCCTTCGTTCCGTGCAAGGTTAATTCTTGTAAATCCTTAGCAATTTTAATATGTGTTAACGGCATCTATAACACCTCAATATATTGATATTTTATTGGATTAAATCGATATTTATTTGGATTTAATCACTTTATAATCATCTTATATTGATAGTTTAGGAGATGTAAACAGATGAATCAAATTATTCAAAATAAACGCACACTGGGCTTTCTACTAGTTATTCTTGGAGCAAGTTTCTGGGGAATCGGAGGGACCGTTGCCCAACGACTATTTCAGCAGGACAATTTAGAGGTCGGCTGGCTTGTTTCTAGTCGTTTACTTTTAGCAGGTCTGTTACTAATTGCTATTTATAAAATGACCCATCGGCATGAATCCATTTTCGTCATATGGCGCACAAAGCAAAATGCTTTTAGACAAATTTTATTTAGCTTACTCGGTATGCTTGCTGTCCAATATACCTATATGATGTCAATCGCTATTGGTAATTCAGCTGTAGCCACATTATTGCAATATTTAGCACCACTGTTTATCATGGCTTATTATTTTCTAACGAGGCAAAGTCCATTGACAAAGCAGGACGGTATAGCTGTGTCACTTACACTTGTGGGGACCTTTTTATTATTAACAAACGGTTCTTTTTCAACATTGTCCGTTCCTTTTATGGCTGTGTTGTGGGGTATTTTATCGGGTCTTTCTGTTGCATTTTATACCATTTATGCCGTCCCACTTTTACAGCAATTCCATTCATTACTAGTTGTCGGCTGGTCGATGATCATCGGTGGTATAGTAATGAGTATAGCTCACCCACCATGGGCTATCGATCTATCAGATTGGACGTTTTCAACCATTGCCTATTTTTTATTTATTGTTATTTTTGGGACAATGCTCGCTTTTTGGTTTTATATTGCTAGCTTGCACTATCTTTCACCAAAGGAGTCAAGCCTACTAGGTAGTCTTGAACCATTAATGGCTGTCATCACAAGTGTTTGGTGGTTAAAAATTGCTTTTGGCGGCTATCAGTTTATTGGTACATTGCTAATTCTTCTTATGATTTTATATCTCACAGTATTTCAGAAAAAGCAGCCTTAAGAACAGAAAATTAAGAGAGTTGTGAACTTTAATAGTTAATACCTCCTATTATCGAGATAGCAATATATGAATTTATACATAAAATTTACATATTTCATCTATCTTTTCTCCTTATTTGTCTACTATACTGAACATAATAACAGATAGAAGGAGGTATTTTATGGATAAAAAAGTTATTTTTTTCGAGGTGGAAGGCGGCACAGATAAAGGACCAGATGGCTATCGCCCAGATACAATGCCAATGGTAGAAGCACTACAGCAACGTGGACAGGATGCAGAGGTACTCTTCTTTGATATCACAAAAAAGCAGGAAATCTTTCACTACGTGAAGGAATATGGTGTTGCCTATGTATCTCGCATTAACCCAGGTAACTTACAGCATGAGGAAGAGTACTTTGCTATGCTACGAGAGCTATGCCAAGCTGGCATTATAGGGATGCCACATCCAGACGCCATGATTAGCTATGGTTCAAAAGACGTATTATCAAAACTGACGACAACAAATTTAGTACCTGATGATACATTTGCCTACTACACAATCGAAGCATTCAAAAAACAATTCCCTACTTCCTTAGCCTTAACAGAGCGTGTTTTGAAGCAAAATCGTGGTTCAACTGGAGAAGGTATTTGGCGTGTAAAATTAGTGGAACCGCTAGCAGAGGGTATCACTGAAGTGCCACTTGATGCCCAAATCAAATGTACTGAAGCAAAAGATAATCATGTAGAATATTGGCAGCTTGGCGACTTTATGACATTTTGTGAGCAGTATATTACGGGGACGAATGGTATGTTAATCGATATGCGCTTTCTTCCAAGGATTACAGAAGGCGAAATTCGCTTATTCATGTTGCGCGATCATCCCGTACATGTCGTACATAAAAAACCAGCTGCTACCGAGGATGCCTTTAGCGCAACTCTATTCTCTGGCGCTCAATACCGCTATGACAAGCCTGAAGACTGGCAAGAGCTGGTACAAAACTTTTTAAAGCAGCTCCCTCAAATAACAAACCTACTAGGTAATTATGATTTACCGCTTATCTGGACAGCTGACTTTATGCTAGATACCAATGAAGACGGAGAGGATTGCTATATTTTAGGTGAGATGAATTGTTCTTGTGTTGGCTTTACTTCAGAACTAGCATTAGCGCATGAAGTAGCAGAAGAAATTTTAGCTTGTATAAAAGAGCAAACTGAGGCTATTGCGCAATAAAAAAAGTGCGATCTTTAGGGATCGCACTTTTCATATATAAATCTTAATTCCTTGTATAAATTCATATATAAAATAACAAGCAAAACCAATCAATAAGAATCCTGCGACAATTGTAAATGTCCTAATCATCTTCCGATTCATAGCTTTACGAGTAACCGAGATAATGGTCAGCAAACCGATATCGTGGAGTAAAATTCCACTTAAAACACCAGCAGCAATAATTAAAAAGCTCGTTGACTCCCCTTGTCCATAAGATTTTGCTAGCACCACGCCAAATACGTTGACCCAAAAAACGAGATTACCAGGTGAAATGGCCACTAGTAAGCCGTTAAAATAAGAGGCAAAAAACGATTTGGTTACTTTTTCTCCTGCCAATGTAATATCATGGTCAGCGTTCTTGATAGAATCATAGCCTAACAAAAATAAAAAGCCCGCTCCAATAATCCACATAGGGAGTTGAATCATAGGCATAGCCAGGATGGAGGCTAGTCCCATATACAGAGCAAAAACTAATACAATATCAATGGTCATACCACCAAGCCCAACAGCCCAGCCGTGCATAAAACCATTTTTGAGTCCTTGCTTTGTCATTTCTACTGTAATAGCTCCTACAGGCATGGCAATGGCAAGTCCTACCAATACATACGCTACATATAAACTCAAAAAAACACTTCTTTCATGTCATCGATAAGCTTCATACGTCCGTTTATGGTTTCACTATAGCATAATTATACTTGAAAGGAAATAATTATTAAAAGTTACATGTCTTTTTACCTGTTAGAGCATTTGCTTTTTCCATTGCGCTAACAAATCTTTTGACTTCTCCAAATCCAATTTCAAGGTGACCTGCTTAGCTGTACAACGTTTTTTAGCTTTCTCCCATGCTTCTTCCAAGGCAGGTAAATAGCTTAAATTTTTTGTCGCTGCTACTAGCTGAAAAAATATATTACCTTGAATATAGTGCCAACGAGGATTCATTCCATCTAGAAGTATTGCTTCTTCAATCAGTCTTAATGCCAAATAAGGGCTACCTTCGTGACGATTTAAAAACTGTGCAAATGCTCCCCAATACAATGCCTTATTGGGCTGCAATTTGATTGCCTCCGCATATTGTACGGATGCCTTATCCTGTTCTTTTGCAAGGACATAATATTCCGCCATTGTATAATAGGCGTTAGCCTGCGCTTCTAAAGGTCCCGCTAATAATTCATCGACCACTTTACCAAATTGCTCATCATCCTGACTACCTATATAAGCTGCGAGAACATCTCGTTCTGGATACGAGCCATCTATACGTTCCACACTTTGCTTCACTATGTCGTCAGTAGGCTGAGGCATATTTGCATACCCATTTGCCTCTAGCATTGCCACATGGTGCTGAATGACTTGATAGGCCTCTTCTGCGATCGCTGTATCATTGCCCAATATTTCTTTAGCTAGTTGATAACTTTCCTTAACTTGACCACTCAAAAATAAGTCATTGACTTGTTGAACTTGCTCGTTCATTTGTTTTACCACCATTAAAATCCTCACCTTCGCAAAAGAAAAATCTTATTGCTAGTTTACCATTTAAGTAGTATAAGCAAAAGCCAACATGTCCTAATCTTTCTATTATTCTTTTAATTTAAACGCCTTTACATGCTGTTCGAGTGTGTGTGCCATGTGATTTGTTTCATTAGAGCCTTGTGCCACCTCATCAATGCTTGCAGTTGTTTGCTGTGCTGCGACAGTAATCATATTCATCGTTTCTTCTATATCACGAATAGATTCTGTTAATTGTTGAATCATTTGCACAATACGTGTAGATTTTTGGTTTTCAGCGGTCATAGCATTAGAAATGGTAATCATTTCTTCTACTGTTGCAGCCACTGCTGTCGAAATATTTCCTAAAGATTGTGCTGTTAGACGCACTGTCTCTGTTCCCTTTTCAATATATTGCGTATTATCATTCGTAGATGACATGACCTGCTGCACATGCTTCATTATATCCTGAATAAGCTGTTCAACTTGCAATACCTCTTGATTAGATTGCTCAGCAAGTTTCCGTACTTCCTCAGCAACAATAGCAAAGCCTTTGCCATGCTCCCCTGCTCTAGCCGCTTCAATGGAAGCATTCAGTGCTAGCAAATTTGTTTGTGATGCGATGTTCGCAATAGACGTTGTAATGGTTTGAATTTTGGTTGCAGATGTAACCAGGTTTTCTACTGTTTGTCGTACCTCACCTGATCCGCTGTGAATTAATGCCATATCATTGCTTATATCTTTTGCTAGTCGCTCACCCTCTGTTGCTAATTCCATCGTTTGTCGAGCATTATCGGCACTATTATTGGCATTGCTTTGAATCTTTTGAAGGTCCTGCGCTAAAGAAGTAAGAACATCTGTCGCATTTTCAGCATGGTGCATCCCTGCCGTCACGGCACTTGTTACCTCTTCGATATTATTGGCGACACCTTGAATGGTATTGCTCATATCGTTCAAGGTGGAAGCGGTTTCATCTGCGTTATTCGTTAAAGTATTAGAAGTGGATCGCATCGTCATAATCATATTTTGTAAATTAGCTGTCATTCGATTTAATGTATTGGCTAAATCCGCTACTTCATCTTTACTGTTAATTTTTGTTTCAGGTACAGCTAAATTACCATTGGCAATTTCTTTCGCCTGCTGAATCAGCACACTAATCGGTCTTACTTTACGACGGATTAAAAAGCCTGTGATGATGGAAGCAATTAGCATAGGGAAAATACTAATTAAAATCCCATTTCGTACAACATCCCATGTTCGCTCCTTCACGATATTGGCATCAAAGTCGATGACACTAATAGCAATAATCTCTTTACTGGAATCATGGTCTTTAAAAATAGGGGCATAGCCAGATAAACGGTCCATCCCTGCATAAGTATAAGGCTGTGAGTATGTTGGATGCTTATGTGTAAGCAACATATCAATAGCTTCTTTATCTAAATAAAATTGATCACCAGGGGCATAACCTTTTTCAGCCAAATGATCATCAAGCGCTAATAATGTGCCATCCAACGATAAAATATATTGTGTTTGGAAAATATCTTTATGACCTGTTGTCCAGTTCAAATCGTTCCCAATGCTTTCCTGTACAGCCTTGTCGCCTTGAATGGCCTTGTTCAATTGTTGCGGATTGATCAAACCTGTCGTAATATTGGCACAGCCATAGGCCTCAACACCAGCAGCATCATAAAGTTTATTGTAAGCAGTTATGTATGTAGCGAACGAAGTAATCCCTAGCATCACCACTAAAATACCAGCGATAATCGTCCCAAGTTGAAAAGTTAATGAATTACGTAATTTCACGATCCATCCTCTCCCCTTTCTTGTAATAATCTATGAATATTCCTTTTGTGTTTCATCATACTACAAAAAGATGTATTAAAAAAGCATCTTTAATTATTCTAGTAAGATAAAAACATTGGAAAAAGTTCTGAATTGTGCGATAATTGAAGTTAATTATCTTAAATCCTGAGCATTACCAATTCATCTAATAGGAGGGCTTGCTATGAATAAACGCTTTCATCTTATATCGATTGTTACAGGAAACTTGTTAACAATAGGGGCCATTTTTATTTATGCCATGCAAAGTCAAGTGGGAGTAGCCCTCAGTACGTATGCTCTTGTGATGGGTTTTTTTAGTACTTTGCTTGTGGTTTTCTTCTATATATGGGGGGAACAAAAACAACAAGTATCCAATCGTTTTCTGAAATAATATGCATCATTCTCCATTACACAGATACCTGTAGCACGTTTAATGTGGTTCCTGTTCCTTCCCTTCCTACTAGGTAGAGGGATTTTTTTATGTAAGGTCAGTAGGAATGATTTAGTAGCAGGAATCAAATAGTCAATCGGGAGAGATTATATGTCATAACATTCATTTAGACAATTATTTACTTGATGTCGTAAAATCTAGGATGAATTGTGATGAAACTTCACCATATATTTGGGTATATACAACAGCTATTTCCCTCTATTTTTACTAAAATGACGTTGTAGATTTATTCATGATTCCCTTCTTTTCCGAGGTATTCCCCTCCATATACGTCTAATTGTTGTAGAAAAATAAAATTTTTTGTAGAAAATTTTAAAACAATGATTGAGTAGTATATCAATTTTCTGTATAATCAGCTTGTTTGACAATACTTTATATGAACTTGGGGGTAGACAATTGGGTAAAGCATTGATTATCGGAGCTGGCGGAGTTGCCAGTGTTGTGGTACACAAGTGTGTTCAAAATTCGGACGTATTTGAGGAAATTTGTATCGCAAGTAGAACTGTTTCAAAATGTGACGCTCTAAAAGAAAAACTAGACGGCGGAAAAACAAAAATTCATACTGCACAGGTAGACGCAGACAATACAGAAGAGGTTATTGAGCTTATTAAAGCTTTCGGACCAGATGTAGTGATTAACGTGGCTTTACCTTATCAGGACTTAACGATTATGGATGCTTGCTTAGCGACAGGTGTGCACTATGTGGATACTGCAAACTACGAGCCACCTGAAACGGCAAAATTTGAATATAAATGGCAATGGGCTTATAAAGAGAAGTTTGAAAAAGCTGGCTTAACTGCATTACTTGGAAGCGGTTTTGACCCAGGTGTAACAGGCGTTTTCACAGCTCATGCACAAAAACATGAATTTGATGAAATCCACTATATCGATATCGTGGATGCCAATGCGGGAGATCATGGATATCATTTCGCAACAAACTTCAACCCAGAAATTAACATTCGTGAAATTACAGCGAATGGTCGTTACTGGAAAGAAGGCGAGTGGATTGAAACTGCACCACTTGAGAAAAAAGAAGTGTATAACCTACCTGAAATCGGACCAAAAGATATTTACCTTCTATACCATGAAGAGCTTGAATCACTTGCAAAAAATATCAAAGGTTTAAAACAAATCCGCTTCTGGATGACGTTCTCTGAAAAATACTTAACACACTTAAAAGTATTAGAAAACGTAGGTATGACATCAATTGAACCAATCGAATTTGAAGGGCAAATGATTCAACCAATCCACTTCCTTAAAGCGGTATTACCAGATCCAGCTTCACTTGGACCACGTACAAAAGGTAAAACAAACATTGGTTGTATCATTCGCGGCCTAAAAGATGGCAAAGAAAAAACGTACTATGTGTACAACGTATGTGACCACGAAGAGTGCTACAACGAGGTTGGTTCACAAGCGATTTCTTACACAACTGGCGTACCAGCTATGATCGGTGCAATGCTTGTGATGAACGGTGAATGGCGTAAACCAGGTGTATGGAATGTGGAAGATTTCAATCCAGATCCATTCATGGATGCACTAAATAAATGGGGTCTACCATGGCAAGAAAGCCATAACCCAGAATTATTAGACCTTGATTTAGATGCAAAGGAATTAAGCCGATGAAACCAATTGATTTTTCAAAAGTTCCATCCCCTTCTTATGTAGTGGATGAGCGATTATTAACAAAGAATCTTGAGCTTTTAAAATCAATTCAAGATCGAACAGGCTGCCGCATTTTATTAGCCCTTAAAGGCTTCTCTATGCATTCAACATTCCCACTAGTAGGGGAATATTTAGCAGGCATTACAGCTAGCTCACTGCATGAGGCACGTCTTGGCTACGAAAAAATGGGCAAAGAAGTTCACGTTTATGCACCTGCTTATATTGAGCATGAAATGGACGAGCTTCTAGGCTATGTGGATCACATCGTATTTAACTCATTTAACCAATGGGCTCAGTTCAAGGATAAAGTGAAATCTGCTGGTAAAACAATTGAATGTGGTATTCGCGTGAATCCTGAATACTCTGAAATTGAAACAGCGCTTTACGATCCTTGCTACACAAACTCTCGCCTTGGTACAACATTGGCTAACTTTGATAAATCACAGCTTGACGGTATAGATGGCTTACACTTCCATGCGATGTGTGAACAAAATTCGGATACATTAGAGCGTATTATTGAAGTAGTTGAGGAAAAATTTGGTGATGTTTTACACCAAATGAAATGGTTAAACTTCGGTGGCGGTCACCATATTACACGTGATGATTATGATGTAGAAAAACTTGTGAACATCATTAATTATATTCAAGAAAAGTATAACCTGCTTGTTTATCTTGAGCCAGGTGAAGCAGTAGCCCTTAATACAGGCTATTTAGTAGCAACGGTGCTTGATATTCAAGAAAACGGGATGGATCTTGCTATTTTAGATACATCCGCAACATGTCACATGCCTGATGTACTTGAAATGCCTTACCGTCCAATGATTATTGGTTCTGGACAAGCAAATGAATTAGCACACACATATCGCTTAGGCGGACTAACATGTCTAGCTGGTGATGTGATTGGCGATTATTCGTTTGAACAGCCATTAAAACCAGGTGATCGTCTTGTATTCACAGATATGGCTCATTATTCTATGGTGAAAAACCATATGTTTAACGGTGTCAACTTACCATCTATCGTTTCTTATAATGATGAAGAAGGTATTAAAGTCATTCGCGAATTTAAATTCGAGGACTACAGCGGTCGACTGTCCTAATACCAATAGAAAAGCCCTTCCAGTTTAACACTGGAAGGACTTTTTTTATGGACGCATGGTCATCCAATTCTCCACATGATGAATGGCTACTCCATGAAAAGCATCTTTATTTGAAAAATGTTGCTGAACAAGTATAAGCTGTTCATTCATAAAGGCTTCTCCATTATCATAAAAAGTAATATTTTCCCCTTCTTCTGAAGCGCCTGTTTCTACACCAATTACAATTGATTTATTCACAGTGGAAGCATAAGCGATTTCATGTTCTACAATAGAGATAATATCTTTTGCAGCATCACGATAGGCCATGATCGTCACACTATCCACATGGTCAATGACCCAATCAGCTAATAACCCTTTTCCAAATTCGTTATTATACCGAACTTCATCAAACCAAAATGGCATATCTACTTCTAAAGTAAGTTGTAATTGACTTGCCTTCTCACTTGCTTTCATTATTAGTGTTTGATAGGTTTTTATCGTTTGTGCTTGATGTAAGCTCCATCCACTATTTAAATAAGGTTCTACATCAAGGTGAACCCCAGAAAATTGCTCAGATTCAGTTGAATTCTCATTATATGTATGTAACCAATTAAACAATTCGTCTTGGCTTCGACTACTCTCAGCTGAAACCCAGCTTGCAGCACCATCCAATGCATAAATGCGAATACCTTTGTGAGAAGCGTTACTAATAAAACGCTTATAGTCATCGCTCCCTATGCCTTGATCGATTTGCAGATAAACTTTATTAACATCGTTATGTTCTAAAAATAATAATATTTTTTCTTGATCATCCATAATAAGGGATGTATCCCACAGCCACGTAGCCTTTTCCTGTATAGCCATTGCATCAACCTTTCCACTTGATAAAGCTAATGAACTAATCATGAGGACGATTAGTGCGGTCCATACTTTTAATTGTCTCTTCATACGAACTAACTCCATTCTACTCGCCACGGCTCCTAGAACAGAACCTGGCAACCTGACAATTATGCACTAAATTATAGTGTTTAGACTCATGGCTTGGCGCCCTCCCTTTCGATGAAGTTTGCCTTTTTCAGTTTTTTCTTAATCATTATCATACGCGGTTAGCAATGGTTTGTCTGTAGGTAGAATGCATAATTGTCACATGTATGATCAGATAAAAACGACAAAATACAGGTTAAATTTACTATTCAAACATAAAAAAAAACGTAGAGTTACTCTGTAAGATTAAGTACAAGTAATTGTACATTAACTCTTATTTAATAGTGTTTCACTTATAATGTTACACATTTAATAAAAATGCACATTACTAAATGCAAATTTTAGTGATGTGCTTTTTTATTTTGGCAGTCTTTCTCATTTAGATTTGTTAAAAGACTGAACATTTTACAATGATGAGAAAAGACATTAACATAAGAACGTTCGTTCTTTTTGAGGGAGGTTAATAATTGTATTGGTTTGAATATTGTCCTAAACATATCGAAAGTAAATATGGGCTACTTGTATTTAAAGAAAATCAACCCTTTCTACCTTTAACAGATTACTACCATGACTGTTTAGGGAGAATAGACAAAAGTTCTGCAATATCCTATTTGAATTGTCTACTTCCATTTTTTAAATGGTTAGAGAAAGAAAGCAACTATCAAGGAAAGAAAGTGCAATGGAATGATTCAGAAGAAAAAATACGTGTTGTGGTTGAAGATTATTTGATGCATGAAATGAAGTGTAAGATTCGTGATAAAGACACGTTTCGCTTTATAAATTTAACTAGTAAAAGCCCTAATACGATAAGTCGTTTTTTGTCAGCATTAAAATCTTTTTACAAGGCTATGATTCGTTTAAAACAGTATCCGTATAGTAATCCATTAGTAGATGCTCAAGCTATCTTGCACAGCTACAAAGATGAGTTAAAGGGGGTTCGAGAGGATAAGCCAAGAATGCCTTCAATTGCAGGTACAGAAGAAGCTATCCCTCATCGAAGATTAACAGATTCCTATTTTAAAATTATCAATGAAGAGTGGCAACCACAGATTATTGACGATATAGATTTACCATATCAAGTATATCAAGCTGGTAAAAAAGCAAGTTGGTCACTTCGTGAAATGGTGATAGTCCGTATGTTATTTGAAACGGGTGCAAGAGCATCAGAAATTATTGAGTTAACAGTTGGAGATTATCGACAACGGAAAAATCAACAAGAATTCATCACGTTCAATAAAGGTAGTCATGGTCGAAAAATTAAGTTTATACGTGTTAGTAAAGATACAATTAAGCGATTATTTCACTACATAGAGACGGAGAGAAAGTCATTAGATAGCAATCATATGAATTTTGAACAACTACCTGATGATGCCCCTATCTTTTTATCGGCAAATGGAACACCTCTTACTTATCACGCTTGGTACTACCACTGGAATCGAGCAATGAAAAGTAATGAACTAAGTTTAAATCCACATAAAGCAAGGCACTGGTTTGTTACTTCTCGATTACGAGAGATTTATAATGTTGCACAAAATGAAACAGAAATTCATCAACGAAAAAATGAGCTGATTAAATATATGAAGTGGAAAAATCCAGATACGATGAATGTGTATGAGCATCATTTTGATGAAACGAAACATAGAGAAGCACATGAGAAAATGTTGGAGCAAATGCAGCAAAACGAAAAGGACTATATTAAGCAACAGCAATCTTCTAAGAAGTCAAAACAAAAGTTAAGCGTTGTTAAATCATCAGCTATCGAAAACTTTGATGAAGATTTAAAAGAATTGTTAGAAGGGTTGGAATAAATTTGACTGAAACAACGCAGTTAAGACCAAAAACAGAATGGTACGATAAAATGCTTGGGCAAATGGATACTCGATTAATATGCCTACAAAATAGTAGAAGTGAATTTTTAATTGATAAGTTGGATGAACGGGTGCTTAAATATCTGTATAGGAACTGCTTAACTTTCGATTGGAAAGATCAACTATTGTTTATAGCATTAGTTGATCTTTCCAAAAACAATGACGTGGGAACTATATATAATAAATTGAAAACCCTCCATTTAAGATTGAAAGATATTTTTAAGGAATGTAACATTACTTCATTTTCAAATTTCGAACCAAATGTCCATATATATAAATATTTGAAAGGTGATATTTGTGTCAATTCTTCTAACAATATGAAAAAGGGTTTACTAAGTTTATATAATTCCTCTGAATACTATACTAAAAAGTGGATTAATGAAAACCTTCCTTCAGGTGAACAGCAATATTATAACAAATTTTTATTACCACCCTTTTCATATGATAGTAAAGAGTTTTCCTTTACTAAATTAGCCATAGAACAAGCCCAAAACACTCGTAAGGATGAAACAGACGCTATTGTGCCACATCTTTCAACAATACGTGCAGAAGCAAATCTACGATGGAATCAAATGAAGAGATTGAGAGATGCATTTCATCAACAAATAAGTGTGATAGATACCGATTTAATATCATTACCGATTGAATTTTCTTATGCGGAACCAAAACGGATTGGGGAAGTATTTCATTTTCGTTTATGGGACAAACCTTCCTTTGTACTGAACCATCAAAAGGATTTTTCAGATATTATTATAAAGCAAGCGACACACAAAAAATCGACTTATTCTGATGAAAATAATGCTTATTTCCTTGAATTTATTCGTGCTGAATCAATAGAGAGTGATTCAATGCCAGAAGGTCTTTGGTTTAATGAATTAATTGAACAGAATGTTTTAGGGGTGTGGTTAAAAAACAGACCAATTGAAGAACATGAGAAAATTTTAAATTTCTTGTCTTTATGGGGATACGAATATGAAAACGAACAAAAACCCACTCCATTTTTTTCAAGGCAGAAAGGCATACTAACACCTTCAACATTTATCACTTTACACAAGGACAAAGCAGAAGGCTTATTAATAGATGTAGAACCATTTTATGTGGCTTGTACATTTGGTCTATTAGCCATCGACATTTTAACAACAACAGGTGCGAGATTGAACGAATTACTTCAAATAAATAATACAAAAGAATGTATTGAGGTAAAGAAAGTTAACAACAAACTACATTATTCCTATAAAGCTATTCCTAAAGGAAGAGATTCATTAGAAGAATTTTATTTAAGTAAACAAACGATGGAACATATTCAAACGGTATCAAAAATGTTAAAAACACATTATGGTGGCGATAGAATTCCAAGTGTTCCATACAGAGAACAAAGAAAGCACTTATTCCCCACACCTATGCCTTATTATTTTCAATATGCAGGTAAAGCATTAAAAAATGATGCTATATATAGTTCCATTCGATTTTTACTTCATGGATTATTATTTGAGAGGCATAACGGAAAAGCTGTAACTGTAAAAACACACCTATTACGCCATGCATTTGCGACAGAAGCTGTTCAACGTCAAAAAATGCCGATTGATATTGTCGCAAAAATACTACATCAGAAGGATTTAAATGTAACAGGGTATTATTCAGCTCCCACACCTACACAAATTGCAGAATCAGTAAGTGAGTTACATGATGTCATTTCAAGTTATGTAGATATTGATGATGCGTATTTAAGAAGTCCACAAGAGTTACAAAAAGAATTCGATGTCCATGCAGAAAAAGTTGGTGTATTCAATAAAGTGTTAGGTGGTACTTGTGTTACAGATTATGTTTGCCCTACTAAAATGCAATGTTTGGGCTGCAAAGCAAAAATACCCGAACCAGATCAAGAGGATGAATTATTAGAAGTCATTCAATTATCAAAAGATATGGAAAGACGATTTAAACAACTGGGATTAGAGGTCGAAGTTCGGAAAGCGAAAGAGATGGCAAAGCAAGCGAAGATTGAACTGAAAGAAATAGATTTAATTAAGCAGTATAGAGAGGAACGTAGCTATGAACCAATCACCAAAAGGAATCCATTTAGATAAACATCAGTGGCTTGATAAAGTACATCAGCAACGTATGAAACGTTCTGTTTCAATTGGCATACAAACTATTGACTTTCTTGTCGCACAAGGAATTCCAGTAACCTATCGTAACATTAGTGAGCATTCGAAAGCCTTTGATGATAAAGGAAAAGGCATCCATATGAATACCATTAAGCGTAATGAAAAACTACATGCATATTATCAACAGTATAGCAGAACCTATAAATTAAAGAACACTCGTAAAAGGTCAGTAATGCCTTCTAAATTTGACGAAACAGCATTAAGAAGGATTTCTTCTGAACGTGATGTAAATAACGTTAAGAAAAAATATATGCAGCTTTCAAAAGATGAGTTAGTGAATCGCTTAATAGCAGTTGAACAATATGTGGCTGAAAATCAAGAAAGATGGGTCGCAAATCATTTTGAACAGTTCAAATAATTTTAAAAATATGGGCATTTGCAATAAGTGGTGGACTGTCCATTCTTTTTCTTACTAAACAATTTGTTCGTTCAATCGTTTAGTATTGCTTCATTCTGTATATTTATTTTTGGTAATAGAGTAGTGGTAAATTTCAATATCTGAATCAATGAAACCTCTTCGTTTCGCTCCATGCAGTGTTTGATACATATTCTCTCTACCAACAGGGTTATCCGTATGAATATATATTTTATTTGCCCGTAATCCTTTTTCACAAATATATTTTACTAAGTCATAACCTGTTGGCAATAGATTACCTTGTAGATCTTCTCCTAAATCATGGTCAAGAGAAAGTATATCTACTTCGTGAGTTTCAAGTAAGTGAATGGCTTCTTGAAACGTTCTTGCCACGACAAAACCAATCGGACAATCTCTTAAATCATCTACATATACATTAATCATAATAGTAATTCCTTTCCCCACGATATGTTTCAAATACACAGTGAAATATAATTTTTAAAAATTAGTTTCCACTACTTGTTACGAATAGCAAATAAAAGTAAATCCCTATCTTGGTTAAATTAAATAAGGTAGGGATTTTAAAAGTATTATAGCTGTATCTTGTATTTATTAATAAGTTCAATAACCATTGGGAAATAGATTTCACCTAAATCTTTTACTTCTTTGTCAGATAAAAAACCTTTTGTCATAGATATTATTATTGAAGAATTTTCCCCTAAAAATGATAATGCGAAATCTAATTCCTCTAACTTTTCTTTAAAATGGTCGTAGTCGTCCGCATATAATTGACAAATAGAAATTCTCCCCAGGTAGTTAAATATTATTCCTAATGTATTGGATAGTTCATAAAGATTGTCAGGATATATTTCTTTTAAAATTAATTCTCTAACTTCTTCTACACACTTTAATATATAATCTAATACCGTAATTTCTCCAAAAGGTGTTTTAATAGACTGTTGTAGAGAAAAAGTAAGTTTATCCTCTATATTTTTGGCATTCAGCAACTTTAACAATTCTATTTGTGCAGCATGATATTCAGTATAACCACGATTTTGAGCATAACTAATGGAGTCTTTAGTTGAAAATCTAATAACATCATACATATGAGTGAACTCATGAAATAGTATAGCTTCCATATTTACAATATCAGGTCCAACAAGTAATGAATGCCTATCATTTTTAACATCATAATTGTGCGAAGCGAAAACTTTAGCTTCATCAATTATTAACTGAAATTCGGGTGTTTTTTCAGTAAGCATAAAATTTTTGTAAGACGCTAGTTTTTGAGTAATGTAACTCTTGATAAGTAGATTTTTTTTATTCATTAAATTGCCCTCTTTCTAATTTAATCCCCTATATTAAACATTAACATAAATTCCTACTATTAATGTGTGTTTTCCATAGAATAGCTATGTATTTTTACAATATAAAAAAATGGAACTAACCTATAATTAGTTCCATTTTACACATAATAAAATGTTTAACATTTTATTAAAACCTAGTTATTGCATTAAGCTTTCTTTAATTCTTGACTTTTAATAAAAACTTAAGCCTCTACGTTTTCCTTTTCATTTTCAAGCATTTTGTGTAAATAATTGATAATTTCCCTAATGCCCTCTAATGAATTAACCAGTATTTTTGGATCAACATATGTTATCATACGATTCTCAAGATTAGCTACCGCAGTAAAATAGCGTGTTTTACTATAATTGACTAGACCCAATTGCTGAAGTACTGATTCATCGAAATCAAGAATTTCTCGTGCTTCTGTAACAAGTAATCCATAATTAACCACATCAGTATTCAACACAATGATACGTGCGGTTTCTGTATTCGATGAACGATTGTACAGTATGCGTTCAAAATCAAGAACAGGTACAAGCTCACCGCGAATTCTTGTAAAGCCTAGAAGATAGTTAGGTAAATGAGGAATAGGTGTTACTTGCTCTAATTTTTCAATTGAAATCGCTTGCTCCACAGGCACAGCATACTCCTCTGTCCCACAAGCAAAAACGACTGCTTTGACACTTTCCATAGGGTCTCACATCCTTATTCGACTGTTAGTTTTTCGCCGATTCTTTGACGATTTCTACTAGTAAATCTGCTAATTTTTCAAGTTCTTCTACTGGTATTTTTTCATTTGTTGTATGGATATCCTCGTATCCAACAGATAAATTAACTGTAGGAATGCCAAAGCCTGCGATGACGTTTGCATCTGAGCCTCCACCAGAAATGCCTAGTGTCGGTGTACGATCAATATTGCGTGCAGCAGCCATAGCTACCTGAACTACTTTATCAGATTCCGTTACACGGAAGCCTGGATACATTAGCTTCACTTCTACCTCTGCACGTGCGCCTAACGAAGCAGCTACTTGTTCAAACGTATCTTGCATATGCTTTGTTTGCGCATCCAATTTAGCTTTGTCTATAGAGCGTGCTTCTGCAAGGATTGTCACTTCGTCACAAACAATATTTGTCGCTTGTCCACCTTCAAAACGCCCAATATTCGCTGTCGTTTCTTCATCTAAACGACCTAGTTTCATTTGAGCAATGCATTTTGATGCGACTGTTATGGCAGAAATACCCTTTTCAGGAGCAACCCCTGCATGTGCCGTTTTTCCAATAATCTTTGTGAAAATTTTCGCTTGGAATGGTGCTGCTGTCACGATCCCCCCCACTTTGCCATCGCTATCAACCGCAAATCCATATTTTGCTTTAATGTTCGCTGGATCTAACTCTTTAGCGCCAACAAGGCCACTTTCTTCACCAGCCGTAATAATAAATTCAATATCGCCATGTGCAATATTTTGCTCTTTCAAACGTTTGACCATCTCAAATAGAGCAGCTAGTCCTGCTTTATCATCGGCACCTAAAATCGTTGTACCATCTGATACGATATAGCCATCTTCACGTAAAGACGGTTTGATGCCTTTCCCTGGAACAACAGTATCCATATGAGAAGTGAAATAGATTGGCTCTACATCCAATGTGCCCTTTAATGTGGCAATAATATTACCTGCCCCATGTCCATTACGCGTATGTGCATCGTCTTGAATCACTGAAAATCCAAGTGCAGTTAACTTATCTACAAGAATTGGTGCTATTAGTTGTTCATGTTTTGTTTCTGAATCAATTTGTACGAGCTCAAAAAACTCTTCTACTAAACGACTTGTCATGTTGTAAAACTCCCTTAGTTTACGTGTATTTCCACGTTATAGTATATGTATTATTTTAGCACAACGTCAGAAGAGTTGAAATCATTGAACAATACTACCAAAATAAAAAGTCTGAGAAAAATCTCAGACTTTCCCATAGTGTTAAAGAACAAAACCATCAATAGAATTTTTTGAAAGGTGAAAATGGTTTCCGTTGCAGGCTACTTGCTTTCCTGTGGGCGAGCGCCGAGCCGCTTCCTCCGCTACCGCTCCGTGCAGGGGCTCGCCTGTCTCGCTATCCCACGGGAGTCAAGTAGCCTTCCACTCCAACCTACAAAATGTTAACTTTTTAGCAAAGGTTTTCAAATAAAGTGAAGGTTTTCACTACCCATTTTATGGAGGGGGGTTGTAACTAATCACTTCTTCGCAATGAAATTAAGAGTCTATTCTTTCTCTAATTATACAAATAATGGGTTAATTTGATTGCTACGGCTAGCTAGTATGAAAGATAATGAAAAGACACTTTGCCACATCGTTGATTTCCGTTCCGTCAGTGTCACTTCTAGGGGATTTAACGTCACAGATGAGACCCTGGAGCGAACTCAGTGAGTGAAGCGGCTCATCGGACGCCCCCTGAAAAGGACACTGGCGGAACGGAAATCACACCCTCACCTTGCCAAAAGGTCTTTTTCTGCTAGTGACACGATCTTTTTTCAACAACATGAAAAAGCTGAGAAAAATCTCAGACTTTCCTTAGTCATTGAAAATACGCTCTTTTTCTTTGTCTAATGATTGTAGGTAATTGACAGCTTTATTATGTTTATCCTGTAAGCGCCAAATCGTATTATGTACATCATCTTGAACACGTGAGACCTGTTCCCTTGCTGTTGAGATTTTAGAATGAACAGACCATGCTGAAAAAATATCATCAAAAAAGTAATCCGCAAACTTCACAAACCCATCTGTTTCAATATGCAACGATTTCGTAGACATTTCATGAACATCTAATAATTCATTATGAAACCGTTGTAAGGCAATTTGAGCACTGTGTAAATAGTTTTCAGACTGATCGAGCGCATCATGCTTTAAATGCGTAGCAATCAGCCCACCACCAAAAAATGTATCCCATGTGGAATACCCATTGGCCGAATGTAATGAAGCTGCTGCTTGCCCTAGCCTTGTAAGAGCTACTTCTCCCGCTTCCTCCGCCTCTTTAATTTCTCTAATGAGCTGCTTTGTTAGCATTTCCTCATGTGCTAAATGCTCTAGCCTTTCTGCTTGGGCTGCATCATGAATCTGTAAGTACTTCTTCTTTTTAAGATAGACCTGTTGAAGTGATTGCTGAAGCGCACTTTCATCAATCTGGGCTAGCTGATTCATCACTTGCACGTTGTCCTCTGCTAAATCTTTTTGCATTTTCTTTGCTTCATTTAGCTTTAATTCAAGTACTGCCGCCTTATCAATTTTTTCTGCCCTCAGTTCATCTTGTTGCCCTGTCCACATACGAATCATATTCATAAACGAGAAACCATCCAATTTATCAAGTTTGGATCGAATTTGATGGAGTGCTGCCGTATGATTGTCTATTTCCTGTTGTGTATGTTTAATTTGCCCATCAATTAACTGATTTTGTTCGTTTAATCTAGATGCTTTTCTAAGTTGTGCATGAATCTTTTCTTGCTCTGTTTGTAATTGCTGCCATTCCATTCATCTCAACTCCTCCTATCTATCAGTACGGATGACAAACAAAAATGTTTCACTTTTTGGCAATGAAAAACCTAGCAACTTTTGAGCTGCTAGGCTTGTATTACTATTATAGAGGAATATTACCGTGCTTTTTCTCTGGACGTGTTTCATGTTTGTTTGACAGCATATCAAGTCCTTGAATCAGCTTGATACGTGTATCTCGTGGATCGATTACGTCGTCTACCATACCGCGAGATGCTGCAACATATGGGTTAGCAAATTTCTCTTTATATTCTTCGATTTTTGCTGCACGAGTTGCTTCTGGGTCATCTGATTTTGCAATTTCACGGGCAAAAATGATGTTAGCTGCGCCAGCAGCACCCATAACAGCAATTTCAGCATTTGGCCATGCAAATACAAGGTCAGCACCGATAGATTTAGAGTTTAAGGCAACGTAAGCGCCTCCATAAGCTTTACGTAAAATCACTGTAATTTTTGGAACTGTCGCTTCTGAATAGGCATACAGAATTTTCGCACCATGACGAATAATACCACCATGTTCTTGTTTAACGCCTGGGAAGAAGCCAGAAACGTCTTCAAATGTGATGATTGGGATATTGTATGCATCACAAGTACGAATGAAACGAGCTGCTTTATCAGAAGAATCGATATCTAAGCCACCAGCAAGAACTTTTGGTTGGTTACAAACAAGTCCAACTGATTCGCCAGCAATACGTGCAAAACCGACTACTACGTTTTTAGCAAACTCTGCATGTACTTCCATGAACGAACCTTCATCCACTACTTGCTCAACAACTTTACGAACATCATATGGACGTGTTGTTTCGATTGGCACTGTATCCACGATTTCTGGACGGTAGTCATCCCCTTCAGGTCTAGCTTGACGAGGTGCCTTTTCTTTATTGTTTTGTGGTAAGTAGCTTAATAGTTTTTTAATTTCATCAATCGCTGCCTCTTCAGAAGGAGCACGGAAATGAGCATTCCCACTGACCGCATTATTTACTTTTGAACCACCTAAATCTTCAGCAGAAATTTTCTCTCCTGTTACCGTTTCGATTACTTTAGGTCCCGTAATGAACATTTGAGATGTTTTATCCACCATTAGAATGAAGTCAGTAATAGCTGGAGAATAAACAGCTCCACCAGCACAAGGTCCCATAATCACAGAGATTTGCGGAATCACACCAGAATAAATGGCATTTCGGTAGAAGATATGACCATAGCCATCTAATGAAAGAACACCCTCTTGAATACGTGCACCGCCTGAGTCATTGATGCCGATAAAAGGTGTACCATTTTTAGCAGCTAAATCCATCACTGTTGCCATTTTTTTCGCATGCATTTCACCAAGCGCCCCACCAAACACTGTGAAATCTTGAGAGAATAAGTATACTGGACGTCCGTTAATTTTACCGAAGCCAGTTACGACACCATCACCAGGTCCCTCCATTTTTTCCATGCCGAAGTCTACTGTACGGTGTGTAATAAATGGGTTAATTTCGAAAAATGTACCTTCGTCTAGCAACAAGTCTATACGCTCACGAGCAGTAAGTTTCCCCTTCTCATGCTGCTTATCGATGCGATCATAGCCACCACCAAGTTCAATTACCGTTTTACGGTCATACAAGTCATTAATTTTGTCGAACATATCCATACTAATCACTTATCCCCTTTTCCACTTTTATCACATAATTCATATAACACCCCAAATGAGGATTTAGGATGCATAAACGCAACCTCTGCCCCTCCAGCACCTGGCCCTGGCTCTTCGGATAAGAGACGTACACCTTTTTCACGAAGCTCTGCCATTCGTTCACGAATTCCCGTCACACCAAACGCAACATGATGAATTCCTTCTCCACGTTTTTCAATAAAACCATGGATGGCACTTTTATCACTCATTGGTTCTAATAGCTCGATTTTCACGTTCCCTGCATCGATAAATGCCACACGAACCTGTTGAGATTCTACTTCTTCCACTTTCATCAACTTTAAGCCTAAAGTTTCTGTATAATATGTAATGCGTTCATCAAGATCGCGCACTGCAATCCCAATATGGTCTACTTTCTCCATGGTGACATCTCCTTCTGTTATGGTACATACTCTATTTTACAGATTTTTTTGTCAAAACTCTACTACTTGAGAAATTTTTCAGATTTGCTAAACTATTTATAAGAAAAGAAGGAGCGAACGAGCATATGAGTAATAAAAAATTTCAAAAAGTCGTTATTTATAGTATGATCGCAATTATGCTAATCTCATCTCTAGCATTCGGATTATCTATGATAATTTAAGGCAAAGCATGAGGCGTCCACACTACTGTGGGCGCTCTTTTTTAGCCTTTAACCCTTTAAATGACTGCTTTATTTCTAAATACCTGTCCATTTCCTCTATAAACTGATAGAGGGCTGCCTGAGCGATAAATTGCTCATGGCTTTGTGGTAAAGGAAGCTGAGAAAAATCGCGCTTAACATGTTCGAGCTTTTCACGGTAATGACTAGCCGTATTCCCCGAATGAACATGCTCACCTAGGTCTTGTAAAAAATCTGCCACAATTTCAGCCTCTTGTACTATAACAGGTAATGTCGTCACTTTGGGTAGCACTCTTTCGATAATTTCTAGCTGCTGCTCTCGCATATCGAAATATACATAGTAATCATTTTTACGTCTTGTAAAATGGTTTTGAACATCTTTAAACGCCAATGATTTAGCCTCTTCTAGTGCTTTGATTGCATCGATAATTTCTTGGCCGTTCCACAACGTATCTCCTTGCCGTAAATAGCTGGCAATTTCTAAAAAAATCTTACTGTATAGCTCCTCTATTTTGACTCTGTAGTAATTTAATTCCTTTTGAATGTCTGGCATATACATATTAATGGCAATCCCTGTTCCATAACCGATAGCCATCAACGCTAATTCATTATAAACAAGTGTCAATGAGTAACCTTCAGCAGCGTAAATATGCATAATAATTACGACACTGGAGATAAATCCATCCGCAACCTTTAAAGATACAATGGTAGGTATAAAGAATATAAGCATGCCTGCTAGTGTAAGTGGATGGTAAGCAAATAACTCAAAGCTTACAAAGGCAAAAAGCATTGCTACAATACTTGCAACCAATCGTGTATAGGCTGCATAAATGGATTTCTTTTTTGTTGGCTGCACACATAATATGGTTAGAATACCAGCAGATGCATATGAGGCTAAATCAAAATACTGTGCAATGGCAATAGCGATGGCCGCACCAATTGCTGTTTTTAAAGTTCGATAGCCGATTGAAAACTTCTTCAGGCCGACTGCCTCCCATCCTTTAGTACTCTTCACTCATTCAGCTAATTATTTAGCCAATATTACAAAAATTTTAACAATAATGAAACTATCTATACATGAGGATCAGTAGGAAGCCTACATAGATAGCATGATCTATGAGGCTTTTCTACTTGATTGAAAATTATTTTTCTTATGCAAGAATGGACTTAAAGCTCGTCACAATATTCTTCAAAGTTTGCTTGTAAATTTGTCACAACTGACATTGGGTCATGCCCTTCAATTTCATAGCGTCCTACTTCTGCGACAACTTGTCCGTCTTTTAATAGAACGAATGATGGTGATGAAGGTAAATGATCTTCTCCAAAATGGTAACGCGCTGCTGCAGTTGCTTCTTTATCTTGCCCTGCAAACACTGTTACTAAATGGTCTGGACGTTTATCATAATGAACGCATTGTGCTGCTGCTGGACGAGCGATACCACCCGCACAACCACATACTGAGTTCACCATTACTAATGTAGTACCTGGACGAGCAAACGCCTCTTCTACAGCTTCTGGTGTTGTTAATTGTTCATAACCAGCTGCCTCAATTTCAGCACGTGCTGTTTTTAAAATTTCTTGCATAAATAAATCGTAATCCATATTCATATAGCGATAGCTCCTTTCAAGTTCGCGCCAATTTAGTTATATTTCAGATAGTAGGTTTTTGACGCTTATCCATCTCTTATCATAGCAGTTTGCAAGCAATTTGTGCACCTACTTGCTCAACACATTTCAGTTGAAATTACTACGATTTCAATAAGACTCGTTTACTTGTCTTCCTGCTCCTCGCTAAATAAACGATCCACACCTTGTGTAACTGTCAACTGTCCACTTAAAATTTGACGTTCAAGCTGTTGTACTTGTGCTTTACGTTGCGGGTTTCCATAAAATAGATCAATTAAATGATCGGTAATCATCGATTGGAACCACTCTTTTGTTTGTTGTTGGCGTCGGGTAGCCCAATAGTGATTTGCTTCTACGATTTGCTTGAATTCCCCAATTGTTTCCCACACCTTATCAAGTCCTCGTTTTTCTAATGAACTAACAGGCATGGCAGTAGACATCCAACCAGGTGTAGCTGGCTGTAAAAAGTGCAAAATTTGTTTGTACTCTGCAACCGTTTTTTTAGCTAGACGAACATTATCACCATCCGCCTTATGCACAACAATTGCATCTGCTAATTCCATGATGCCTTTTTTCATGCCCTGCAATTCATCCCCCGCTCCTGTTAAAACAAGAAGCAGGAAGAAGTCAACCATGCCACGGACATAGGTTTCACTTTGTCCAACACCAACTGTTTCAATTAAAATCACATCATAGCCTGCTGCCTCACAAACTAACATGGTTTCCCGTGTCTTTTTGTGAACACCCCCTAGGGTACCTGCTGATGGCGATGGACGCACAAATGCACTAGGCTTCTTCACGAGCTCTTCCATACGCGTTTTATCGCCAAGTATACTTCCTCCCGATAGAGAAGAACTTGGATCAATGGCAAGAACAGCAACTCGTTTTCCCATATCACAAAGCATAGTGCCGAAAGCCTCTATGAATGAGCTTTTTCCTGCCCCAGGCACACCTGTTATGCCAATTCGAATACTATTGCCTGTATGTGGAAGAAGCTCCTGCAATAGTTCTTGTGCCTGTACTTTATGGGTAGCGTTTGAACTTTCAATGAGGGTAATGGCTTTTGATAAATGTGTGCGAGAGCCCGCACGCACTTGTTGTGCAAGCTCTCCTACATTTAGAATGTCTGCCTTTTTCTTTCGGAACTTTTTGGGTGTACCATATTGCATCCCGTCGTGAGTCGCCTCTACTCCGTCCATGACAAATAGCGCACTTTCTTCCATTCCTTTATTTTTGTCCATTATTCAGACACTTCCTCATAGCCTAAACGTTTGTAGATTTCTTCAATTATTTTTTGTGCGGATACAGGAATCACTGTACCTGGTCCGAAAATAGCTACTGCACCAGCATTATAAAGGAAATCATAATCTTGTGCTGGTATGACACCACCCACAATAATGATAATATCTTCACGACCTAGTTTTTCAAGCTCAGCTATCAATTCAGGCACCAATGTTTTATGTCCTGCTGCTAGTGAAGACACACCAATAACATGAACATCATTTTCAACAGCCATTTGAGCAGCCTCAGCAGGCGTCATAAATAATGGAGAAATATCTACGTCAAAGCCTAAATCTGCATAACCAGTTGCGACAACCTTTGCACCACGGTCATGTCCATCTTGTCCCATTTTAGCAACTAAAATACGCGGACGACGACCTTCATTTTCAAGGAATTCTTCTGTCATTTGTTTCACTTCCGCAATTTGCTCCTCATCAGAGAAGTTTGCAGAGTAAACACCAGAGATCGAACGAATGACCGCTTTATGACGACCAGAAACTGCTTCAATTGCATCAGATATTTCACCTAAAGAAGCACGAGCGCGCGCTGCATCCACTGCCACCGCTAGCAGGTTTTCTTCTCCATCTTGAGCCGCCTTTGTTAAGCGAGCTAAATGTTTTTGAACCTCCGCTTCATCACGAGCTGCCTTCATCGCTTCTAAACGTTCAATTTGTTTTTGACGAACAATTGTATTATCAATATCTAAAATATCGATTGGCTCTTCTTTTGCTAAGCGATACTTATTCACGCCAACAATCGTTTCTGTTTTAGAATCAATTTTCGCTTGACGTTTTGCTGCAGCTTCCTCAACCTTCATTTTTGGAAGTCCCGTTTCAATCGCTTTAGCCATACCACCAAGCGCTTCAATCTCTTCGATTAACGCCCAAGCAGATTTCGTAATTTCTTCTGTTAATTTCTCCACGTAGTACGAACCACCCCATGGATCAATAACTTTTGTCATCGCTGTTTCCTCTTGTAAAAATAACTGTGTATTACGCGCAATACGTGCAGAGAAATCAGTTGGAAGTGCAATCGCTTCATCCAGTGCATTCGTATGAAGGGATTGCGTATGTCCCATCGAAGAGGCATTTGCTTCGATTAATGTACGTGCAACATTGTTAAATGGATCTTGCTCAGTTAATGACCAGCCAGATGTTTGGGAATGCGTACGTAATGCTAATGTCTTTGGATTTTTCGGGTTAAATGTAGACATCATTTGTGCCCAAATACGACGTGCTGCACGCATTTTAGCAACTTCCATGTAATAGTTCATACCAATTGCCCAGAAGAACGATAGGCGAGGTGCAAAAGCATCAATATCAATACCTGCTTTTAATCCTGTTCGTACATACTCCAAGCCATCTGCTAATGTATAGGCAAGCTCAATGTCATTTGTTGCGCCTGCTTCTTGAATATGGTAACCAGAAATTGAAATAGAGTTAAATTTCGGCATATACTTCGCTGTATATTCAAAAATATCTGCGATGATTTTCATTGACATAGCTGGTGGGTAAATGTATGTATTACGCACCATGTATTCTTTTAAAATATCATTTTGAATGGTACCTGCTAATTGATCTGGCGTTACCCCTTGTTCTTCTGCTGCTACAATATAGAACGCAAGGACAGGTAATACCGCACCATTCATTGTCATTGAAACAGACATTTGGTCTAACGGGATTTGATCGAAAAGGATTTTCATATCCTCTACTGAGTCAATCGCAACCCCAGCTTTTCCTACATCCCCTGTTACACGTGGATGATCAGAGTCATAGCCTCGATGTGTTGCTAAATCAAACGCTACAGAAAGACCTTTTTGTCCCATAGCCAAATTTCGTTTGTAAAAGGCATTGGATTCTTCAGCAGTTGAGAAACCAGCGTATTGGCGAACCGTCCATGGACGTGCTACATACATAGTAGGGTATGGCCCACGTGTGTTGGGTGCAATCCCCGCCACATCATTTAGATGTTTAGCCTCTTTAATATCTTCTTTTGTGTAAATATCTTTAATTTCAATTCCCTCATTTGTCATGAACTTGTCTTCAGACGCTTGAGGTGCTTCAGCTGTTAAAACCTTTTCTATTTCTACTGCATTAAAATTTGGCTTGCTCATCGTTGGACCTCCTTCATGCTCGCAAACACGGACTGTAATTTTTCAATGATGTTTTGTCCTGCGAAAATAAAGCCGTTTAAGCCATTGGCTAACCATGCTTCTTCTTCGTCTTTAAATTTGCCTGCTACATCTACAAGCACATTCGCTGGTTTCTCAGCTAAAATGGCCGATACCAATGCTTTTGTATCATCATCACTGCCTGCAATCACTATATACTTAGCCTCTGTTGCCTTCAGCCAAGCTACTGCCTCTTCTACAGTTGTCACTGGCTCACTTTTTTCTGGTACAAGCCCAACTGTGTTTAAGAAGCCCGCTACAAAATCTGCGCGTGGTTTAGAGCTTTTTAGTGATCCTAATGCTAAAATACCTGTTTTCACATTTGCTGCTGTCATGTCTGCACGTAAATCCTCAAATGGAGCAGCAATACGCTTAATATCAGCAAATAATGGATTTGTATCCTGTTCAAGGATATCAGCTGGATTAGCATAAATATTCGTTCCAATTAATGATTGCTTACGTGTTTGGGCAGCTTTGATGCGCTTTTGATAGGATACTTCCACTTCTTCTGCAAGCTTGCCAGAGGCTGTATAGTCATCGATACCGCCAGCTGCCTGAATGTCTAAAAATAATGCCCATGCTTCTTTCACAAAATCTGCTGTTAACGACTCGATAAAGTAAGAGCCCCCTGCTGGATCTTTTACTTTTAAGACATTTGTTTCTTCTTTTAAAATTAATGACACATTACGAGCGATACGAATGGATTGATCCGTAGGCTTCGTTAACACGTCATGTGGATGAACCGTAAAGAGATCAGCACCACCGATTAAACCAGAAAGCGCTTCATTTGAAGAGCGTAATAAATTTACATACACATCTAATTTAGAAAAGCTTCTTAATGATGTTTCAGCAACAGTAGGGATTTTCACATGATCTGTTACGCCATAAGCGGATGAGAACGCTTTCCAAAGTACTTTAAAAGCACGTAGCTTTGCAATCTCCGTAAAGAATTGTGTATCAATGGCAAAAGACACAAAGAATTTCTTCGAGAACGCTTCAAAGCTTTCTTCTTGTTCTGCAAATTTGGCTGCTAATGCAAGTGCATAGGCTAATTCTTGTACAGCGTTAGCACCTTCATTATGATAAACCGTTGTGTCTGCACTGACTGAGCGCACGTTCGGAAATGCAGTCAAAGTGATAGGGTCTTTTGAAATAATGTAACCTTTAATGGCTTCTTGTTGATCTACTGGAATGTTGTCGAACACTGCTAATAACGGGTCTTTTGAATTTTCAATAGTAATTTTAAACGAATATTCTGAGAAATATGATGCTAATTTGACCAATACTTCTTCTGTCCAAGCAAAGCTCACTCGGCTATCAATCGTAATAACTTCATTGCCTCGAGCTAGGCTATCCTCAAGCTGTACAAAAAAAGCTTCGCTTGAATCAGCGTGAATTTGTTGTGCCACCTGAAATACTTGATCATTTTGTAGGGAACGAATTGTGGCAACTTGTAAATCAAGCTCTTCTCCAAGCTTAGCTACTAAACTTTCTTGCGTGTAAAGCGGCTGTAGTGTAACACCTTCATTTGTTTTTGTGAATAGTGACTCAAATGGTTTCCCTTTTAAAGCTTTGATTGCTGCATCTTGCCAGTCTGAATAGGCTGGTATTTCAAATTCAATATTTTTCATGTTGTTTGACATGCGGACGCTAATCAGCTTCCCCCCTTAGTAGTTTCTATTTGTTATTCTACATGACAAATTGCGACTCGAAAAGCATAAAAAAAATCGGAAACCCTTATACAGCAGGTTTCCGACGAGTCATCAGTAGACTGACGTTGAAGATTTATTTGTATTTTCGAGTATTTCTTTTACTCTATTTAGGAATTTACCACAGACAAGTCCATCAAGCACACGATGATCTAATGATAAACATAAATTCACAATATCACGTGCAGCAAACATTCCACCTGGTAAAACAACAGGTTTTTTTACAATACTTTCCACTTGCAAAATTGCTGCTTGTGGGTAATTGATGATGCCCATTGATTGAACAGAGCCAAATGCACCTGTATTATTCACTGTAAATGTACCACCAGTAATGTCATCCATTGCTAATTTCCCTGTACGAACTTTGATAGCCAGTTCATTGATTTCTTTAGCGATTCCTTTGATGGATTTTTCATCTGCGTGTTTTATAACAGGTACAAATAAGGCATCATCCGTTGCTACTGCAATCGAAATATTGATGTCATGTTTTTGAATGATTTTATCTTCCGCCCACATCGAATTCAGCATTGGGAATTCCTTTAAAGCTTGAGCAACCGCTTTTACAAAGAAGGCGAAATATGTAAGATTAAAGCCTTCTTTTTGCTTAAATTCATTCTTTAAGCTATCACGATAAGTCACTAAATCTGTTACATCCACTTCCATCATCATCCAAGCATGCGGCGCTTCATGTACACTTTTCACCATATTATTCGCAATGGCACGACGGATCTTCGTCACTGGAATTTCGATATCTCCTGGATGAATAGGTTGTACAGGTGCAGCTGCTTTTTCCACTTGTTGCTGTGGTGCTGGAGCTGCTGATGTCGTTTGAACGGTTGGAGCTGCTTGTGCTACATCATTTGCCGTTGGGATATTACCTGTTTCAATTAGCTTTAACAGGTCTTTTCGTGTAATACGACCACCCTCGCCAGTACCTGTTACAAGGTCTAAAGCTATATCATGCTCCTGTGCAAGTCGAAGAACAGCTGGTGAATAACGTACTTTACCCGTACGTGCCTCTTTTGGTGCAGATACTGGAGCTGCTACCTGCTGTGGTGCCTCCTGTTTCTTTTGAACACCTGCATTTAAAATAGCCGTACTTACCGTTGATTTTTTTTCAGGTGGCGGTGCTGGTAATTCACCTTCTCCCGCTATTTCAATCGAGCAAACGACTGCTCCAACTGGTAATGTCTGACCTTCTTGCGCAAGAAGCTCCGTGATAACCCCTTCAAATGATGACGGGATTTCAGCATTTACTTTATCTGTAACAACCTCTGCTAATGGATCATATTTTTTAACTGTATCTCCAGGCTTTACAAGCCATTTTTCAATTGTACCTTCTGTTACACTTTCGCCGAGCTGTGGCATTGTAATATTTTGAACCGACATCCTTTATTCCTCCCATCAAATAAGCCTAGGCGTCATTGTACCTGATGTAGCGCTAAAAACATTAAACGTAGATAGGCATATAGACAGATTTTGACTTTCATATGTGCAAAGTCAAAATCTGTTGTTCCGTCTGAGGCTTTTATATTTTCATTCAGCCTTGTTGTGATCTATTAGAACGCAGCAAGTTCTCGCATAGCACGTTCCACTTTATCAGGATTAATCATAAAATATTTTTCCATCGTTGGTGCATACGGCATGGCTGGCACATCAGGTCCCGCTAGACGTTGAATTGGTGCATCAAGCTCAAATAAACAATGTTCCGCAATAATTGCAGCAACCTCACTCATGATACTACCTTCTTTATTATCCTCTGTGACAAGCAATACTTTACCTGTCTTACTTGTAGCCTCAATAATCGCTTCTTTATCCAGAGGGTAAACTGTACGCAAATCAAGGATATGAGCAGAAATACCATCCGCAGCTAGGCGTTCTGCCGCTTGTAGAGCAAAGTGGACTGCTAAACCATAGGTAATGACTGTCACGTCATCTCCTTCACGTTTTACATCTGCTTTACCAATTGGCAATGTGTAATCATCTAGTGGTACTTCCCCTTTAATTAAACGATAGGCACGTTTATGTTCGAAAAATAATACCGGATCTTCATCACGAATAGCAGCTTTCAGTAAACCTTTTGCATCATACGGTGTTGATGGAATGACAATTTTCAAACCAGGTGTACCAGCAAAAAGTGCTTCAACAGATTGTGAATGATAAAGTGCCCCGTGAATACCTCCGCCAAAAGGTGCGCGGATGACCATTGGACAAGTCCAGTCATTATTAGAACGGTAACGTATTTTGGCTGCCTCTGAGACGATTTGATTGACAGCTGGCATAATAAAATCAGCAAATTGCATTTCAGCAATCGGACGCATACCGTACATTGCAGCACCGATACCTACACCGGCTATTGCACTTTCTGCAAGAGGTGTATCAAGCACGCGGTATTCACCAAATTGATCGTATAGTCCCGTAGTGGCTTTGAATACACCGCCTTTACGACCAACGTCCTCACCTAAAATGAAAACTCGTTCGTCACGTTCCATCTCTTCTTTCATTGCTAATGTAATCGCATCAATATAAGACATTACTGCCATTACATGTCACCTCCGTCCACTGGTGCATAAACATATTTAAGTGCATGCTCTGGTTGTGCATATGGAGCCGCTTCAGCATAATCAGTTGCTTCATTTACTTCTGCCATAACACGCTCTTCGATTTCAGTACGTATCGCGTCAGTCATCACGCCAGCATCCATTAAATACTTTTCAAATAATACAATCGGATCCTTTGCTTTGCCTTCTGCAATATCTTCAGCCGTACGGTATTGACGGTCATCATCATCTGAAGAATGGGCTGTTAAACGATATGTTACCGTTTCGATTAAGCTTGGACCTTCCCCATTACGTGCACGATCTGCAGCCTCTTTTACCACTTTATATACTTGTAACGGATTTTTCCCATCCACGGTCACTCCTGGCATTCCGTAGCCAATCCCACGATCAGATACTTTTGCACAGCCAAGTTGACGCTCTACTGGCACAGAAATCGCATATTGATTGTTTTCTACCATAATAATGACTGGTAGCTTATGCACACCTGCAAAGTTCGCTCCTTCATGGAAGTCTCCTTGGTTGGATGAACCTTCACCAAGCGTAACGAAAGAAACAAAATCTTCTTTTTGTAGACGTCCTGCAAGTGCAACGCCCACTGCGTGTGGAACTTGAGTCGTAACAGGTGATGAACCTGTTAAAATACGATTTTTCTTTTGACCAAAGTGGCCTGGCATTTGACGACCCCCAGAGTTTGGATCTTCTGCTTTAGCAAACGCAGATAGCATCAGTTCTCTTGGTGTCATACCAAAATGTAAAACAACACCCATATCACGATAATAAGGTGCAATATAATCCTTACTTTTATCAAGTGCAAAGGCTGCTCCAACCTGTGCCGCCTCCTGACCTTGGCAGGAAATTACAAACGGAATTTTACCAGAACGGTTTAATAACCACATACGCTCATCTAGTCTTCTAGCCATTAACATTGTTTCGAACATAGCAAGTACATCTTCATTTGACAAACCTAAATCTTCATGTTTGATTTGAACATCTTGCATACGAACACCCCTTTCGTATTATAGAGAAATAACTATCTTATCCTATATCCCCACATTTGGATATGTTAGTTATGAAATTCAGAAAATTAAAAATGGATAGCGCGATCATCCACTGCTAGAGCAGATTCCACTAACACCTCATTTAAGGATGGATGTGGATGAATTGCCTGACTAATTTCCCATGGTGTTGCATCTAACACTTTTGCTAAGGATGCTTCACCAATTAAATCGGTTACATGAGGCCCTACCATATGAATACCCAAAATATCATCTGTTTCTTCATCAGCAATAATTTTGACAAAGCCTTCTGTCTCTCCATTTACTAATGCTTTACCAATGGCCTTAAACGGGAATTTACCAATCTTTAATGAAAATCCTTGTTCTTTAGCAGCACTTTCTGTTAATCCAATGCTAGCAACCTCTGGATAGGAATAAACACATTTCGGTACTTTTAGTGCATCCAATGCCTCTGTTTTCCCTGTTGCTATATGCTCAATAGCTGAAAGCCCCTCATGAGAAGCAACATGCGCTAATTGTAAGCCACCAATCACATCTCCTATGGCATACATATGAGACTCTTTCGTTTGATAGGAACCATTCACCTTAATAAAGCCATTTTCCACTTCAATCTCTGTATTTTCTAGACCAATACCTTGCGTATTCGCCTCACGTCCTACACAAAGTAATAGTTTATCAGCCTCAAAAACTTCTTCTTTGTCATTGACTTGCGCAGAAATGAAAACGTTATCATTTTCAATTTTGAATGTATTTGTATCTAAGCGAGCATTCGTAACAATACGAACTCCTCGTTTCTCAAGTTGTTTCGTCACTTCTTTAACGATGTCCGCATCTTCAGCTGGTAAAATGGATGGACCATATTCTACCACTGTTACATATACACCAAAATCGCATAGCATAGATGCCCACTCAATTCCAATAACACCACCACCAACGATTAGCAGTGACTTTGGTAAACTTTCTAACTGTAATGCGTGGTCTGAATTCAGCACATATTGCCCATCTATCGTTAACCCTGCCATACCACGAGGCTTTGAGCCCGTTGCAATGACAACATTCGTAGGTACAAGCATTTCATTTTCATCGCCATTGGACATTTCTACAGATATTGTACCAGGCATAGGTGAGAAAATAGATGGACCCAAAATTCGCCCTGTACCGTGATAAACATCTATTTTGCCTTTTTTCATCAGTGTATTCACACCCTGGCTTAATTGCTCAACGATTGCTTGTTTCCTAGCTTGAACTTTGTCAAATTGTAATGTCACACCTTCAATATCGACACCATATTCGCTAGCTGTTTTATTAGCCATACGATATACTTCGGCACTTCGGAGTAAGGCTTTACTTGGAATACAGCCTTTATGCAAGCATGTACCTCCTAAACGTTCACGCTCTACAATGGCTGTTTTTAAGCCTAGCTGAGCAGCTCGGATGGCTGCAACATATCCACCTGTACCTCCACCTAAAATGACAACATCATAATTTTGAGCCATGTTTATTCCCCCTATTGAGAAAAGTGCTAAAGGATTCTATTAAACAATAACCAAGTGATTTTTTTAACAGTCAGTGCTTGCTTTAGAAAAACTTTAGCTTCACTTCATTAAAACCCCAATTTCTTGTTGAAAATAGAAGAAGTCGACAATGCGACTTCTCTTCTTGTATCAACCGTGTAAATTAGCGACCGTGTAAAATATTTTTTTCATTTTTTAAAAATTGGCTGCGAGATTTTGCTACGCGAGCGATACGTTCCTCCGCTAAGCGGTTCGCTGCCACATATGTTGGAATGCCATCCCGTTTTGAAATAGCAAAGATTTTCTCAATACTATCATAAATGCCATCAACGCGTTTCATTGCACGTTCACGATTATAGCCATATAATTCATCCGCAACGTTAATAACACCACCAGCATTGATTACATAATCTGGTGCATAGACAATACCTAATTCATGTAGATAGTCACCATGACGTGAATCTTTTAATTGGTTATTTGCAGATCCAGCGATCACTTTCGCTTTTAATTGCGGAATTGTTTCATCATTTAAAATTGCCCCTAATGCACAAGGTGAGAAGATATCTACTTCTTGCGCATAGATTTCATCTGGTGCCACTGCAA
Organism: Lysinibacillus sp. K60; assembly: GCF_019731275.1. Lineage (NCBI taxonomy): Bacteria > Bacillati > Bacillota > Bacilli > Caryophanales > Bacillaceae > Lysinibacillus > Lysinibacillus sp. K60. Next base: position 388,095 of record NZ_JAASJR010000002.1, on the reverse strand, counting down.
TCGCGTCGAAGTCATTAACAACACGATCAATAGCTGCCTGATTGATATCTGTTACAACAAGTTTTGCCCCTTCATTATGTAAATACTCGCAAAGCTTGTAAGCTACATTTCCTAGACCCTGTACAGAAACTTTTAATCCTTCTAGTGAGTCTGAACCGAATGCTTCTTTTGCAGCTGCCTTCATACCACGGTAAACACCATAAGCTGTTACTGGAGATGGGTTACCTGAAGAACCGAATGCAGGAGAAATTCCTGTTACATAATTTGTTTCTTCATGGATTAAATCCATATCCGATACTGTTGTACCTACATCTTCAGCTGTAATATAGCGGCCATTTAATCCTTGGATGAAACGACCTAACGCACGGAACATCTCTTCGTTTTTATCTTTAAATGGGTCACCAATAATGACCGTTTTTCCACCGCCAAGGTTTAAACCAGCTGCAGCATTTTTGTAAGTCATTCCTCGTGCTAAACGTAATGCATCTTCAATTGCATTTTCTTCCGACGCATACGTCCACATACGTGCTCCACCTAGTGCTGGTCCAAGTGTTGTATCATGGATAGCGATAACCGCTTTTAACCCTGATGCTTCATCTTGGCAAAATACCAATTGTTCGTAATCATACTTTTCCATATACTTGAAGATTTCCATGAAACTCGCCCCTTTGCTTTGGAAAGTGCATCCCCAAATGCCCATCCAATCAAGTTTTATCTAACAATCTAATCTCCATAGCGTCCTCACTCAGCAAATTCTGAGCTCCTATTCGGTAGTAGGTGTTTAGACCCTAATACTTAAAGAAGAAATTGTTTAGTAATGGATAATATTGCTCCACTTATTTTTACAATACTGACAAATTCACAATTTCGCAACTATTATTACATATTCTTATTTAAGTAAGAATTTTCTAAACATTCTGTTACAATTGCTACTTTCTGTCCTGCCATGTTATTAGCTAAAAATATTATATTGGTTTATACCCTTCCTTGACATTCCCCCATCCACAGGTAAAATTAATCATAGGAATAAGGAGGGGTATACATGGCCCGTTTAGCTGCATTTATTGTAATGCTTATTCCAGGTCTTATGGCTGCAGGTGGCATTAAATTTATGCGTGATACATTATTTGGTAAGCTCATTTCACCATTCCCATTTTTATGGCTGCAATTTGTAGTTGGTGTTATTTTCTTCGTCATAGGCTTTGGGTTTTTCGCTGGATTTTTACTGCATCGCGATCGAAAAAACGGAAAAGTAGCACCACGCTTCCAAAAAAAATAAAAAAAGCTATCCAAATAAGTCATGCAAGACTTACTGGATAGCTCTTTTTATACCCGTTGCTGAGATGTGATGACTTTATCAGGATAATCCGTAATCCAACCAATAACAGAAGGATGCGGATTGGTTAAAAATGGTTCTGTCCCATCAATAGCATAAAAACGACATGCTTTTTCACTTGTAATGCAGGCCTCCAAGTATCTTGGTTTGTAGTACCTTTTATGCATATGCACACTATCAGCCGCCTTATAATCAGTTAGAAGATCCCATTTTATTTTTTTCGTTGCAATAAGGGCCGTTTCAAATTCAGGTCTATGCTTTTTTACGATCTCTAAAAGCTCATAGTGAAAGGATGAAAAATGACTACCTTTTGGCAGAGCCAAGCCTCGAAGAAAATGAATTAGCCCACTCGTATTGTCCAAGATCGTTGATTTTAATTCAATATTTAACGGCATCTGCTGTATATTTGCCCATGCTAAAACTGCCTCAAACGCTGGCATTTTATAGGACGAAAATAGACGTCTCCAAGGCTTGCCAAGTTTAAAGCGCAGAAGCTCCTCCATCGTACAATCACTCACCAATTTATTGGTGCCTACTAACCTCGATAATTGTGGATCATGATACACTACAGGTAATCCATCTTTAGAGAAATGAATATCTAGTTCAATCCCATCAGCACCTAGTTCTAATGCCTTTTCAAAAGCTTGAAAGGTATTCTCTAATGCATAAGCAGAAGCACCTCGATGTGCAAAAACGGGGATAAAGGCTGCCTTAGACATTTAACTCACCAAATTCTAGCAGGAATTTACCATTCGTCATTTTGCTTAATAAAGATGATTTTCTGCCAATTTGAATATAAGTTCCAGGGTGGGCCTCTTTTGTCACAATAATCTCTTCTTTCCCTACATGACGCATTTCATCCATTAATAGTTTTATTTCACGATCTAACGTAATCGCTTCTGCCTTTAATTTTGTTAAGGCTTGCTTTGTTACTTCAAATGACGCTGATTGTTCTTTGGACATTTGATTGAGAAAAGGCAATAAATTTTTCATGCTATTCTCGTGTGCTGAAATCTCTGTTTGCAATTGTTTTAGCTGTGCTGCTTTTTCCTGCATCACGGTGTTATTTTCCTGCTTATTAATACTTTCTATTATTAAATCTGTTCGACGCTCTAATCGGTTTCCTGAAATGGCCGTCACAATCGTATTTTTAGCTACTGCACGTCCCCCAATAATTTTCCCTTTTCGTTCATCCACATATATCGAATGAGCAGAAAGCTGGGATCCTAGTGCATAAAAACCAATATGAATACTATTAGCTGCAAATAAATTTGCTTCATTCACATGTTTAACAAATATATTGCCACCTGCTTCTACCACTGTTGAACCAAGCCCAAAGATGCCACCACGAATATATACATCACCCTCAATGGATTTAATAAGCTTAGCACCGCTTACACCCTCAGCCCCTTCAATGGAAATATCGCCAGTCGCAATAACTGTATAGCCATTTGTTACTGTACCTTTAATACTAAGTGAACCATTAAATTCAAGGTTTCCTGTTTCTACTCCAACATCACCATTTATAGGAAGGTGCCTGTTTACACCAATCATGCCTTTGACATCATCTAAAACGCCAGCAATTTTCGAGCGAATGACGATTTTTCCGTCTTCTTCCACTTCATAGGCAGATTTTGTATCATATTTGATAGGATAATCTCGACCAGGTACAGCAGCAACTTCTTGACCTAGCACATTTTTCCCCGGTTTACCTAATGTAGCAGGGATCTTTTCACCTAGCCAAGAGCCTTCTGAAATTTCCGAAATAAAATTCATATCATAGTAATCCGCTTTACCGTCTTCACGAATGACTGGCTTTCTCTCGGGTTTAGGTAAATATGTAATTTGTGCATCTATTCCTGCTATAGGTTGCTCGCCTTGAGCAATTAAGAATGCTTTTCCTGGTTCAGCCTTCAATATATCAAAATCTAATATGCCGTGTATAATTCCATTTTCATTGAGTGTTTCTCGGATTTGTTGTGTTAATTTTTCTTTATTATTTTGAATATAATCATGCGTTTCATATATAAAAACAGAGGCTGACATCTTATCACGTGCCACTTCTGCTTCAATGTTCGGAAGCCAGCGTCCAATTTCAACAGGATTGGTATTCTGGGTTGATAACACATTTTTTAAAATTGAAAAATTAGATAATTTCAGTCGTGGATGACTACGTAGGATGCTATCAAATTCTTTTAATGGGAAACCTGCGCTAAAAGTAAGCATAAATACCTTGCCATTTTCCTCAGAAATTTCGAAGTTTTCATTTCGAACTAGAATCAAGCTACCTCCTCCTTCCCTCTATATGTAAGTATATACAATCCACTTACATTTGTTTAGAGACCATTGTCACTACCGAGAAAGAAAATAGTACCACTTAATCATTAAAATATAAGACAATATTTTATTTTTTCTAAAAAATTGTAGATATTTAATACTAATAAATTGTTTGTTTTTGAGCTTTTTATTAAAATTACCGATAAATTCAAAGTAATTCCATCATGCTATTTTGAATAAATCATCTTCCAAGTACAGGTATCAAGGGGCGCTTCCCACTAAACTATAGGTCTTTATAGGTCTTTTTAACTAATTTCGTATTGATATTACTTTCAATTTGGAAAGTAGATCCTAGTTGTATCAATTGCTGTCGATTCATATATTGCATACTTATTTTACCATCGAATACTAAACGCACCTCAAATAGCTCATCTGTTATCTGTGTGATTTCGAGTGAATTCATTCCCTCTAATTGGAAATTTATACTTTTTATTGTGATCACCCACTTATAAGTTTGTGAAAAGGTCTCAAATTATTCAACTTTAGAATATGACTTTAAATTCACTATTCATGTATATATCGTGTATTTTTAGCTGATTTAGACGTTCTTTTAACGCTTTCAATATTAAAGATCAGCCACAGAAATTTCCACAGTATTTGTTCAAGTAACAAAAAAAGCGCCCCTTTAAACAATAAGATTTAAAAAGGCGCTATACTATGCGAAGTATAATTGCTGTATATGTTAATGATATATATCGGTACTAGCTAGCCATCATATCAATACGAATTTTGTCTGCGATCATAGCGATGAATTCGCTATTTGTTGGTTTGGATTTCAAGTGATGGACTGTATAGCCAAACATTGACGAAATGGATTCATAATTGCCACGATTCCAGGCTACCTCGATGGCGTGACGAATCGCACGTTCTACACGGGATGGTGTCGTATTAAATTTTTTGGCGATTTCTGGATATAAAATTTTTGTCACAGATCCTAATAATTCAATATCCTCAAAGACCATTTGAATGGCTTCACGCAAATAGGAGTAGCCTTTAATATGTGCAGGTACACCGATTTCTTTAATGATGGCTGTAATCGTGCTGTCTAATTGATGCTGATTTAATTTTTGAGGTACTGTCGGTTGTAATACGCTTGTCTTTTTCGGAAGTGTCGCCTTCTGTCCAGCACAATGTAAAATCTTTTGTACCAATTGGTCGAATTCAAAGGGCTTTAGCATGAAATAAGAAGCTCCTAGATCCACCGCCTGTTTCATGACATCCTCTTGGCCAAAAGCCGTTAGCATAATGACTTGAATTGATGACATTTTTTCATTTTGATACATGGACTCTAATACAGCTAAACCGTCAAGATGAGGCATTATTATATCTAGAAGTAAAATATCTGGTGTAAATTCCTCAAGCATTTGTAGACATACTTTTCCATTTGAAGCAGTTGCAATAATTTCTATTTCGGCATGTCCTTGAAAATACTGCTCCATTGTTTTTAATAACTCACGATTATCATCTGCAATCGCTACTTTTACCTTTGTCATTTTCAATTCCTCCTTCTGGACTTGCTTTGAACACCTCAAAGCGATAACCTAAACCCCTAAATGCCGTTTTTGGCACACTGTGGAATTTTCGACATTTTTGTTTTAAAAACCTTTTCTATTTCCAAAAATGAGTATGTAGTCCGATACTTTCTTTTAATATCGACAAGTTACGCTAAATGACGCGACTTGTCGAATGCTCTTATAACTTATTTTAGATAAATTTAGTAGATAAAACTACAGTTTTTTTAAATATCATGCCTTCTTCAGGAAATTATCGGAAATACATGTTGGTTTCGATGAAATAAGGGTAAAAAATCCGTGTAGTTTCCCGCGGCTTTTGTCCTGCCTGGGGAAATTTAAACGGATTTTTACCTTTCATACCTTTTTATGAAGACCTTCTTAACATTTCCGCTACTGTTAGCGCTGCACCTTTTTTCGGCTCCTCCACAAACATATGTGTCACAGCTCCGACAAAACGACCGTCTTGGATAATAGGACTGCCACTCATTCCCTGCAAAATGCCACCTGTTTTTTCAATGAGCTTCTCGTCAGATACTATAAATTCAAGGCGTTCATTTTCCACTTTGGTAATTTCTATTGAAAAGGTTTCCACCTTACTGCCTTCAATGGCTGTATAGATTTCAGCTTTCCCCGTTTTTATATCTTTTTCATGCATAATTTCTATCGCTTTGGGTAATCTTTGTTGATAACCGTCTTCCCAGCGGCCAAAAATACCATAAATAGTATTTTTATCTATACTACCTAGACGTTCTTGATGCTTTTCAATGGAGGAAATTTTATAGCCTGGTTGGCCTGGTGTGCTTTTTCGGATTTGCTGAATAGAAGCTAAAAAAATGGAGCCAGCTCTAAAAACAGGGGCTTCTTGTAGGGTTGAATCGACAATTTGATGACCTAGTGCACCGTAATTTTTTGTCTCTGGATCAATATAAGTCAGTGTTCCTACTCCATCTGTTTCATCTTTTAAAAAGGAAATGACATGCTCTGCTTCTTGGTTTTGTAATTCCAATGTAATTTGTTGGCCTTCACTATTGATCGTCCATTTCTGTTGGCCATCTTTTGCCACAGCCTGCTTGGCATCAGCAAGGGATTTTACTGGTATATCGTTTATTTTTTCAATAACTGCGCCTCCTTTCATCCACTGATTGGAAGCTAACAGTACATCGTGTGCGACAAATACATGTGACAATTGAAGTTGAATTCCAATTGCTTCGCCCATCGGTATAAGCTTTTTGGCGGCTAAAGCTTGTATAGGCATCACTAATAAAAAGATGAGCATAGGCAAAATGACTAATTGACGCCAATGACGATTCATACGACACCTCCTTTTCATTTTTGTCTTTTTACTATGTGTTGTTGTGACGTTCTTATAAGCGGTAAATATTTGCGCAAAATGAAAAAAGCCAGAAACAGCTGAAACTGTTTCTGGAATAATGGTTAACGCATTTGTTTTTTTCGTTCATCTGCCATTTTTAAAAGCTCCGTGGCATGCTGTAGTGTCAAAGCTGTAATTTCAGTTCCAGACATCATACGGCTAACTTCCTCTATACGAGCATCTTGATCAATTTCTGATAAGGAAGTAAACGTTCGATCATGTTCGACTTCTTTTTTGATGAAGTAATGATGATCAGCCATCGCTGCAACTTGAGGTAAATGTGAAATACATAAAACTTGAGAATTAACAGAAATTGCGGCAATTTTCTCTGCAATCGCTTGCGCAACACGACCACTAACACCTGTATCCACCTCATCAAATATAATGGAAGTAATTCCATTGGAAGAAGAGAAAATGGTTTTCAATGCTAGCATCATTCGTGATAACTCTCCGCCTGATGCAATTTTCGGTAAAGACTTTGGTGGCTCCCCAACGTTTGTGGAAATGTAGAAGATAATTTGATCTTTCCCATTTGCGTCGAAATAGGGTAATTCATCGAAATTGACAATAAATTTTGCTTTTTCCATATGTAATTCACGTAGCTCTGCCATAATTGCTTCACTCAATTGTTGGGCTGCAGCTTTACGTACAGTTGAAAGTTCACTAGCCAGCTCATTGAGTACAACTTCCATCTCTAACACACGTCGTTCTTTCACCTGCAAAATCTCATCACGATTCAACAGCTCATTTAACTCGTTTTTAATTTTTTCATAATAAGCCAAGATCTCTTCCACTGTCGAACCATATTTGCGTTTTAAAGTTTGCAACAACGCTAATCGCTGCTCAACCTCGTTTAAACGCGCAGGGTCAAATTCTAATTCATCTAACACATTTTTGACCTGATAGGCTGCATCCTGTAATGCATAAAACGCAGTTGTAACTGCCTCAGATGATTCTTTGAATTGCTCATCAACCGTTGCAGCATCTTCTAAAGCACCCATTGCCGTTCCGATCCAATCAAGCCCTTTTGTTTCACCTTGAATGGCTTCATAGGCTGCACTAGAGCGTTCAAAAATTTTATTAAAATTCATCAGACGACGGCGTTCGTCTAGTAGCTCGTCTTCCTCACCTAACTTTAAATTAGCTTCGTCCAACTCTTTAATTTGAAATTGATACAAATCGATACGTTGTGCCATCAACTGCTCATCAATGGATATCGAAGCTAAGTCTTTTTTGAGCAAACGGTATTCATCGTATTGCGCTCGATAGGTTTTTTGAATCGGCGACAACTCTTCTTCTGCAAATTGATCAAGCAAATTGATGTGCTGCTTTTCATCCATTAGCTCTTGATTTTCATGTTGGCCATGAATATCAATGAGACTTGCCCCAATGTCTCTTAGTACCGATAAAGGCACAAGCTTACCATTCACTCGGCAAATACTTTTACCAGTATCATTCAAATCTCGACGTAAAATAATTGTATCTTCTTCTATTTCAATGCCTGCTTCTTCTAACTTTTTCAGAACAGGATGAACTGAACTCGAAATTTGAAATAAGCCACCCAATTCTGCTTTTCTTGCGCCATGACGAATAAATTCAGTGTTACCTCGTCCACCTGCAAGTAAATGCACCGCATCAATGATAATGGATTTTCCGGCACCTGTTTCCCCAGTGAGAACTGTTAAGCCTTCTAAAAAGCTGACAGTCAAATCCTCAATGATGGCAAAGTTTCGAATACTAAGCTCTCTTAACACAAATTGTCACCTCTAAATCAAATTAACCATTTTTTATAGCATGTCTAATAAACGATTTTTTGTATTTTCACGCTCATTTTCATTTCGACAAATAATTAAAATGGTATCATCTCCAGAAATTGTACCTAAAATTTCCGGCCAATCTAAATGGTCAAGTAAGGAAGCAATGGCATTCGCATTCCCTGGAAGAGCTTTCATGACTAAAAAATGTGATGCCCCATCAATACTTACAAAAGCATCCGCTAATGCACGATGTAATTTTTGGACTGGATTGAAACGTTGATCTGCGGGTAGGCTATATTTATAGCGCCCATCCTGTAATGGTACTTTTACTAAATGAAGCTCTTTTATATCTCGTGATACTGTAGCTTGTGTCACATTATAGCCTGCTTCTTTTAAAAAATCGACTAAATCATCTTGTGTTTCAATTTCATGATTGGCGATAATATCCCGAATCCGTATATGTCGTTGTCCTTTATTCAACGAAATCACCTCTTATAAATAATTGTATATGTGTATAATCACACTACCATTTTCCACAAAAAAGCACAAGAAAAAACACGGCTCTATAAGCGAGCACGTGTTATTTTAAAGTATTATGCGCTTCTTCAACGAGTGCATTAAAAGCTGTATATGCAGGTAGCACTTCTTGTCCAATAGGATTCACTAAATGGAATAAAAATTCAATATTCCCTTCTCCACCTGTGATTGGAGAGAACGAAGCATCTTTTACTACAAAACCAATATCAGTTGCCATTGCAGCTGTTTTTTCCAAAACTTCTAAATGTACTTTTTTATCACGCACAATTCCTTTTTTACCTACTTTATCTTTCCCAGCTTCAAACTGAGGCTTCACCAAAGCCATAACATCCCCGCCTGGCAGCAATAATGTTTTTAATACCGGTAAAATCAGTGATAACGAAATAAAGCTAACATCGATTGTTGCAAAATCAGGTAAACCTTCTGATAAATCGGCTGCCGTTGTATAGCGAAAATTCGTTTTCTCCATTACTGTCACTCGTTCATCGGAGCGAATTTTCCATGCTAATTGGTTTGAACCAACATCTAGTGCATAGCAATGTCTTGCTCCATGTTGTAAGGCACAATCTGTAAAGCCACCTGTAGAGGAGCCAATGTCAAGCATTAGCTTCCCTTCTACAGACATATCAAAAATTTGTAGCGCCTTTTCTAATTTAAGGCCTCCACGACTCACATATTTTAAATCTGAGCCCTTTACTTGTAGCGGTGCATCGACGGCAATTTTCTCGCCTGCCTTATCAATTCGTATTTCATTTGAAAAGACAAGGCCTGCCATAATGGACCGTTTTGCTTTTTCTCTTGTTTCACATAGTCCACGCTCTACAAGTAAAATATCTACTCGTTCTTTTGGTTGTTTTGTCATTATTTATTCAAACCCACTTGCTGTTTTTGTTGAAGTAATACGTGCATACGTGCAACCGTATCTTCTGCTGTCATATGAATTTCCGCGAGTAGCTGATCTACGTTGCCATGCTCAATATATTGATCTGGGATGCCCATTCGATCAACTAACGCATTTAAATAGCCGTGGTCATGAGCAAACTCTAATACACCACTACCAAATCCACCCTGTAGAACAGCTTCTTCAATTGTTAAAATCGGTTTTTGACTAGATAATATACAGTGTAGCATGTCTTCATCCATCGGTTTGATAAAGCGAGCATTGACCACTTCAATATCGATTCCTTGTTGCGCAAGCATTTCAGCAGCAGCCATTGCCATTGGAATCGTTGTTCCAAATGTCAAAATAGATGCGTCTTTGCCCTCACGTAAAACTTCCCAGCTACCAATTGGTAAAGCTATCAGCTCATCATCTAATGGCACACCCATTCCATTACCACGTGGATAACGAAGTGCAATTGGACCACCATCATAATCAATCGCTGTTTTTACCATATGTTGCCCTTCATTCTCATCCTTTGGCATCATGATTGTCATGTTTGGAATATGACGAAGGAAAGCAATATCAAATACACCTTGATGTGTTTCCCCATCTGCTCCCACTAAACCAGCCCGATCAATACCAATAAAGACATTTAAATTCGGGCGAGCAATATCATGCAAAACTTGGTCATATGCACGTTGCAGGAACGTAGAATAAATCGCTAAAAATGGTTTCATCTTTTGCGTAGCTAATCCTGCAGCCATCGTTGCCGCATGTTGCTCCGCAATCCCTACATCAAAGAAACGATTTGGGAAGTCCTGTTGAATACCTTGTAGCTTTGAACCTACAGGCATGGCAGGTGTAATCGTTACCACTCGCTCATTTTCATGAGCAATTTTACGAACCGTCTCAGCAATTAAACTACTCCAAGCGGGTCCAGTAGTCTCAGACTTCACAAAGGCACCATTTTCAATTTTATAAGGACCTGTTCCATGCCAATTCCCAATTGTATCATCCTCGGCTGGCTTATAGCCCTTTCCTTTTTTCGTAATCACATGAACAAGGACTGGCCCTTTTACTTTTTTCGCGTGTGATAATGTCATTTCAAGCGCTTCAAAATCATGTCCATCAATTGGACCAAGATATTTAAAACCTAGCTCCTCAAAAAACACACCAGATACTACTAAATATTTTAAGCTATCCTTTACGCGTTCAACAGTAGAGGCAAGCTTTCCACCTAATACTGGAATCTTATTAATAAGTGACTCCAGCTCTTCCTTGGCTTTTGAGTATTCCTTGGCTGTACGTAGACGACCTAAAACATTGTGTAATGCGCCAACATTTGGTGCAATCGACATTTCATTATCATTGAGGATGACAATCATATTTGTTTTTGCATGGCCAATATGATTTAATGCCTCAAGTGCCATACCCCCTGTTAAAGCCCCATCTCCAATAATAGGGATAACAAAGTTGTTTTCTTTTTTTATATCACGTGCTGCTGCCATACCCATGGCTGCTGATAAAGATGTCGAGCTATGACCTGTTTCCCACTCATCATGTTCACTCTCCACGCGCTTCGGGAATCCACAAAGCCCTTTGAACTGACGTAGTGTGTCAAATTGACTCGCACGACCTGTTAAAATTTTATGCACGTAAGCTTGGTGGCCAACATCCCACAAAAACTTATCTTTAGGACTGTCAAACATTTTATGCAGCATCATCGTTAACTCAACTACGCCTAAATTCGGCCCGATATGCCCACCTGTGACAGAACATTTTTCGATTAAGAAGGTACGAATTTCTTGGGCAAGCTGCTCAAGCTCCTTCTTATTTAAGTTTTTTAAAAAGGATGGACTAGTTATTTTATTTAAATCCACCTTTCTCACACACCTTTTCAATAAAATATTCACCGCAATTGTGTTTCCACCATTATAGCAGTGTTATCAATATGCTAAAAGTACGAACACTTCATTGTTTACATATTGCAAACGTTCCCACCTATTCTAGCATATTCTTTTCCTTCAACGCCTTGATTTTCTCTTAGTTTTTACGATGAACGATATAAGCAGCAAAGTCACGTAATAGGCTGACATCTATTGGTAATTGATCGAGTGCGTTAATGGCATGTTGATAATGCTCAGCAAGCTTTTCTTTCGCTCCCTCTAGGGTTAAGAGGGCTGGATAAGTGCTTTTATCACTAGCGACATCTTTTCCAGCTGTTTTTCCTAGTTCTTCAGTCGTTCCCTCAATATCTAAAATATCGTCTTGAATTTGGAAAGCTAAACCAATATGATGCGCATATTCTTTCAATGTAGCACGGTCTTGTGCTGATACATCTGCAAGTACGGCTCCCGCTTCAATACTAAAACGCAATAAAGCACCTGTTTTATTGACATGGACTTGTTCCAATTCAGCTAAATTAAGCTGACGTTGCTCCCCTTCCATATCTAGTACTTGACCACCAACCATGCCTTCTGCACCTGCTGCAATGCTTAGCAATTGGACAAGTTCAATACGCTTTTCAGCAGAGATATCCATGCGAGCTAAAATGCCAAATGCCAGTGTGTTTAATGCATCACCAGCAAGCGTAGCCAGCGCTTCTCCATAAACTTTATGATTTGTTGGCTTGCCTCTTCTGAAATCATCATTATCCATGCTTGGTAGATCATCATGGATTAAAGAATACGTATGAATGATTTCAATGACCGAACCGACAATCAAACCGTCCTGAAGATTTTCACGGTAAAGCTCTAGTACCGCTAACACAAAAAGCGGACGAATTCGTTTACCCCCTGCCTTTAATGAATAAAGCATAGATTCCTTTAAATCTGCTGGTGCATCAATTTGTTCAACAAGCGAAAACATCGTCTCTTCAATTTGTGGTGTATTGCTTTCAATAAAGTACTTTAATGGCTCATTCATTTCCTAATTCTCTCCCTTTAGTGGATCAAATGCTGTTGTTTCACCAGTCTCTTGGACAATTGATACAAGCTGCTCCTCAGCATGTTGCAACTTACTATGGCAAAACTTTGATAGCTCCATTCCTTGCTTGTATAAATCAATCGCATTTTCCAATGGCACATCACCCTGTTCTAACTGGCGAACGATTTCTTCTAGTGCCGTCATGGCTTCTGCAAATGTTTGTTGTTTTTCAGTCACAACAATTCCCCCTCATTCTTTGGCAAGATATTCGTCACTTTAGCCACAACCTTTCCATCATGGAAGGTCAATGTCAGTTGATCTTGCTTTTGCACCTCAGTGGATGATTTGATCATTTGCTGATCTTTATATGCTACTGTAAATCCTCTTGTTAGAATAGACAGTGGATTTAAAGCTTCTAATGTTCTAACGGTTGACTCAAATTGTTGTTGCTGTTTTGCCACATAATACGTTGTAGCACGTGATAATTGTTGGATCCGCGCTTCAAGCTCTCTCTGATGAAAAGCAAGTGCCTTTTTGGGTGAATGTTGCTCCACCGTACTATGTAATTGTTGAAGTTGGGTAGCTTTTTTCATCAAGCTCATTTGCATTGCTGCCTGTAATCCTGACTCAAGCTGTGCCAATCTTTCTGTAAAAGGCCGATAAAGTCTTTCTGGCATTGACAATGGATAAGACTGTTGGAGCTTATTTAGACGTTGTCGCTCTGCCATAAGTTGCGACCTAACCATTTGATGAAGCTGTGATTTCTGCGTAAGCACTCGTTGGTAGAGATCCGCCTGATCTGGCACAGCCATCTCAGCAGCAGCTGTTGGAGTAGGTGCACGTAAATCGGCGACATAATCGGCGATCGTTGTATCTGTTTCATGGCCAACCGCACTTATAATAGGGATTCGGCTTTCAAAAATAGCTCTTGCCACAATTTCTTCATTAAAAGCCCATAAATCCTCGATGGAGCCTCCTCCTCGCCCGACAATCAACACATCACAGCTTGCCTCTTGATTAGCCCGTTGAATATTTTGCACAATATTCGGTGCAGCCTGAGCTCCTTGTACTAGGGTTGGATAAATCAAAATTTCAGCAAGTGGGTAACGCCTCTTTAAGGTTGTACAAATATCCCGTATAGCTGCACCAGTTGTTGATGTGAGCACACCAATTTTTTCAGGAAATTTTGGTATCGGTTGTTTCCACTCAGGTTTAAAAAGACCTTCTTTTTGTAATTGCTCTTTTAATTGATTGAAGGCAACAAATAAGCTACCAATGCCGTCCGGTTGCATTTCCTGTACATATAGCTGATAGGTTCCATAGCCTTCGTAAACGTTTACATCCCCTCGGATAAATACTTGCATACCTTCCTTTGGTTCAAACGCTAATTTCGTAGCCGCTGTTTTAAACATCGTCGCAGCTATTCGGGCACCATCATCCTTTAATGTAAAGTAAATATGGCCGGATTGATGAATTTTCACATTCGATAATTCACCTTTTACATACACTTCACGCAAATGTGGATCTGCATCGAATTTTCGTTTAATATATTTTGTTAACGCCTTTACTGTTAAATAAGAAGCAGAGGACATGTTTTCGGCTCCTTTACTAAAATCAAGTTTTTCACAAAACTACACCTATCATAACATTTTTTGCAGTCGTTGAGGTGCCAAAATGCAGTTTCGGTAGAAAAAATGACTGTCTTTCTTCTATCGAAAAACAACTATAACACATTCCTACACGTTCTCACTATTAGAAACCGTATATTATGACAAATAACAAACAAAGCCTCATAACTTCATACGTTATGAGACTTTATATTTTAATAGAATAGTAATAAAAGAGTTCCTACGATAAAACAATAATACGTAAAGTAGCTAAGTTTGCCACTTTTCATAATGCCCATAAACCAACGCATCGCAAAATAAGTCATAATGAGTGTTGCCAAGAAAGTGGCAGCATATGGAAGAGCTAAGGCACCTTTATTCGGCTCGTCTAAAAAATCTGTAATGCCAAGGATTACCCCACCCAAACTTACAGGAATATAAAGCATAAAGGAAAAACGTAAGGCTGTATCCTGCTTCATCCCTACTGCTATGGCGGAAATAATCGTAGCTCCTGAACGGCTAATGCCTGGTGTTAAAGCAACTGCTTGCCCCAACCCTACAATGATGGCATCTTTAGCACGTAAATCTGCATCGTTCTTCTTGCCACGCATATTACGAATTAGCCATAATGCAGTCCCTGTCACAAATAGCATGAGCGCAATCGTCGTCATACTTACGTTATCTGCAATCACATCACTTAATAACACCCCTAAAACGCCAGCAGGAATTGAACCAATGACAATGTAGAGAGCAAAGCGAAAATCCGCGTTATACCGCTTTTCTCTAGTTTTCAAGTAAAGGAAAAAATGAATGATCAGACGAACAATATCCTTACGATAAATATACATAATAGCGAGTAACGAAGCTGTATTTGTTAAGATGGCAAAAGTAAAACCCTGTTCACCTAGTCCCAGCATTTCGCTAGCAATCATTACATGTCCACTCGACGATACAGGAATTGGCTCTGTAAAGCCTTGGACAAGTCCAATAATGATATGCTTGACAATTAACATCATATCGATATTTTCCATAAAAACCTCCTCCTCAGTATGTATGTCCCAAACGTTACATTAGACGACCAAATCGAAGAAAAGTTCTGATTTTACACAACAAAAAAGTCACCTCACACAATGTTGAGATGACTTTCTTCAAAAGGTTTTTTATTTTGCAAGCGTATTTTCAGCTGCTTGCACTGTGTTGAATAGTAACATCGTGATGGTCATTGGTCCTACACCACCTGGTACAGGCGTAATATGAGACGCAATTCCATCTACTTCTGCAAAGTTTACGTCACCGCATAATTTATTGTTGTCATCGCGATTAATGCCTACATCAATAACAACAGCCCCTTCTTTCACGTGCTCTTTCGTAATAAAGTTTGCACGTCCAACTGCAGCAATTAAAATATCTGCTTGTTTTGTAAATGAAGGTAAATCTGGCGTTTTAGAGTGTGTATAGGTTACCGTTGCATCCTTTTGTAGAAGTAGTTGTCCCATTGGTTTACCAACGATATGACTACGACCTACGATTACAGCATGCTTTCCTGCGATTTCAATTCCTGAATACTCAAGAAGCTTCATCACGCCAAACGGTGTACAAGGTAAAAATGTTTCTTGGCCAAGCATCATTTTTCCAACGCTTACAGGTGAGAATCCATCGACATCCTTCTCGACAGCAATCGTTGCAATGACTGTATCCTCATTAATATGTTTTGGGAGTGGTAATTGAACTAAGATACCATGAATATCCTCACGTTGATTTAAAAGCTCAATTTGTGCTAGTAATTCCTCTTGCGTTGTCTCTTCTGGTAATTTAATGAGTTCTGAAAACATACCAATCGCTTCACAAGATTTTTGTTTATTTCTCACATATGTAGCTGATGCCTGGTTGTCTCCAACTAACACAACCGCTAAACCAGGTGTCAATCCTCGTTCTTTCAAACGAATGACACGCTCTGCTACAGCATTACGAATTTCTTGACCAATCTCTTTACCATTAATAATTGCACTTGACATAAACCTTCGTTACTCCTTCCAATTCAACACATTATTCTTGTTCTGTAAATTTAGAAAGTACACCATTGACGAATTTAGATGAACTATCATCGCCAAATGTTTTACATAACTCGATTGCTTCGTTTAGTACTACTCTTTTTGGTGTTTCTGGCATGTATAACAATTCATATACAGCTAAACGTAAAACCGTTCTTTCAATTTTGGGTAGACGGGCAAGTGACCACTTTTCAAGATGCTGTTCTAATGTAGCATCGATTTCCTCCAAATGTTCAGCTGTTCCATTCACGATCTTTTCGTAGAAAGCATTGGTAGGTTGACCTTTAATATGGCCCATTGCTTCTTCAACTGTTAGATCCGTATTGTCTAGCTGAAACAAAACTTGCAACGCTTTTTCGCGTGCTTCATGTCGTTTCATGTAAAGCTCTCCTTCTTAAGTGGCATTAAGGTTTATAATAGCATAAAATCACATGAGAAACACGATTTCAAGCAAGTTTTCAATAATCTGAACCTTTTTCAAGGAACTTTTTGTTTAAGCCCACTTCTCAACGAATAGTAGTATTCAAAAATGAATGTTTCCTGTTCGTAATGGTATAATAAAGAAAAAACTTAAGAGGTGTCACAATGCAACATGAAGCTATATGTCCTAGCTGCAAAAAACATTTAAAATGGTTGACAGAGAAGAACAATATCAACAAATGAAGGAACGTAAATCTCTCCTATTTTACTAGGTGGATTGCAAGCATAAAATTCGTTTTGATGCTATTCGAAACTTTTTTAGCTTTTATTAGTGGAGGCCATTTATGAAGGAACATTATTATACGATAGGTGAGGTTGCCAAACTTTCAAACTTATCGGTTCAGACATTACGTTATTATGATCAAATTGATTTATTTAAGCCTGCTTATATCGATACCTTCACCAATTATCGATATTATAAAGGCAATCAGCTATTCTATTTAGACATTATAAAGTCCCTTAAATATATCGGCGTGACGCTCGATGATATAAAAAAAGCACTTAGATTAACCTCTGAGGAATTGCTTGATTTTTTAGCTCAGCAGGAGCTACGCATCAATGAAAAAATTTCACGTTTAAACGAAGCAAAAAATACTTTACTGAAAACAAAAAAGCAATTACAAGAGCAAATTGATATCCCAGTCTTCGGTGAGATTTATGTGCAGATAGAGGAAGCAATGCCCGTTCTTCAAGTAACCACTACTGAATTAACACCCACATCGAGCACCAGTACATACTATGCCACTTTAATTAAAATCATCGAAAAGGAAGGCAGTGTCTTAAACAGTCGTTATGGTTGTATTTATCCACTAGAGCCTTATAAAGATGTCAATGACATCATTTATGATGCTATTTTCACTCCCCTATTAACGGAGCGCACATTTTCGCAGCTTTCACCAAACATACAACAAACCATTATTCCTGGCGGTAAATATGTATGCATTGCCTTTATTTACGACCCTGATACTTATTTTTCATTTTATGAAAAATTGAGAAATCATGTATTGGCTCAGCAGGAACTATTTGAGTCGCAAGTGTATGAGCTATACATGCCCGCAACGCTCACGATGGAACAAGAAAAGAAATTTATAGTAGAATTAAAGATTAGGCAAAAACAAGAGACACAAAAATGCTCCGAAAAATTAGTGGCGCATTCGTATAACTCTCTACTAGAACTCCCAAACTGATAAAAATTTTAAAAAATAAAAACAAATCTTTTGACCCTATAGTTACTATAGGGTTTATCGTATTACATGGAAATATTCTATTCTAGTAGATTGAAAACATGTATCGCGAACAATTAGAAGGAGAAGTTTATGAGCAAGAAGCAAAATATAACCTTAGCTATTTTATTATCTAATCTTTTCATTGCCTTTTTAGGGATCGGTTTAGTCATCCCTGTTTTACCAACCATCATGAATGAACTGCATATTTCTGGTTCTGTTGTTGGTTATATGGTGGCGGCCTTTGCCATTACACAACTAATTGCATCACCAATTGCAGGTAAGCTTGTTGATACTATTGGCCGCAAAGTTATGATTGTTGCAGGTCTTTTTATTTTTGGGCTTTCTGAGTTTTTATTTGGATTTGGTCGTTCTGTTGAAATTCTTTTTGCCTCTCGTATGTTAGGTGGCGTGAGTGCAGCTTTCATTATGCCAGCCGTAACCGCCTATATAGCTGATATTACGACATTGGCACAGCGCCCTAAGGCACTTGGCTATATGAGTGCAGCCATTAGCACAGGTTTTATTATCGGTCCTGGGATTGGTGGATTTTTGGCTGAAATTGGTACACGTGTCCCATTTTATGCAGCTGGGGTACTTGGTCTGTTCGCAGCTATCCTGTCATTCCTGTTTTTAAAAGAGCCAGCACGTGCTACAGACAATGAAGAAGCAGCACCATCCATGTTAGGTAGTGTCAAGCGTGTGTTTAGTCCACTCTACTTCATACCATTCATTCTTATTTTCGTGTTATCATTTGGCCTCGCTGCATTCGAATCATTGTTTAGCTTGTTCGTTGATCACAAATTTGCGTTTACACCATCGGATATTGCCATAATTATTACAGGAAGTGGTATTGTAGGTGCACTAGCTCAATTAATACTATTTGATTGGCTGACAAAGAAAATGGGTGAGATTAATGTTATTCGTTACTCACTAATCCTTTCAGCAGTATTAACATTCGCCATGACGATCGTGAGTCATTATTTTGCCATCTTATTCGTTACATTCTTTATTTTCGTAGGCTTCGATTTAATTCGACCTGCTGTTACTTCGTATTTATCAAAAATTGCCGGAAATGAACAAGGATTTGTTGGTGGAATGAACTCTATGTTTACAAGTCTTGGTAATATTTTTGGCCCGATCCTAGGTGGTGTATTGTTCGATATCAATCTGAACTATCCATACTACTTTGCTACAATCGTACTGGTGCTTGGCGTCATACTTGCGTTATTCTGGAGAAAGCCAAAGCATATAGAATTATAATAATAGCGATACACATCCACACCCTAGAGAAATCCATATAAAAAGGACTGCCCTTTGATGAACGAATCATCATCGGGCAATCCTTTTCTTTTTTATTCATGCACTACTGTTTCTTCTTTTTCAAAGTGAATACCTGTAATATGCACATTTACTTCTGCTGTTTCTAGTGCCGTCATATTAAAAATAGCCTGACGGATTTGCGTTTGAACTTCTTTTGCTACCTTAGGAATGGCATATCCATATTTCACAGAGCAAAATACATCAATCGCAATTTCACCAGTTTCCGTTACACCTGATTTAATGCCTTTATTGTGTACTTTTTTACCGAAACGTTCTACGACACCCGTCGCAATATTTCCACGAGTTGCAGCAATGCCTTCTACTTCATTAACAGCAATCCCAGCCACAACTTCGATCACCTCTGCCGCTACCTCAATTTTTCCAAGCTCTTCTTTACCAGAAGGTGTTGGTTGTACGAAAGATTGTCCTACTTTCTCTGCCATACAAATATCATCCTTTCCCTTACACATCTCAAACAAGTGCTGTACTTACATTTATTATACTATAAAAAGGAAGGTTTGGCTGTCGAAAGCCGTTTTAATTTAAAACCGACTTTACTGATCCGCTACATCGATTAAATAAATTCCCTTTTCAAATCCTCCACGAGCTTTTCTCTTGTGTTCACGGATCGCTTCTAGCTCCTCAATGCTTACTCCTATCACACCGATAGCCATATGAAGGAGCTCCAGTATATCTGCGAGCTCTTCAACACTTTCTTTTTTATCCTCGGCTTCGTAAAATTCTGTAGCTTCTTCTATCATTTTAGCTTTTATTGCCTTTATCAGCTCACTAGGTTCTAAAATGCGTGCATGATAGGATAAACCCTTCGCTTCCATTACTTCTAAAACTTTATCCCTCACTAGCTTATTATATATAGGCATCCATTGTTTAACTCCTTTTCAGGGGGATTACTATCACTATCTTCTATTATATAGTATTCTTTCTATAATATAGAATTGATTTGAGATAAAGTAGAGGTAGAGTATGTTACAAAAATGGTTGTTTAGTATCGGTGGAGTTGTCCTCATGTTTACAATGCTTTTTTTATTTTTGGGGGATAGAGCTAGTGAAGATACAATGCTTGCGAAAAATATTATGGAAGAAGCAAATAGTGGTACAACAGTAGTTTCACTAAATAAATTAACGGATTTTGATTGGGAAAAAGCGCAAATTTTTGGACCTTATACAACGAAAGATACGATTGAAGAAACAATGGACATACAGTTTAGAGGTAGTACCAGTGGTTTAGATGTACGGGAAGATATTTTCCTTCTTGTATTTGCGAAAGAAGGCCATGCGATAAAGACAGCTGTGCTTTACAGAAACATAGGAGATTATTCAACAAAGAATGGTATGTTAACACCCGATAACGATCTTCTATCTATAAATTAGTACTTTTCACCACTATTCTTTTACTATTGATTACTTCAATTGGTAACGGTTTTAGCTTCTATAACGATCAATTTTCTTCTATGATTGATCTTTCTACCTGCAAGTAAGTCCTCTATCTATTTATGCTTAGACATAAAAAACCTCCTAACTAATAAAAGCTAGGAGGTTTAAACTTGCGAACGCTTACTTCACTTTTTCTGCTACGCCCAATACATCGTTCTCTTCTAGGAACTTCGTATTGAATTGCGCTGATTTGAAGACGTCATTGTTCATTAGTGCTTGGTGGAATGGAATGGTTGTATTAATTCCAGGACCAGATACTTCGAATTCACTTAAAGCGCGGTTCATTTTTGCAATCGCTTCTTCACGTGTATCCGCATGAACAATTAGTTTTGCTACCATTGAATCGTAATATGGTGGGATTGTATAGCCCGCATAGACAGCAGAATCAATACGTACACCATAGCCACCTGGTGTTATATACGTATCAACAGTTCCTGCTGAAGGCATGAAGTTTTTATAGGCATTTTCTGCGTTAATACGGCATTCAATCGCCCAACCATTTAATTTTATATCATCTTGTGTGAATGGAAGCTTCTCACCAGATGCAATTTTTAATTGTTGTTGTACAAGATCTACACCAGAAATCATTTCTGTTACTGGGTGCTCAACCTGAATACGAGTGTTCATTTCCATGAAGTAGAACTTGTCCTCTTGATAGTCATAGATAAACTCGATCGTGCCGGCACCTTCATAGTTACATGCCTGTGCCGCTTTTACTGCTGCCGCACCCATTTCAGCACGACGCTCAGAAGATAAGGCTGGAGATGGAGCTTCCTCTACTAACTTCTGCATACGACGTTGAACCGTACAGTCACGTTCGCCTAAATGTACCACGTTACCGTAGCCATCTGCTAAAACTTGGATTTCACAGTGACGGAAGTACTCGATAAATTTCTCTAAATATACGCCAGGGTTACCGAATGCTGCAGCAGCCTCTTTTTGCGTAATTTCAATACCTTTTACAAGATCTTCTTCTGTACGTGCTACACGGATCCCTTTACCGCCACCACCAGCAGTTGCTTTGATGATGACAGGGTAACCAATTTTAGCAGCCCATTCTTTACCCGTTTCGATATCTGGTACAATACCAGTACCTGGAACAAGTGGAACACCTGCTGCCTCCATTGTTGTACGTGCAACGTCCTTGATGCCCATAATTTTAATAGAATCAGAGGATGGACCGATAAATTTAATGCCAGCGTTTTCACAAGCTTCAGCAAAATCAGCGTTTTCTGATACGAAGCCATATCCTGGGTGGATGCCATCAGCACCTGTCTTTTCAGCTACACTAAGTAGCGCTGGGAAGCTAAGATAAGAATCTTTTGATAGCTTCGGTCCGATGCAATAAGCTTCGTCTGCTAACTTCACATGTAATGCGTCAGCATCTGCTTCAGAGTACACAGCAACCGATTGAATGCCTAACTCTTTACAAGCACGAATGATACGCACAGCGATTTCGCCGCGGTTTGCAATTAAAACTTTTTTCATTTGTTTTGCACTCCTTACTCAGCTTTTACAAGGAATAATGGTTGGCCGTACTCTACTAAGTCGCCATCTTTAACTAGAATTTCAACGATTTCCCCTTGAACTTCTGCTTCGATTTCGTTGAATAATTTCATTGCTTCTACGATACATACAATTGTTTCGTCCCCTACTTTGTCACCCACTTTTACGTATGCAGGAGAATCTGGGTTTGGTGCTTGATAGAAAGTACCGACCATTGGAGATACAATTTTATGTAACGATGGGTCGTTAACTGATGGTGCAGCTGGTGCTGGCGCTTCTTCTTTCGCTGGTGCAGGTGTTACTGCTGGAGCTTCTGCTGGTGCAGATTGTTGTACAACAGGGGCTACTACTTCTTTTTTAGGTGCTACAGTTTCTGTAACAACAACATTATTCTTTTTAAGTTTTACTTTTGCGCCATCTACTTCATACACAAACTCGTCAATTGAAGAAGAATCCACTAATTTGATAATTTCACGAATTTCTTGAATTTTGAACATTTCTAACTCTCCTTATGAATTAAAATCTACTACAATAACTATTCTATATTTTTTCGTATCAATTTGAAATAGTTAAATGAAAATTAAGTAAATATGAACAAAATAAAAGGCTTTCCTTTACTAAGCGAAAGCCTTTTCATGAAGCTGATATATAACAACCTTTTATAAATTAACTAAAAATTTATTTTTTTCTTTATTTTTTAATAATTATTTGCACTGAACTTGACTTGCACATCATTTGCGCCTTCCATCTCTGTTTTTACGAGATAAATAATTTCGTTTGCTTGTGCTTTTGACAATTCCTCTGCCATCACTGTCACCGACACTTTTTCTCCCTCAGCACGTACAAACGCATCAGAGTAGCCTAATGATTTTACAAGCATCTCAAGCATAGCTTCCGCTGATTCACGTTTAATCAGGCCATCCATTTCATTGTATGCCTCATTTTTTTCTTCGGCAGAATATTCTTCTGAGGCAATCTTTTGTGTTAACTGTTCACGAAGTTGGCTTCTCTCATCACTAACCTGCATACGCATTTCTTCAAATAAGTGACTTGGTGAAGATACTTCTTGTGTTATATCATTTGTTGCTTCCTGATCTGTAACACCTGTGACAGCTGTTTGTTGCAGTGTATCATCTGTAAAAATAGTAAGACCATTGAATTGCTTTGCTGGATCTACCAAATAATACACTGAAATGACTGCTACTAAACTTAATAATGTCATAAACCAAACTGTTCTTCTACGTACGCGCATTTACTTTTCCTCCTTATTTTCCATTGGAACGATAATAATTCGATGAATCGGTAATTGCATCACTTGACTGACGACAGCACGAATTTCATTTTTTACAAAGATATCGGAAGCACCCTCTGAAACAACGAGCATTCCTGTCACGTTTTTCGTGCCTTGTTCAGTCCCTCGAAAATATTGGCTGAATAGTTTATTGGCATCCTGATCATCTGTCATCTCTCCATAATAAAAGTAGACTTTAACCTCCCCAACACCTTCCATTGCCTTCAGGGTTTGCTCAAGTTTTTCTTCATTTGTGAGTGGTGAACCTTTGTCGCTTGTTGAATTCGTTTGATACATAGGTAAAATGATGAAAATTCCCACGGAGGCAGCTATCAAAATTAATACCATTAATGACGTTGTTTTTTTTCGTGTCTTTTCCACATCACTTGTACATTGCCTCCTTTCATCTTCTCTTTTTCAAGTGTATGTACGCTTGTTTCTTCCTATGAATTGATAAATGGAATCTTTAATAGCAATTGCAAAAATACTAACGTGATGACCAACTTTGTCAGTGAAATTATTTCCTTATCATCCGTTAGAAACACAAAAATCTGACAGACAAACAGCAATGCCAATAAAAGAATCAATCTATCTCCCCCCTGCCATGACTTGTACGAACACAATGAGGAAAAAACAAGAAAACATAAATGAAAAAGCAATTAAAAATGATACAGCACATAAAGTAAATAGCGATTTGCTAACTTGATCTAGTAGTCTACAAATATCATCAAAGGCAATCGGTTCTAAAATAGCAGCAAGCATTTTCAAAGAATAGGCACTAACTACAAGCTGCACGGTTGGGATAAAAGACACCGTAATGACCGCAATAAAGGCGCTAATACTTGTAAGAGAAGATGTAAATTGAGTCATATGCTGAAACATCGAAAAACTATCCACAATAAAAGAACCTACAACTGGAATATTTTCTTCAATTAATTTTTTGACGGGCTCCGCTACAGCCGCATTGACACTAAATGCTGCTACACCGCTTGCGGTCATCAGTAAGACATAGCAAATAACTGAGGCCGACACGATGCTCATAATCGTAAATCGAATCAATTCAGCTATTCGAGTAAAGGATATTTCCTTAACAATCACACTGCATACATCAAAGACAATGGCCAAAAGCACGCCAGGAATAAGCCACTTACTACTGATAATGGTGAGGACTTGTACAAAAAACAGTAAAAAAGGCTGCCAGGAAGCAATCGCTGTAATACTACTGGATAATAAAAAGCTCGATGTAAGAATTGGATAAAATGCTGTAAATAGATGGGCTAGTCCTTGTGCAATTTCATCGATTAATGTAAAGGAGTTGACAACAACAGGACCGATTGTTGCTAAAACGATAAGAAAAAAAAGTATCCTTGTCCCTTTTTCAAACTCTGGTAATAGCATGTTCACAATCAAAATGATGATGACGTAGCTGCAAAGCATGAGCGTCATCTTGAGCAAGAGAAAGAATGGGTCGATTAAAAACGATAATATTTGCTCCTGCAATGGCTTCGCTCCTTAGTTTAGCCTTTTTAAAATGGCCGACACCTCCTGTAGAACAGCCAGAAATTCTTTGAACCAATACAGCAAAATCACAATTTTTACAGCAGCAAAAACGATGTTCCCGAGCACTTTATAATTATGTTCTGCCAAAAGCAATGCCACCCACTGCCCGACATAGAACATACTTGCACTGATTAAAATAGCCTTCGCATAAGGTAAAAACGCAAGTGTTTCTAACAATTGTTTGGTGAACGGCAATAAAAGTGTCGAGAACAACATGCCAAAAAGCAAAAAAGAAAACATCACACTGATTAGCGCATGGAGTGGCTGTATAACTTCTTTTATCAGCAATAATAAAAGCAGCATGACAACAGCAACGATGACAATTTCCATTCACATTACCCGGATGAGGTAAGCCATTGGAAGAAGGTTAAAATCTCATTAAAGAATAGACGTAAAAATCGAAGTAATTCTGCTGTCATATATAAGTAAGCAATGAAAAAGAGGAAAAATGAAAACTCCTTCTTCCCTGTTTGATCAAAGAAAACATGAAGAAGCGCAACGACTAGTCCCACTCCAGCAACTCTTAATACGTCTTGTAATTCCATTCCTACGCCCCCTCGTGTACAGCAATATATGTCGCTCTTCAAAAAAAAAGACCTCTATACAGATGTATAGAGATCTTCTACGATTAAAAATTATATTAGTTTGCTTACAATGTTTTTGACCGTATCCTTTTGCTGTATGAGATGACTATTTTCACCCATCCACATGGATAAGTATTCCGCATTACCTTGCTCAGCACTTTTCTTACGAATGGTAGTCGTTAGATAATTTTGTAGCGGATAGGGTGCTACTGTCGCATCCTCCATACGTTTCGTAAAATCATTTGCTAAACCTCTTGCTGGTTTACCAGTAAATGCAAGCGTAATCGTCGTTTGTTGTTCCTTTGATGCCAATACAGCATTTTTATAGAGTGGCGAAATTTCGCATTCATCTGCCACTAGTAAAGCCGTCCCAATTTGAACTGCCTGTGCCCCACTTTCAAGTGCCTTTTGAATATCCTCTTTGGTCACAAGGCCTCCCGCAGCTATAATCGGAATCGCAACTTTTCCCACTACTTGTTGTAGTAAGTCATGTAATGGAATTAATTGCAAAGGGTCAGTAAAAGAGCCTCGATGACCACCAGCCTCTCCCCCTTGTAATACAACCGCATCCATTCCTGCTTGCTCCACTAGTATGGCT
This sequence comes from Lysinibacillus sp. K60, assembly GCF_019731275.1. NCBI lineage: Bacteria > Bacillati > Bacillota > Bacilli > Caryophanales > Bacillaceae > Lysinibacillus > Lysinibacillus sp. K60. The sequence continues at coordinate 361,756 of NZ_JAASJR010000002.1, read as the reverse complement.
TCCTCTAATGTAGTTGCAGTACCAATCGTATAGACGCCATGATCTTTTAATTGTTTAAGAACTGCTGGAGATGGCAGCCCAAATGTAAATGAACAAATTGCTACCTTTTCTTCAATCACAGCTTGAACCTGTCCTGCAAAAACTTCCTTTGATGTTACGCTCTGTACAGGGGATAATCCTAATTCATCGTAAAAAGGTTGCAGTGCCATTCTGGCTTGTTGTAAAACCTCGACATCAATTTTGGGTTCTTCTTGCACAAATAAATTGACCGCAAAGGGCTTTGTCGTTAACTTCTTCACTTCTTGAATAAACTGCTTGGTTTGTTCGCCATCTAAGTAACCTGCACCAATTGAACCTAATAGCCCTGCCTCAGCACAAGCCGCCACAAATTTAGGCGATGTCACACCTGCCATTGGTGCTTGTATAATTGGATATCGCATATCAAATGTTGTTTGTAACATACCTTTCACTCCTTACTCTGATTGTAAACGATTCTACCAGTAATAACCATCTATCTGATGATAGAAATTTGATAGTACCTCAATAAAAATTAACTAGTGCTTCTATCTATTATCACATTAAATGAACGATTTGACAGTATATGTATAAGAAAAAAATAAAAACCTACTCTTTAATGAAAAGAGTAGGCTGATCATTATGCACGTGAAACGTAAGAACCTTCATCCGTGTTAATGATTAAAACGTCACCTTGGTTAACGAAGAATGGTACTTGTACGATTAGACCTGTTTCAAGAGTAGCAGGTTTTGTACCGCCTGAAGCTGTATCACCTTTGATTCCTGGTTCTGTTTCTGTTACTTCTAATTGAACAGTGTTTGGTAATTCAACACCTAACATTTCACCTTGGTAAGATTGAATATGCACTTCCATGTTTTCTTTTAGGAATTTTAATTCATACTCAATAGCAGATGAAGCTAGTTCAGTTTGCTCATATGATTCCAAGTCCATAAATACATGCTCGTCACCTTGTGCATATAAATATTGCATTTTACGATTATCGATTTGTGCCTTTTCAACTTTTTCACCAGCGCGGAATGTTTTTTCATTCACTGAGCCGTTACGTAGGTTACGTAATTTAGAACGTACGAATGCAGCACCTTTACCTGGTTTTACGTGTTGGAAATCTAACACGCGGTATAATTGGCCATCAACAATAATTGTTAGACCTGTACGGAAATCGTTTACTGAGATCATTTGTGTTCCTCCAAAGTTTATAAAATAATGAGTTCTTTTGACGAATGTGTTAGTAGTTCATTACCCGTTTCTGTGATTAAAATATCATCCTCGATACGGACACCACCGATTCCAGGTAAGTAAACACCTGGTTCAATCGTCACGGCCATACCTGGCTCTAGCACTGTATCAGAACGCATCGATAAGCCAGGGCCTTCATGTACTTCAAGACCAATACCGTGTCCTAAAGAATGACCAAATGCTTCGCCATATCCTTTTTCTTTTAAGTAGTCACGTGCAATCGCGTCCGCTTGAATGCCTGTTAATCCAGGAGCCACTTTTTCAAGTGCTAACAGTTGAGAAGCAAGGACTGTATTGTACATATCTACCAATTTTTCAGATGGTTCTCCCACAGCCACAGTACGTGTGATATCCGAAATATAGCCATTATAAAGCGCACCAAAGTCTAATGTAACAAAGTCGCCTTTTTCAATCACTTTATTCGTTGCAACGCCGTGTGGTAATGCTGAACGAAGACCAGACGCAACAATCGTGTCAAACGAAGACTGAGTTGCTCCTTGTTTACGCATGAAAAATTCTAATTCATTCGAAACTTCAAGCTCGGTTTTACCAGGCTTGATGAAGCCTAAAATATGTGTAAATGCGTGATCTGCAATTTCACACGCAGCCTTAATAATATTAATCTCTTGTTCCGTCTTAATCAAGCGAATTTTTTCAATTAGCCCAGAAATCGGCACTAAATCTGCTTGAATCTTCGATTTATACAGTTCATAGGTGCCATAGCTTACAGTATCTTTCTCAAAGCCCAATAATTTGATACCCATATTATTTACTTGAGTAGCAATTTCTTCAATAATTGTGGCATCATGCTTGACAATACGGAAGTCCTGAATTTGTGCAGCAGCCTGCTCTGTATAACGGAAATCTGTAATAAATACAGCATCATTTTGAGACACAATTGCTACGCCTGCTGTCCCTGTAAAACCTGTCATATAGCGACGGTTGTACCCATTCGTAATTAAAATACCATCGATGCTTTGTTCTTGAAGTGCTTTACGTAGCTTTTGTAATTTCAACATAATCAATTCTCCCTCTCGATAAATGTACGTAGTGCCAGTTCATAGCCTTTCGTACCTAGTCCACAAATTTGACCAAGGCAGGCCGGAGCAAGATAGGAATGATGTCGGAAAGCCTCACGTTTGTGGATATTGGAAATATGTACTTCGATAACTGGCACGGAAATACCTGCTATCGCATCATGCAATGCGATGCTTGTATGGGTATATGCACCAGGATTAAAGATAATACCATCATATTTTTCATCCTCTGCTTCATGCACCCAATCTACTAGTATCCCTTCATGATTGGATTGACGAAATTCAACTGTAGCACCTAAAGATGCCGCAAGATTTTGAACATTTTCTCGAACATCATCCAATGTTTCATGTCCATAAATATGTGGCTCTCGTTTACCAAGTCGATTTAAGTTAGGTCCATTCAAACATAATAACTTCACGCTTCTATTCGCCTCTTTCTATGTACTTGCCATTTATTTTATCATACACCATGCATTCAGCAACTAATTTCAACTAGTGGTGCCATAAATACCCCCTTAAACGAAGGGGATATTTTGTACCTTCAACTTTGTTTTTGTGCTGTATGTTCCTTTTGATGGAAATTGGCGGTTTCAAGCAAGAAACGTAAAAAACAAATAACGGTCACCATAAAGGGAATTGACAGTTTTTTAAAAGACGTAAGCTGTAATGGTAAATCTAAAGCAATCCATTCCAATGTGATGGTCACCAACAGACCTAATAAAAGGGAAGAAAAGACAGCTGGAATGATATATACATAGCGCATAGTCATGTATAAAAATAAGCCGATAATAAATAGTAGAAAAATAAAAAAGGTCCATTGAAATAATTTAGAGCTTTCTTCAAACCAATTCCATTTTTTATAAAACCCTATCGGATGCCATTTAATGAGATGGAAATAATGTAAACCCTTTAAGCACAGCGCTAAAACAAGCGCATTGACAAGTGCTGTAATTGTCGCTACTTTCATCATATACCTCTCCTTTATGCACACTAATTATTTCCTAAAATGTACGTTTAGTGTAGCCATATAGAAAATTTACTATGCGTAACGGTAGAGGTTTTTCACTAAATTTAGTACAATGGTACAGTTGAAATATATAAAGAGAGTGGTGTTAGCCTTGAGCAATTCACCTGTATACGGGGGACAAGCACAATTAGAGGGTGTGATGTTCGGAGGAAAGGAACATACTGTTACAGCCATTCGTCGTAACGATGATTCCATTGATTATTATCATTTCAAAAAAGTACAAAAACCTTTTTTACAAAAGCTTAAAAAAATCCCATTTGTACGAGGCGTGGTCGCACTGATTGAATCCGCTGGCTTAGGCTCTCGTCACATGCAATTTGCTGGGGATCGTTATGATGTGGCACCTGGTGAAGAGGAAGATCATAAAGAAGAAGGCTCTAAACTTCAAATGATACTAGGCGTTGCTGTAGTAGGTATTCTTTCCTTTTTATTTGGAAAATTTGCCTTTACATTAATTCCTGTTTTTATAGCTGATTTTTTCTCAAAATGGATTGAAGGAAAAACGGGACAAATTTTACTAGAAAGCGGTATTAAACTATTATTACTGCTAGCCTATTTATATTTTATCTCGTTAACGCCCCTCATTAAACGAGTATTTCAGTACCATGGTGCAGAGCACAAGGTGATAAATTGCTATGAAGCTGGATTAGACATTACCGTAAAAAATGTTCAAGCTCAATCACGCCTACACTATCGTTGCGGTAGTAGCTTCATATTATTTACAGTGTTCGTCGGTATGTTTTTATATTTCTTTGTGCCTACAGATCCACTGTGGCTTCGTATTTTAGATCGTATCCTATTAATTCCTGTTGTTCTGGGGATCTCATTTGAAGTCTTACAAGCGACAAATGCCTGCCGTAATATTCCAGTGCTACGCTTCCTTGGCTACCCTGGCTTATGGCTCCAATTACTTACAACTCGTGAACCAAAGGACGATCAAGTAGAAGTAGCGATTGCTTCCTTTAATATGCTACGCCAAGTAGAGCAGCAACCTGAAATCGCTGCGACATTAAATCATGATTAATCAAAAAGGCAGCCCAACGTCGGAGCTGCCTTTTTTCATTTTGAACGGCCTTGCATTTTCCGTTTAAACATAAAGATGGCGAGAATTGTCATAATTACCGTATAACCAATGATGACAATAAGTGAATAAAACACATGAGCATACTCTGCATGTAGGATAGCCCTAGCTGCATCGACTGCGTGCATGAAAGGTAAATGCTGCGCAATCTTTTGAAATGTTCCACCAATCATATCTAATTCGAACCATGTTCCACTTAACCAAGTTGTCACATTAACAAAGATGGCAAATATCCCTCCTACCTGCTTATCTGTAAATAATGTCCCAAATAATAAACCAAAACTAATATAGAGTGGTGAGATCATTAGAAGTACAAGGATTAAAAAGAGGATCGACTTATTAAATGGCAACCCTAATAACATGGCGGTAGCTAAACAAACAAAAATTTGTAGCAGGGCTATTGGTAGTAAAGGTATCATATACCCTAAAATGTAATCAGCAGCAGACAAAGGAGAAACAAAAATCCTCATTAAAAAGGATGAGCTTTTATCTTTTCCTAGTAACATTCCTGAAAACAGTGTGAGAAAAGAAAAACTAAATACAATGACGCCTGGTGCTAGATTATTCATTTCATATAAAGCAAGTGGCATATTTTTTTGCATAACAGAAAACAAGCCTAATAAAAGGATTGGTAAGCCTATACCAAATAATAAAGTGATTGGATCGCGGACAATCTCTTTATGATTCCTTGTTGCAAACGCAGCTATCCTCACAATAACACCTCCTCTGTTTTTTCCAAGAATACTTCTTCTAAAGAATGCTTGCCTGTTTCAGTGATCAATTGTTGTATCGTTCCTAGTGCACATATTTGTCCATGATGCATAATTCCTACACGATCAGCCAAAGCCTCTATCTCTTCTAAATAATGGGAGGTCAAAATAATCGTGACATGTCCTTTTAAGCGCTTCAATGTGTTCCATACATCATTCCTTGCCCGTATGTCCATCCCTAAAGTCGGTTCATCGAGGAACAATACCTTTGGGTTTGACATTAGGGCCATTGCTACACTTAAACGACGCTGGTAGCCGCCTGATAGTGTCTTAGCCTTGTCATGCTGATGTGGTGTCAGTCCGAATAAGGCCATTTTGTCATATACTTGTTGTTGTGCTTTTTCTTTTTCAAAGCCATAAATCTGACTGAATAATAATAAATTTTCATATACCGTTAAATTAGGTGCAACCGTCGTTTCCTGGGGCGAAATATTAATCACTTGTTTTACAGCCTGTGTATTTTGCACAATGCTTTTTCCATCTATTGTGGCATCCCCCTCTGTAGGTGAAAGGAGCCCACACAACATTTTGATTATGGTTGTTTTGCCAGCGCCATTTTGTCCTAAAAGAGCAAAAAGTTCACCTTGATGGATTTGTAAATTTAATTGATTAACGACTACACGCTCTTTATAAAGCTTTGTTAAATCTATTATGTTAATCATCATGCTCTTCACCTCGATTAGTCAGAATCGCATTAATTTTTTCTATGTCACGCTGTGAAAATCGATATTGTAAAACCCATGTCACAATATAAGTTCCGAGAAAGCTGGCTACGAGAGAAAAAACATTCGCTATTGTTTTTGGCATCCATAGTAGCGTTACAATCGGTATCCAAATCATTGCCGTTATGAAAAAGTGGACGAAATATTGCTTCAACATTCCCCAGCTAGCCATTTCAAAAATAAGTGCTGCAAGAGCAAAGGTAATGCCTATGACACCCGTTAATAGAATTTGAGTAATAATTGCACTTATTTCATCTGTAAAGTAAGTACGAAATTCTGGCACCACCCAAACATAGTTTCCTTGCCCTATGCCCCTCGAGACAAAGAATTGCACAATTTGTCCCATTACTATACCGATCAAAAATCCACCAATAATACGTGTTAAAATGTCTTTTCGCATATTTATCACCTCAGATTCCTAATTGCTTCTTTATTTTGCTTACATAACGCCTAGAAGCGTATGTTTTCGTGCCATTCTTTAATTCAACTCCGATTGTACCTGTTCTACTAATGTCCATATGCTTGATCATGTAGCGATTAACTATTTCAGCATTTGAAATACGGAGAAACATTTGAGGATTGAGCTTTTCCTCCAGCTCATAAAGACGCAAACGTACCGTATAAACACCGTGAATACTCTGGACACAAACCTTTTTTTGCTCTGTATAAATACGCACGATCTCCTTACTATCGATCAATTCAACACCTTTATGGGAGAAAGCTAATAAAGTGCTTTCCGCTGTCGTAGTAATAATTTGTATAAGATGCTCAATGTCATCAGTCATTTTATCTGTGAGAATGATTACTTTGGGTTCTTTATATGTAGGGTCAATCGATACTTCCACCTTCATATGATCACTGTCCTTTCTACGCCTCACTATAAATTTTTCCATACATGTTGTAAATGGATTATCGACAACTGGTCGTTATCAAGGAATAAGTGGTCAATTTAAAAGATTTTTTTGAACAATAAAAAAACTCCCCTCTAGATAGGCCTATCCAAGGGGTTAAACGTACAAGTTTAGCTTACTTAGAATGTTTTTTTACTTACTAGCAAGGCAGTAAAAACACCCATCATATTCGGGAGCTTTTAAAATATTGGAGGTAAGCTCTAATATTTTCCCAAATCAATTGCAATGATTGATTGTTTTGAGACACCAACTGATTTTGAAAAATCCTTCTGCGATTTCTGCAAACATCTACAGATAAATAAACCTTGCTAAAAATGTACATAGAAAAAACGTATTTTGAATGGGTCAAAACACGTTTTTCTGTGAATTATTTACTTAGGATATTTATAATTTTCTGTTGAGCATCCACTGCCTCAGGGATCGGCATCACAACAAACACATGATTCATCTTAGGATAAACAAAGGTAGTGATCGCAACACCTTGGTCTGTTAGCTTTTCATCAAATTGTATTGCATCTGGATATAAGCTTTCGTGAGTCCCAATAAAATGAGTAATCTTGCTAATCCCTTGAAAATCACCGTAAATAGGACTAATCAATGGGTCCTTCAGAGCTTTATTAGCTGCCCATATCTTTGTTATGACTTCCATTCCTTCACTAGCTAACATGGGATCGTTTTCTTCATATTCCTGAATAAGTGGATTTTCTAAACTCATATCAACACATGCCGACAATAAAATAATATCTTGCGGCTGAGGAAGATTGTCCCGCTTCAACTGTTGTATTAGACCGAGTGCTATATTTCCACCTGCTGAATCTCCTATAATGGTTAATTGATTGGAGCTTTCAATAGATGCTAGAATCTCTTTATAGAAGCTGAGCATTTTTGGGTACGTATCTTGATAGTTAAAATGAGGTACTTTTGGATAGATAGGCGCAATAACTTTTGCATTTAAGGCTTGTGCCATTTTATCCATGAACAACCAGTGTAAATTTAAAGGTTGATTTGTCCAAGCTCCACCATGTATATAAAGAATCACCATTTGTGATGAAGACTTTTGGTCATTTAAAATAAAAACCTGCATATCCTCAAATGTTTGCTCCTTCACATCGCTTAAAAGATTGACATCCTCCCCAATCACATAGGGGTGAATATTTTCTGTTCCTCTTTGCTTAATAAATTGTTGAGCATTTTCAATACTAGAAAAGCTCTTTTTATTACTTTGTGAAAACAATAATTTTTCAAATTGCACACTCTCTACAGATCGTTCTCCATTAAAAATTTCTATACTCATGTTTTTCTCTCCTTTTATTGTTCATTCTGTTTCCAAACATGTAATGATTAATAAAGTGATGTGCCAAACCACTAAAACTGAGTATCGATGATGGTAAAATGCATTTTTTTATCGAACTTTATTTTAATTCCACATTTTGAAGAATACTCCTTCCAAAATCTATCATCAAATAAAAAGACCTTCCTGTTGTCAAAAAGCTGCCATTTTGAAACAAAATGACAGCTTTCGATTAGGTATCTATTCCATCCAACTACCGCTATATTATTGGATTTTAATTTGAGACGAGTAACTATACCTATACCCTTTTCTAACCTCTTCCACTCTGTGAATGAGGCTAATCAATTTTGTCTTGATAACATGTAGATAGTTAAGATTAATCATCCTGAAATAATTTATCTACTTCTTTTGATAAATTTCTACCTCATCTTCTGATAACGCTTGATTTTCCTCTGCATCTATTATGTGGAGTTCCATCATTCAGAGTTAGCTATACAAAAGCGACACGTATGTATTCCTCGTTCTTTAAGCTTTCAAGGTGATGCAATTCAAGGTCTTCCATCGTAATACGACGGCTTTTTAGTTTTTTATCATAATCCCCTGCCCAAAACCTAATTAATTCAGCTCCTTGCTCTGGTTGTATATGTTCCTTCAAATAACTTAAAAAATCTTCTAAAAATTGAGGACCCCAATTTCCCTCGATGCCGTATACAAAGGATTTTTCATTATAAAGCCCTAAGTCATAAGGTGGATTATTCCATTGGAATATATTCAAATTTCCAAAAGCCGATTCATCTGCTGCATGTAAAACTCGTGCATCATCATCCATCAGATGCCACGGCTGTGTTGGTGTACTCTCTGTAATTGGATATAATTTTTTTAATTCTCTTACTGTTATTTCAGCAATTCCTGTACAATCAACTGTTTGTAAAGAACTGTTCGCCACTAGGACAGAATATAACGTCATATGCTTGTCTCCTTAAGCTTTAATAAATGAAACTCAAAATATCTAAGCAAATCAATAAACTAACCTGCTCCACATACATTATAGTGAATTTAACATAAATATCCAAAAAAATCATCTCGTTCTACAAATCTAGCTAGATGATAGGCTCTCTCTATTCCCTCAAAAAAAACAAGGAGTAGCAATCGAAATGATTTCTTTTTTTATTTTTCATGATTGTTTTAATAATTAAAAAATCTGATAAATTATTGAATAACACGAAAAGATTACATATTCAAATATAAGTATGGATTAAATGTATTTATTAAAGACTTGTAAAACTCTTCTATCTAAATAGGAAAATTCATTATTTTTTTGAGAGTTATTTGAGAGTTTGTTTATTTATAATAACTTTGTTAATGAATCCTCATTATAAAAAAATATAAAACGAGGCATTATCCTATTCGGAAAGGAGAAAAAGTTATGAAAAAAAGCAAAGAATTATTGATAATGACAATTTGTATGTTATTACTTAGCTTGTTTCCTGTAAATTCTGTAGGAGCAGAAGAATCACAAATTGAAGAGCCGATAGCGCCGGAAGAATCTCAACCTGAAGAGATGATAGTTCCGGAAAATGTTTCCTATGCGAGACATGAAAAAGTTGGTGATGATATCTTCCTTGGAGGAAAATATATTGAGATGGGGATTTCAAAAGGTGGTTCGTTTGGAACGGAAAGTGCAGCCCCAATAGGTTTCCATCCTACTGGACGTGAAAATTTAGGATTTACAGTAGATTCTGATGGGTTTGATAGTGGGGAAGCAATGAGTAGTGGCGATTATTTCTTACCTGGAAGTCCATACGAAGGATTTTATGTTGGTTATAAAGAAAATGATGATAGCACAAAATTATTTTTAAATGCAAATGCTTTAGGATCTATGGAGATTCTAATGAGCACTAATGAAGATTTATCGACAGAAGATAATTTAGTAGCAAAAACGAGTGGGGTAACATCTGATGGTGCATTAAAAATAGAACAAACTGTTTCATTTAAAGCAAATGATAAATTCTTTAAAGCTACAGTTAAAATGACGAATATGACAGATAGAGAACTTTTAGATGTACGTTATATGCGTTCTGTAGATCCTGATATTGAAGCGGATAAAAATGATAATTTTGATACTATCAATTCGGTTCCATTTAACTATCCGAATGATGCTAAATCTGTTGTATTATCGAAGGGTCCTATTACTGGGAATGCATTGATTTTGATGTCTACAGATTCTAAATCACGCGCATCCATTGATAGTTCCAACCCATTTGATCCAACTGCATTTAATGATGACGGTAAAGTAGCCGAAACAACAAATGATTCACAGATTAGTTTAACTTTTGCTGTTGGTAACATGAAACCTGGTGAAGCTAAAACAGTTGAGTATTTTTATAGTTTAGATAGCAATATTGAACAGACTTTAGAGGATGTTGAAAATAATTCAACGCCAACTGTAAGCAATAATGCAACATTAAGAGACTTAACAGTTAATGCTTCAACTGTAGCAGAGTTTGAATCTCACAGGGAAATATACAACGTAGAATTACCAGCAGGTACTACTACGGTTCCAGGTGTAATGGCAACTGTCGCAGATAAGGATAAAGCGAATGCTGTTGTGACAAATGCAACAAGTTTACCAGGTACAACAACAATTGTTGTCACAGCTGAAGATGGGATTACAAAAAAAACATACAAAATTAATTTTACGGTTAAAAATTTAACACCAACTTTAAGCAATAATGCAACATTAAGTAATCTAACTATTAACGCCTCATCTGTAGCAGAGTTCGAATCTCAAAAAGAAATATACAATGTTGAATTACCGTCATACACTACTATGGTTCCTAAGGTAATGGCGACTGTCGCAGATAAGGATAAAGCGAGTGCTGTTGTGACGAATGCAACAAGTTTACCAGGTACAACAACAATTGTTGTCACAGCAGAAGATGGATTTACAACAAAAACATATAAAATTAATTTTACGGTTCAAAAATCAAGTAGCAATGGTGATACATGGACGCCAAATTCTATCCCTGCAACAACTAATCCAAGCTCGACAACAACGAAAATCCAAGTAGCATTAGAAATTGATGGTAACCATCCACTTGAAAAAACAACAGTGGAAATTGAGCGCACTAAACATGCCAATGGTGAAATGACAGACTTCGTCAACTTCACACCATCGCAAGCATTAGAAACTGTAGAAAAAGCAAAACAAATTGGCAATAACATTGCACGTATCGTCATTCCTGATGTGAATGATGAGGTGGATAAAGTAACAGTAGAAATTCCAAAGCAATCTCTACAAACATTACGTGACAATGGTTTATCACTAGAAATTTCAACAGTAAATGGTCATATTGCAATTTCACATAGCTCAATGGAAGGCCTTGACGATAACTTCTACTTCCGTTTAGTACCAGTGAAGAAAGAAAGCGAGCGTCAAGCGATTGAAGAACGCGCTAAAGTAGAAAAAGTTGTCCGGGAGACACTACGAAGTAACGATTGGGGTGTGGTAGCTCGTCCAATGACAATAGAAACAAATATGCCAAGTCGTCCAGTACAAGTAACACTACCACTAAGAGATGTAAATGTACCAACAGAAGCAGCAGCACGTCAAAGATTCTTAGAGCAACTAGCCGTCTTTATTGAACACTCAGATGGTGAGAAAAAAGTGGTCTTTCCTGAAGTCGTCACAATGGCAAAGGGTGAGCTTGGTCTACGCTTCACTGTAGATAAGTTCAGTACGTTTACCATTATTCAATTTGAAAAGCCAGAGGTAAGCGAGCATGATGCTTATATTAAAGGATTCCCAAACGGCACATTTGGTCCTGATAAGAATGTTACACGTGCACAAGTAGCGATCATGATGGCTCGTATTTTAGGCTATACAGAAGGACAAGCATTGAAGAAAGCACCGTTTAAGGATGTAGCCAAAAACCATAGTGCTGCAGGAGCAATTGCCTTTGTAAAAGAACAGGGCATTATGAATGGTGATAACAATGGTAACTTCCATACAAATGCCAACATCACACGTGCTGAAATGGCGGCAGTCGTAGCCAACTATAAACAGCTTTCTGTAGAAGAAGGAGCAGCGATTACATTCAAGGATACAAAAGACCACTGGGCACAATGGATTATTGAAGCAAACCGTACTGCAGGCATCATCAATGGTCTTGAGAATGGAAGCTTTGCACCAAATGCTGCTTTAACACGTGCACAAGTAGTCGTAATGATGAATCGCATGTTTGAACGTGGTCCATTAAACGGCGTCACAAAACCAAGCTTCCCAGATGTCAAAGCAACACATTGGGCATTCAAGGAAATTGAAGAAGCCGCAAACTCTCACTCTTATATAAAAGATACAGTTGGAAAAGAACAGCTTTCAGAATAGAAAAAGCCAAATACAAGAGGCTAAAAACAAAAAGAAAAAATGTTAGACCGCTTGTATTGGTAGTGACTCCTTAAAGTTAGAGTTTTATTTATGCAGCTAATTGGCTGGCATAAGTTCAGTAAAATACTGAACTCATGCCGGCCAATTTTTGTTTAATTCGATCATTATTATAGTAATCGATATACTTTTCTATTTTCTTCTTTAATGTTTTGTAGGATATTAATTCTTCTCCGTAATACATTTAGCCAAAGAATTCTCCATGGCCGCATTGTCTGCACACGTTGCTTTACGAGACATGCTTGGGAAAATCTTATTTTGCTTTAATGTTATCACCCATAAAATGATGTTGATTGTGCCACCCCTAACTTGAATGAATTGCTGCACAAAATCATTTTCATTTAGTTTATTTAATATATCTAACAACACTTCTTTTGGTTGGACTAAGCTTCCCCGTAGCTCAATAAAAGTCTCTTAATTGAAGTAATTTGCATCTAAAAAAATTCTTCTTGTTATATAGCCAATTTTAGATGTTCTGTTTGTGTTAGACATGAAAAACACCCCTTTAGATAAAATATCTAAAGAGGTATTTCTTTGCAATTATATAGATCGCAACTTTATTTCAAAGCCACAACAAATTAATTTAAAATATTAATTACAGGCCACATTTCAACTGTGCGCCACAGTTTGTACATGTATTACAGCCGCCCATTTCTTCGACTGTGCCTTTACGGCATACTGGGCATGTATTCCCAACGTCTGAGCCAATAACAGTTGTTGACTCTAACGCTTGAATCGTATCTACTAATACGACTGGACGTTTTGTATGTTCTTCAACCAATTCCTCTTCAAATGAAAGTTGATCCATATCATTTTCTTCTGCTTTTAGTGTAAGTACTTGTGAATCACGGCTACCGTCAACATAGACCGTACCACCTTTAGCGCCACCTTTATATAGTCGCTCGTACACTTTTTCAACTTGCTGTACTGTATAGCCTTTTGGTGCGTTTACAGTTTTAGAAATAGAGGAATCGATCCATTTTTGAATAATACATTGCACATCAGCATGCGCTTCTGGTTTTAGCTCCATTGCTGTAACGAACCATTCTGGAAGCTCTTGCTCATTTACCTCTGGATGATGGTTCAAATATTCTTGGACAATTTCGGCTTTTACTTCAATGAATTTACCTAGACGACCAGAACGATAGTACGTGAAGGAGAAGTATGGCTCAAGACCTGTTGCTACCCCTACCATTGTTCCTGTTGACCCTGTTGGTGCAACAGTTAATAAATGTGAGTTTCGGATACCAGTCGCTAAAATTTGCTCTTTGATATGAGCAGGCATTTTTTGCATAAAGCCTGTCTCTGTAAAGGCTTTACGTAAACGAGCTGTTTCTTCGTCTGTAGCACCTACTAAGAATGGGAAGCTACCACGCTCTTTCGCAAGCTCTGTAGACGCCTCATACGCAGTTTCAGCGATTGTTTTAAAGATTTCATCGACTAACGCATTACCTGCTTCTGAACCATATTCTTTTTCACAGTAAATCAGTAAATCAGCTAAGCCCATAACGCCTAAACCAACACGACGTTCACCAAGAGCTTGTACACGATTTTCTTCTAAGAAGTAAGGTGTCGCATCAATCACATTATCCTGCATACGAACACCAACACGAACTGTTTCACGTAGTGCTTCGTAATCAACTGATTGATTTTCTTTATTCGCAAACTGTGCTAAATTCACAGCAGCTAAGTTACACACAGAATATGGTGCAAGTGGTTGCTCACCACATGGGTTCGTCGCTACAACACTTTGACCATAAGCCTTTGCATTTGTCATGTCATTGGCGTTGTCGATGAAGAAAATACCTGGCTCTGCCGAGTATGTTGCACATACATTAATTAAATTCCATAATTCTTTTGCTTTAATTGTACGGTATGTGCGGACTTTATAGCCCATTTTCTCCCATTCACGAACATCACCAACTTCATGCCATTTCGTGTTGTAAACGCTCATTTCTTCCTTTGTATATTCTTCAACGGCTGGGAAACGAAGCTCGAAGTCAGCGTCTTTTTCAACTGCTTCCATAAATTCTTTTGTTAATGTCACAGAAATGTTGGCACCTGTTAAAAACTCTGGGTTATGAACAGTGTACGTGCCACCATCACGTAATTTATTTTCAGCCTCACGAATGATAGCTGTATCAAATCCACCTAAGCCTTCAATGTTTTTATAATTCACGATGCCTTGATACATCGCTTCCTCTTGCATAGAAAGTGGCTTGAAGTTTAATTTTTCTTTGGCTAGACGGATGATTGTTTCATCCGTTGTGTTTTCGATCAGGTAACGCAGAATACGTGGATTTTGCATTTTGGAAATAATAAACTCCACAATATCTGGATGCCAATCTGCTAGCATAATCATTTGTGCCGATTTCTTACGCGGGCTCGCTACACCCACTCTCTATGTCACCATAGAAGTTGAGACCATATCTTACATCTCATTAGATGCCCTCGCACTTCGGAGTGGCTTCACTCCTACTCTACTCACTTCCGCTAACTTAGCGTGTTTTCGATGGTCGTTGAACCTTCCCCTTTAAAAGGAGCTTGGCTGCTGATTGTCTTTATCCCACTGCTATTTTCAAGCATTCACGTTTACCGTTTCCGATTACGTTGTAGCTAGCAGTGCATTTATAATGCATTTTTTAACATTTTCATGTGGTTGTATCGCATCATAAACATCCATATTTCCCACCTCGATTAAAGTGACAATATTTCCGTTAAAGAGTTCCCAGCAATTCACGAGGTTTGTTTACGCAGAAGCACCTAGATTATGCTTACCTCTGCGGCTACCACCTTGTTCGACAAGATGAGTCAGCTTCGCAATATCATCTAACCATGAGACAGAACCAGATGATTTACCGTTTACACCACGAGCTAGCGTGTTGCGTGGACGTAAAGTTGAACCATTTGTTCCTACACCGCCACCACGGCTCATAATTTCCATTACTTGCTTACGATGATCACTAATCCCTTCACGAGAGTCAGCGACAAATGGCATCACATAACAGTTAAAGAAAGTTACATCTGTTTCAGAACCAGCTCCATAAATCACTCGCCCTGCAGGGATGAATTTTAAAGAGACTAATTGCTTATAAAATTTCTCAAACCACTCTTGGCGTTTTTCTGGTGTTTTTTCAACAGCAGCAAGGCCTGTTGCATTTCGTTTTGCAATTTGTTCATAAAATATCTCAAGAGGCTTTTCTAACACGTCAATTGAACGCGTAATCACACCCGTTTCTTGCTCTTGCGGATCGTCTAATGCGCTACGATAATCTTCTTCAATCAAAATCTCTGCTGTTTTTGTAGACATATCCAATTTTTGAATTGTCCCTAAACCACGTGCAGGAAATTTCGGATCAGCTTTTACCGTTAATACAACAAAGTCGCCGGCTTTCAATGTTTTCTTTTCTGTGTCTTTAAACGAATAGCGATCGATCATGACAAGTCTCGATACACCTTTGTGTGTAATATGCATATCAGATGTTACGGGGTGTACCTGCGGGAATTGTTCAATATCTTTGTTTAACTGTTCAAATTGATTGTTTACTTCGGGTTGATGATTTGTGAGTACCATCGTTTAGCCTCCCTTGTTTTCTTCATTACAAAATAAATACACAATATCTCGTGTTGTTAAACACTACATATTGTGTATATGTCTTTAAAAAAGATACTATATATAGTTTTTTAATTCAACTCTTGCTTTTTTTAATAGATTCAGAACTACTTGTTATGACTAGGATTGAACGTTAAAAAATATTTTTTTCATACCATTTTTTACTTTTTAAAGTTCCACTCATCTGAAGCATATTTTTTTTCTTCTAAAGCTCGGACATATTCTAATTGCTCCTCAGAAAGTGTAAATGGTTTTAATTCAATTTGCAACGATTTTGCAAAGCCATCTCTAAATGCTGTCACACATTGCTCAACTGTCACTGGCTCTTTTACAAGACTGTTGATGGCAACAGCCTTTTCTGGTAGCTTTCTACGCATACGATTTTTCGCTTCTTCACTGGAGAAATTAAATACGGATAATAATTTCTCTTGATCTAAATCTAATAAAATGGCGCCATGCTGTAAAATGACACCCTTTTGACGTGTTTGAGCACTTCCAGCTATTTTTTTCCCTTCTACGACAAGTTCATACCAACTTGGTGCGTCAAAGCAAACAGCACTTTTTGGACTCTTCAGGTCCGCTCTTTTCTCCTCTGTATCAGGTACACTAAAATAGGCATCCATACCCAGGTTATGGAAACCTTGCAAGATTCCCTCACTTAACACACGATATGCCTCTGTTACAGATTCTGGCATATTCGGATAGCTTTCTGTCACAATGACACTATAAGTTAGCTCATGTTCATGTAGGACAGCTCGTCCACCGGTTGGACGACGTACAAAACCTAAGCCTTGTTCACGCACAGCATCTAAATTAATATCTCTCTTTGCTTGTTGAAAATACCCAATAGATAATGTCGCAGGCTCCCACTCGTAGAAACGAATTACTGGTGGAATTAACCCCTCACTATGCCAATCAAGTAATGCTTCATCTAGTGCCATATTAAAAGAAGGACTACATTTCCCTGAATTTAAAAAATACCAAGTTGTCATATGTTCATCTCCTACAAATATAATGATCCATCAGGCCCCACCTGTGGGTCAACTTGAACGAATATTATGCTACAATTCAAATTGCGAACAATTGCTTGTGTAACGAAAAAGGCGAATTCGCTACAACCTAGTTAATTTTATCAAACTCATTGGACTATCGCTAGCGCATCTTTTATAATAATAGAGAAGATAGAAAGGGGTAAGAAAATCTTGGACATACTTATCACAATCGGTGTCGTTTTAGTAGTCACAATTGCATATATCGGAATTAATGCACTACGACTCAAAAAAGCCGTAACCAACCTAACACAAGAGCAATTTATTGAAGGCTATCGTAAAGCGCAGCTGATCGATGTTCGTGAGCAAAAAGAATTTGATGCTGGTCACATTCTTGGTGCACGAAATGTTCCTTCGACAACACTTCGTCAACGTTATAAAGAAATCCGCCCAGATTTACCAGTATATCTATACTGTCAAAATACAGGCCGTAGCTCACGTGCTGCACTATTTCTTAAAAAACGTGGGTACAACCAAATTTACCAACTTCAAGGTGGTTTCAAAACTTGGACAGGTAAAATAAAAGCAAAAAAATATTAATGCTCTCATCAAAAAAAGTCGTCTCAAAGTACTATGAGACGACTTCTTTTTTAAAAAATTCAGAGTTTCTACTATATTATATCTATTTCGAATGATGCTGTACGAGCTTCTTGTATACGAAGTCCTTGATCATGCATTAAAATAAAAAAAGTAATGCTACAAAACGCAATATAGTCCCCTTTTTGATACCAAGTCTTCTTTAAACGAGTTTTCACTACTTGAGTCGGGTCCTCATAAAAATGAGCGCTTTAATACTCTTTTGGAACGGCTTTCACTTCCGTCTGAGCGCTTTGACACCTTTTTGGAGCGAGTTTCTCATATGTTTGAACGCTTCGATAGCTATAACCGAGCAAGCTTCCAATAATCCACCTCATATTTAAAAACCCTTCACGAAACACTTTGTATAACCAAAAATACTATTTTTCGTTAGAGATATGCCAGTTATGAACCCTATTCTTCTATTTTTCTGAAAATAGCTAAAATTTATTGTTGAATAATTTTAGAAGCACTGTTAGGATGTATAATATCTTACAATAATAATTGATTATAAAGTTAATAAGCTATGAATGCTATGGATCAAACTATAGCAGGAGCAGTTCTGGAGAGAGCGCACATTGCGTCGCCGAAGGGTTCACTATCTCAGGCAAAAGGACAGAGGAGTAATACAGCTTTTATAAGCGATGCTACATAAAATATTTAACCTATTTCATGTAGACATCTGCGAGTAAATGGTATTTGTTATTCTGACGTTTTTCCGAGACTAGTGTCACAACTAGTCTCTTTTTATTTTTCCAGCCATAGTTTTTTATGCATCTTTGAGGGGGATTAACGTGGAACAGCAACAATTAAAACGAGATTTAAAAAATCGCCATGTGCAGCTTATTGCCATTGGTGGAACAATTGGAACTGGTTTATTTTTAGGCTCTGGGAAAGCCATTGCCTTAGCAGGGCCTTCGATCATCCTAGCTTACTTAATTGTAGGGACAGCGCTATTTTTTGTGATGCGTGCCTTAGGTGAATTATTACTATCCAATGCAGGCTACACTTCATTTACGGATTTTGCATCCGAATACATAGGGCCTTGGGCAGGTTATGTAACAGGTTGGACATACTGGTTCTGTTGGATTATGACGGCGATGGCAGACATTATTGCGGTGGGGGTTTATACACAATATTGGTTTGATATCCCACAATGGGTGCCAGCCATTGGTTGCCTCGTATTGTTACTACTACTAAATCTATTAACTGTTAAGCTTTTTGGTGAGCTAGAATTTTGGTTCGCTATTATTAAAGTTATTACGATTGTAGCGCTTATTATTATTGGTCTTTTTATGTTAGTAACTGGCTTTCAAACTAGTTCAGGAACAGTATCAGTTGAAAATCTGTGGGCACATGGAGGCATGTTCCCAAATGGTATATACGGCTTTTTAATGGCCTTCCAAATGGTTGTCTTTGCATTTGTTGGGGTGGAATTAGTGGGGGTTTCAGCAGCTGAAACAGCAGATCCTCAAAAAAATATTCCTTCTGCCATTAATAAAATTCCATTTCGCATTTTACTTTTCTATGTAGGGGCATTATTTGTCATTTTATGCATTAACCCATGGTATGAGATGTCTGCTTCAAGCAGCCCCTTTGTCCAAGTCTTTACATTAGCAGGTATCCCGATTGCTGCTGGTATTATCAATTTTGTTGTGCTTACTTCAGCGGCTTCAGCAGGTAACAGTGGGTTATTCTCCACAAGTCGGATGCTCTATAATCTTGGTAACAATAAACAGGCATCTCCAGCATTCGCAAAACTCAACAGAAACAGTGTGCCAAGTAATGCACTCGTTATTTCCGCTATTGTTGTATCAATTGGTGCTCTGTTAAGTAAGTTGATGCCAGAGAACGCCTTTAGTGTTGTGACGACAATCAGTGCAATTTGTTTTATATGGGTGTGGAGCATTATCATCATTTCGCACATCATCTACAAACGAAAAAAACGTGATTTACATGAAGCTTCCATCTTCAAAGCACCACTGACACCTTTTATCAACTACGTTGTGCTTGCATTTTTTGCCTTTTTATTAATTGTGATGTTTATTTCTGAGGCTACGCGTACAGCACTGCTGTTAACACCAATTTGGTTTATCGCTTTATTTATTATTTATAAAATGAAAAAAAGATGACTTCAGACTAAGCGCTGAAATCATCTTTACTCATTAAAAAATCGTCATATCCCATTCTGTTGCTAGCTGTTTTAGCAACTTTACACCTGCCACACTGTTTCCTATTGGATCAATCGCTGGTCCGTAAATTCCAATACCACAGCCAGTAGGAAACGGCGAGTGCAGGCCTGCATGCCCTGGAACAGCCGCAAGAATCGCGCCTGATACACCACTTTTGGCAGGAAGGCCGATGAATGCCGCAAACTTCCCTGAGGCATTGTACATACCACATGTCACCATCAAAGCCTTTGCTAATTTTGCCACTTGTTTAGGGAATAGCTGTTTCTTTAACAGTGGGTGATAGCCATCATTGGCAATAACTAGGCCAATCATGGCTAAATCTGATACATTGACTTCAATTGCACATTGCTTCAAATAAACCTCAAGCGCCGCTTCTACTGGACAATCTAAGAATCCAGAATCCATTAAGTAGTAGGCTAATGCTCGATTACGATTAGCCGTTTGCCACTCTGACTGGAATACTTCTTCATTGATACTTAATTGCTTTCCAATGATTTGTTCTAAAAATTGTAGAATCTTAGTGACCTTCTCTTGTGGAGAATGACCAGCCAACATGGAGGATACCGTAATAGCTCCAGCATTAATCATCGGGTTAAAGGGTTTACCTGGCTGATGACTTTCTAAGCGAATAATTGAGTTAAAGGTATCTCCTGTTGGTTCAACATCTACTCTTTCTAAAACATATGGTAAGCCTCGATCCATACAGGCTAAAATAAAGGTAATGACCTTGGAAACGCTTTGAAGGGTAAATAGTTCTTCGGTATCTCCCGCTTTGATTTCATGGCCTTCAGTCCCAACAATCGCCACAGCTAATTGGTTGGGATCTTTTTGGGCTAAAGCAGGGATATAACTAGCGCATTGCCCTTCTTTGGCAGTAGCACGATACTGTGATACCCACTGTGCTAAAAGTTGATGCTGATGATTCGGTTGTGTTGACATGTTGCGTTCTCCTTTCAAAATGAGGCAAAAACAGAGCCTCCATAGTTCTCCTATGAAGACTCTATCCTGTTAGCGCTTAGGTGGCTGTGTTCCATCTGGAATTAAAGATTGATATGTTTCACCATCAAGACGTTCTTGCCATTCCTTTTTCGCTTTTTCAATATATAGAGGATTATCCAGCAACGCTAAGGCTGTACAAGCCATAATTTTAGCAGCCTGTAGCATTCCTTTATGCGCTATTGGGGTAACTCCTTGAGACACTACCTGCCATGTATGTAATGGTGTCCCTAATGCCATGCATACAGTTGTACACTGCACGGTTGGTACGTTCCAGCTAACATCTCCAACATCTGTAGAGCCACCCATAATAAATTCAGGTAGCATGCCTGGAACATGATTAGCAATCACTTTTCCTTGTAATAGCTTGGCATCTTCTTTACGCAAGCCCACTAATGAAGCTGCTTGTACTTCTGGTGTAAACGTATTGAAAATAGCCTGCGCATACTGTTCATCCTCTATTGTATAGTCTGGCATACCGATTTCAAGTATTTGTTGATACATCACATCATAAAGTGTTTTATTTGTAATAAGATTCGAAGCAGCACCTTCAAACTCAATGTCCACTGACGTCCCTGTCATCATTGTGGCACCCTTTGCAATGTTCTCAACGCGCTGATAAATTTCCTGCACTTGCTGCTTTTTAGGTGCCCTAACTAGATACGTTACCTCTGCATACGGTTGAACTACATTTGGCGAAGTCCCGCCTGAATTAGTAATGGCATAATGCACACGAGCTTCTGGAATGATGTGTTCTCGTAAGTAGTTTACCCCAACATTCATAAGCTCAACAGCATCTAAAGCACTTCGTCCAAGATGTGGTGCAGCTGCGGCATGAGCACTTTTGCCCGTAAACTTAAACGTTGCTGCATAGTTTGCTAGAGAACTACATGTCATCACAGTCGAAAACGTACCTGGATGCCAAGAGATCGCGATATCAACATCATCAAAAAGGCCAGCCTTTGCCATATAAGCTTTACCAGATCCATTCTCCTCTGCAGGACAACCGTAAAAGCGGATTGTTGCTGACTGATGATTTTGCTCTAAATAATCTTTTACAGCAACAGCAGCTGCGAATGCGCCAGTACCTAATAAGTTATGACCACAGCCATGTCCGCTTCCACCATCCACAAGAGGCTCATGTTGTGTTGCCCCACCTTTTTGACTCAAGCCTGGAAGCGCATCATATTCACCTAAAAAGGCAATAACTGGCTTGCCAGAACCATAAGTTCCAACAAGCGCTGTTTCAAGACCAGCAACACCGACTTTTGTTTTAAAACCCTCTTTTTCTAGTGCCTGTTTCATATATTCCATCGATTTCTTTTCTTGAAAATGAAGCTCGGGCACAGCCCAAATCGCATCGCTTAATGCTACTGTAGCTTGCTGTTTTGCTTCAATTAACGTTGAAATTTTTTCATGATAACTCATATTTGTCCCTCCAATTTCATTATGCTTTTAACAATGTTCCTTTTTGGTCGTTTAGTGTGACAAGCGACACAATACAGATAAGTGCAAAGCCAATTAACATCCAAAAGGCTGCATCAAAGGAGCCATTAAAGGCATCAACCATAAATCCAATTGCCATTGGTGTAACAAATCCTGCTAATTGTCCACCTGTATTGGCAATCCCCATTGCAGAACCTGTGATAGAAGAAGGTAATTTCTTGAGTACAATAACAGGTAGTAATGTAATGACAAACGCAATAAATATCGACACGACTGTTTGGTAACCAATAAATAACGTCACTGTTTTGGCAGTAAACATTAAATACAATAAAAGACCAATGACTGCGCAGGAGATGGAGCCTAACACTTTCTCCATACCTTTTGGTAACTTATCAATGATATAGCCACTACCATATACACCAATTATCGTTGTAATGGCAGGTATTGTTTGTGCCCAACCAATAGACATTAAATCCAAGCCTCGATTTTTTTGAAGATATGTTGGAATCCAAGAAACTAATCCCCAGTTCACTGCATAAATACAAAAATAAGCAATGATTAAATTCCACATTAGGGGTGTTTTCAATAATTCTTTAAAATTCACTTTGTTCGTAGTATTTTCTGTTCCAGCTATAGCTGCCTCATCTTGTGGGAGTTTAATGTATTTCCAATATAAAAAGGCAATTATTGCTCCAATTGCCCCAATAATGATAAACATCATGCGCCAGCCAATTGTTCCTAATAAATAAGCAGCTAGTAAAGGGACGATGAGTGAAACAATGCCACCAGAAGTAAGCATAATGGACATCGCTCTACCTCTTTCCTCTTTTGGAAAAATCGTAGCAATAATTTTAGAGCTTGATGGCTGAAAACCACCCTCACCAATGCCAAATAAAAAACGAATCACAATCATCGCTGTTAAGGACCACGCAATAGCTGTTAGACCCGTAAAAATAGACCACATAATAACAGCCATCAATAAAACTCGTTTTGCGCCAAATTTATCGGCCAGCCAGCCACCCGGTATTTGCATAATGGCATAGCCTAAAAAGAAAGCGCTTAAAATAATACCCGTAGAAGATGCATCCAGTTGCAAATCCCCTGTAATCGAAACCACTGCATAGTTCATAATATAGCGATCTAAATTCCCTAAAGACCAGCCTAAAAATAAAAGTGCAAGGATGACATTTCTAGATTTCTTCGTTATTTCATTTGTTGTCATTTATATCCCTCCCATATATAGAAATCCTCTCTTTATTGCCACGACTACTCTTGAATATGCTTGCCCCCTTGTCCGTAAATCCCCTTTTATATACCGACATTTTCGTTATATATTCGTATAATAATCAAAGTTCAATAAAAAGACAAGATTTTTTTGAAAATTTCTAATAGATAATCGTCTTCGTAAATCCATATTATTTACCTAAATAACCGCTGAATTTAGTGATTTATCAGTATTTGAGGCTGCAAAAAGCATAAAAAAATGTCCCACACCATTTATTGGTTTGGAACATTTCTGTAATTTTTCAGACAAGTTGATACATTTTAATAGGTCTGCCTCGAGTATGCTGCAATTCTTCCCCACAAATTCTCGCCAAATCTACATTACATAAATCTGCTACGATTCGTTGGGCATTTCTCTCGCTCATTTGCAGTTGTGTCGCTAAATCCTTTGTCGTAAAATGCTTCCAATGCATTTTTTGTACAAGTGCATGGATTTTCATATAGGTTTTAATACTAATATTCCCTTTTTTTAGTTTTTCTAAAATATAAGGGTCTTCTGCTCGGTAGGAATATGATAGCTCTTCTACATTCCCTACTGATTCAATAATGGTGCCATCATCCTGTATCATCACGATGTCAATAGCCTCATTTTTCTTCGTCTGTCTTAGTCCTCGGTGAGCATGTAACTCAGCATTGAACACTGTTTGAGCAAAGCCAATGCCTGCTGTCACCTTTGTCTCCATTTCAATCGACAACTGATACATTTTTTCCTGTAAGAATCGTATTTGCCCTTCAATCGCACCCCTTGTACTAAAGATCGTATATTTGCCATTCCCCTCTTCAATAAGAGAACCATCAATCTGTTCACAGAGCTGTAGTAGATTTTCCTTCGTACGCAATTCTAAATATTGAATACGATAGCCTTGCTTCATGCGCTCTTTTAATGAATCGAAGTCCTTAATTTCAAGCATGACTGCACCAATTTGTGTCTCTTTGTAATAGGACGTTTTGATCTTCTCTGTAAAAAGTTGAACTGTATGATAAATTTCTGTTTTTGTCGGGGAAACCCAATAAGATGGAACTCCTCGTTCCTTTAGCTCTTCATCTACAGAGGGATAACAAGTAATCGCAAAATCAATTTTGCCCGCCTGCCAAAGACTATAGTGGAAATCAAATAGCTCTTGTGGATCAATAGCGACATCAAATTCCTTTAGATACATATGATGGACATTATGCTGAATCTCTGCAAGACTTTCTGAAGCCATTTGAGAAGGCGAAGGAATAATATCGATACTAACATTTTCTATAAACTTTTTTTGCTGATAGGATTGCTCTAAAAAACCCCGATAAATAGCCGCTTCGGAAAAAATAATATGGGTCAATTTATCTTTGGATACATTCGTTTGACTGGCAAGCTTATAAGGGATGTAACCTGAAAACAACCAGAAATCGACAGCCTGATTGTGTGTCTCCACAAGATGCTTTGTTTCCGTCGCCACTTCATATATATACGGAATAAATTCCATATCCTGTTCGATTTCTCGTGCTAAGGCAATAATTCTTTCAACGGATTGAATGGGACCAACAACACCTATTTTATACATCTTTTGTTCCTACCTTCTTTGTGAAACTACAATCTTTATGTAAAAAATTTCTTCCCTTGTTGTACATAGTATAGCGGACAATCAAATTACTAGACAAATCTTATGTATAAAGAAAAGCCTCGAAAACTGTTCGAGGCCATCTGAAAGTAACAATTATTGCTCCGTTGGATACATGTTTGTATAGAGTAACTCTAATCTTTTAGAGAGCTTTCCATAGGCTGTTTGCCACGCTTTACGTGCAGCATCATTACTGCTCCCTGCTGGTTCGTATATAGCATGCACCTCTTCAACCTTCTTCAAATCACCCTCTGCTTGTGTGAGCTTCGAATAATTTTTAACAACCTTCTTATCAGCATCACTCAGAGCATCATAGGCTTTACGGATTTCACTTACTTTCTCCTGTAAACCATTGATATATTCACTTTTTACAAGAAGTGAATTGATGGATTCAATTAATGACAATGCATTTTCATTCGTTTGCTGTTGTCCTTTTTGCTTATCAATAATCAATTGTCTAGTTCCTGCATCAATCAGGCTCACTTGTTTAGATGTAAGCTTTTCATATGCCTTGATCACAGTGCTTGGATTTGAAGCAAAGGATTTCTCATAGGTCTTCATAAAGCTTTCCACTTTTTTCACGTCTGCAAGCGCAGTTTTTAAGATATCATAGTTCGTAATCAGTTTTTTCTCACTTGAACTAAGGCTACTATATTGTGTAGAAAGATTTTTAATACGTTCAATCGTTACGACATAGAGATTATTGGAAACAATTGTGGCAATATCATTATTTAGCTGTGTAATTTTCGATGCATTTTCATCTATATTTTGATTTTTTAATAAAGCTTCATATTGTTCTTTTGCTAAATGCTGCTGATTCGCAGGTAATTTCGCATAAGCTTTTTGCACTGTTTCAATTTTTTTAGCCTTTTTCGCAGCATCTGTTTCTTCTCTAGCAGTCTGTATTTTTTTATAGAAGGATTTTACACCTGTAATATCCTTATTTGCTGCTGTTAATAAATAATAATTTGTCACGTATTTCCTTGCAGCAGAAGACAATTTTTTATAGGATTCAGAAGCTGTATTAACAGCGGTTTCTAATTGATTGAATGAATATTTCGTAACATCCGCAAATTTGGCAATATCCGTCTTTAACGCCTCTGCTGCTGCTTTATCAGTAGGCACTTTACCATTGCCATCAACTGAAATCTTTGGCGTGTTTAGTAAAAATTCTTCAGCATTATATACAAGTGATTGCTGTAAATTTGTAAGATTATTATAAGCTTTTAAAGTACTTGTATAGCTTGAATTAAGTTTACTTTCCGTTACACCAGTTGTTGCAGATAACTTTTGATAGGCATCCATATCTTTAATTACTTTTTCAGCTGCTTTTAAATCTTTCTGTAAGCCAACAAGACTATCGTAGCCAATAATTTGTGCTGCCGAGGCTTTCGTTAAGCTCTTATACTCCTTGATCATTTGATTAACATTATTGACATGACTTTGCCATGAACCAGCAGACGGATTGAACGGATAAACATCATCGCTAATATAGCTATCTATAATATTATTTAAATTTATAATTTGGCTTTCTTCTGCACGTTCTGCTGTAGTCAAACGCTGGACATACACATCTGGCACTAATTTTAATTGTTTATATGTTAATTTTTCATAGGCTGTACGGATTGATTTAGCAGTCGTCACTTGTTTATTAGGCGTACTATTTGTAGCTAATTTATCAAATGATTTAATGAATTGCTCGACCTTTTTAATATCCGATTTAGCCTCAGACAAAATTGCTTGGTTTTGGACAGCAGCTCGGTAGCTTTGTGATAATTTCTCAATATCTGCTTCGATTGTCTTCACGCTTGCTTGTAAGGAATCAACATCAGAAGCTACATACTTCACAAGTGAATTCTCATAAGATAATAAATTAATAATAGCTTGATTGAGTTTTCTCACTTCTTTTATCTCTTCAAGATCATTTGGCTCGTTTAATAGATTTTTAATGCCCGTATATAGGGTCTCATCTACATCTAAGCTACGCTGTAACAGATCTAGCTTATTATAAGCATCTTCTAGTTCCTTTATTTCTTTTTCATTACTAGTCTCTATTTTGCTCCATTTTTCATTTAACTTAGTTATTAATTCAACATCAGTAAGTGCTCGCTTTAAGACATCATAATTAGACACATTACCTTTAGCTGCTGCTGATAAGGATTGATAGTTTTTTTCTAGTTCCGTAACTTTAGCACCAAATTCTGCTAAGCTTGATACATTGTATTTATTATCATTGACCAGTAAAGCTTTAATCTCTTTCGTTAAAGTATCAGTGGGTTGTTTAGAGACAGTGATGGTATCAGATAGTTTAGATTCCGCAAAGGAAAGACCCACGTTTGCTTTGACAGTGACAGCAATATTTTTAATATCCTTTTCAATGGCATCCTTCGGAATCGTATATGTACTACCTGAAGCACCCTCTATGATAGTAAAGGAGTTATCACCTAATTTATAAAACCATTGATAACTATATGTAATTTGATCACTTTGCAATTTTGCACCATTCTTATCAGTTACAGTAATACCAGCTACTTTCACTGTTTCTCCAGGTGCTACAAAACCAGCGGATTGACCTTCTAACGTCGGAATGGTGATATCGAGCTCTAATGGCTGAATAGTGCGCGGTGCACTTTTAAATTTTTTACCGTCTGTCGTAGTTGCTTCCACAAAAATGCTTTTTCCAGCTGCTTCAACAGGCACTTTTAAGGAAATAGATGTTGCTCCAGAAATGGGCTTATTTGTTGAACCCTCTTCCCCAGTAATTTCCTCTAGATAATACCATTGATAGGCATTGACGATACTATCATTTGGTAATTTTTCTACTTTTAATGTTGCGTTGACAATATTATCTCCAGTGACTGAAACTGTTTCAGCTGCACCTGCTACAGTTGGAACAATAAGTGCTACAGGAATTGCTGCTGCTGTTAAAAATAATTTTTTATTCAAATCTATTGACCTCCTCAATCCTTCTCCTGATTATATCGGTCATCTGGCCATAATTTCCTTGAATATTAGGTAAATACTCCAAAAAGTGCATTTTTTCCTGATTTACTATTCACCAAATGATATTTTTTTGATAACATTTTATCATTTTTGATTTATTAACTTAAATAAATAAATATATTTTCAAACAAAAGCCTTCTAACCCACATTCGTAGCCTCTACGAAGAGATTAAAAGGTGTTAAAAAAATATATGCACGTATGCTTCCGCTTCATCTGGTTATCCTCGTATCATATAAGTTGGTCGGGTCAGGGTCTTATAGGTATAGGGATTCGTATGTTGGGTTTCACTTACTTGAATACGAATCGTCATCCCTTCTCCTACTTTGCTATCTAATGCGAATTTCCCATTAAAAGCTTGAACTCGCTCCTGCATTCCTTGTATGCCCATAGAATCGGCAAGTAGAATATCATCTATATTACAACCAACACCATCATCACTATACAAAATTTGGAACCCTTCTTCGGTGCCCAATAAATGTATTTCAACTGTATTAGCATAGGAATGTTTTAACGCATTGTTTAATAGTTCTTGGAACAGTCGATAAATCATTAAATTTAAACGCTCATCCTCTAAATAGAGGCGGTCAATCGTATATATCAAAACAAAATTAGCCCGTTTATGAATTTTTTGTATTAATTTTTCAAGGGCTGCATTTAAGCCTAATGTATCTAATAGAGGTGGCTTTAAGTTTTCGCAGTAGCCCCTCAAATCATTCAGAGAGATAATCATATGTTCATGAAGCTTTATAAGTTTAGATGGGATCTCCTCTTTTTCTTTTGTATGCATGAGGACATCCATTTCCCTTGCAATGTGCAATTGTTCTTGTAAAATCGTATCATGAAGTTCCTGTGCCAACTGATATTTTTCTTCCTCGAACCTTAGCCAGAGTAATTTATTGAGCCATGGTAGCTGTCGATTATCGGCTTCTTTCATATGCTTTAACTGATTTAAAAGCTCCTCAACCATTTTTGTGTTTTCGATAAAATTATTTAAATAGAGCAGCAATAATTCTAGCCATAGCAGTTCCTCGTCCTTGAGATAAATCGTTTTATTATGATCCACAACAAGGATTCGTTTATAGTTCACATCTTGATGAATAAAGGCAATATAGAAATGATCTGTCTTTTTAATATCTCCCAAGCCTAATCGTTCAACTAGTACCTCATCTATTTGATGCTGCGTGTATTCTTTGGATTTATTTGTTAAGGTAACTTGATGCGTTTGAAAATCATATGTGAGCACATACACACTTTCCATTTCAAGCTGAACCACAACCTCTTGTACAAATTTCTCTAATAAGTCCTCAATCTTCACCACTCTACCAATACTCTCAACGGTCGTATACAAGCGGTGGATGTAGTCGCCTTTTGTAGAAAATAAAATTTTCCGCTTACGATAATCAATCCGCTCTTTAATGTAGAACAACGCCATTAACGATAGAAAGGCAAAAAAGAAAATCTCCGTCATGTGCGAAACTGATAAATCTGCAAATAAATATAAACCGATTAACAGCCATATCGTAAAGCCAAATGAGAAATTAAAATAATAACGTAATCTAGAAATGAAATACTCCATATCAAAAATACGTTCAGTGAGTTGTGTAAAAATGAAGCTGAATGGAATTAGTAAAAGAAATATTGAACTTATATCTGCCGAAAGAATTTGATTGTGGAAAAAAATTTCTGGTAACGCATATAGAAAAAGGAATGGTATAAAAGGAATTATTATACTACTTAATAGGATTTTAAGTTCTGGAATTCTATATTTAACGTAACTAAAAATCATTATACTAAGAATAGCTACTAGTAATAAAAAAAATAGACCTAAAATAATACTTGAAACTATAGAATGAATTCCGTCATAAACTATTCCGAAGATACTTAAAATAATTACAGCTATGGGAAGTATATATAACGAATTAATATTTTTTATAAACGGCCATCTTATATTTAGGAAGCCAAAATACTCTTTCAAAAACTTTAATAAAAGAACTAGACAGAGAAGCATGCTACCACGGTTTACTATAATTCCGAAAGGGTTTAATATACCTGAAGCACCTATGCTTAGATAAGCTAAAGAAACAGATAAAATAAACAAAATTAATAAGTTTATTAAGATTGTATTTTTAGGTTTCAGATACAAATAAATTGAAATTAATAGAGATAATAAATAGTAACTAGTTGGCACAAGGAGAACAGAATAGAATTGTTGAGTGATGTCAAACGGCTTTATTTTTATCTCTTTTAGTTCCCCGTTCGGTTTCATTATTGTTATTTCATTTGCCGATCTAATTACTAAATCATATTTAAGATTAGTTATTTTATCTATATTATTCCCATTTACGCTTAAAATATTATCTCCAATCTCTATTTGCTGCTTTAAAGCCCAATCTTTATAATAAGGATTCGTTATTTTCCAAACACCATTTTCCTCTTTAACCTCTATATTAATAAAAGGTTTACTATAAATGATAAATAATAAATAGAGACCTATTATTAAATATACACTTATAGTAAACCAAAACCTTTTATTGTTATTTGTTTTTAATTCCACAAACGATTTTCAAGGTTCAGTTCTTCATCAAACGAATCCAAAATTGCCTTTTGTTCTAATGCTGTTACACCAATGAGAGAAGCTTTTTTTTCTTTTAACAATGTCACTAACGTCGGATTTTGCTCTAAATATTGAATCATGTTAATCATTAAAATCGCCTCATTTCTTCATTTTTTAAGTTTATAGTCACTATTTTTTGCCAATAATTCCTCTTTATAAGGAATTATTAACCATTTATGTAACTATATTTTTATTATACTACCTCTCTCCAATAATTCAACATAATTTTCTAAAAAATTCAAAAAATAATAGATTACGTAATAATTTTGCTTTATTTTCAATTATTTTTCTCCAAAAATAGACATAGAAAACAAATGAAAAAGCTCCTTCCTTCTAGTAGGAAGAAGCTTTTCATTTGTCTCTCTTGCTAATACTGACACCCTGCTTGTAGCCATTTGCATAAATCATAAGTAATCAATGTTGCATGCTTTGGATTCATATCACCACTATCTACTGCTAAAACACGAGAATCCTCTGCCTTTATGTCCATTAAAAAGACAATTCCTCCGCTATCATCACCAATTGCAA
Organism: Lysinibacillus sp. K60; assembly: GCF_019731275.1. Lineage (NCBI taxonomy): Bacteria > Bacillati > Bacillota > Bacilli > Caryophanales > Bacillaceae > Lysinibacillus > Lysinibacillus sp. K60. The sequence goes on along the minus strand of NZ_JAASJR010000002.1, from coordinate 330,297 downwards.
TATAGCCTTTTGCATATTCCTCCACTTCCCAAGTCTCGTTTCTTTCTAAAACTTCTTCTGTACCATAAATGAACACGCCGTTTGTAAACGATGAACCGTTACTTTCCTTTAATACAAGTGTATACGCACGAGGAAGTTGGCAATTCAGCCTATTTTCTATGTGTACAATTTGGTGATCTGTTGCTGGTGGATTTGCAGTATATCTATTATGTATAGGTAACATGTCGTCACCGTCCTTTCCAACAAACTTTTTTTACGTCTGTGCTACACAAAATTCATAAAACGCCAAGATTAAGTCATCTACCTTTTCTTTACTGACAATTTTACCTAACCATTCTTCTGGAATTTTGTCCAACTGTTTATACATACCCGCGATTGATCCTGTAATCGCCCCAACGGTGTCCGTATCTTCTCCTAAATTAACTGCTTTTAGAATCGCGTCTTTAAACGTTGTAGAATTACCTACACACCAAATGGCTGCTTCTAGTGAATGAACAATATAGCCGCTTGATTGAATCTCATCTTCAGGCGTATTTAAAAAGTTTTCATGAAAAATCCTTACGTAAGCATTTAGCTCTGCTTTCATTTCATTCTGTAAATTATTTTGCAGTAAGTCAAAGACCTCTTTTAAGGCCACTTCTAGTGAATTATTTCGGTATAAGCTTAATAATAGTTCAATGTAAATGATGGACCCTACTATGGAACGCGGGTGACCATGAGTAATCTCTGTATACTGATGAACTAATTCTTTTCTTTTAGTAAAATCTAACTCATGTATGACCATGAATACTAAAGGAGCTATCCTCATTAACGTACCATTGCCATTATCAAACTCGCCCGTTTTACCACATTGTGCTGGTGGAACACCTTTTTTATAGTTCGAAACGGCATCCGCTGTAGTAATTCCAATATCAAACATTTCGCCAAATGGTGTGAGATAGCCCTGCTCCATGTATTGTACAAATTTGTTCATTAATGTTTTGGTATCCCCATTTTCAATAATGTTCTCGACTAGGCAGAGTGTTAGAGAAGTATCGTCAGACCAAGTGCCAGGTGGCTGATTGTAAGTACCGTATCCCATCACATCTTGCACATGGAAAGTCCCTCTTTGTTTAAACTCAACAGGTACGCCCATTAGATCACCAATAATCCCACCGTATAAAGTGACAAACACCCGCTCCCTCAATTTTGTATCTACCATAGATACCACCCCTAACTTTTTTAAAATTTATCACAATTCAAAAACAGTACATTTAATTTTATAATAAATCAATTCCTCATTTATTATTTTTTCAATCTCTCTCCAATCTCCTCCAGCTAAACCTGAACCAATTTTAGGCATCTGTATCGATAATCTATTTTTTAATGCAAATCTCGCAACTTTTCTTAAACATAAACGAAGCACATCATAATCCATATAGGTTGTACGATCTTTGTCATTTTTCCTCACACCATGTTGTGCAAGCATATTGGCAACAAAAGTAGCTTTCAGCTGGTCTACACATACAAACTGAACTTCTCCTAACTCAAAAGTTTCTTTATCCTTAGACCATTTAACATATTCCCTTTTGGCTAAAGGGAATTGCTTTGATAAAGATAAAACAAAGCCTTCTCCCCAAATTCCTAAAATATTAACAACATGGATGATGAGTGTATGTTCTTCTAAAGGAAGAGAAGCATCGCCCTTTAAGTAGTTGATTTGAGATTTGTTAGCTACAATTCCTTCCTGCCATTTATTCTCAAAGTCTAATCGAGTAATAGGTATACTATCGCTTAAATCTAAATTATCGATATGTCCGTCATACAATAAAAATTCAATATCTTCGTTCCAATCATGCAATGATGAAGAACTATACATATCGTTGCTAATTATGTTGATCTGCCTAGTTGCAACGCCATCATCAAATTCTGTATATAATTGACCATAACCTTTTAAAAATTCAATATTATCACATTTATAGTATAATAGACTATCACCAAACTTGATATCTTCTTCCACCACTTTAACCCCCTTAATAGATCCATCCTAACCCTATCATATTTTTGTGCATAACAAGGTGAAAAGATTTTGATTAATTATACTATCGATTGTAGATAGTTAGACACTAACTCTAAGTCCATAAATCGGATCCTTTAAGATGGAAATAAATCAAGATCAGTGTCTTTTAACACCCATCTTATATACTTACCAACGAAACTTCCATCAACTTTTAATTTTGCATTACTTGGCACTTCTCTTGTAAGATACTCAGATTTATCATAATCAACTAATACATGTCTTTTCATTCATTATAATAAAGCAAAATGTTTTGGTTTACCTTTTGTACTCACAACACGCAAATTAGCTATCACATAATCCTGTAATACATTTCACTATTGAAGATTTATTTAGCTTGTAATTTAAGGTGCAAAAAAACCGCTCACATGAACGTGAACGGTTTTGTAGACTATGCTTTTTGATAACGAAGCACTGGTGTACGAGCAGCGCGTGTTTCGTCTAGACGAGATACGACTGTTGTATGAGGTGCTTCTTGAACGATTGATGGATTTTCTTCTGCTTCTTTCGCAATTTGAATCATTACATCACAGAATGCATCTAATGTTTCTTTAGATTCTGTTTCAGTTGGTTCAATCATCAACGCCTCTTCCACATTTAATGGGAAGTATGTTGTTGGTGGATGGTAGCCAAAGTCTAACAGACGTTTTGCGATATCTAATGTACGAACGCCTAGTTTCTTCTGACGACGACCTGATAAGACAAATTCATGTTTACAGTGACGGTTATATGGTAGATCGTAAAATGGCTCTAAGCGACGCATCATGTAGTTGGCGTTTAATACAGCATATTCTGTAACAGCTTTTAAGCCATCTGGACCCATTGTGCGAATGTACGTATAAGCACGAACATTGATACCAAAGTTACCATAGTAAGGTTTTACGCGACCGATTGATTGTGGACGATCGTAGTCAAAGTGGTATGTGCCTTCTTCAGTTCTTACTAATACTGGTTTTGGTAGGAATGGAATTAAATCTGCTTTTACACCTACTGGACCAGAACCTGGACCACCGCCACCATGTGGGCCTGTAAATGTTTTGTGTAGATTTAAATGCACACAGTCAAAGCCCATATCGCCAGGACGTGCTTTACTCATTACAGCATTGAGGTTCGCACCATCATAGTACACTTTACCGCCTACAGAGTGAATTAGCTCTGCCATTTCGATAATGTTTTCTTCAAATAACCCTAGTGTATTCGGGTTAGTTAACATTAGAGCTGCTGTATCAGAACCCACTACTTTACGAAGGTCTTCGATATCAACCAAGCCATTTTCATCTGATTTAACAGTGATTGTTTCAAAGCCCGCTACTGTCGCTGATGCTGGGTTTGTACCGTGAGCTGAATCAGGAACGATTACTTTGTTACGGTGACCTTCACCATTTGCTTCATGGAATGCACGAATCATCATTAACGCTGTCCATTCACCATGAGCACCTGCTGCTGGTTGTAATGTAACTTCATCCATCCCTGTAATTTCTACTAAAGAAGTTTGAAGATCATAAAGAAGCTCCATTGCCCCTTGTGCTGTTGATTCATCCTGTAATGGGTGAACATTTGCAAAGCCTGATAGACGTGCAACTGTTTCATTAATTTTCGGATTATATTTCATCGTACAAGAGCCAAGCGGATAGAAGCCAGAGTCTACTCCATGGTTTCTACGAGAAAGTGCTGTATAATGACGCATAATATCAAGCTCAGACACTTCAGGTAGTTCTGCTGCCTCTGAACGTACTAAGTTTGCAGGTAATAAATCTGCTAGGTCTACCTCAGGCACATCTAGTGCTTCTAAACTATAGCCAACGCGACCTTCTTTTGAAATTTCAAAAATGAGTGATTGATTTTCGTTATGCATTAAGAGCCCCCATTTCTGCAACAAGTGCATCAATTTCTTCTTTCGTGCGTAATTCAGTTACTGCGATTAGCACATGATTTTTAAGAGAGTCATAATTTTGACCTAAAGGATAGCCACCGATAATACCCTTTTCGATTAAACCTTTATTGATTTCCTTCACACATTTATTCGTTTTCACAACGATTTCATTGAAGTGTGCACCTTGGAATGCTACTGTAAAGCCTGCTGCTTCAAAGGCATTTTTTGCATAACGTGTTTTCGCGATGTTTTGAGTAGCCATTTCACGAATTCCTTGTTTTCCTAGAGCTGTCATCGCTACAGAAGCTGCAAGTGCAAGTAGTGCTTGGTTCGAGCAAATATTCGAAGTTGCTTTATCACGACGGATATGTTGTTCACGTGCTTGTAGTGTTAAAACATATCCCCGACGGCCTTCACCATCCACTGTTTCACCAACAAGACGTCCTGGTACCTTACGCATCAATTTTGTTGTCACTGCAAAGAAGCCACAGTGTGGGCCGCCGAAAGCTTCAGAAATACCAAATACTTGCGCATCACCTACACAAATATCAGCACCAAGCTTGCCAGGAGGCGTTAAAATTCCTAATGCCAATGGGTTAGAAGATACAACGAGTAAGCTTTTTGCAGCATGTGCAATATCCCCGATCACTTGGATATCTTCCACTTGGCCAAAGAAGTTTGGATATTGTGTAATAACAGCTGCTGTGTTGTCATCGATTAACTCTTTTAATGCATCCACATCTGTCACACCATCTTTTTGCGGAATAGTCACGATGTCAATGGATTGACCATAGGCATATGTAGCAACAACATCGCGATATTCTGGGTGCACTGCTTCTGACACTAAAATCTTCTTGCGACGCGTATGACCAGCTGCCAACATACCCGCTTCTGCCAATGCTGTACCACCGTCATACATAGAAGAGTTAGCAAGATCCATTCCCGTTAGCTCAGCAATCATCGTTTGGAATTCAAAGATGGCTTGTAGCTCACCTTGTGAAATCTCTGGCTGATATGGTGTATAAGCTGTATAGAATTCTGAACGAGAAATAACATGGTCTACAATCACTGGTTTATAGTGGTTATAAACACCTGCACCTAAAAATGATACGTTGGCATTTGTGTCCTTATTTTTAGCAGCAAGTGCCGTTAACTCTTTTAATAAAGCAGATTCTGATTTTGCTTCTTTAATATCATAAAGGCCTTTAAAACGGACTTTCTCAGGAATATCCTCAAATAACTCATCGACTGAGGATACACCGATTACGTCTAACATTTCTTTTTGATCTTGCTCCGTCATAGGTAAATAACGATGTTTCATAAATGTAGGTCCCTCTTTTCAACTATTATTTTGAACGCTTGTAAAACGGTGTTTCTACTGTTATTACCTTTAAGTGTTTACCGCGAATTTCAATTTCTAGCTCAGTTCCGATTGTTGCGAATTGACTGTCAATTAATGCGTGACCAACATTACGTTTAGATGAAGGAAGCTGTGTACCCGTTGTCACTTCACCGATTTCTTGACCATCCTTAAACACTTTGTAGCCATGGCGTGGAATGCCTTTATCAATCATTTCAATGCCTACAAGTTTGCGTGGTAGACCATTTTCCTTTTGAGCTACTAATGCTTCATGACCAATGAAGCCTTCTTTATTTAATTTCACAGCGAAGCCAATACCAGCCTCTAGAGGAGAAATTGTTGCTGATAGCTCTTGACCATATAGTGGTAGCCCAGCTTCAAAACGAAGTGTATCACGACATCCTAGTCCAGCTGGAACAACCCCTTTTTCTTGACCTGCCTCTAAAATTTTACCCCAAAGCGCTTTGATGTCTTCTGGAGCGCCATATAATTCAAAGCCATCTTCACCTGTGTAGCCACTGCGAGAAACTAATACTTTATGACCTGCAACCTCCACATTCTCTTGGAAGCGGAAAAATTTAATGGCACTTACATCCGTCGAAGTAAGGGATTGAAGAACCTCTTCTGCTAGTGGACCTTGAAGAGCTATTTGTGCATAGGCATCCGATTGGTTATCAATCGTCACATCATATTGATGTTGATTTTCCATCATCCAATCATAGTCTTTTTCAATGTTAGCTGCATTGACACATAATAAATAGTGATTGTCAGCTAATTTATATGTTAATAAATCATCAACAACGCCACCATCTTCGTAGCACATTGCCGTGTACTGTGCTTGACCGTCAACAATTTTTGATACATCATTTGATAAAAGATTTTGTAAAAAACCTAAAGCATCGGGACCAGTTACTAAAATCTCTCCCATATGTGATACATCAAATAAGCCTGCACGATTACGCACTGCATCATGTTCTTCTTTAATAGAAGAGAATTGAACAGGTAATTCCCATCCACCGAAGTCAACTGTTTTTGCACCATATTTCGCGTATTCTTCAAATAGAGGTGTACGTTTTAATTCATTCGCCATTCTTTTTTTGCCCCCTTATTGTTAGTTACATTTTTACTGGTAGTAGTTCGTCTGCTTTTTGTATTCCTACAGTCAATTACGTAAATCAGGCTATAGACATAAAAAAAGACAGACGAACCCCTTTTCGGGATTCTCTGTCCTTGCACCTGAAAGTTACACCAGACTGGCTCGCAAGCTCTACGTTGCCAATCAGTCGGCTTTCCCCTTTGGTGGCTGTTATTGTTATACTACAGCTCTCTCCAGAGTTGCGTCTTGTACGAGTCCTTTTACCTGAGAGATTCATAGCCCATTGCTACTTGCTCCTTCGGTGGCGTCTACACGCTCTCTCCCCGCACAATCATCCGCCCAAGATAAATCTTGGTACTATTTAGTATTCAATGAACATTTAGTTACTTATTTGTCTATATCCTAACATTAAATGCATTGGAAAGGCAATCATTTTTTAAAAGATAATAAAACACGAACATTAAATAAAAGAAAGTAATTCATCGTTCGTTTTTCAACCTTTTCACTTGAAATACTAAATACTCTAGAATTTGGCGAATCGTCCTACCTTCTGTCAGTACCTGAATATGACCTGCATCACGGTAAAACTTCCTTCTGTAGTGATACAGACTTTCTAGCTCCTCCTTTGTAGAGCTCTGTACAATGGGTCTATTTGGATCATGCTGAACTCGTTTATAAATATCCTCAAACGACGCATCTAAAAAAAACACCAGTCCACTGCGTCTCATAATTTTTCGATTTTCAGCATTGATGGCAACGCCACCACCAGTCGAAATAATACAAGCCTCGTCCCTGAAATTTTTCAAAAATTCTGTTTCTATTTCTCGAAAGTGGGCCTCACCGTATTTTTCAAAAATCTGTGGAATTGTCATCCCCTGCTGACGCACAATCTCATGATCCATATCATAATATGGCATCTTCAATAAATAGCTTAAACGTCTTCCTAATGCACTTTTTCCACTACCCATAAAACCAACTAAATATATTTTTCGCAATTCGATTCACCTTCTTATAACTACGATTCTACACTGTCTGACAAAATTTGTCCCAATAAATTTATCGTAGCTCGAACATTCAATTTTTCTAGCCCATCATATGTTCGATACTGCATTTCATAAGACATATAATACGCAAGAACAAAAGTAGTTACAAAAAATAATAATGCAATTGCGATCAAAAAAATAGCCCCTCTGTCATTTTTCAATAATTGGCACATAAAAGGTTCGCTCCTTTAGAATACCACTAGCCATTTCAACAGCTATCGTCAGCTTATTTTCGGAATAGCTAAATTGACATTTATTGATTCCTATTAGTATAGGAACATGTCCACCCTTTACCTGCTCACGGATAATATTCGAGTAGCAATCAATATGATGGAGCGTATTAGCTGTTTGGAAAGTTATTCTTTTTTGATCTTCACGAATGGAAAAGGTGGAAATATCTTTTAGAGAGAGGTTCAAATCAGAAACAAATAGTTCCCACTTTGTTTGTTCATCTGTTAGCATAGTGGACTTCATTTCAGCAAACCAAAGTATTATAAGGACAAAAAAATGAGAAATAAGCACAAAAACGACTAATTGAAACATAGCTTCTATTAATGTATAGCCTTTCTCATTCATGAACTTCACCTGTCACTTTAATACATTTTTGGCGTGATCCCTGTAAATTTTGAAATTGGACACAAACTTGTTGTTCGTCAACTTTCCAATGATAAGCAACCTGTTCAATGATTCGAGAGCCCTCTGTTACTTGAATCGCATGGTACTGTTTTAAACCTTCGTATGCTGTTTCAGCTGCAATTAGCTCCATTTTTTTATTAGCAAGATTTGTTTTCATCGTATAAGTAATGGGGATTAACGAAGTACAAAGTAACATCAAAATACCCACACCTAAAATAGTTTCTACAAAAGAATAGCCTGACTCATTCAATCCTAGCTCTCCCTCGTCCTAATGTTATGATTACTTTTCTCTTGCCCTGTGGTGTTTTAAATGCCATGGTGCCTGCTGTCATCACATTGCCGCTATAGTTATAGACAAGTGTTTGAATTGAACTCTCAGCTGGCAAAAATTCAACCCCCTTTGGAAAAGAGCGTTCATATAAATGAGTATAAATATCTTTTTGAATAGTATAACGATTTGTTGAACCTTCCATTTTCAGGGCTATATATTGTCGTTGGCTCATACTAGAGGTTTGAATATATTGAATATCCAGTTGTAATTGCGTAAAAAATCGTTCTAATTCCTTGGTTTCTGCTATTTTCAATGAGAATTTACTAACAATCGCTGTTAAACTCATAACAAGAAATAAGACAACCAGCATTTCAAGAATCGTAAAACCACCGTTTTTATGAACATTCATTAGCTATCAGTACCTGTTTCCAAGTTGACATTGGCTGGGCGTACCTCTCCCTCATTAGTAATCACTATTTCTTCTTTATTTGGGCAGGTTGTTTCATTTTCCTTTAAATAGCCTTTTGCCACTAAATCATCTAAGGTAGGATAAGCCATATAATCTACACGATACGCCTCTACTTGGCCTTGTACCATGCTTATATAAGCTGTACAGCCTTTCTTATCTATTGTGGCGAAATGCTTTGTAACATTTGGGATTGTAATTAAAATAAGAATGGATATAATTAACAGAACTATAAGCATCTCGATTAAAGTAAAACCAGCTTGTTGTTTGAGTCGTTTCATCATCTTCCTCCTAAACTAATTCAATCATGTGATAGATGGGTAATAATAAACTGATATAAGCCGCTATTATACAAGCAGCTATAAGGATAAAGAAACTAGGCTGCACAAAAGCTAATATTTTTTGTAAAAGCTGTTCCTGCTTTTCCATTAATAAATCGCTATACAATACTAATTCTTTTCCTAAATAGCCGCTGTGCTCGCCATGCTCTACGAACATTGGAAAATCTTTTTGAAAAACGGCCATCATCGTTACCGCCTGTGTCAGTGATTCTCCAAAGATGACTCTTTCTTTTATACGCTGTGAAAGAACTTGGAGAAATGGTTGTAGCTGCTGTTCCTCTAATAGCTGAAGGCTTGCTTGTAATGAAAATCCACTTTGTAGTAAGCTGCCTAAATAAGCAGCAAACTGCCTTGTCAATGCCAGCCTAAAATAGCGCTGTATAAAGGGGATTTTTAATAAAATTGTTAGTTGATGAGCAACAGCTTGTCGTTTGAGATAGAAACGAAAAATGATTAAGCTACCTATTACTATGAACATGGTCGAGATAACTACATCTGGTACATGTAATAACAGATTGGACAACGCAATACTTGTCTCTTCTGTTTCAGAGGTACGACTGACGACCATTCTTTCAATGTTCGGTAAAAAAAATGTACGAAACACAAAAAATAACAACAATAAAAAGATAATCAGTGTGACAGGGTAGATCAGCAGCTTGATTAGCTTTTTCTTAGTCTTTTCACTTACTGTTATCTGTTTAGCCACACCTTTAAATGCTTCTATCATGTGGCCATTGTTTTCCGCCACCTTAATTGCCATTAAATAATGATTCCCTAGCTGTAATGTTTCAAATATCCCTGCAACCCCTACTCCTTGTCTGAGCTTTTCATCAATTTGCTGCTGTATGTCCTCATGGGCTTCGATATGATGAGGTAGTAGCATGGAAATAGCTTGGGGAAATAAATATCCTTCCTGCATTAGTACACATAAACGATTGAAAAGCTGAGCTTGTTCCTTTACCCGCCATTTCGTAGCCCGATTATAAAAAAGAACAATTTTATCGATGTATGTTTGTAACTGCATATAGGCTCTCCACTAATTCCTTTTGCCCCATTAATGTTAATTCATAAGGAAGTTTGTAATTTCCCTTATCCTTGATGGCGGTGATGGCTCTTGATAGATGATCGTCATGTAATATTTCATAGACAGCTCGACGTTCTCCATGTAGAGCTGAGGTCTGAACAAGCATTTGGGCAACTATACCGATAACCGTTTGACGAAGCTCCTCTATCGACACACCTAAATCCATTAAACGATAGAGACAATTAATGGAGTCTTTTGCATGAATAGTGGAGACAACTAAGTGCCCTGTTAGAGAGGCTTGGATGGCAATATTTGCTGTTTCTCTATCGCGAATTTCACCAATCATAATGACATCAGGTGAATGGCGCAAAATGGCTTTTAATCCTGCAGCATATGTAACGCCTGCTCGCTCGTTGACTTGAATTTGAAGTAAATTGGCTTGGCTGTTTTCTACAGGATCTTCTAAAGAAATCACATGTCGATTCAATTCTGTGGAACAGTAATGGATTAGGGAATAAAGTGAAGTAGACTTGCCAGAGCCTGTTGCTCCCGTAAAAAATAGAAGACCTTGTCGGTTTTGTACCAGCTCCATGAGTTGGTGAGCTGCGCTTTTGGAAAAGCTTAGGGAAGTTAGTGGAAATGCATGATTTTGGAGAAGTAAACGAATAATTAAGCTTTCTTTTAAAAATACAGAAGGCAGTGTGGATACTCGAAACGAATAAGAATTTTGCTCCATTGCTTTTTGAAAGGCACCGCTTTGAGGTTTACGACGCTCACTAATATCTAATTCGGCAAGAAATTTATAGTAAGAGATCATTCTTTCTGCAAGTTCATGAGGTAGCTCACCAGCGTGGAGAAGTTTATCATATTTCCGAAAATAGATCCGATACTTTATGTTTCCTGGAACTAACAATAAATCGGATGCTCCAAAATGATAGGCCTTTAGTAAAAGTTGCTCACATTTTTGTTCGACAACTGTTTCAAAACTCTGCATATATGCACCTCTCTTTTAGTTCATTCGAATATGACCGCTCTATTCGTTATTTCCTAGTATAAGGAGGAACTCGCCACGAGAAAAGCCCTTTTCAGAAAATAAAAATTTGCAAGTTAATTTTCTGCCAATAATGTTTTTTGCTATAAAAATGTGGATAAAGTGCAATTTTCCACTAAAAAAGAATATAAATGCATGAAAAAATTAATATTTATGCCGAAATGAACTGTATCTTTTTCAATAATACAATATAATAGTATCAACATGATTATTTTCCTAACACTTGGTAAACGAACAAAATTTTTATAAAAATTAAAGAGGTGAAGCTCATGATCCATCCATTAAAAATTACTAGTACACTAGCGGATGAAACAAGATACTCTATTTATGAGTACATATTGCAAGAGAAAAAAACAGTTACTGTACAACATATTGCTGATAAATTCGGTATCCATCCTAACGTTGCTCGACTTCATTTAACGAAGCTTTCAGAAATAAATATTATTACAGCTGACTATGTAAAAACAGGTAAAGGTGGCAGACCTGGACGTGTTTATAAAGCTTCAGAAAAAGGCGTATCTCTTACTTTTCCAAGACGTGAGGAAGATCGTTTATTAAAATGGACGATACAATTAATTGAAGACTTTGGTCCATCTGCATTAACAAAGTGCCAGGAAATTAGCTACCAAGACGGCTACCAGCAAATGAAAAATTATATGAGTGCTGAATTGACATTAAGTAATTCTCTTTCCTTCGATGAAAAACTTCAGCTATTAACGGACAATGCCGCTTTAATTGGCTATATTCCACAAATTCAACAAACTGAGCATGGAAAAAAAGTTATCTTCTCCATCTTCAATTGTCCATTCCAGGAGCAACTGACAGCCTATTCTGAAATTGTTTGTTCATTACATGAATCCTATTTAAAAGGGCAATTAGATGCATTGTTTACGAACAATGAATTTGTGCAAATGGAAAGTATGATACATAATTGCGATTTATGTAAATATGAAATAAACGTGACAGAAATCGATAGCTAGATTAAAAATCCATTTGTTTGTCACAAACATGGAGAAGTTCCAGTTTACAGACACCTTTCATATCATTTATAATGAGTAAGAGATTATTGTGTCGTGGGCAAAAGGAGGGGAAATTTCATGGATAATATGTATAAAGTTATGGCATTCTGGACAGGTATTTTTGCCGTTATGTTCTACCTTGGAGGTATGAACGAGGTATCGCTATTATTCTTAGGTAATACAGGTTTATTCTTATTATTAGGCTTCTTAAACCTTTCAGAACGTATGTACATGTACATTTTCGGAGCATATTTAACTGTATTCTTCGCTGGCTTCACGTACTATACAACATTCATTCACGTACCTGGTGGCGGTCATTAATACAAACAAAATCGCGTATCTCACTTTCGGTGAGATACGCTTTTTTATGTGCTAAAACAGTTTATTAGCCATATTTTAAAATCCATTTAAAAAAGGATTTGTCTCCATTTCTGCGCCTACCGTTGTATAATTACCGTGTCCAGGATAGATAATAGTATCCTCAGGTAATGTCAACAGTTTATGATGGATCGATTCCAATAAAATTTTGGTTGATCCACCTAATAGATCTGTACGTCCTACACCTTGTTCAAATAACGTATCTCCCACGATGGCAAAACCGTCATTTTCAAAGATATAGGAAATACTCCCCGGTGAATGCCCAGGTGTAAAAACTGCTTGAAACACAAAATTACTCATTTCAATTTGCTGTTCTTTTTTGATAATTGTATCTTGCGCTGGTGCAGCTACCCTATAATCTGGTAATGCAGGATATTTACTAGAGCCATTTTTCGTTGGATCCGCTAGCCAACTAACTTCCTTTTCATGAATCCATACAGGAACGTCAAATACCTCACGCACTGCATCTACTGCCCCTATATGATCAAAATGGGCATGTGTTAAAAAGATAGCAAGAGGTTTTAAGCCGTTGCTACGGATTGTTTTAATTAGACGCTCCGCTTCTTCACCTGGATCAAATACGATACATTCTTTTTCTTTATTCGATACGATATAGCAATTCGTTTGGACGGGACCAAGAGAATAACTTCGTACGTTCATCATAGTTATCACCTCAATTTCCTATTATACAGGCTTTGCCACAATTTGACGATAAATGTTCATAGTTTACAGTATTTTAGTCCTCGACAAAAACAAGTAGAACGTTTACAATTAAGGAGGAATATTGTTTGCGACATTCATTTTCTGATGTCGAAAGGAGTGTCTATTTTTAATGAACTTATTAATGGTTATTTTTGGTCTAGTAGCGATTTTAGCTGTATTTGGTACATTCCAAGCAATTAAAGAAAAGAACCTTTTAAGCGTTGTTTTCAACTTATTAAGTGCTGCTGTATTCGGATGGTTCGTCATCATGACGATTGTTCACAGCGGTTACCCACCAAAATTACACTAAAATTTAGACAAAAAAAGAGCAGTCTCCTCGGAGATTGCTCTTTTTTTGTCTGTTATTACTTATTGAATTGAAGAAATCGCTTCTTGCCAATTTGTAGGACATCATTATTCATTAATACTTGTGATAAGTCATCCATCGCCATTTTTTCTCCATTCAAGGATACTCCTTTTTGCTTGATTAACCGCAAAAACTCACTCTTACTTTGAATAAAACCCATTACCACTAGTTGTGGAATGATATCCACGATTCTTTCCTTATCAATTTCCAAGAGCAGTATAGGAATGTTTTTTGGTATTTCCCTTTTTTGAAATGCTGCTTCAAAATAAGCTCTTGCTTCCTCCATTGCTGTAGATCCATGGTATAAAGCCGTTATAATTTCTGCTAATAGGAATTTCAAATCGCGGGGATTCTCTCCCTTTTGTAGTCTATCTTGAATAGCCTGCACATGTAGTGGATGCTCATCTGTTGCTAATTCGAAATATTTGATAATTAAAGTATCTGGGACTTCCATCACCTTTTTAAACATAATCTCAGGTGCTTCGTTGATGCCAATATAATTACCTAAACTCTTACTCATTTTTTCTATGCCATCTAATCCCTCTAGCAAGGGCATAAAAATAGCAATTTGTTTTTCTAATCCCCGATGCTTTTGTAAGGTGCGTCCCATTAAAATATTGAAAGTCTGATCCGTTCCACCTAACTCTATATCTGCCACAAGCTCTACTGAATCATATGCTTGCATGAGTGGGTAGAAAAACTCATGTATACCAATTGGGATGTGCTGCTGGTAGCGTTTCTGAAAATCCTCACGCTCTAAAAGTCGAGCAACAGATGTTGTGGCTGCTAGCTTGATGACCTCTTCAAAGGACAGCTTCGCTAACCATTCACTATTAAAACGAACCGTTGTCTTGTTCGGATCTAGTACTTTAAAAATTTGCTCACAATATGTTTGGGCGTTTTTCTTCACTGTATCGTCATTTAAGGCTGTTCGCCCCTTGGCTTTACCTGTAGGATCGCCAATTCGTCCTGTAAAATCACCGATAACAATAACTGCATGATGGCCTAAATCTTGCATTTGCTTGATTTTTCGTAGAACAACCGCATGGCCTAAATGAATATCTGGTGCGGACGGATCTAGTCCTAGCTTAATCGTTAAAGGTCGCTGTTCTTTATATGATCGCTCTAATTTTTCAAGTAAATCCTGTTCGTCAACGATCTTGTTAGCACCTTTCTTGATAATCGCCATTTGCTCCTTTGGTGTTAAAAACATACGAAACATCTCCTTGTAATATTAAATATTAATATTGCAAGTTCTATAAGAGTAAATGTGAGGTACCGCTTTTGCTTAGAAGGCATAAAAAAAACGCCTTTAGGAAATTCCTAAAGGACGTAGATAAACGTGTTACCACCTTTTTTCGAGAGCTATTCACATAGCCCTCCTTAACAAGTACAGCCATAGCGATACTTTTGCAATGATTACGGATGCAACCCCGTCGTAGCCTACTAAAGTTTCGGTACGCAGCTCCAAGATGTATTCACTTTAATATCCCCTTGCGCCTCTCAACAACCGGCTACTCTCTGTTAGTTCCATTAAAGTTACTCGTTCTTTTCGATGCCTTTCACTCTTATACTCCGAAATGCGAAAAACAAATCTTCGTTATGCAGATATTTACACTTATTATAATCGTATCTTTCTATTTGTCAATAAAAAGAAATGCCCAATAAAGTGTATTCACGTTGCATCATGTTGTAAAACATTGCGAAAGGTGTTTTCTTTAGCATAAGATTCACAAAAAAATATTATGAATGGTTGATTGTGACCAATTCCTTTATATCAGCAATATAAAAAGAGAGATCCCTATACGAGATCTCTCTTTGATTACTTAACTGAATCCTGCTTTAAATTACCTGTTTTTTCGTCATAGAAGCGAAGTAAGTCGCCATTAATGATGGCATCGGAATTTTCTAGCTCCATTGTGGCACGATCAGCATAAGACTGACATGGCTCACCATCTATTTCTTCGCCAGTTGCTTTGTCATAGCAAGCTTCACCAGCATAGACGTATTTATCTGTAATAAAGCGTCCATCACGGAAGACTACAAAGTCCTCATGCTCTGGAGAGAATAAATCCGCACCCATTTGCATATCTTTTGACGTTTCAACGCCAAGAAGGTGTAAGATCGTTGGACGTAAATCCATTTGTCCTGAAATCTCAGTCATTTCTTTTCCATCGCCCGCTCCTGGGATGTGAATGAATAAAGGTACTTCTTGAAGCATTGCATTATCCATTGGTGTAATTTGATCTTTTCCTAAATATTGTGCCATTGCTTTATTATGGTTCTCAGAAATACCATAGTGATCCCCATACATCACAATAATAGAATTATCATAGACACCTTGATCTTTTAACTGTTGGAAGAAGTCTTTTAATGCCTCATCCATGTAACGTACTGTTTGGAAGTAACGATTTAATGTACCTGAATTTGAATCATATTCAGGAATCATAATATCTTCTGGATCCAATGTAAATGGATAATGGTTCGTTAAAGTAATAAGTCTAGAGTAGAATGGCTGAGGCATATCTTTCATTAAAGCAGCTGATTGCTCTAAGAATGGAACATCTTTCATTCCCCAGTTTACAGCTTGCCCCTCTTCCACAGTATATGAATCTATATCGTAGAATTTATTAATTTTTAACGATTGATACATCATGTCACGATTCCAGAATGATTTATTATTAGGGTGCATGACATTTGTAAAGTATCCATTTTCTCCAAGGCGTTCAGCCATTGAATTATACGTATTTCCACCATGCGTGAAGAATACAGCACCTCGACCTAAACCAAACAATGAGTTTTCAACAATAAACTCGGAGTCAGATGTTTTTCCTAAACCTGTTTGGTGATAGAAGTTACTGAAATAATACGTATCTTTATCTTTTGTTAAAGAGTTTAAAAATGGCGTAATTTCATGACCATTCATGTCATTATTAATGACAAAGTTTTGTAATGACTCCATCGACACCACAATCAGGTTACGACCTTTATATTTCCCAAACATCTCTGGATTTACAGCAGCCTGATTAGAGCGTATATAGTTGTTCACTTCTACTAGTTCACTACCATCGGCTAACGCACGTTGTGCAGATGATTTAGATTGAATATAAATGTCATACAAGTGGTAATTGTACGTACCAATGTTTTTTACTAATAATTCGCGGTCAAAACTACGTGTTAGTAATTGTGGACGCTCCGTTTCTGCTAATCCTAAATTTAAGAATGTCATTGCTATTGCAAGCACAAAAAATGCACGACGGAATTCAATATTCACTTTAAATGCATCTTTCATTTTTGGTAAAAATTTATTCGCTAAGATTAAGATAACGACATCAACGAAATATAATACATCCCAAGGCTCAACAATGGCTGCTACTGATGTTCCTAAGTCACCAAAGTTACTTGTTTGGAATAATACTGGTAGCGTAATAAAATCATTGTAGAATCGATAGAACGCTACATTTCCGTATAAAACAATGGACAAAATAACGCTGACCGTAATCAAATAACGATTTCTAGCTTTTGCTGATTTAAAGAATAGTGATAAACCATACGTAAATAGCAAGAAGCTTAATGGATTAATAAATAAAATAAACTGTTGCATTGCATTTTCAATTTTCATTTCAAAGCTTGTGTGGTAAACAATGACCGTTTTGATCCAAGTTGCTATAATTGCTAGTATCATAAATGAATGTTTAGGCCACTTTATTGATTTCATTCCTAACATCCTCCCTACTTCCTTACAAAAAAATAATAATTTTTTACATTTTGTTACGGAAACAAAATATATCTTAATCCTTTTTTAACAGATAATCAACACATATCTCATGGAAAATTTTTTCTCTTTGCTCTTTCTATGCACCAGATATCTATATATACGTTTTGCATTGTAAAAAGTTTCGTAAAAACATAAAAACAGCGGAAACCCACTGTTTTTAAGAATATTACATACATGTTACATTAATTTTACAATACCCAATTACATTATATTTCAAACATTACTTTTTATGCTCTTCCATACGAAGTCTTGTTGTTTCTTGTCGAATAAGCAGGAGGGCCATTTGATAATCTTTTATATCTAGTACATTCGCTTTATAGAGCTCACGTATTTCATCCTCCATCAGCATCAAATCGCCAATAGGATCACGTGTATAAATATAGGTACCATATGTTTTCAAGAGTTCATAAATATCTAGCATTTTATCCATTTTCGTTCGCTCCTCGTTGTGCAACACAGTCAATACGTTTTGTAGGCGTCACAATGATATCTACTGGGCAATCATGTGCTTCAGTAGGAACACAATCAATGATTTGCTCATCAAAGAGCAACGACATCAGCTTACCCTTGTTATAGTTTAATACATAGCGGTCATAATAACCACCGCCATAGCCGATTCGATAACCGTATGGATCAAAAACAACGCCTGGTACAATAATGATATCCATCTCATTTGCGTCAACAAACTCACTTTTTGCTGGAATGGGCTCACGCAAATGCATATATACAGTCTCAAGCTGTGCAAATGAATCAATTGCATAAAATGACATTTCTCTTGTTTTCGGGTGACATTTAGGAACTGCGACCTTTTTCCCTAGTTTCCATAATTCCTCAATTAGAAGAATTGTGTCGACTTCTGGCTTATTTGAAATGGTCATACCAATTGTATTTGCTTCTATTATATATGGTTCCTGTAGCACCTTTTTTAACACAGCTAATGATTGACGATAATAATCTTCATCCGTCAAGGTTGCAAGGTCTTTGCGTACCGTGTTTCGTAAAGTTGTTTTATCCATCTAGGCTACCTCCTATATCGTAAAACGTCATATCCTCCTGGAAGTGTTACATTGAATGATTTGATAAAATGTAGAAAGCCAAAACCACTTGTGGTTTTGGCTTAATGAGCGATTACTTAGTTTCACGGTGAAGAGTGTATTTCTTCTCGCGAGAGCAATATTTTTTAAGTTCAAGACGCTCTGGATTGTTACGCTTGTTCTTTTTAGAAATGTAGTTACGTTCGCCGCAATCTGTGCAAGCTAAAGTAATATTTACGCGCATCATTAACCCTCCCACTCTATATCAAGAATTTAAATTTGAGCATGATTTATACGACTAACCTATTATAACATAAACTGAAAAAAAATCTACCTTCATTTCATATTAAGTTTGCATATGGTAAAATATCTTATAATTACATACTACATTGAGGTGAAACTATTGGATTTATCCATCGTATTAATGAGTATCGGAATTTTTCTGATCATTGTTTCGTTCTTTTTCAAAAATAGCACGAAAAAAATCGAACAAGATGTCGAAGAATTATCTATCTCCATCTTCCAAGAAACGAATAATTTAAAGCGTCGCCTTAAGATTGTGGAGGAAGAACTTTTACTAGAGCCTGAGTTCCAAGTGAAATCAAAATCAAGTATCCCTCCAAAAGGTCAAGATCCTAAAGTGCACCAAGTCATGCAGGCCGTTCAACAGGCTGCACAGGCTTCAAAAGTTGGACAAACCACAGCAGCAGCAAAACCGATTCATCAAATTATTATTAGTCAGGTACTTGAATTAAATAAACAGGGACTTTCTGTAGCAGATATTAGTATTCGCTCAAATTTAACAGAAGAGCAAGTTCGGCAAGTGATTGCAAACGGGGGGCGTTAATTAATGAATAAGTCTGCCATTCGTGCATTTGGTATAGCCGTTTTTCTTGTTGGGGCATTGCTCGCACTCGCAAACCGCTTCGATGTAACTATTGGTCTTCCTACCAAGGAATTTTCCAATCAACAACAGGTAGAAGAACTACAAAACAAATTAAGTAAGGCCAATCAAGAAATTGCCTCGTTAAAGGATCAATTAAAGCAAGTACATACGACTGAAAAAACTTCTACAACAGATGCATCTGAACAAGCTGATGAAGAAACGGCTACGGATGTAACAACGATGTCTCTGCAAATCTATAGTGGCATCACACCGTATAGTGTGGCACAAAAACTTGAAGACGGTGGCATTATTACCAATAGTGTTGAAATGGAGTTACTACTCGCTAACCCTAAATATGCTAGAAGCTTACAAATCGGCTCCTATGAGGTCAATTCTTCCATGACCTTAGAAGAAATAGCTAATTTAATTACAGGCAAGAAACAATAACTTAAAAAGCTGTCGCCCATTCAGATGAGGCGACAGCTTTTTTATTAAGCTATACTTTCCAGAAAGGCTTGCATCATCATACTGCCTTCTTTTGTGCCGATTGATTCAGGATGAAACTGCAGCCCATAAAGAGGATATTCTTTATGTTGAATGGCCATAATCTCTCCGTCATCTCCCGCTGTGGCGAGTATCTTAAAATCCTTGTGTAAAGTTTGTTCTTCAATAATAAGTGAATGATATCGCATAACCTCGATATCTCCATCTAATTGGGCAAATAAACCTGTTTGCTCGTATTGTAATGGGGACAGCTTTCCATGCATAATGTTTTTGGCCTGCACAATATTTGCGCCAAAAGCCTGCCCTATAGATTGGTGCCCAAGACAGATACCTAAAATAGGGATTTTTTGATAGAGCACCTTGATGACCTCTATTGTTATACCTGCTTCATTTGGCGTTCCTGGCCCTGGTGATAAAATGATGGCTTCTGGCGATAGTTTTTGAATTTCTTCTATAGTAATGGCATCATTTCGTATGACCTTGACGCTTTTTCCAAGCATACTGATTTGTTGAAATAAATTATAGGTAAAAGAATCATAGTTATCTATTATTAAAATCATTTTTTTACCTCCAATAGGGCACGTGCCTTATTCAGTGTTTCTTCATATTCTGACAATGGAATCGAATCATAAACAATACCTGCTCCTGCCTGTACATGTGCCTTTTGGTCCTTAATGAGCATCGTACGAATTGCGAGGGCCAAGTCCATATCACCAGTTGTCGAAATATAGCCTACCGCTCCCGCATATACCCCACGCTTTACTGGTTCTAATTCATTAATCAATTGCATGGCACGAATTTTTGGTGCCCCTGACACTGTACCAGCAGGTAAACAAGCACGAAGTACATCCAGAACATGAAGGTCATCTCGCAATTCAGCAATCACCTCAGATACCATATGCATCACATATTTATAGCGCTCTATTTTCATGTATTTGGTTAGCTTGACGGAACCGACTTTTGCAATACGACCAAGATCATTGCGACCTAAATCCACTAACATACGGTGTTCAGCTATTTCCTTGCTATCCTCTAATAGCGCATTTGCGATTGCTTCATCCTGTTCTATTGTCGTGCCACGCGGCTTTGTACCCGCTATTGGGTTGGTTGTCACTTTTCGATTTTTTACCTTTACAAGACTTTCAGGAGATGTTCCTAAAATAACATAGTCCCCATAATCCATATAAAACATATAGGGTGACGGGTTAGACGTGCGCAATTGACGATAGAGCGAGAATGGCGAACCTGTAAATGGTGCAGAAAAACGTTGCGATAACACAATTTGGAAAATATCACCTCTCAAAATATGCTGTTTAGCACGTTCCACCAAAGCAATAAATCGTTCCTTTGAAATCATTGGCTTAAACTGTAACTCATCCACCTTTAATGCCTCAAAGGTTGTGCCTGCACAAAGCTGTTGCTCCATCGTTGTAATAGCAGCTTCCATCTCCTGTAATGAACGTCCATCCTGAAATAGATCAATCGAAGCTAGTGTAATTTCCTGTGTTAGATGATCAAAAACAATAAATGTATCATAGAAAAAAACATGAACATCAGGCATAGCTAAATCATCCTGTAAATAGTCACCTATTTGTTCTGTGTAAAATGCTGTTTCATAGCCAAAGAAACCTATAGCTCCTCCAAAGAAAGCAAAAGGATAGCTTTCTTCATGAAAGGGTATTAGTTCTTTTAATCGATCAAGCACATTGCCCCTAGCCTTGTCATTTTTTGATCCTTTTGAAAACACGAATTCTTCATTGTTTCCTTTTAGTTCAGCCACTGGATTGATAGCGATAAAGGAATATCGCCCACTTTCCTCATGTTTCGCTGAGGATTCGAACAACATTTTATGCTGCCCTTTCAGTGATTGATACACAGAGATCGGGGTCATCATATCCCCCTGTAATACTTTCATAGCATACTTTCTAAGCTCAACTGCCATACTCTCTTCTCTCCTTCTCTAAGCTCTGCTCATCTACACCTCATCTATCTTTAGCAGCAGAAATCTGCTAAAGGCTTTCTCTTCATTCAGCTAAAATATATGCTGTCTAAAGAAAAAAATATAAAAAGGCCTTTCCATCACAAAAGGACGGAAAAGCCGTGGTGCCACCTTCATTGGTCTCCTGATAAGAAAACCCTCTTTAAGCCTTATAACGTAGGCATCCGCTAATCCATACTGTTTTCAGGATTAGAGCTCCGAAGTCCATTCACTAAACATTTGTACTAGTTTTCACCAACCACTAGCTCTCTATAACAAATTGTACTAGCTACTACTCTTCATCAAAGCTGATTTCTTGGTAATATTGTAAAGCAAACTATCTTACAATTCAATTTATTTTTTATTTCGTAGACTTTCATCTTCAGGATGGCTAGCTAATGTAATCGATAGCTCCTCCATTATTTGACGAATGGCAAATAAAATATCCTGTCGTACTTCCAGCATAACAGCAGTATCATTTGTGGCAACAAAGAATCGAACAAGCACGCGATACGAATCATAATGAAACTCATCTATAAATACATGAATCATGTCTTTCTCTGTTTTAGCATGTAAATAAATTTCCTTATGAATGGCCGTTAAAGCGCTACGTATGTCTTCCTCATCATTATCAGCAGCGATATATAAAAACTGCTCACATTTCCGTTTTTCTCGCTTAGATAAATTATAAAGTGGACGGTTCACTAAATAGGAGTTCGGCACATATACAAGTCCTTTGTCTCCTGTTTGAATTAACGTACTTCTTAAATTGATATCCTCAATCGTTCCTTCAATTTTTTGATCCTCTGTCGCTATCCAATCTCCTATTTGGAATGGATTATCTAAAGCTACGGACATGCCACCAAATACATGCGCTAGTGTATCGCGAATCCCAAAGGCAATCGCCACACCCGTTAAGCCAATTCCAGTTAAAAAGCCATTCAGATTAAAATCCCAAAAGGAAGCAATCGTAAACATAGCAAAAATCATGATAAGCACTTTACCTATTCGTAGGAAAAACGGTAATAAAACATTCTGATCCTCTTCGCTTGTTAATTCAAATGGTTGTTTCGTATAGAAATTCAAAACATCATAAATCCCTTTAAAAGCAAGAAACACCATAATAGACAATACAAAATTCTTTGTTGATGGATGCGTAAATAAAGGAACCTTTATTAAATAAGATAAGCTGAGCACTATGACCGTCGTCATAAAGGCATAGCCAATTGCTTTACTAAATTGAGCCAGTACATTTGCTTGGAAATTGCGCTGACGATCTTTTAAAAATAGCACGACACGATGAATAATTTTTTTGATGATGAATCGTTGAATAAGCCAACCGACTAAACAAATAATGACGGCAATTAAGCCATCTAGCCAAGTTGGGACTGTAAATTTAGGTAATAACCAATGTAATGAATCCATGTATATCTCCTTTATAACTACCTATGTATCGCCAGCAAAAAGGAGCCGACCTTCAGAAATGGTTAGCCCCTTCTTGTTATTGTATGGCATCATCTGCAAAAAAAGCCTTACTAGCAAACCAAAATTGCTGTTTATTAAAATTATGTTCATGCATGGCAATCACTGAAAATTCAGCATGATATTTTTGCTTCATTTCCTTTAGCATCGTTTTGGCTTGCTTGCCAACGAGATGCTGCCCATCAATAGGTGCTCCTTCTGTAAAAATAATGACATCTGCTTCTGTACCTAATTGATTTTCCTGTAGCAATGCTTTCACAAATTGTAAAACAGGTAAAATGGCTGCCTCTCCCTTTGCCTTATATTCGATAAAACTCTTAAAATCAGCTAAATTTAAATGCCCATTTTCAAAGCGATAGTGGACATGAATTTGCCGATCATACGGTACAATGTATAAATCACGGCCTTCCCGATGCGCACTCATAAATAACGCTAAAATCATACTTTTACAAATCTCAGAATAAGCGGCCATTCCTGTCGTTTGTTCTAAACAAATAATCATCGGGCCAGGGTCTTGTTGATAATCATGAAAAGGTACATAGTAAATATTTCCGCTTTTCGTTGTCTGTTGCTTAAGCTTTTGACGTCTAAGCTCTGACCATTTTCGTTCATAATACTGGCGTTGCTCTTTGCCGTTTGCTAAGCGTTCTGCCTTCTCAATAGCAGGAATATTCTCTTGGATTTCATGCATAATATCCGTCAATTCCAGAGCAAATGCTGCCATATTTCGTAATGGTTCACTCTTGAAAAAATAATCGATAAAATAATGTTGTTCCCCTTCACTTAACTCCTCTATATGTAGGTTTTCATAGAGAAAACGTAAATAGTCAAGTTGTTCTATTGTCAACTGCTTGTCAAATTGCTTGATGAGGGATTCAATAGCATCTTTCATATAGCAGCACCTCCTAAGCACCACATTTTTTGGATAATGTCTATAGTATAACCAAAAAATTTTTTTGACAATACAAAAACGCTCGCTATAAAGACGCTACAGCCAAAGACAATGTTGCTGCTTCAGGAGATTTTTTTCTGCAAATGAAAAAAAGAGCTAAAACGCAGCTCTTCTCTCTTAATTATTTAATTCATAATGTTTGCCCTTTACTAAGTAAAATAGATGTTCAGCAATATTTGTAGCATGATCAGCAGAACGTTCTAAATAGCGGCAAATAAATGTTAGGTGTGTAATCTGTGAAATATGGGAGGGATTTTCTACCCCAGCACGAAGTAAAAGGGTGATCGTCGCTCCGTATAAATCGTCCACGTAATCATCTAACTCTGCAATCTCTTTAGCGCGTACCGTATCTTCCTCAGTAAAGGCCTTCATGATGCTCTCTAGCATTTCTACTGTTTTATTACACATGGTTTGGAGATTTGTTATTGGGAAAATCATTGGCTCCTTACCGATTCGAATTGCTTCTTTAGCTATATTAACCGCATAGTCCCCTACTCTTTCCATATCTGAAGCTGCCTTTACAAGAACCATGAGACGGCGTAAATCTGTTGCTACTGGCTGCTGCTTGGCAATCATTAGGATCACATGGTCATTAATTTCTTCTTCAAGGCGATTAATGATTAAATCGTCTTCCAAAATTTTTAAAGCCTTTTCTAAATCCTGCTCTACCAATGCTTCAAAAGCTGTTTTTAATGCAAGGATACTGCTATTGGCAATTGCAAGAAATTGCCCCTGTACCTCTTTTAACTCTTGTTCAAAACGTTCACGTACGATCATTCATTGCTCCTCCTTAGCCGAAACGTCCCGAAATATAGTCTTCTGTACGTTGATCTGCTGGTGTTTGGAAAATAACATCCGTTTTATCGTATTCGACAACCTCTCCACTTAGGAAAAATGCTGTACGATCAGAAATACGTGCCGCTTGCTGCATATTATGTGTCACGATGACAATGGAATAGTCCTTTTTCAGTTCTTGGACCAACTCTTCCACTTTCAATGTAGAAATCGGGTCTAAGGCAGATGTTGGCTCATCCATTAAGATGACATCAGGCTCAATCGCTAAGCAACGTGCAATACAAATACGTTGTTGCTGACCACCTGATAATCCGTAGGCATTTTGATTCAAACGGTCTTTTACCTCGTCCCAAATGGCTGCCCCTCTTAATGACTTCTCCACAATTTCATCCAGAATTTTTTTATTTTTAATGCCATGAATTCTTGGTCCATAGGCAATGTTATCATAAATAGATTTTGGAAACGGGTTTGGCTTTTGGAATACCATCCCTACACGTGTTCTTAATTCTTCTACCGTATAGTTTTTATCTAAAATATTTCGCTCACGATATAAAATCTCTCCTGATGTACGTACGATTGGTACAAGTTCAACCATGCGGTTTAATGTTTTTAGATACGTAGATTTCCCACAGCCAGATGGTCCAATAATAGCCGTTACTTCATTTTCATAGATGCTTAAATTAACATCTTTTAAACCATGATGGTCACCATACCATAAGTTTAAATTGCGTGTATCATAGACAATATTTTTCGCCACATCTGCTACAGACTTAGTCGTTGCCTGATTCCGTTTGACAATTGTTTTTTCCTCTTTAAAATCTAATACCATAAGGTCACCTCATTAATAACGTTTTTGGAATTTATTTCGGATATAGATGGCGATCGAATTCATTAATAACAGCACTGTCATAAGCACTAAAATACCTGCTGCCGCTACATACTGAAAGGCTTCTTGTGGTCTTTTTGCCCAATCATAGATTTGCATTGGTAATGCTGTAAATTGACTCAGTAAACCATTCGGTAAAAACTGCAGGATAACTGGAATTCCAATTACAACTAGTGGAGCTGTTTCTCCAATGGCACGAGACAAGGCTAAAATACTTCCTGTTAAAATACCTGGAATGGCAGCTGGCAATACAACACGCAAAATCGTTTGCCATTTCGTTGCACCCATGCCATATGAAGCTTCACGTTGTTCGTTTGGCACTGCACGAATAGCCTCTTGAGCCGCTACAATGATAACCGGTAAAATTAACAAACTCATTGTAAAGCCAGCAGCTAAAATACTTTTTCCTAGATCCATCATACGTACAAAAATAGTTAATCCAAGTAATCCAAAAACAATGGAAGGAACACCTGCTAGATTCGATATATTCATGCGAATAAAGTCATTGATTTTATTTTTCTTGGCATACTCCTCTAAATAAATCGCAGTACCAACTCCTAAAATAATCGATACTGGTGCTACAACTGCCATTAACCAAAGCGAACCGATTAAAGCAGCTTTGATACCTGCCTTATCCGCAAATCGTGATGCAAAATTCGTCAAGAAATCGATGTTTAAGTAATCAATCCCCTGTGTCACAATGCGGTACAGTAAAACAGCTAAAGTAACAAGTGCAAACGTTGTAGCTAAGAAAAATAGAGTTTTCCAAACTTTATTTGCTGTAATACGCTTTGTCATTCGTTTCATGACGACTGTGTCATCCATATAGCGCATGCTAGTAAACCTCCCTGAAGCGTTTCGAAATATAGTGAGCAAGTAAATTCATTACTAGCGTAAAGATAAATAGTGTGAATCCTACTGAATAAATTGAGTAATAAATGGTTGTACCGTAACCCGCATCACCAGTTGAAACCTGTACAATGTATGCAGTCATTGTTTGAATAGAGTCTGTCACATTGAGGTCAAATTTCGGTGTTGAACCACCTGCAAGTGATACAATCATTGTTTCTCCAATTGCCCGGGAAATAGCTAACACAACTGAAGCGATAATCCCTGAAAGCGCAGCGGGTAATACCACTTTGATTGCTACTTCAAATTTCGTCGCACCTAGAGCTAAGGCTCCCTCACGCATACTATTTGGTACAGATGACATGGCATCTTCTGAAAGAGACGTAATCATTGGTAAAATCATAATCCCTACAACAATACCAGGACTTAATGCATTAAATAGTTTGAGTCCAGGTACAATTTCTTGTAAAACTGGTGTGACAAATGTTAAAGCGAAGAAGCCATAAACAATTGTTGGCACACCTGCTAATACCTCTAAAATAGGTTTCACTGTACGTCGTGTTTTCTCACTTGCATATTCACTTAAATAGATAGCTGAAGCAATTCCAAATGGTACAGCTACTACAACTGCAATAAGTGTCACTTTTAATGTACCAGCGATTAATGGCAGTATCCCAAATAACGGTTCGTTACCTGAAAACGGTAACCATTTAGTACCGAAAAGGAAATCCGTAATCGACACGCGTTTAAAGAATTCAAACGTTTCAAAAATAAGGGTGAAAACAATGCCAAATGTTGTTAATATCGAAATAATAGCTGCAGAAAATAATAGAGCTGGCATGGCTTTTTCCACTATTTTCTTTGTTTTTTGGTTGCGCGAATTTGCAATTAATTGCTGCACAGATGATGTCTTATCTTCCTTTTGAGAAACCATTGGGAGCTCCTTTCAAATAAGTGAGGGAAAGAGCATACATCTCTTTCCCTCTATGCATGTCTTCTTATTTTAAGCCTTCTAAAGTTTTTAAGCCTTCAGTATATTTTTCTTCAGGTAAACGAACATAGCCCACTGCTTCAGCCATATCGCCTGCGTTTTCAAGTGTAAATTTAATGAAGTCGTAAGCTGCTTCATTGTCCTTCATCGCACTATTTTTTACGTATGTGAATAATGGACGTGAAAGTGGTGTATATTCGCCACCTTCAATTGTTTCATTTGTTGGCTCTACGCCATTTACTTTGACAATGTTTAATTTATCTTTATTTTCAAGGTAGTAAGCATAACCGAAGAAGCCGATCGCATTTTTATCACCAGAAACACCTTGCACTAGCATATTATCATCCTCTGATAATGTTGCTGAGCTTACTAGATCTGCACCATCTAAAATCACTTCATCAAAGTAGTCGTATGTGCCTGAATCAGTACCTGGTGAATAGTAAACGATTTTTTCATCTGGCCAAGATGGATCAATATCAGACCATTTTTTCTCAGTCCCATCTTCAATCCAAATTTTTTGTAGTTGTTCGACCGTTAAGTCCTTCACCCAATCATTTTCTGGGTTCACGACTACTGATAAACCGTCATATGCTAAAGCTAGCTCTGTAAAATCAATGCCCGCTTCTTCTAATTTCGCTTTCTCTTCATCTTTTATATTACGAGATGCATTTGAAAAGTCTGTTTCACCTGCGATGAATTTTTCAAAACCACCACCAGTACCAGAAACCCCCACTGATACTTTGACATCTGGTTGTGTACCTGCATACTCTTCAACAACTGCCTCAATGATTGGTGCTACTGTTGATGAGCCATCTCCAGCTACAGACCCTTGTAGCTTTTCATCAGCAGCTTCTTGTCCTGAGCTTGCTGGTGCGTTCGTTTCTGTATTGTTTCCGTTTTGTGCAGAATCGCTACCACATGCACCTAGCATTAATGCAGAACCCATTACCGCTGTCATCGTTAAGTACTTCCACTTTTTCATCTCATTTGCCTCCGTCATGAACTGTTTTATAGTTATTTGTCTTACAATCTTTACTATAATGACTGATTGTTGAAGTCGTATAAACGGTTCGTAAAAGAGATGTAAAGGAATGTAATGCTTTGTAAACGTTTGTAAAGATGAATTTACAATAGGGGAAACTTGCTTCCTATAGGAAAGGTGTTATAATAAGCAATTGTGTTAGGAAATATTTATTTTAATGATAAGGAGCGTTTGACCTTTGTCATGAAACATGCAAAAGTACAAAATGTCGATTATTTTAAAACATATTTATCATTAGTAATGGAACATCGGGACTACACACTTCAAGAGGCGGTTGATTTTATGCTAGCTTCTTATTTCTATAACAATATAGAGCTTTATGGGGTAAAACCAAGAGAGCAATTTGAATTAGCCATTCAGCAATTATCCGCATAAAGGCACTAAATATCTGAAAGGGGCGTTTTGCTATGCAAACGCCCCTTTCCATTACTCATGACTAGTCTTAAAAAAAGTAAAAATAAAACGGATTTGGGAAATAATTTTTCCAAATCCGTTTTGTATTAGCGCGTATCCAATACCCTTTATTCCTGCTCATTCTCTCCAATTTTTTCTTCCGTAATCGCTGGTAAAATTGGCTGTTTCACATTACTATCTGTTACTTTTTCAGCTTGATATTTAGCTTTTAATTCAAAATACTTATCTAAAGAACGTCTAGCAATGACATTATTTTGATAGTAGTGTGGAGCTAAATTTGTATTAACCCATGGGATCACAACTGCATAGGCAATTTCAGGATTTTCATATGGGGCAAAGCCAACATGCGTTAAATTAATCGTATTTGTGCCGTAATGCTCACGTAATGGACCATAATACACTACCTCTGCAGTCCCTGTTTTCCCTGCTGCTGTATATGGAGCATCGGCAAATTGTGCTCGTGCTGTACCATGTGAACCAGTATATACACGACGTAGCCCTTGCTTTACATAATCGATCTCTTCTTTAGGATTATCAATTTGATTCAAAATAGTTGGACCTACTTCGGTTACTAATTGTCCTAATTGCTTTCCATCCTGAGATGGGTCACGAACCTCTTTCACAACATGTGGCTGAATACGATAGCCACCATTGGCAACTGTCGAAATATATTGCGCAAGTTGAAGCGGTGTATACGTATCATACTGACCAATAGCCAAGTCGAGTGTTTTACCACCCATTGTAGGACCTGATGGACCACTCACTCCGCTAAATTCATTTGGTAAATCAATGCCTGTTTTCACACCTAAACCAAATTGCGCATAATTATTACGCATTTTTGAGAACGTATCGTCCTTTAAGCGTAATGGCATACCATAACTATAAGGTGTTCCATTAAGCAGCAACGCAATTTTAAACATATAGGAGTTGGAAGAACGTTCTAATGCCAACAAGTCATTCATCGGAATATATCCAGCCCTGTTAAAAATAGATGTTTTCGGATCCGTGCTAGCTAATTTAATCGGCTCGTCTCCCATTGAAGTACCCATCGAAATAACGCCCTGATTGTAGCCAGTGAGAACTGTTGCTGCTTTAACAGATGAACCTGCCTCATAAGCCGTGGTAAACGATCCATATGCATAGTCAACGACTTCATTTTGCCCTGTCTCGGGATTTTTTTCTATTTTCTTACCTACCATCGATAAAATGTCGCCTGTATTTGGATCCATCATAATTAGGAAGGCGCGATCTAATAGATAGGAGCCTGGAAGTGCTTTTAAGTTAAGCAGTTCTTCTTCTACAATCTTATCCGTTTCAGCCTGCAGCTCACTATCCAATGAAAGGATTAAGTCTTTACCTGGCTCCCCTTCATAGGTTGTAACTGTATCGACTACCTGACCTTTTTTATTGGTAATATTTTTCACAACTGTTTTTTGACCTTGTAGTAATTCTTCATATTGTGCTTCAATGTAACTTTCTCCCACACGGTCATTACGTGAGTAGTCACGTGCTAAATAGTAATTGAGCTTCTCTTTCGGTATCCCTTTTGTTGGGACCGTTGTACGTCCAAGAATAGATAAAGATGATAATTTGACACGTTTCCAGTCTGTTGTTGTATTAACACCTGGTAGTTCAGTTAAACGCTCAGATACACGAGCAAATTCATCTGCTGATACATTTTCACTTTTAATAATTTGAGGAGATAGATTATAGCCAGATACCATTTCACGATAAATCGCTAATACCTCTAAATCTGCCTCTGTTAATTGTAAAAGTTCTTCGTTTGTGATACGTTCCCGTACCAGTTTATCAATCTCTGCATTAATTTGACTTGTTGTAATATTTTCTTGTGCATTAATCTTTGCTTTTTCTGCCTCTGTAACTTTTTCATAGGCAGCATCATGATTTTGTAGTATCCAGAAATCCTGTTTATCACGCAATGTGACACGCTTTGTTGGCTGTTCAATCAATTGTGCCAGCTTTTTCGCGATATCAAGCATCTCCTCTGTTGTGGTCGTTTGCATTTTCGTATACGTTATGGCATTTTCTGGGTGATTATCTACTAAAATACGACCATAACGATCATACATGCGTCCCCTTGGTACACTTGTGTTGACAGGAACCTCTTCTGTACGCTCTAAAATACGTACATAATCTTCCCCTTTGACGATTTGCATATAGCCAAGTCTAAAAATTAACATTGAAAATACGATAAATATTGCAAAGAAAAGGATATTCATACGAAATGTTAAGTTAGAATGATGTTTTGCTTTAACACTCGCCGCGCGATTTTTTCCTGGTGCTTTGCGCATATGTATTCCCCTCCTCATCTTCTGATCATTTCAATACACGATACCTAGTATACCATTCGAAGGTATGACAGAAAAGCACGCACTTTCGATTTCTTATGTAAAACATCATTTATTTGACGGTACTTTATGGAGAAAGGTTGCCCTATTCCATGCTATCCTTTTATTTCAGCTTCATTATCCTGATATTTTTAAATTCTAACTCTTAATTTGCTGTTTTATCCAACAAAAAAAGGCTATGCCCCGTGAATGCTCACTTTAGGCACAGCCAATTATTCGTTATTATTTTGCAGCTTGGAATTTAGCTTCTACTACATCCCAGTTTACTACGTTCCAGAAAGCACCGATGTAATCTGGACGACGGTTTTGGTAGTTTAGGTAGTATGCATGTTCCCATACATCTAAGCCTAAAACTGGAGTTTTCCCTTCCATTACTGGAGAGTCTTGGTTTGGAGTAGACGTAACAGCAACTGAGTCACCATCAACGATTAACCAAGCCCAACCTGAACCAAAGCGAGTTGTAGCAGCTTTAGCAAATTCTTCTTTGAAAGCATCAAAAGAACCGAATTTAGCATCGATTGCTTTTGCTACTTCACCAACTGGTGTATTTGAACCGCCTGGAGCGATTACTTCCCAGAATAATGTATGGTTAGCATGTCCGCCACCGTTGTTGCGTACAGCAGTTTGTTTGTCAGCTGGAAGAGCATCTAGGTTTGCGATTAAGTCGTTAATGTCTTTTTCTGCAAATTCAGTACCTTCTACTGCTGCGTTTAAGTTTGTTACATAAGTATTGTGGTGTTTAGAATGGTGAATTTCCATTGTTTTTGCATCGATATGTGGTTCTAATGCGTCATAAGCGTAAGTTAATTGTGGTAATTCGTAAGCCATTGTTAAGTTCCTCCCTAAAATAAGAAATAATTAGTACATCCTTAGATTATCAAAATTGGTCAAACCATTCAACGAAAAATACTTCAATTTGAAGATTTCAGCCTTTTGACCGAAATACCGATATGTTTACTATCTTACCCTTTACTCACACTCACTAAACCTTAAAAGTGAGGCATTAAATGGCGATAAAAAATACAATAATCATAACAATTTGAATAACAGCCTTGACAACAGTAGATGTTAAAAAGCCAATTAAAGAACCGACACCACTTTTCACTGCCTCACTAAATGTACGTTTCTCAACGATTAGTTCCGCAATCACAGCCCCTAAAAATGGTCCAATTAAAATCCCTGCCACAGGGATCACAAATGGACCAATTAATAACCCGATGGTGCTCCCCCACATGCCAGCATTGGAACCACCAAACTTTTTGATACCAAACGCATTTGCCACAGTATCCGCCCCAAATAACAACACGACAAATAGTATTTCAATGACCCAAAACCACCAGCTTAGCTCTGCGAATGAGAAAAATAAGCCATAGAGCAAAAATCCACCGACTAAAAACAGTACTCCGGGAATAATTGGATACACTAAACCAATAAATGAAATAATAAAGCAGGCAATCACTAAGATCCAGCCAACAACTTCCATAAAGATTCTCTCCTTTTAACGTGCATTGCCTTTCATACGAAATAACAAAGTGAAAAGTTTCATTAATGACGAATGCCTAAAATAGAATCTGCAATATTTACTGCATGGTCTCCTATACGCTCTAAGTTGCTAACGATATCCATATAAACAATTCCTGCAGCCCCGCTACACTCATTCGTGTTTAATCGGGCAATATGCTTTTGACGTAGTTTATCTTCCATATCATCAATCAGGCTTTCTAGCTCTGTTACTTCTTGAGCTAAGCTCAGGCTAGCGGTATCTAATGCTTCTATACTTTTGCGTACTGCCTCTATGGCTAAACTAAACATACCTATTAAGTCCTGTCGCGCTGATTTACTTAAGCTTACCTCGTGGTGATCCTTGTACTGTAAAAGCTCTAAAATATTTTCAAAGTGATCCCCAATTCGTTCAAAATCCCTTACATTTGTCAATAAAGTATGATGTCTTACTGAGTCTGCACGGGAAAGAGGCTGCTTAGACACCATTACTAAATAATCAGTAATTTCATTGTCTAGATGATTAAGCCCGACTTCTAGCTGTAGCACCGTTGGAATATGCTCTACCTCTCCAGATTTCATGTATAGAAACGTTTCTTCCAACCCACGCAATGCATGTTCACCCATTCGCAATACCTCTTCTTTAGCTTGACCCAGCGCAATAGCGGGTGAGGAATCAATGAATGATGGATCTAAATGCTTAGTTGTTACATTGATATTGCCATCATGTCCCGGCAGTAGCTTTGTAACTAATGCTGCGAGTCCAGCGATAAATGGTAGTTGGATCATCATATTAAATACATTGAATGAGCCATGAGCAATGGCAATTTGCATGCGAGGCTCTAAATGAAATACGCCACTAATCCACTGTACATATTGCATAAACGGTGTGAACAATAACATAAAAATAATCGTCCCAATCACATTAAATAACACATGAGCCGCTGCTGCACGCTTAGCATAAATAGAAGCACCAAGAGAAGCTAAAACTGCTGTAATGGTCGTGCCAATATTTTCTCCAAACAAAATCGGTAAAGCACTATTTAAACCAATTAATTGTTCTGCATATAAACCTTGCAATACCCCCACCGTTGCGGTAGAGCTTTGCACCAGTAAGGTGAAAATGGTTCCTAAAAATATGCCTAATATCGGTTGGTTACTTAAATGAAGCGTTAACGATGCAAAATCTGCAAGCTGGTGTAACGCCTGCATACTAGCACTCATCAACTCTAGCCCTAAAAATAAACCGCCAAAGCCAAATAGAATCTGACCAATATGTTGATACGTTGCTTTCTTTAAGAAAAATAAACAGGCAGCCCCAATTGCCAATAAAGGGTAAAAATAGAGTCCAATATTAATACCAATAATAAATGCTGTAATCGTTGTACCAATATTTGCCCCCATAATGACGCCGATTGCTTGACGCAATGTTAAAAAACCAGCACTCACTAACCCTACAGTGATGACTGTTGTGGCAGAACTTGATTGTATGCAAATCGTTACAAATATACCAACTAGGACACCCATAATAGGGTTTGTGGTAAAGCGATTTAACCATTCACGTAACCGATCATCCGCTGATTTTTGTAGCCCATCCCCCATGAATTTAATGGAAAATAAAAAGACCCCTAGCCCACCTAAAAACTGAAAGAGAATGCTTTGCCAATCTATTGTCAATTGTTTTCGCTCCAATTCCTACATCTCTACTACCCTCGTTCTAATCATTAAATGATTCCAAACAAAAAGTAAAGAAATCCTTTAACTTCTTTACATAATGTTAACATTTTAACATCAAGACCCTCCTCATTTATACTTCTTTCATATCTTGTCCTCTTTGAACATGTTAAAATATCGATTGGAGGAGATATAGCATGAAACACTCACAGCTTTTTATTGATAGTCTTATACATCCTAAAAAACTAGCAGCCTATCGTTTATTACCTATTGGAAAGGTTATTCAATATACTTTTCTACTGATTACCATTGTTTCCGTATTCTCTTTAGGTCGTTTTGCAGCAGGTATGTCCGTTGATACATTCGATATGGACAGTTTAACTGGTTTAACAGATTACA
Source organism: Lysinibacillus sp. K60 (assembly GCF_019731275.1). NCBI lineage: Bacteria > Bacillati > Bacillota > Bacilli > Caryophanales > Bacillaceae > Lysinibacillus > Lysinibacillus sp. K60. The sequence goes on along the minus strand of NZ_JAASJR010000002.1, from coordinate 295,081 downwards.
TAGAGGGCATTAAATGGCTCTTATATCCATTCACCTTCCTAATGCTTTTCGTCGTGACAACAATGCTTATTTTTGCACAAATTGCCCTTTATGCTTTAGCAGGTTTATTTATCTTGAAAGCGATGAAGCGTCGGGGTGAGTATCGCCATATCTGGAGAACAACTACCTTTGCGATCACTTGGGCTACGTTACTTTCGATGTTAGCAGACTATCTGCCCGTTAGTAGTACTGTTATCACTGTACTATCTTTATTTTTAACCATTTCTCTATTAATTGTGGCCTTTACAAAATATCCAAAACAACCAAATTTAAAATAATGTGCATGAATCCCCTCTCTTCTCAATATAGTGTAGAAAAGGAGGGGATTTTTTGCGAGCATTCATCTTAACAACTATCATTATCGTAATTGCCTTTGTCGTCAAAGTAGATTTAACAGAAGGGTCCATCCCACTTGCGGCTTTATCCACAAAGACCTCAGAAAATGGACTTTGTGAACAACAGCGTGAGCCAAATTATATTACTGTACAAACGATTGAAGGAGATACCATCCATAGTTTATTTGCTCTACACCCTGCTAAAGTTCCCATGACCTTTCCAGAACGCTTACAACTTTTTTACAACTTAAACCCACACTTACAATTACAAGCACTAGTTCCAGGTGAAAATATCAAGCTTCCTCTCTCATTTGAGCTTGAAAACAAATGCGGAAAATGAAAAGTTAGCGTTTCTTCCTTGTCCTTATTTTCTTACACTGCTAAAATAAATGACAGTGACGGCTGAAAATAGTGGCCCGAAAAGGAGAGAAAGTTAATGAGTGAAATTTGTCACCGTACAAATACACGTCCTGTACGTGTCGGTAACTTAACAATTGGTGGTAGTAATGAATTATTCATTCAAAGTATGTGTACAACCAAAACACATGATGTAGATGCAACAGTGGCAGAGATTCTTCGACTTGAAGAAGCAGGCTGTCAAATAGTTCGAGTTGCAGTTCCAGATGAGCGTGCTGCAGATGCAATTGCCGAAATCAAAAAACGTATCCATATTCCTTTAGTAGCTGATATTCATTTTGACTATAGATTAGCATTAAAAGCCATTGAAAATGGTATCGATAAAGTACGTATTAACCCAGGTAATATTGGTCGTAAAGAAAAAGTGGAGGCTGTCGTGAATGCGGCTAAAGCAAAGGGTATTCCAATTCGTATTGGTGTAAATGCCGGTTCATTAGAGCGTCATATTTTAGAAAAATACGGCTATCCAACGGCTGATGGTATGGTTGAGTCTGCTCTTCACCATATTAAAATTTTAGAAGACTTGGACTTCCACGACATTATTGTATCGATGAAGGCATCTGACGTTAATCTTGCCATTGAAGCCTATGAAAAGGCGTCTAAGGCTTTTAATTATCCGCTACATTTAGGAATTACAGAATCAGGTACACTGTTTGCTGGTACTGTAAAATCAGCGGCTGGACTTGGAGCCATCCTATCAAAAGGAATTGGTAACACATTACGTATTTCACTTTCAGCAGACCCTGTTGAGGAAATAAAAGTAGCACGTGAACTATTAAAATCCTTTGGTCTAGCTTCTAATATGGCAACATTGATCTCTTGTCCAACATGTGGACGCATTGAGATTGATTTAATTTCCATTGCGAATGAAGTAGAAGAATATATTTCTAAATTGAAGGTACCTTTAAAAGTAGCAGTATTAGGCTGTGCGGTAAACGGTCCTGGAGAAGCGCGTGAGGCAGATATCGGTATTGCTGGTGCCCGTGGTGAAGGCTTATTATTCATGAAGGGGAAAACAGTCCGTAAAGTGCCAGAAGAAACAATGGTGGAAGAACTGAAGAAAGAAATTGATAAATTAGCAGCAGAAATGGAAGAAAAACGCGCAGCGGAAGAAGCTCAAAAAGCGAATGCCTAAGGAGGTGCTAGCATGAAGAAGCCCCGCTTTGGTATTGATATTGATGGGACTGTGACATGTCCAAGTACACTCATTCCACATATTAATAAACAGTACAATGTAAATATTACGCTGGATGATGTTTGTGAATATGATTTTTTATCTGCCTTCCCACACCCTATTGACCGAAGTGCCTTTAATACTTGGTTTAAGGAAAATGAACCTTACATGTATGAAGTCTCTGAGGTGGCAAAAGATGCAAAAAATATTCTAAGCGCTTGGAAAAATAATTTTGAGCTGTATTATATTTCTGCACGAGGTGAAAATGTAGCAGACATCACGGTCGATTGGTTTAAATCGCAAGCTATACCTTACGACCATATCGAGCTTCTCGGCAGCCATGATAAACTAGCCGCTGCAAAAAAACATAATGTAGAAGCTTTCTTTGAGGATAAGCATGATAATGCGGTGATGCTGGCAGAGGAGTTAAAAATACCTGTTGTGTTATTTGATACACCTTATAATCGTCTTGCCGTTCCTAATAATGTTGTAAGGGTTTATAACTGGCAGGAAGCGAATCAATTTATTACACACTTCTTCAAATAAGTATAAGAGCTGTACGCAAAGTTGGATGAAAATTTCACCTTGCCTACAGCTCTTTTAATTTAATATTGAAATTTAGCTAGTGCTGCCTGTAAGGAGTCCGTCATAGCTGTTAATTGTTGGGCTTTGCTATTGATGTCATGAACCGCTAAATTTTGCTGTTCCATCGTTGCCAATAGTTCCTCTGTTCCTGCTGAGGATTGTTGGCTAACAGCCGTCATATTTTCCACTGCACGTACAACCTCCTGCGTCTCCCTTTGAATGACACTGGAGGCAGCTGTCACATTATCGATTTGCGCTACTGTATCGACAATATGGCGTAAAATCGCATCAAGTGCCTGCTTATTGGCATCAATATATTGCGTATTGTTTTCCACAGCTAAGACAACACTTTGCATAGCATCACTAGCCTTTGCTGCTTCTCTAACAACCATATCAATAATGGAGGCGATTTGGCTTGTTGATTTGGCTGATTCTTCAGCAAGCTTCCGTACTTCCTCTGCCACAATTGAAAAGCCCTTGCCATGCTCACCTGCACGAGCAGCTTCTATCGCCGCATTTAATGCTAATAAATTTGTTTGACCTGCAATTGCATTAATGACTTGTAAAATACGATTAATTTCTGTTGATTGGTCGCTGAGCTGTTGGACGACCATAGCTGTCAGTGACACTTTTTCCGACATCACTTCCATCCCTTGAATAGACTGCTCTGCATGAATTAAACCTTGTTTAGAAGACGCTGTTGTAAGCTGAGAATCCTGAAGCATTTCTTCAATTGCCATTTGAATTGCTTGCAATTTCTGCTCAACCTCATGTGTAACGCCTAATGTGGTAGACGCCTGTTCGGCTTGTACGGTAGCACCTGTCGCCAACTCACTTGTTGTTGTTAACACCTGTTCGATACTGATGCTCATATCATTGGTAGAAGCACGTAATTCTCCGCTGTATAGATTCACCTGATTGGAAATATGTGTAGCCGCTTGTAACAGCTCGCGCATATTGTCTGTCATATGATTCATTGCATGTGCAAGCTCGCCAATTTCATCCTTCGAACGAACCTGTAACGGCTCCACTGCTAAATTTCCACCAGCAATGGTTTTGACCTGTTCCACTGTCTGAACCACTGGTTTGACGATCCGCTGAGCTATCCAAGTAATGGCACCAACTAATACAATAATACCAATAATAGCTAGTAATATTGATAACCACATTGCCTCACTTGCGGCTGCCATTACCTCATCAGATGGAATAATTACCTGCAATGCCCACGGTGTCGACGTTTGACCAATTTGGATAGGTGAGACAGCAATAAAGGAAGCTTCTTGTAAATAGGATGAATAATCCTCTACTAGATAGGATTTGCCCTGTTCAACAGCAGACAAAACTTTATCCGCACTTTTATATTTTTCCATTTCAGTCACTGGTCTATTGACATAATCAGGAGATGGATGGGCAACAAATGTCCCCTTATGAGATACTATGGCACTATACCCTGTATCATAGAGTACATTTTCATTATTAATGGCTACCAATGTTTCTAAGCTTATATCAATTCCAACAAGACCAACGACTTTTCCATCTATTTGAATAGGTATAGCTGTGGAAGTCATCAATACATCTTGACCATCAATTGGGTAAATTAGCGGCTCTAAAATAACCTCTTGTTTCAACGTTTTAGGTAATACATAATAATCACTAGTTTCATAGTCTTCTAGAGGAGCAAGCGTCACACCATTGTTGCTGCGTGCCCAATAGGGAAGGAAACGACCTGATGCATCATGCCCTTTCGAATTGGCAAAATGAGCATCTTGTCCATCAAAGGCATTTGGCTCCCAAATCGTCCAAACCCCTAGGAAGGTATCATTTTGTTCGAGTAATTGTTTGAGCATCTCGTTTGCTAAATCACGATCTCCCTTATGATTGGCTACCATTGTTTGAAGATTAGAGGCTACTGTCCTTGCTGTATCCATCGCATAATCAAGTTCCATTTGCATTTGATATGCACTTTCGGACGCCCGCGATTGAGCGAGCTGTCGTGCATCCTCCACTGCTAATGAATTAGTTTTTACAATATTGACACTTAAAATAATGATGAACACAATCATCATTGTAGATAACGTTGTCAGTAATATTTTATGTAGTAATTTCATATGTACCAGCTCCCGCCTATAGCAACTAAATAAATAATAGCATTTATACGTCAATAAATAACTAAATATTCAGAAAAATAATTCTTATAGAATTTAACTTACAATATAGCTGCATGTCATCCCGTTGTACATAAGATGACACGCAGCCTTAGTTCTCTACTAAAAATGGAATTTTGCTAGTGTTTGTTGTAAGGAGTTCGTCATACCAGATAAGCTTTCTGCCATATTTTTCAGCTCATGAACCGCGGTATTTTGCTGCTCCATCGTTGCTAATAGCTCCTCTGTTCCTGCTGAGGACTGCTGGCTGACAGCTGTCATATTTTCCACTGCCCGGACTACCTCTACTGTTTCCGTTTGAATTAAATGAGAGGCAGTTGTCACTTCGTCGATTTGCGCTACAGTATCAACGATATGCTGTAAGATGGCATCAAGTGCTTGTTTATTGGCATCAAGATACTGTGTGTTGGTTTGCACAGCAGCCACAACATTTTGCATGGCATCGCCTGCTTTGACAGTCTCCTTCACAACCGTATCAATAATAGCTGCTATTTGACTCGTCGATTTGGCGGACTCCTCTGCAAGTTTGCGTACTTCCTCTGCTACGACTGAGAAGCCTTTTCCATGCTCTCCTGCACGAGCAGCCTCTATCGCAGCATTAAGTGCAAGTAAATCCGTTTGACCTGCAATAGCATTTATGACTTGTAAAATACGATTAATTTCAGTCGATTGGTCACTCAGCTGCTGGACAACAGATGCTGTTAATGTGACTTGCTCCGACATCGCCTCCATGCCTTGAATCGATTGTTCCGCATGAACCAAACCTTGCTTAGATGCCTGCGTAGTCTCCTGAGAGCGATGAGTCATTTCCTTGATTGCCGCTTGAATAGCTTGCAATTTCTGCTCTACCTCTTGCGTTACACCTAGCGTTAGGGCTGCGTGCTCAGCTTGTAGGGTTGCTCCTGTCGCTAACTCACCTGTTGTCGTTAGCACTTGATCGATACTCACACTCATATTATTTGTGGAAGACATGAGTCGATCACTAAAGGTACTTGCCTGATTTGAAATTTGCGTTGCTTCCTGAATCAATGTTCGTGTATTACTTGTCATGATATTGACAGCCTTTGCTAAATGACCAAGCTCGTCCTTGCTATCCTCCGCTAATGGCTCCACTGCTAAATTTCCATCTGCAATCGCTTGCACCTGCTCCACTGTCATTACGATAGGTCGAACAATTCGACGAATAAGCCATGTTAGCACGATTATAAGATAAATAAGGCCAGCAACGCCTATGATGACCATCGTCCATGTGAGTTTTGTTGTTTGTGCTAACACTTCTTTAGTCGGTACTGTGACAAGCAATGACCACGGAGTTTCCGTTTTTCCAATATGAATGGGAGCAGTGACAATATAGCTATCCTCTTGTAAATAGCTTGAAAAATCTTGAATAACGGAAGCCTTGCCCTGCTGAATGGCTGTTTGAATCTCGTTTCTATATGTATACTGTTCTTGCTCAGCAAATGGCTTTGTCACATAATCATTATTTGGATGTGTCACAAACATGCCATTATTCGAGATAATCGAACCAAAGCCACTCTCAAATAATTTTACTTGTTGGCTTAGTTGAGCGAATGTTTCTAAACTCATATCCACGGCCACGATGCCTTTAAATTCATTGTCAATCGTAACAGGCACAATGATGGACGTTAATAACACATCCTTACCCGCAATAGGATAAACAAATGGTTCCAAAATCATTTCCTGTCCTTTTTGTTTCGGTAATAGATAAAAATCAGACGTATCATAATCAACAATAGGAGAAGGAACGATACGATCACCATCGCGCGTCCAAAATGGAACATAGCGTCCTGATGCATCATGTCTTTCTGTGTTTATGTATTTTTCATCTTGCGCGTCGAAGGCATTAGGTTCCCATACAGACCAAACACCCATAAATTGCTCATTATTTTTCAAAATACGTTGGAACATAGCATCTGTTAAAGCACGATCAGCCTTTTGTTCTTCCACCATTGTAGTTAAATTAGCTGCAAGCGTACGTGCTGTATCCATAGCATAATCAAGCTGAATTTGAATCTGGTTGGCGTGATCCGATGTTTCTGCTTGTGCCATTTTTTGAGCTGTTTCTATTGTTAAATTTTTTGTTTGATAAATATTCACAACTGTTATAACTGCGAATACGACAAATACTGTCCCAATGACAGTTGCGAGAATTTTCCCCAATAAATTCATATGCATCATCCCCTTTAGATAGAAAGTAATAGATATCTAACCAATTAAGCTAATTATAGCATCAGTAACCATGAGTAAAGTATCTAAATCAAGAGGAAATATGTCTTTTTTATAGATAAAAACTCCTGTTTCCAGGAGTTTTTCAAAGTTCAGCTCGCTATATGTCAAGTATGCCTCGTAGCCAACGCTCCACAAAGTTTTCAAACGTAATTCCATAATTATCATAAACAGCATGATAAACAAAGTATGTTCCTAATCGATCAAGCATTTCATCATTAATTTTCATCACAAACCGCTCCTATTCTTTTGATTTTTTACTAAATATTCAGAATTATATATTTCTCAAATGCCGAACAATCAAGTGGAGGTCGCATCGTTGCAAAACCGTCACAAACTACCGCCTTCATGCCCTTTCTTCATATTTTTCTTTTCGTTAAGATAGTTATAACAACTTACTAGACTGGAGGGACTACTTGTGAAATGGATGACAAAAGTTGCTTGTATCACATGCATCTGCGCACTACTTTCTGGCTGTGGTGGTCGATTTTCAGAAATTAAAGATGCTGCTTCAGGCATCAATTCAGCTGCTAATTCCGCAGCTAGTGCAGTTAGCCGAGATGTCCATGCAATACGTGCACTAGACATTAACTATAAAGATACATCGTTTACGGTTAATGACCTATTTAAAACTATTTTACGTGACATACGCTGGGATTATGACCTCGAAAAAAATGAGCTACATGTGAGAGGTACTTGGCAGCCTCCGCTATTTTCTGATCAGGCGTGGAGTGACGACATGAAAGAAAAGCTTGCTGAATCAGGCTTTGTGACTGTTACCTGTAAAATAATTGACGACAAAATTGATAGCGAGCAAACGAGCATAACACTTACATATAATGAAGAAATTCTCTTACAAAAAAATGGTGAGGAAGCTCTCCATCACCTATATGATACTTATTTACTTCCGTAAACTTAGGAACGTCTCTACCATTTAATCATGGCAGAAACGTTCTTTTTTTGAAAAAAATCTTATAATTTCGAAATATCAAAGGCTATCATTTGAATAAACTAAAACCATCACGTTATAATCAAAGTATCACGTGATGGTTTGGAGGTGTTTGCATTGGGACAGAAAAATTAAAGATTGGCGAGCTTGCAGAAAAAACAGGCATTACTAAACGAACAATCGATTACTATACAAATATTGGTTTGCTAGATGCAGAACGTTCTGCAGCAAATTATCGCTACTATGACCCAGCCATGATTAAACGGCTTCAATTTATTGAACAGCGCAAACAACAGGGGCTTTCACTTGTACAAATCCAACATGAACTAAACATCACACCCTATGAAGAAATCGATGTACAGGTGCTTCGTTTAAAAATGCAAGATTTAGAGCATGATGTTACATCTCTGCTAGCACAAATGAACAAGCAAGATGATAAAAGAATTGAAACGATTAAGAAAAATGTTTCACCCGAAAGTATTGCATTAATGCAATCTTTATTATTACTCATTCATAATTAGGAGGTGACGTTCTGTTTTTACAGAACGACTATTTGGAGACCATAATAAACCTATCGATTTTTACCATTTTATTAGCTTTAACAGGCTTTTTCGTAGCAACAGAATTTGCCATTGTAAAAGTACGTTCCTCAAGACTTGACCAGCTGGTTGCAGAAGGCAATAAAAAAGCAGTTGCTGCGAAACATGTTGTTCAACACTTAGACGAATACTTATCAGCCTGTCAATTAGGGATTACTGTAACCGCTCTTGGTATCGGGATGGTTGGTGAAAAAACTTTTGAATTTATGCTTCACCCACTATTCGAAATGATCGGCATTTCTGATAAATATATGACAATCTTTACAATTGGAACAGCCTTTGCCATCGCTACGTTTTTACATGTAGTAGTCGGCGAATTAGCCCCAAAAACAGCTGCCATCCAAAAAGCTGAATCCATTACACTTCTTTTTGCAAAACCCATTATGTTTTTCTATAAGATCATGTATCCATTTATTTGGTTCTTGAACGGTTCTGCACGTGTGTTAGTTGGCTTATTCGGTATGAAACCTGCTAGCGAACATGAGCTATCTCATACAGAGGAAGAATTGCGATTATTACTGTCCGAAAGCTTTAAAAGTGGTGAAATCAATAAATCTGAGCTCAAATATGTTAATAACGTCTTTGAATTTGATGAACGTATTGCTCGTGAAATCATGGTTCCCCGAACAGAAATTGTTGGAATTGAACAAAATGAATCTTTTACAAACATTATTCATTACATCGCTGCTGAAAAATATACCCGTTACCCAATCTATGATGGGGACCGAGATAATATATTAGGTTTCATCAATGCGAAAGAACTATTAACCCATGGTCTACTTGAACAACTTACAGACGACTCATTAGTTCTAGAAGATTTCATAAATCCTGTCATTCGCGTAATTGAAACAATGCCCGTTCAAGAATTACTTGTACGTATGCAAAAGGAACGAATCCATATGGCCATCCTAATGGATGAATATGGTGGTACATCTGGTCTTGTAACAGTTGAAGATATTTTAGAAGAAATTGTTGGTGAAATTCGAGATGAGTTTGATGGTGATGAAATTGCGGATATTCGAAAAATTACAGATCATCACTATTTATTAAATGCAAAAATGCTTGTGGAAGATGTAGAAAATCTATTAAACATTACGCTGGAAGCTGAAGAAGTGGAAACATTAGGTGGTTGGTTCTTAACTGTAAATAACGGCATTAAAGCATCAAAAAATATTGAACTAGGCTCCTATATTTTTAGCATCTATGAGCAACAAGGTCATCAAATTCATTATATTGAGGTTCGTCCTCTTCGAAAAAATCTACTTCTTAAAACAGAGGTTCAATCGTAACTGTAGGAAACAGTATTCCTTATTCCATTATTAGCCATTTCACTATATAATGAATAGAGAAAAATGATTTTAGTTGTAGGGGGCCATACACATGACATTATTTAAGCTATATCATTCAGATGGTATTCACATTATTACTGATGTAAAGAAACACAAAACAAATATTGAGTTAAAAACAATCACGGGAGAAGTTCTATTTATTATCGTGGTAACAGATGAAAATTACACAGTCTACGATGATCGTTTTGCAGGAGCTTCCAAGCAATTAAATTCAGTTGAAGCTTTCGATATTGATGGGAGTTTTCGTAGTTTAGATTTCGATAATATGCGCTCACTATTTAAAGAATCTTTTACAAAGCTATTACAAGAGATTGCTGTGTGTGTCAAAAATAAAGAGGAGCTTGTGGATATTGATACACTCCGCCATAAAGTCAGCGCTCAGATTAAAGGCATCCACTTCAGAGTGATCTCGGATACGAAAAAATATGAAATCTAACATCCAACAGACTGTCCATTAGGGGCAGTCTGTTTCAATTTTACGCGATCTCAGCCACTTCCTAAGGTGAAAGAAAAACACGCTTCTTTACTTTCATGTATAATAGAACTTAACAATCTGAAAATAAGGGGTGTTAGGATGAATCGTGAACAATTAATCACACTCGTTTCAGAAAAACTGAAATTAATCCGTACAGAAAAAGCTTTCACACAGGATCAAATGAGTGATTTACTAGGATTATCAAAAAAAACACTTGTCCAAATTGAAAAGGGCCGTATACTAGCTGGCTGGACAACCACTGTTACAGTTTGCACATTGTGTCGAGACAGTACGATTTTACAGCATGAACTTGGTGGTGATCCATTAGAGGTTGTAGATTTAATCGCAAATAATGGAACATTGCAGCCAAAGGAGAAAACAATGGGTGGATACATATGGTGGAAAAACATTCAGGAGTATGGTGGTTTTCGACTACAGCAAAACGTCATCAGTCAGCATTATCGCATTTTAGACAGCAATAATTTTCGCCTCATTTCAACCTTTGATGAACAAATAGCGAAGCAAGCATGGGAAAAACTACAGATATAATTTTTAAGTCAAACAGTAGGAGCATTGCAATTTGCTTCTGCTGTTACGTTTCAAGCATTTCCCCTCCTCTCATAACTCATCTTCTCTAGACAAATGAATAAAGCTATAAAATCATCCTTCATATGATAAACATAGTAGTAGGAGAATTGTTTCTTTAAAAATTCTATGAAAAAAGCTAGGAGAAGCTAGAAAAGTCGAAACTTGTAGAATAATTCTCTATACTTAAGGGTAAAGCTGTACTATTAGAAAGGATGCTCGTACATGAACCGTATACTAGCAATTAGTGACATACATGGAGAATTAGGGCTACTGGAAGAACTATTATTAAAAGCAAACTATGACCCAATCAACGACCAGCTTTTTCTTCTTGGTGATTATATTGATAGAGGGCCCTCTTCTAGTGGTGTGTTAAATTTAGTGAGTGAACTACAGACAAAAGGTGCACGCGTTTTACTAGGCAATCATGAGGCGATCATGCTCAATGCATGTCGTTCAGGCCTTGCTAAGCCATGGAACCATTGGGTAGGACTTTGTGGTGGTGAGGCTACATTAGCAAGCTACGGTTATCAGTTGGCAGACTTTGAGGAAGCCATCCAAAGTAATACACTACCTAGCTTTATTAAAACGCTCCCTAAGCTCGAAGAACATTTACAGTTAATCGAGACATTTGAAATATATATTGAGTTAGAGGATGCTATTTTCGTCCACGGTGGCGTTGTGCCAGGTGCTGCAATAGCCGAAACTGACCCCATGCGCTTACTTTGGATTCGTGAGGAATTCCACGCAGGCTATCAAGGGGAAAAAACAATAATCTTCGGCCATACCCCTACTTATAACCTGCATCATGATCCAACTGATTATCGTGTTTATTTCGGAGAAAATAATATTATTGGCATTGACGGTGGAGCTGTGTTTGGCGGACGGTTACATGCATTCGAATGGCCTAGTCGCCAAATCATTTCTGTCGATAATAAAAAACCAACAAGTAACGAGTAAACTTGTTGGTTTTTATTTTCGTAATTGTTTTCGCACTACTTATTTTTTTCAGGGCAATTTTTGAAAAAATTAATATAACTTAAAAATAACTCCTACTAGCGAGTACACAATGACTGTTGAGAATAGTATAGTCATATGGAATAGGGAAAAAACAAACATTTTGGTAGCCCATTTCACTTGATCTGTATTACTATGATAACCGTAAATACTCATCACTAGCCAAGCAACACTTAAGATCAATGCCACAAGCATGATGCCTACACTTAGCGAGCCAAATAAAAAGCTTGATAGAATCAATAATATTAAATAGAAATTGGTTTGATAATACGTTCGACGCATCCCTTTGATAACTGGTAGCATGGGCACACTGGCTGCTTCATAGTCTACACGTTTGCGAATGGCAATAGCATAGAAATGTGGCATTTGCCAAATGACCATAACAAAAAATAAACCAAGTATCGCTGGGTGTGTAATATCTGTAGATACAGCAGACCAACCAATTAATGGTGGCACCGCACCACTAATACTACCGATTTCTGTATTATATATCGTACGACGCTTTGTCCACATTGTATAAGGGACTACATATAGGAATACACCTAATAATCCAAATGCCGCTGCTAAAGGTGACGCAAGTGCCAACACTGCTACTCCAATAATTAACATTACAACAGCTAATGATAACGTCGATTTTGCTGACATTTCACCTGTTACAGTTGGTCTGCTTTGTGTACGAGGCATAATTGCATCAATATCACGATCATAGACATTATTAAAGGCCCCTGCAGCTCCAATGACAAGGGCGGAACCGATTGTTGAAAAAATGATTTCTGGTATATTGTCTACAAACGTCATTTTATTTTTATACATGCCTAGCGTTAAACCAGCCCACATAGGTATTAAATTAGATTTGATAATCCCTGTCTTGACGGTTTGCGCTAAAATAGAAGAACGTGATGACTTCCCTCTTGTTTTTTCGGAGGATAGTGGTTTATGCTCCGTTTTCAGATTTTGTTCCATTCAGCTTAATTCCTTTTCTCCATAATTTCTACACGCTTTCATCGATAGAAAGCGACAAAATTTGCATCTAGCACATCAAATTATTATTTTACCCCTTTTAGATCTGTTCTGTCTCTCTTTTCACATAAAGTACATGTTTTTCATCTAACAAAGAACGTTCATTCACAACATCTACTATGATACCACCGACTGACGTGAATTTGAACCTTCTTGCCTCGATTCTTCCAAACACTATTGGAGAAAAATAATTTGATAATAGGTCTTATTACAGTAGGCAAAAAAACCGAGACAAATTTTTGCCTCGGATTTCCTTTTATTGAATTTCTTCCTGTAGTTGCTGTGCTAAAAATGCCACTAGATCACGAAGATTATCAGGTGTTACACCATGTCCATCTGGGTATTGTTTAAATGTCACCGTGGCACCAAATTGTTCAAAGATCTCCTTGCTTTCCATTCCCCATTGAGAAGGTATTACATAATCATAATCACCGTGCGAAATAAAAGCATGTAAATGTTCTACAGAACGAATGGCATATTCCTCCGTCACAAACTTTGGCGTATAGCCACTTAATGCAACAATACCCGTCACTAAATTCCCCATAACAAAGGCAAGTGATTGTGCTAAAACCGCACCTTGGCTAAAGCCTAAAACAAAGACTTTATGTGGATCGATTTGATATTCTTCGATGGCCTCTAATATAAATCGTTGCAGTGCAACCAACACTTTATCGAAGATTGCACGATCTGGTTGCCCCACCTCTTGAATGGTAAAAAAAGCATAGCCGGGATGTTGCGTAATTGGTCCTCGTAAGCTAAATATATGACATTGCTCTTGAAAATCCTGCACTAATTGTGGTAAATCATCTTCATGGCTGCCCATGCCATGAAGCAAAAAAATAGCGGGATATTTCTTCGTAGGGTCCATATTTGTTGGTTGTGTATGGTTAAAAGTAAATGGTGTATTCATTTAATCAAATTCCTTTCGCGTGAAGCTTTGTAACAAAATTAGTGTAATTTTGTTTTATTAATTAATCCATCTGTATGGTAGGCAATGTAGCCATTGACAATTCGTATCGTTTCCTGTGGGTCTGCGTCAAAGAGTATTTTTGATTGCTCTGGCGTGGATACAAGCACGGTTAATAAATCCATGCGCATGGAATGCCCAGCAGAGCTATAGGCATAATCATAAATAATCGCTTCCTCTGTCATATCTTCCGACTCATATTGCTGATGGAATAAATCCTTTGCAGCATCCAATTGCTCTGCTACTTGTTGACGAATGCGCATCTGATGCATTAATAATTCCTCTTCAAGAGCTGATGGCTTTAGCCATTCCTTAGCTTGAAGCATTTTTAGAAATTCCTGCTCCCAAGCCTGTTCATTCTCCGTAAAATAAAGCATATTCATCATCAACATGTCCCAAAAGTCCATAGATGTTGCGGCAGATTGTCGCTGCATAGTAATTGTTTCTTTAAAATGCTCTTCCACTTTTGTAATATTCATATTGCGAACTAAATGATTACATACGTTTTCTATAAACTTATTTGCCGCTTCTTGTGCCATAAAAAATCCGTCCTTTATATCTACAAATCATTTTCTTTCTTATCATACCATGATTGTGAAATATGGCAACGAACCCCGCTCACTTGATTTCTCAGTAAAAAGGACGTCTCCATATGCATTGGAGACATCCTCGCTGTGTTGGAAAACAAAATCATCTAAAGCATTTTTTGAAAGGTGAAAAGAGATTTTCGTTACAGATTACTTCGTCACAGGTGCGCCCATGGAGCGAACGCAAGTGAGTGAAGTGGCTCATCGGACACGCTGGCGGAACGGAAATCAACCCCACGCCTTGCCAAAAGGTCTTTTTTCTCTCTTGGCATAATCTTATTTCAACAAAATAAGGATGTCTCCATATACATTGGGGACATCCGCATAATATTATAAAACTATTGAAATTAGTTTTCTGTAGAAGACTCCTGAATGTTAGGAAAAAACATAGCTATCCATATTATCTACTGTATTTTGAATGGCATCTTTCAATGACCGCTGCTGTTCGCCACAAGAAGTTAGTGCATCCTCTAAAGTGATTACTGCATTCGCCATAAATGGAGCCATTTGCAAATCCTTAGCTAATTGAATAAGTACAAGCGCTTTATTCCATTTCCAACGAGGATTTGTTGGATCTAGCTGTATCGCTTGTTCTAAATAACCGAGCGCATCAAATGGCATCCAACCAAAACGATGCATCGTCTGCCCTGTGATTCCCCAATAGACAGCCTTATTCGGATTTTCCTTTACTGCTTGTTGAAAGCAGTGAACACTCTCATTGTATTGATGTGCGAATAGGAACAGCTCTCCCTGTGTAAAAAAGGATTGTGCCTTGTCTGCGGGTGTTCCAGTTTTTGCGACTTCCTCCAATTGCTGAATACGCTTCGCAAATGACTCTTCATCTTTTATTGCCCGTATTTCTACAACTAGATCTGATTCTGGATAGCTTTCATCAGCGCGTTCCACATGCTGTACTTCGATATGACCAGTTGGCTTTGGATAACGATCATATTCATATTCTTCTAATAATCGAATATACTTTTGTGCTAGTGCTTTGTCTGCTTCATTTGTCACCTGCTTCGCTAATTCATAGCATTTCATCAGTTCACCATTATAAAAATAATCATCCATTGACATTCATCATTCCTCCAGTGTACAACTATTCAGTATTTTTAGTATACACTACAAAAACAAAAGAGACCGTATCTAAATAATTATGATACAGTCTCTTCCTTTTCTATTTATTTAACACAACCGTATTTAAGAACGTTCGTAAATCTTCTTCTTTAAGAGCTCCTACAAAGCGATTTACTTCTTTACCATCTTCGAAACGAATGAATGTTGGTGTTGCTTCAATATTATATTTTCCCCATAAATCATCGTATTCATAGACATTCAATTGAGCAATATCAACACCAAGCTCATCGGCAATTGGCATTAATACTGGTGTAAATGCTTGACAGTGTACACAGATTGGACTGAAGAAGTAAGCATTAACCGGTTCGCCCGCTTTAATTTTAGCTTCTAGTTCGTCTGGTAACATAATGTTTTGATAGTTTTCATCATCCAATTGATCAATTGTTTCTTGTTTTAGCTTTTTATCGCCATAAGGGTTATTTGCGCTTTCTAATTTACTTTTGTTTGAGACGTTGGTAAGCACAATAATTGCTGCAAATAAAACAACAATCACTGAACCAATAATTAATAATTTTTTCACTAAAGTAGTGACCTCCTTTTTTACACTAAAAGCCCTAGTTTTAGTGCATTCGCGATTGATTATAAATTGTTTTGAAAACCTAGTAAACTAATTCGCCTTTAAATGAAGATATTTCACATTTATAACATAATTTAAAGTATATTTGGGAACATACATAGTGAGAGTTCATGCAAATTTGAATGTGGGGTGATTATGATGAAAAACTCGTTCCAGCATGTTTTTCAAATTTATACAAAAGATATCCGTAATATTGTCACAAACTGGGTCGTAGCTGTCATTATAGGTGGACTAATTTTTCTTCCTTCTCTTTATGCCTGGCTAAATATTTATGCCTCCATGGACCCTTACGCCCACACCTCTAATATGAAAATCGCGATTGTCAATGAAGATACGGGAACCACTGTAAGAGATGAAGCAATAAATGTCGGGAATGAAGTAATTGAAACTTTACGTACGAATAAAAGCTTTACTTGGAAGCTCGAGACAGAGAAAAAAGCTAAGGAACAATTAAAAAATGGTGATTTCTTTGCAATCATTATCATTCCAAATGATTTTTCGCAAAAACTAACCTCTATTCTAACCGACAAACCAACGAAGGCCCATATTGATTATTATGTAAATGAAAAAAAGAATCCTATTGCTCCTAAAATTACAAGTAAAGGCGCGAGCGTACTTACACAGCAGGTTTCGAATGAATTTGTATCCACCGTCAATGGGACACTTTTTTCTATTTTTAATACAATTGGAATTGAAATGGAACGTGACATTCCTGATTTCCGCAAATTTGAAAATTATGTTTTTACTATAGAACAGCATTTACCTGATATACATTCATTTTTAACTCAAGCCTCTACCCAAGGAAAAGAGGCAAATCAATTACTTAATCAGGCGCTGACACAAGTTCCACAGGTGGAACAACTAACAACAGATGGTTTAACTACCATTCAAAAGGGTTTACGTTTAGTGAATGAAGCAGATGCTTTATTTAATGAACTATCTCCTATCATCAAAAAGGATGTCACAACTGTTCAAAATATTGCCCAACATTTTACAGATATCATCAATAAGCTCAATCGTATAAATGTTGACCCTGCCTCTATTACACAAACAAAAGAGGCACTTAAAAATCAATTGTCAACTTCTAAAGATAGCATAACCAAGAGTATTCAAACGCTTGAGGCAATGCAAAAATTAATTCAGGCAGATGCTTCGACTCGTAAGCAATTAGAAGACTCTTTAACAACCATTATTGGTTCTTTACAGGAAAGTAATGCAGAAGCGAATCAACCAATCATCGAACAGCTTACAGCCATTCGCGAAGCCTTGGAACATCCTCCAAACTTCATTGATTCTACGTCAAATGCGCTTAGCTCATTACAACAATTACAGACTCTACATGACGATTTACTAAATAAAATAGATCAATTAAAGCCAATTGATAAAGATGTTATCAAGCAAGACATTACAGCTATTCAGCAAATCGCACAAAATGCTACAGCTAATTTACAAAAATTCTTATCCTACTATAACGAAAGTCTAGAGCCACAAATTCGATCGACCCTTACCAGTGCGAAACAAACTTTAACTAACGCTTCTACCATGCTGACAAATGTAAAACAATTCATACCTCAGGCAACAGATAAATTGACTCAGACCAAAAACACGCTAGGTACAGCAAATCAAGCTATTCAAAAAATACAAACTGAATTTCCAACTTTAAGTGCTAAAATCAAAGAATTAGCGAATAAACTACGAACTCTAGAAGAAGAAGCGGATCTAGCAGAGATTGTACAATTACTTAAAAATGATGTCAACGCCGAACGTGATTTCTTTGAGGAGCCTATTAAATTAAAGGAACATCGTGTATTCCCTATTGCGAACTATGGAACAGCCATGACACCGTTTTACACAGTACTCTCTATTTGGGTAGGCTGTTTACTGTTAATTTCATTATTGTCTGTGAATCTCCATGGAGATTCACCTTATAGTATTCGAGAAATTTACTTTGGTCGACTCTTAACATTTGCAACTTTCTCGTTTATTCAAACTCTAATTATTACCATTGGAGATATTTTCTTAGTAGACGGCTCCATTCAAGCACCTGCCTACTTTATCTTATTTGGACTTTTCATTAGTCTCGTATTTGTAACGGTTGTCTACACACTCGTTTCCGTCTTCGGTAATGTAGGAAAAGCATTAGCCATTGTGATGCTTGTGTTACAAATTGCAGGCTCTGGGGGAACCTATCCAGTCGAGTTATTGCCGAGGTTCTTCCAAATAATCAACCCTTTCTTACCTTTTACGTATGCGATTGAAATGATGCGTGAAGCTGTCGGCGGAATTATTTGGTCAACAGTCTGGATGGACCTCATTTTCCTATTAGGTTTCTGGTTCATTTTTATCCTGTTCGGATTCTTCTTAAAAAAATTATTGAGCGAGAAAATGGAACATTTCATGAACAAAACACGTGGATTAGATATATTTCACTGATTTTCAACGAGGCGTCTGTAAATGTTTATGAAAACGATGTTATAATGGAAGTATTGTAAACATGTAGGAGGCGCTATTTTTGAAGAAATCAATTACTATTTTTGTTGTATTGGCGTTACTGTTATTAAGTGCTTGTGGAGAAAATAAAAACAGTGCTGAAACCTCTCCTAAAGCAAATGACGCTTCACATGAAGGTCATGACCATGCAGAGGCATCTGTTGATATCCAAGAAGAAACGGCTTCTGCTGACGTCCTACCAACCTTTTTAGAGGGCAAGCAAGAAAATATACGCTTAGTCTATCAAATCGCTGGACAATCAACAGAGATTCTCGAATGGATGCCATGCTATTGCGGCTGTGGGGAATCTGCTGGCCATAAAAGTAATTTAAATTGCTTTATTCAGGAAAAACGTGAGGATGGTTCGATTGTTTGGGATGATCACGGGACACGTTGTTTAGTGTGCTTAGAGATTGCTGTCCAATCAGCACAACTGCACAAAGAAGGCAAGAGCTTAAAAGAAATTCGTCAGTTCATTGATGACACGTATAAAGAGGGCTATGCAAAACCAACACCAACGGACATGCCTGCATAAAAAAGCAAAGTCGCACATTCGCGACTTTGCTTTTATTGTTTTAGTTGATTTTTCTTTCGTTTACGAAGGATGATATACAGTATAACAGCAATGACAAGAATGAGCCCAACAAATTCTGCAATTAAAACATAGGATATTTCATCTTTTTTAGCTACTTTCACGTCTTCCTTATCAGCATTTTGATTTACGGCTACGACAAATTGTCCTTCTTTTGTTTCAATCGCAGCGTCTGCCTGAGAATTCGTCTCTTTCAAGTGAGCATAAAAGTCACCTTTTACAGAAGCATTTTCTAATGAATGAATCCATAATAAAGGCTCTTTTTGCTGCCAGAAATTTTTCGTTATGAACACATATTGGCCAATTGCCTCTGGTAAAAACCCTTGCGAGATAAGCTGCTCAGATGTGTGAGGAATTTTTGAGGCTTTCTTGGAAAGCCATGTTAGCTGTTCCATTTCTCCCATAAAAATGACTGCATGCCCTTGTAAAGCTTCCTCTGTCACATTCTTATCCTTCATCAGCGAGGTTTTTGCCATGTTACCATTCGTCATTAACGATTTATAAAGGGATACCATAGTTGTATCGTCAATTCCTCCATTATCAGGTATAACGATTAACGTATTTTCATGAAAAGCATTAGGATAATCACGTAATGTAAACGTTGGTTCAGCATCATCTTTTGTAATGGATAATGTGCTATTACTATCAATGTAAATCCAATAGCGTTCATTGGTTGTTTCGCAAGGATCCTCTAGTTGGAACCCTGTTACTTCAAACTGAATATCGGTCATTGACAGTTTGTTGAGCACATTTGTTTGAATCGGTATAACGGCCTCATACATATCTGTTGTAGTCTGTTCTAATTTTCGTAAATCTACTGCATGTGGAACATTATTGATATACGCGATCAATTCTAATTTTCGATCCTCATCCTCTTTACTGTCAGATATTGTTGCTGATTTTTTAACGATCAAGCGCATAATAGCTTCCTTGTTTGCCTCTAACTTTGGCAACGATACATAATAATGGGGTGTCATAGTCGCTTGGCTGGATAAAAGTCGATCCTCAAAGCCAAATTGCTTAAATGAAATCGTCGTATCAGATAACTCTTCTATTTTAGGAACATCGTTAATCGCTAATGTATCACCAATTAATTGCTCGAATAAGCTTGCTTTGGTTAAAAAAGATAGTCGCTCCTCAATAGCTTGGCCATTTGAAGAGGTTACAGCTAAAAGAGGTACTTTTTGATTCGAATTTGTATTCTGCAGCTCCTGCATCGTAAGTGTCATGGCATCTTGCTCAACGCTAATATTTGTTAACATCTTTTTGAATAGGTTTGTACTAAATTCACTTTTTGCCCCTACAAGGATGATAGGACCTCTTATCTTATTAATAGCATCTTCACGTTCAATCTGTACATCTGTGTCACCATGTTCGGATAAGAAGGCTGCGAGCTGATATGCACTATTTAAAGTGGCCTCAGAGGTCTTCTTTGGTACAATAACCGTCGTAGCATATCCCTCATAGCCTAAAAACGCAGCAGGATAGCTATTTAATGACCAAGCATCACTTTCGTCACTAAATGCTGATATAGACGATAGTATTTCAATACGTAGCCAATTACCTGCGTTGCCAGGAGGCACACAAATTCCTTCCTTAAGAATTCCATAAAAACTAGCTGTGATTTTATGAGAACCCTTTAGCAGTGCTTCTTTTGGAAGGTTAACGGTAACAGTCTGTTTTAATGAATCTGCTTTCAATGGAACTGTTTTAATTGCTACATCATCCACTTTCACTGTGAAGGAGGATGGTGCTATAAGTAGCTCAGAATGCTGGATTTGAAATGTCACTTGCTGGTTATTGGATGGGACATCCCCGTTTAGATTGTAATAAAAATCTCTTGAAGAGGAAGGTCCCAGTAATTCGATTGGCTGTGCTAGTAAGGGCTTTTTCTGCTGTTGATTGCCTTCTATTGCAATGGTGTTGTCATCTACGGTAA
This sequence comes from Lysinibacillus sp. K60, assembly GCF_019731275.1. Lineage (NCBI taxonomy): Bacteria > Bacillati > Bacillota > Bacilli > Caryophanales > Bacillaceae > Lysinibacillus > Lysinibacillus sp. K60. The sequence goes on along the minus strand of NZ_JAASJR010000002.1, from coordinate 273,836 downwards.
TGGTAGCTGCAACTGCATCGTTAGCAAAACTAATAAAACCAATACAAAATAAGCACAAATAGAAGAATTTGGTTCTCATTATTCTGCTCCTTTATCTGATTTGGAAAAGCGCTCTGTTTTATACCATTGAACTTCTTGACCAGTAAACATGCGCTTTATTTCTAATAGTAATGACCAAACGACTAGCACAATCCACATTTGAGAATAGGTAAAATACATAAGTATGACATAAAAGAAATTTTTCCGATTCATTTCTGTTTTTTCAATACTTAAGGTTATCATCACTTCACCTAGAAACAGTAAAAAGGCTAAAACCCATAAAACAAGGGCAATGTCGCCAACGGTCAGTCCAATATCATAAAATAAATTAATAATAAACAGGGCATTGGATAAAATGACACCAAAGAAAAATAAAAAATACGTAAAAAAGAAATAAAATAAATCAAACATGATACTTTTTCTTTTTAGAGTGAAGAATTGACTTAAAAACTTCAGCACTACATATTGATTACCTCTTGCCCATCTAGTACGTTGCTTCCACCATACTTTTAAGGTTTCTGGTTCTTGCTCCCACGTAATGGCTTTTGGGAAAAAACGAATATGGTAGCCTAAATTGTAAACACGGATGGTTAGCTCTGTATCTTCAGCTAATGCTTTTACATCCCAACCGCCTAACTGCTCCAAAACTGTCCGTCGGATTGCAAAATTGGTACCAGGTATAGTTGCCACCTTAAACCATTTCCAACGCCCGCCTTGGGCCATCCACTGGAAACAAATCGTTTCTATATTAATAAAACGAGTTAACCATGTTTCTGCTGCATTAATAACGCGAAATTTCCCAACAGTGGCAGCCGCTTTTGAATCATTCATGAGACCCATTACTAAATACCAAACAGCCATCCGTTCAGGTGTATTATCAGCATCATAAACAACAACGATATCCCCTGTGGAATCAGCTAGTGCCGAATTTAGGGCAGAGGATTTACCCTTCCCTTTGTTTGGCTCTACCGTTTCAATGACACGAATAAATGGGAATTTCTCTGCGTACCGCGCTGCAATAGCACCAGTTTCATCTGAGGAATTATCATTAATAACAATTACCTCGAGTTGATCTTTCGGATAATATAGTCGTGACATGGCTCGTAGTGTCTGTTCAATCACAAGTGCTTCATTGTGCGCTGGTATAAAGACACTGACAGAGGGAACCTTGTCCATTTTTTTAGCCCAGTCATCAATTGGCTTTTCAAAAGTACGAAAGTGTAAGTAGCCACCCTCCATTAAAAACATATGATAAAGCAGCATGATCCAAATGAGGAAAAGTGATATAAAAAATAATGTATTAGCCATTTGTTTTCCTCTCCTCAAATAATCTCTTACGTAAGGTAATACGTAAACGCAAGGTACTAATAAAAAATAATGTGACAAACAGCGAAACAATCAAGACAAGCACCCATAAAATTAATTCAAATGGTCGTTCATCAAATAATATTTTTAAACGTTCGATCTTTGTAAATGCTAATTGTATTGTTTGTTCACCGTTTTCATGTTGCTTAATCGAAACATTTTTGGATGTTACTTGTTGCTTCGTCTGTCTGAGATTAAGTAGTTCAATTTGTGGATGTTCCCTTAAATAAGCGGCAAGCTCCTGAACATAGGAAGCATTAAAATAGGCAGGATATTGAATACCGATGATAGAATTAGGAACTTTTAATAATAGGTTTATCTTTTGTTTCACCGGATAGAAAGAATATGTTTCTGTTTCTGCCATAGATCCCGCTGTAATCGGATAAATTGTATGGTTCTCTTCGCTTTTTGTTATAAATAATTGCTGACTGTCCTGCTGGATACTACTGGTAAAAAGGGAATTATCCCCCTGACTTATAGTAGGATAGATTTTACGTAGCACTAAATACTCAAGGTTTTTTTCAGTTGAATTAGATGAAGAAAGGATAAATGCATAACCTTCCTTTTGTAATTTTTGTAAATAACTTAATAGTTTTTTATTTTCGTGCAAATAGTAGGATCTTTTATCACTTTCATCTACTACAATAGGTGCCACTTCAAGAGCAATCGGTAATTTTTTTGCTGAAAACTCCAGCACGAGCTTTTTTAACTTTTGCATATCTGTATTCATATTAATATCTGATAATACAATAAAAGCGGGGTGTATCTGAGGCTTTGATATTTGCAAAAGCTCCCCCATGATCGCTGGCCACTGATATTGCAATGTATCTTTATTAATAAAATCACCGATAAAAGACCAATTATTTTTTTTGACGATAAAAGGATATGTCTTATTCAAAGAGGTAGCTCTCTCTACTATTTCAAAATCCCCTGATGGTATTACACTTTTCCATTTTATGGAGTTATTTAATACTTCTCCCCCAATAGCTCGAAGTTCCACTACTGGGCCCTCCTTCCATTTTGAAAAAGGAGAAAACTGAAATACATTTTCACCAATCAAAATGGCCGACCCTGAGAATTGATCTATTGCAGACAAGGCATTTGGAGGAATTCTAGTTGGATAGTTATTCATAACAACAATGCGTTTATAAGATTGAAGCATCTGTTCGTTTACATCTTCTATTGATAAAACATCTACTGACGTAAAATTTTCAAGCATGTCTTGTAATGCCAATACATCGATATTAGGCTGCTTGGAACTAGTGACATAAATCAATGCAATGTCCTTATTTTTTTCGGATGCTAGTACAGAGTCACATATAGTGAAAGTATAAAAACAAAGCAATCCAAAGGCGATCCAAAAGCTATAATTAGAGCGCATTTGTTTTCATCTCTCTTTCCAGATCCGATAAAATTTCATCGAACGTCGACTCCGTAAGTGGAAGATACGTATAGAAACTAGTTTTATAATTTAATGTTACCCATTTTCCGTTTAACAATTGATGATTTTTTAAGGCTTGGTCTAATTTATTATAAATAATTTCCATATACTGGTCTGTTGTATCAATTAATAATAACCCAATATGATTTTCGCGAAACCGAAATTTTTTATCTGTTTGTCTAACCGTTTGATGTATCCTTTGAGAAAGTTGTTGCCATAAGTGTTGGACTTCTTTAGCCCCATAAAGCTTTTGAAATTGATCATAATTCTCAAGTTTTAAAATGATAAAGACAAAAGTGTGCTTATGCCTATCTGCTCTACGCATCTCTTCATTCACTGTTATTCGCATACGTGTTTCATTATCAAACCCTGTTTCCACATCAATTGCTACATAGTTTCTAACATCTTCTTGTAATTTTTTTATGTAGCTTGCCTGTTCTGTCATTAATTCATGCACCTTTCCTGCACAAAGTATGAGGAGTAACAGCACGATGCCATAAAGGAAAAAAAACTGCATGGAAAATGAAGGGTTTAGAAATGTCATTGTTCCAGTTATTCCCGTATAGAGTAATGTTGAACCTGTAATAAAAATAAAGATGAGACTGCTAATAAGCCCAAATACCATTCCTCTCCAAAGGGTAAGCACTATTAAAAGCATTAAAAACAAGTAAAGTAAATAACCTTCTGCATCCTGACGCAATAAAAAATAGGCAGGTATTTGTAATAGTAAGATTAGGATTGACCCATATATAAAAATTGCTTTATTTCTATTCATTGTTAATCGCATTTTCTACCTCCTTTTCTGCTAATAGTGGTAGTAAATTATCAAAACTATGCGTTGATCGTGTATTTTTTTCAACATAACCTGAAGTAGGATCTTTTAGCGATAACATTTTCTCAATGAAGATCTGTGCGTTTTGCTGCTCTTCTAAAACGAGCATATATCGAGCTGCCATTGCATACACAGCAGGAGATTCATAGCTCACGGTTGGTTGATTCGTTTGTGCGTTATAACGCCCATATAATTTCCCGTCTCTTTTCAACAGATTTAACAGCCAGCGTTTAAAAGGTTCGGTATCTTCATCAATGGAAACCATATGATATGCTACATATAATTGATCAATCATGTGCAGTTCTTCATCAAATCTATAACTTTTAGAGGGAATATCATAATACTTTGGATAGAATCCTTGTTCAGTGAGAGGGGCATTTTTTAAAATAGCTAACTGATCTCGGACTTGCTGTTGAGACAACAATCCATTTTTTTCCATTATGTAAAAAGCGGAAGGCATTAGGTAACTCATTGTCAATGTATTTGCTTGTGCAAGGCTTGAAACATCTACATAATCCACAAATAATCCTTCATTCATTCCATGTATGGTCAAATTTTCGCCAATTTTTTTTCCTAGTTGGACATACGTTGATTCATGCCACTTTTCACCTGCTTCTAGTAATACACGGATGATTCGCAAATCATCAATTAGGGCATTAACTGTGGCTTTTTTTGTGCCTTCTAGTCGCCAAACAATAAAGTCGCTTTTTAAAAAGTAGGATTTCATAACATTGACCTGGTCATCGAAACGAGCTCGATCGCCTTTTTCTAATAAATAAGCAAGCCATAGTCCTACTGATTCCGATAAAAATAAATCTTTCTGGCTTGTTAAATCTGTGCTTATTAACCCTTCATCATTCAGTAAATTTTGAATAACAAATTGTTCTGTTGGTGAAAGAGGTTCTTTTTGTAAAGCTACTTCTTTACCTGTACAACTTATTGAAATAAGAACGACACTAACTATTAACAGTAACCATCTCACATTTTTTTTCATAGTCATCATCCTAATTAAATGTTATTTACCCATTACGAATTCCCGATTTTTAATTATAGTATACAACAAATGGAATGGCTAAGTTTTTATGTGAGTAATGTCACGCATAATCTAGCCCTTAAATAAAAAAGATGCCCAACAAAGGTCTATAGACCCATCGAACATCTATACTTTTTCAATCTAACCCAATTTCTTTGTATATATTTCTCTTGAAAACAAAATTGTTATTACAATGAATGGAATACATATACCAATTGTTTCAATTTTAGTTGGCGTTATTTAACAAGCTTCAAAATGGTTTTAAAATGCTCATGATCTGCCCGTTGTAGTAGCTCATACAAGATCATTTCGGTGCTAGTTGGGGAAATACCAAGCGCATGCATCTTTGTAAGCCCAATTTCTTTATTTGTCTTTGTTCGAGAGGATACGGCATCTACAACAACCTCTACTTCAAATCCTTGTTCTTTCAGCTGTCTAGCCGATTGGTACACACAAATATGTGTTTCGATACCTGTCACAATGAATTGAGTGCGTCCATTTTCCTTCATCGCTTCTACAAATGTCTCTTCTTGGCACGCACTAAAGGCCATTTTAGGAATCGGTTGCCCTTGTAAATGCTGAGCAATCTCAAGAGCCGTTCCGCCTAAACGACTTGGATTTTGTTCTAGCCATAAAATAGGTACTTCCAGTGCCTGCATTGCTTGTACGAGCTTTGCCACATTTTCAATTACCATTTCACTGTCATCAACAATTGTTGCTAACTTTCCTTGTACATCTACAACTACTAAACAAGCTTTCTCTACGGTAAACATCCTAAACACCTCTTTTTCTTTTCTTTATAATATTATACAAAAACCTGCTTATCTCTCGTAAAGTAATAAGGAAATTTCTCTAACAAGCGATTTTAATGTTTTTGCTTTAGCCTGTAGATTTCACACTTCTAATAAAGGAGTATTCGTAAACAAAAACACGAACATTATCATTTTTATTGCCATAAAAAATATTTAATATACGGAAAATATAACTTAATTTCAAAAATAACCTTCTTTTTGTTCGTTTTTAATGAAAAATACCTGCTTAAATGTGTACATTTTGTTGCGAGCCTGTCGCCATTCTGCTCAAATATTAAGAATTTTATTTTTTCTCTTGAAAATTAGGTTATAATCCAGTAAAGTTCTGTTATTAACCAAACAAGGAGTGTACCACTTTGACACAACGTGCATACAATTTCAACGCAGGTCCATCTGCTCTACCACAAGAAGTATTAGAAAATGCTCAACAGCAATTAGTAAACTTCCGTGATTCAGGTATGTCCATTATGGAAATGAGTCACCGAAGTGCCATTTTTGATGAAGTACATAACGAAGCCATTACTTTATTAAAAAAACTTTATGCTATTCCAGAAAACTATGAGGTACTATTCTTACAGGGTGGAGCAAGCCTTCAGTTTACAATGGTGCCCATGAACTTCTTAACAACTGAGCAAAAAGCTAGCTATGTATTATCAGGCTCATGGTCTGAGAAAGCTTTTAAGGAAGCTAAATTATTTGGGATACCTGTTGAAGCTGCAAGCACAAAAGAAAACCAATACCGCAATATTCCTGCTTTAGAAGATATTCAATTCAATGAAGATGATGCATATGTTCACATCACATCTAATAATACGATATATGGTACGCAATGGAAAAACTACCCTGATACAGGAAATGTTCCATTAGTGGCAGATATGTCAAGTGACATCCTATCTAAACCAGTTGATATTGAAAAGTTCGGAATCATCTACGCTGGTGCTCAAAAAAACCTTGGTCCTTCAGGTGTAACGGTCGTAATTATTCGCAAAGATTTACTTGAAAAAGCCAATAAAAATATTCCAACGATGCTAAAGTATACAACACATGCCGATAGTAATTCACTTTATAATACACCTCCAACATTTGGGATCTATATGCTAGGCGAGGTGTTAAAATGGGTTGAAGCTAAAGGCGGCGTAGCAGAAGTTGAAAAACATAATGAATTAAAGGCAAAAGTCATTTATGATGCCATTGACAATAGTAATGGTTTCTATAAAGGCCATGCCACACCTGAAAGCCGTTCTTTAATGAACATTACATTCCGTGTTGCAGATGAGGAGCTGGAAAAACAATTCCTTGCCGAGGCAAAGGCAGCAGGTTTTGTTGGGCTAAATGGACATCGTTCAGTAGGTGGTTGTCGTGCTTCCACTTATAATGCAGTGCCCCTTGAGGCATGTGAAGCTTTACGAGATTTCATGGTAGATTTCCAACAAAAACATCAATAAACTTCTATTTAAAAGATGAATCTTTACAGAAATGTAAAGACTCATCTTTTTTCGCGCTTGTAGAAGGAAATAAGAAATCTATCCCCATACAATTAGCTTGATTAGATGTTTATAGCAATATTTCAGCTTAGGGCTTTACACATTGCAAAAGTTTTTGAGAAAAATATAGATTTTTAAGCTGCCTATCGGACATATCGCCAGCCTCTAGCTATGCACCAAACATAGATTATTACTGTAAGGGTTACCTTTACGAAAATAGAGGAAGGGAGGTCTAGACAATGGAAGATAAAAGATACATGTCACATATGAACTGGCAAGGCTGTAAATGTCCTAAAAAAGAGGAAAAATGCTGTCAACGTAAAGTTGAAAAATGTCCTTGTCAAAAAGAGGAAAAATGTACACCAAGAATGAGCAGCAACTGTAGAGGCTGTATTTGTCACCAATTAAGAAAATTAGAGCTAGCTACTACACTAGATATCTTCTTATCTGGAGGTATTAGCTTCTTAGGTGTGACTTTCATTTCCTTCGATCCAAGAAATTGCTGTGCATACTTCCTTGAGCCAGGTGCAGCAGCTGCTTCTCCTTTAATTGTAGATTGCAATAAAATTGTTGCGATTCGTCGAGTGGCAGTAGCTTAATCCTTTTAGAGGGTAGCCTTCTATAGGCACCCTCTTCTTACATAGAAAAAACTCTGTCACATTTAATGTGACAGAGTTTCATGCTTACAATCAGGACATTTACCATATATTTCAAACTTATGATTTTCAATTTCATAATCAGGCAATTTTTCACCTAACATTTCCATTGGACAAAGATTAAGCTCTTTGACGTTGCCACAGTCCATACAGATAAAATGATGGTGATGATGCGCAGATTCACAGTGCATACGGAAATTACGTTCCCCTGATAGCTCTGTTTCTTCTAATATTCCAAGTTTCACAAAAGTAGCAAGGTTACGATAAATGGTATCAAAACTCATTCCCGGAAAATCTTTTTTTAAAACATCCAATAAATCACGGGCTGTTAGATATTTATCTGTTGCTGCAAACATATCTAATATTAACTCCCGTTTATCTGTTTTTTTATAGCCATTTTCCTTTAATATTTCCCACGCTCTTGAAATATTCATTGCGCTACCTCCCCCTGCTTTGCAGCCATTTTAAATGCTACTTTCTTCCCTAGGATTACAAGTAACAAAATCAGAATAGAAGTGACAACAATCGTGCCTCCTGGCGCTAAATCCATATAAAATGCGCTAATTAGGCCAATTAGTACAGCTGTTTCTCCAAAAACAATTGCAAAAATGATGGTTTGCTTAAAGCCCTTTGCTAAGCGCATTGCGGCTGCAACAGGCAATGTCATTAGAGATGATACAAGTAAAATTCCAACTATTCGCATACTTGCCGCAATGACAAGTGCTGTCACAATCATAAATAAAAGATGAACCCAACGAGCCGGAAGTCCGCTAGCTTTTGCATATTCCTCATCAAAAGACAAAACAAATAATTCTTTAAAAAATAAAAACAAAAAGACAATCACAATGGCAGCAATGCCAATCACTACCCATAAGTCTTGACGAGATACAGCAGAAACCGAGCCGAATAAATAACTCATTAAATCTGTGCTAAAACCACTGGCAAGTGAAATAAAGATGGCGCTAATTCCAATACCACCTGACATGATGATTGGAATGGCAAGCTCCTCATAGTGCTTATACAAACGTCTTAAACGCTCAATCAAGACAGAGCCACTCACAGAGGCTAGTATTCCTAGATAAATAGGATTGAGCATTGCAAAGGCTGTTACCGATTGACTAATGTATAAGCTCCCAGCAATTCCTGCGAGTGTTACATGCGACAAAGCATCCGCAATCAAGGATAGCCTACGTACAACAATAAACACACCCAGAAGTGGCGCTAGTATGCCAATTAATAATCCAGAGAAAAAGGCATTTTGTAAAAATTCATAATGTAAAATTGCTTCAATCATGTGCCTGCTCCTTCTAGTGAATCTTTCTCACGGAATGGCCATACCAAGCGTCTAGCGCATCCTGAGAAATATTATCAAATTCATTTTTATAGCCGTGGAAGTGAATAGTTTGATTCAAACATGCTACATGGCTGATACGATTCGATACCGTATCGACATCGTGTGTGACAAGAATCATCGTAATTCCTTGTTCCCGATTTAATTTCGCCAGCATATCATAAAATGACTGCACATTCTCGTGATCAATGCCGACAGTTGGCTCATCTAAAATGAGCAGTTTGGGATCACTGACTAAAGCTCTTGCAATAAAAACACGTTGTTGTTGTCCACCAGATAGCTCTCCAATGTTGCGATTCATATAAGAATCCATGCCAACTGCCTTTAAAGCTTCTTGTACTTTGTCTTTGGCATCTCGGCCAGGTCTTTTAAAAAGCCCTAATTTTTTCGTTAATCCACTTTTCACGACCTCTTGCACGGTTGCCGGGAACCCAGAATTAAAGGCATTGGATTTTTGCGAGACATAGCCAATCCATTCACGGTGCTTAAAATTTGCACTTGGTTCACCAAATAATTTTATTTCTCCGGATAAAGGTTTCAGCAAACCTAAAATTATTTTTAGTAGTGTTGATTTTCCCGAACCATTTGGGCCGAGTAGTGCTAAAAAATCTCCCTCTTCTACACGAAAAGAAATGTTTTTTAAAACTTGCGTATAGTCATATTGAAATGACACATTTTCAATGTCAATTAGTGTTGTTTTCATGCATGATCGCTTCTTTCTAATTCAAAATCATTACGATTTACAAATTGTAAGTATAAAGGAAAGTGCAGTTTTTGTAAAGAAAAGAGGATGGATGCTTTTTCGAACAGCTGATTGCAGGCGTGTAAATGATTTCGTGAAAATAAATAAGATAAAGGAGGATTGACTTTGAGTATTCAATTTTTACAGCAATTAGCACAAAGCACGGATAAGGAAATTGTCGCGATTGCTCGTGAAGAAGGCTTTAGCATTACGACTTCTGAAGTAAAAAAACTTCGACCTTATTTGGAGCAATTCTCATTTTCTTGGCTATTTTTAGGTATTCCTAAAGATATTCTTGTTGAAGTGGAGGCCGTTTTAGGAAGAAAGCGCTCTCGTCAACTCATCGCCTTGTTTACAAAATAAAAAAAGCCCGAAATCAGAACTAGCCTGATTTCGGGTTATTGCTTTTAGCCTTTTAAAGCTTCAATATGTTCAGGCTTAAAAGTACCGTTTCGTAACATATCAATTTCCACTTTATACGGAGCTACCTTAGATTTAGCGTCACTCTTGAGAGGGACAAAGGGTGTTTCTAAAATTTTAGGAACATCCATTAATTGTGGATGGTGTACTACATAATTGAGGGCATCAAAGCCAATATGACCAAAGCCAATATTTTCGTGACGATCCTTACCTGCACCGCGCACATTTTTGGAGTCATTGATATGCAATACTTTAATGCGTTCCACGCCTATAATTTTATCAAATTCGTTTAATACACCATCAAAATCTTCCACGATATTATAGCCAGCATCATGTGTATGACAAGTATCAAAGCATACTGAAAGTCGCTCGTTATTCGTTACACCATCAATAATTTTAGCAAGTTCTTCAAAGGAACGCCCACATTCTGTCCCCTTCCCTGCCATGGTTTCTAATGCAATTTGAACGGGATAGTCCTGAGATAGTACCTCATTTAAACCTTCAATGATTTTAGCAATACCAGCATCAGCACCAGCACCTACATGGGCACCAGGGTGTAAAACAATTTGCGTTGCCTCCAGTGCCGCAGTACGTTCAATTTCCGATTGTAGAAAATCTACACCGAGACGGAATGTTTCTGGTTTTTCCGTATTGCCAATATTAATAATGTAAGGTGCATGTACAACAATATTGGTCATCCCATGCTCTTTCATATGCAGGAGTCCATTCATAATGTTCAAGTCAGCAATGGCTTTGCGACGTGTATTTTGCGGTGCTCCAGTATAAATCATAAATGTATTGGCTCCGTATGACAGTGCCTCTTTACTAGAGCCGAGTAGCATTTCTTTACCGCTCATCGAAACATGTGAGCCAAGTAACATGTAAAAGCCCCCTTATTTTTTACCGCGTGCCTTTAAGCGACGTTCACGTTTTTTAATTTTTTCCATTTCCCACTTCATATTACGTTTATAGCCAGGTTTTACCTTTTTGGGCTTACGTACCAACGATTTTGCTTTCACATCAATTTCATTCTCTTGCTTCACACGGTTTTTACGTGCATGACGCTCTTTTAACTCTGACCATTCGCCATCTTTTACATCTTTTTGCACAAAAGGAATGCCCATTTTTTCTACGCGAACTACTGCATCCTCGTCTGATGGCTCAAATAAAGTAATGGCTGTCCCTTTATTGCCTGCACGCGCTGTTCGACCAACACGGTGAATAAAGAATTCTAAGTCCTCTGGAATCTCGTAGTTAATAACATGAGAAATGCCTTGGATATCAATACCACGAGCAGCTAAGTCAGTTGCTACAATGTATTGGTAGTCAAGATCACGGATTTGCTTCATCATTTTTTTACGATCACGTGGACTTAAATCACCGTGAATTTGGCCACAACGGATACCATGCTCATTTAAGTAGCCAGCAACGTGTTCTGCTGTCTTACGTGTGTTGGTAAAGATAACAGCTAAAAAGGGATTAATGCCCTCAATGACTTCTAATAAACGTTTATTACGCGATTTTGAACGCACTGGTACAAGGACAAAATCGATGCCTTCTGCCACTGGTCGTTTATCATTCATATGGACATGCACTGGCGCTTCCATATATTTCTTTAAAAATGGTTGAAGTTTTTCTGGAATTGTTGCAGAAAAAACATACATTTCAAGCTTTTCTGGCATCTGTGAAGCAAATCCATCAATCTCTTCAATGAAGCCCATATCAAAAGCTAGATCTGCTTCATCGACAACTAAAATTGGTGCTGTATGCACAAATAACGCTTGTGCTGAAACAAGGTCACGAATACGTCCTGGTGTTCCAACAACAATTTGTGGCTGTGTTTTTAATTTATCAATGGAGCGTTGTTTGTCCGTACCCCCAATAAATAGTTTTGCTTGAATAGCAGTTCCTTCTATTAATTGATTTAATGCATCAAAAATTTGCTGTGCTAACTCTCGTGTAGGAGAAGTAATAACGGCCTGTACTTCCTGTTTTTCTACATCAATACGTTGAACAATTGGAATTAAAAAACTATGTGTTTTCCCTGTTCCTGTATGTGCCTGTCCAATAGCACTTTTCCCTTTTAATAAAAGCGGAATAATTTCTTTTTGAATTGGTGTCGGTTCTGTAAAGCCAAGATTTGCAATGGCGTCCTGCAAAAATGGCTGAAAATTATAATCAGTATATTTTGACATCATTCGTTCCTCCTAACATCTTTTTCATTGTACCATGATTCGAACTTTAAGGTATATTTACGTTCTATTTCTTACTAGCATAAACATATTTTTAATGTTTTATTATCACCGTAACAAAGCCCTTATCAAAGGTACTTGAAATACGCAGAATATGCAATCAAAAAAGCGCTGTAACAATGTTCGAAAACGCTTGTAATATGTAATTTTTATGTCAATTTATAGGGAACTAATGATTAGCAGATTCCCCACATGTTATAATAGAGCTGTAAGATATTATGGGAGGTTGGTAGATTATGAAAGCAGCAAGATGGTATAAAGCAAAAGACATCCGTGTAGAAAACATTGAAGAACCAGTCATCGCACCTGGAAAAGTAAAAATCAAAGTACATTGGACAGGGATTTGTGGCAGTGATTTACATGAATACGCAGCTGGGCCAATCTTTATTCCAGTGGAGCAACCTCACTATGTAAGTAAAGACATAGCACCTATTGTAATGGGACATGAATTTTCAGGTGAAGTAGTTGAAATTGGCGATGGTGTTACATCTGTTAAAATTGGTGATCCTGTAGTAGTAGAACCAATCCTTGCATGTGGCGAATGTGCTGCCTGTAAAAAAGGTAAATATAATATTTGTAAACATTTAGGTTTCCATGGTCTTTCAGGCGGTGGCGGAGGATTCTCCGAATATACAATGGTAGATGAAAAAATGGTTCACAAAATGCCAGAAGGGCTTTCTTATGAGCAAGGAGCACTTGTAGAACCAGCAGCAGTCGCTTTACATGCCGTGCGTCAAAGTAAATTAAAAGCCGGTGACAAAGCTGCCGTCTTTGGAACAGGACCAATTGGGCTTCTTGTCATTGAAGCATTACGTGCAGCGGGCGCAGCAGAAATTTATGCTGTAGAGCTTTCAGCAGAGCGTGCCGCGAAAGCTTTAGAACTTGGTGCAACAGCCGTCATTAACCCTAAAGAGGAAGATGCCGTTGCGCGTCTACATGAATTAACAAATGGTGGTGTAGATGTTGCCTTTGAAGTAACGGGCGTTCCTGTGGTATTACAACAAGCTATTGACTCCACAACTTTTGAAGGTGAAACAATCATCGTATCGATTTGGGAGTCTACAGCTGCTATCCAACCGAACAATATCGTTTTATCAGAGCGAACAGTCAAAGGAATTATTGCTTACCGCGATATCTTCCCAGCCGTAATGGAGCTGATGACACAAGGTTACTTCCCTGCAGACAAGCTTGTAACGAAACGAATTGCTCTTGATGAAGTGGTAACAGAAGGCTTTGAGGCATTAATGAAGGAACGTAATCATATTAAAATTCTTGTAAATTCTCAAGCATAAAATACGATCAGGTAGAGAACCAAGCATTTCTCTACCTGATTTTATAGTTATTATTGTTGTTTATTATCCATTTTTTTCATGATTGTTAAATTTGCCATTAGAACGTTCACTTTATTTTCTCCAAAGATCCCGAGTGTTCGTTTCTCCGTATTTTCTTCAATGATTTTTCCAATCTCTTCTTCTGAAAGACCGCTTGCTAGGGCAATGCGCTTCACTTGAATGTTTGCAGCCTTCACACTAATATGTGGATCTAGCCCTGAGCCAGAAGCGGTCATTAAATCTGCTGGTATATCTTGGCGTTTTACTGTTGGGTTTGCTAGTAGAAACTTCTTGATATCTGCTTCAATTCGCTTCTTCAATTCTGGATTAGATGGTGCATAGTTAAAAGTTCCAGAGGTCACTCCACTATAATTTAACTGACCATTTTTGTCTGGTACCGTATCATCCTCAGTATAAACATTATAATGAATGGCTGAAACACGTCCCCAGAAATATGATGGTGCTGAAAAGGATTGACCGATCAGTTCTGAACCAACAGCTTTACCATTGATTTCTAGTAAACTACCATTTGCTTGATGATGAAGTAATCCTTGAGCTAAAGCAGTCACCGCAAATGGGTAGATTAGCCCACACAGTATAAACATTGTTATTGTAATAAGAATTGCTTGCTTTAAGTTCACAAATAGTTTCCGCATGTACCTTCCTCCTATAGCCCAAAACTACGGCAAAGTGGACCAACTAGTATGTCAATTAACTTAATCCCAATAAAAGGGGCTATAATACCACCTAAACCATAGACGAATAAATTTTTATTCAAAAGTTTTGAAGCACTCATTGGTTTATACGTTACACCCTTTATTGCAATTGGAATTAACAAGGGAATAATGACTGCATTAAAAATTAAGGCAGAAATAATCGCACTTGTTGAAGAATTAAGTTTCATTATGTTTAATGCGCTCATCTCAGGCACTGCCACCATCAACATAGCAGGTATGATGGCAAAATATTTTGCTATATCGTTAGCGATACTAAATGTTGTTAAAGCGCCACGAGTCATCAGAAGCTGCTTCCCTATCTCTACAATTTCAATAATTTTAGTTGGGTTTGAATCTAAATCAACCATGTTAGCTGCTTCTTTTGCTGCATTTGTACCTGAATTCATCGCTAGCCCAACATTGGCCTGCGCTAATGCTGGTGCATCATTTGTACCATCACCAGTCATTGCTACTACCTTCCCTTGTGCCTGTTCATCCTTAATGACTTGAATCTTATCCTCAGGTTTGCTTTCTGCGATAAAGCTATCGACTCCAGCTTCCTTTGCAATGGCTGCTGCTGTAAGTGGATTATCTCCTGTACACATAATGGTTTTAATCCCCATTTCACGAAGCTGTTCAAAACGTTCCTTTAGTCCAGACTTGACAATATCCTTTAGATAAATTACCCCTAAAATCTTATCATTTAGTGATACGACCAGAGGCGTCCCCCCTACTGTAGATACTTGTTGAACCAGCAACTCTAAATTTGAAGGAATACTGTACCCTGCCTTCAAACTCTCTCTTTTTATCGTATCATAGGCACCTTTTCGAATTTTTGTGCCATCCGCCCTATCCAAGCCACTCATTCGTGTTTGTGCAGTAAAGGGAATATGTTTACTTGTCTGGATAATGCTTTTTTCACCGTCCGTATTCACCCCTAATTCGCAAGCAAGCGATAAGATAGATTTTCCCTCAGGTGTATCATCTGTTAGAGAACTAAGCCATGCAGCTTGCATTAACTCTTCCCTGACAACTCCTTTTACTGGTAGAAACTCAGCTGCCATTCGATTGCCATATGTTATCGTGCCAGTCTTATCTAAGATTAATGTATCCACATCTCCACAGGCTTCCACCGCTCTCCCAGACATTGCGATGACGTTAAATTGGGTTACCCTATCCATTCCAGCAATACCAATTGCGGATAATAATCCACCAATCGTTGTAGGAATTAAACAAACTGTAAGTGCTATTAATGTTGCGATAGAAATTGGCACATTCAAATAAATAGTCATTGGATAGAGGGACACTACCACTAACAGAAAGATAATTGTTAAACTTACTAGAAGTGTATTAAGGGCTATTTCATTTGGTGTTTTCTTACGGCTAGCCCCTTCAATTAGCGTAATCATTTTATCCAGAAATGATTCGCCAGGCAATGAAGTTATTTCAATCATCAACCAATCACTCGTAACCGTCGTACCACCCGTAACGGATGAAAAATCTCCACCTCGTTCTTTTACAACAGGGGCAGATTCACCTGTTATTGCCGATTCATCCACAGTAGCAATGCCATCAATGACTTCTCCATCATTTGGAATTACCTCTCCAGCTTGAACTAATACAATATCTCCTTTTTTTAGGTCATGGGCCTGTTTAAGGATTTCCGTACCATCATGAAGCAAAACACGAGCCTGTGTCACTGTCTTTGTTTTTTTTAAAGTTTGAACTTGTGCTTTACCTCTTCCTTCTGCAATTGACTCTGCAAAATTAGCAAATAGAATTGTAACAAAAAGTAGGCTAGCAACTATGCCATTGTATAATCGAGCGTGTTCTTCTACTACACTCCCAAACATATTTGGAAAAAGAACTAATAGCAGCACAAACAAAAATCCTACTTCTACAACAAACATAACAGGGTTTTTTAGCATATAAGTGGGACTAAACTTCTTTAAAGCATCTATCATGGCATTTTTCAGCATCTTACTTGTCAAAAAACTCTTTTTTACTGTTTCCATATGCTCTCTCCTCCATTAAGAATAAAGTTGTAAATGTTCTGTAATTGGACCAAGTGCTAAAGCTGGTAAAAATGTTAGCGCACCAATCATTAAAACGATAGCCACAAGTAAAAAAGTGAAAGTAGTATTATCCGTTTTTAATGTTCCTATTGAATCACTGTGCCAAAACTTTTTGGCAAGTAGAGACGCAATCGCAAGTTGAATGATAATGGTTAAATATCGTCCAAAGAACATGGCAAGTCCTGTTGTTACGTTCCAAAATGTCGAATTATCTGCTAACCCTTCGAACCCTGAGCCGTTGTTGGCAGAGGCAGAGGCAAATTCATATAAAACCTGTGATAATCCGTGTGCACCTGGATTCGTAATTCCTGCTATTCCTGACGGTGTTACAACTGCTAGTGCTGAAAATAGCAAAATAATAGCCGGATGAATCAAAATGCATAGTGCAATTAACTTCATTTCTTTCTCTTCAATCTTTTTACCTAAAAACTGAGGAGATCGCCCAATCATTAAACAGGCAATAAAAATTGTTAGTAGAACATACATCATCATGTTCATCAGGCCGACCCCTTTACCACCAAACACAACATTTAGCATCATATTAAACATCGGCACTAGACCACCAAGAGGCGTCAATGTATCGTGCATATTGTTAACAGATCCTGTTGTGAACGCGGTAGTGACAGTGGTAAATAATGCTGATTGTACTACTCCAAAACGCATTTCTTTCCCTTCCATGCTCCCTAGCTCCTGTGTTATACCGAGTTCACTTATCATTGGATTACCAGCCTTCTCTGCTATGTACACAGTCACTAATCCAAGTAGAAACAATATACTCATTGCTGCAAAAATAGCTAAACCTTGTTTTCCAAAAATAGTTTTCTTTTTTCTATAAGCGATCATCAAACTAAAGGCAACTACACAAGCGCCCGGCAATAGCATCATCGATAACATCTCCACTATATTTGAGAGAACGGTTGGATTTTCAAAAGGTGTTGTTGAATTGGCTCCGTTAAAGCCCCCACCATTCGTACCTACATGCTTAATTGATTCTAGAGAAGCGACAGGTCCAAGTGCAATATCTTGTAATTTCCCTTCGATCGTTTGTACTGTTTTATTTGCACTTAAGGTTTGTGGTGTCCCTTGAGATACTAAGATAATGGCAACAACGATGGAGATAGGCATTAAAATACGCGTAATAACACGAACAAAATCAATAAAGAAATTCCCAATAGTATCTGTTTTTGCAACAAGACGACGACAGAATGCCATACAAGCTGCATAACCCGTAGCTGCAGATGTAAACATCATGAAGATAATGACTAGCATCTGTGATAAATAGCTGAGTCCAGATTCACCACTATAATGTTGAAGGTTTGTATTCGTCATAAAAGAAATGATCGTGTTAAATGAAAGTGTAGCTTCCATACTGCTAATATTATTTGGATTTAAAAACAGTAAAGCTTGAATGCGCAACAAAATATATCCAATAAAAACCATAAATGCATTTGAAAGTATTAATGAAAGTACATATTCTTTACCATTCATATCTACTTGTTTAATGCCACACAATTTATAAATGACTGCGTCAACTTTGTCTAGAATAGGATCAAGCCATGTTTTTTGGTGTAATGTTACCCGATATAGATAATGCCCAGTTAAGATAACGAGCGGTAAATAAATAATTAATACGATGGCTATTTGCCACATAGTGCATTACCTCCTAACAGCCTTTAATAATTTTCAGGACAAAGTAATGCATGCCCTAGATAACCAAACAAGAACACAAGTACAATTCCAATAAAAATCCACATTTCTATTTCCTCCTTATTGCTCATCCACTAGTTTGAAGCACCATGTGGTTAATGACAAAAGACTTCCAAAGCTTATCAGTAGCAATACAACCATATAAAAGTCCATCAATATAATACCCCTCCTTCATTTAGGATGTTTTCATCATACTGACTTTCAAATTAATGTAGTGTTAGGAAATCTACTTTTCTATTAAGAAAGCATAAAGAAGCAAAATCTTTATACTTTCTTAATGGGCGTTAACGCTATAATACAAATGAGGTGATTGAGGATGGAAAATACACGTCCAACTCCTGAGATGTTTTTAGCAAGACTTCAACAGGAGCAACAATTTGTAGGGAATTTAAAAATCTTTCTCGGTTATGCTGCTGGAGTAGGTAAAACGTACGCAATGTTAGATGCAGCACATCAAGCTCAAAAATTAGGTAAAGATGTGGTGGTTGGCTATGTAGAACCACATCCTCGTCCAGATACGTTAGCTTTACTAGAAGGGCTTGAGCAAATTCCTACGAAAAAAATAACCTATAGAGGCAAAGCTTTTTATGAATTAGATATTGATGCCGTATTGCAGCGCAAGCCAGAAATTGTTCTTATCGATGAATTGGCACATTCCAATGTTCCAACAATGCGGCACAAGAAGCGTTTTGGAGATGTTGAAGAACTACTTTCAAAGGGGATTCATGTTTATACAACTGTAAATATTCAACATATTGAAAGCCTTCATGACTTAGTAGAAGAAATTACTGATATTAAAGTACGAGAGCGTATCCCTGATTACTTAATTGATCAAGCATCTCAAATAAAAGTCGTAGACATTGAACCAGATGAGCTAATACAACGCCTACAAGAAGGGAAAGTTTATGCAAAGCAACAAGCGGAAAAAGCACTGCATTCTTTTTTCCGCAAAAAAAATTTAGTGTCATTACGAGAAATCGCATTACGTAGAGCAGCGGATACAATTAACTATAAACAACTAAACAACCAAGAATCTGTCAAACACCCTGTACAAATAGAAGAACACCTACTAGTTGGTATCAGTAGTTCTCCTACAAATGCAAAAGTTATTAGAACCACTGCAAGACTTGCACAAGCATTACACGGTAAATTTACTGCTCTTTATGTGCAAAACCTGCAGGAGAATGAAGGAAATAGTGCAAATTCTGAACGATTACAACAACACATTAAACTTGTTGAACAGCTTGGCGGCCATGTCGTCATTGTTCAAGAAGACGACGTAGCAGCAGCCCTTGCTAATTATGCTCAAATTAGCGGGGTCACAAAACTTGTTATCGGACGAACAAGTATGAGGAAAAAATGGTGGCGACCTAGCACAAAAATAAGTGACCGCCTGAATGAATTTGTTCCGAACTTAGCTCTACACATCGTACCAGATCAAGAAAATGAACCATTTTATTTTCCAAGTATCAGTAATAAATTATCATTTGAATTGCTTGATTTGTTCAAAATGTTTATCGTATTTTGCTTCATATCAGTTGTCGGCTTATATCTATATACAATTGGTATAAGCGAGTCAAACATCATTACAATTTACATTTTAGGGGTCCTCATCCTTGCTATTTGGTCAACAGGGTCGATGATGAGTATTATTAACTCCATTATTGCTGTCTTACTTTTTAATTACTTTTTTACAGAGCCTCGATTTTCATTTGATGCTTATCATCGTGACTATCCAATGACATTTTTTATCATGTTTATTTCCGGAGTAATTACGAGTAGCTTAACAAAGAAGATAAAGGAGCAAACCATTATAGCCATTCGTAAATCTTATCGAATGGAGGTACTCCTTGAAACAAATCGTAGGCTTCAACATGCTAAGTCTATGGAAGAAATAATAGTTGAAGGCATGTCTCAAATTGTTAAATTAGTAGAAAAGCCTGTACAATTTTTCGAAATAAATAACCAGGTAATTGAGAAATCCTCTTTCTTTCGTACTGAAACAATGTCTAGTAGTGAAAATCAAAAAATAGCTGTACTTTTCGATAATCCAAATGAATGTGGTGTTGTTAGTTGGGTGACAAATAATAGGCATGTAGCAGGTGTATCCACAGACATATTTCCTGAAGTGAACGCTTATTATATACCTGTAATCTCTAATGGAGATGTGAAGGGTGTTATAGGTATTGCCCTATCTAAAGTCTCCCCATTGCCTGCATTTGAGCGCAATATTTTGCACGCCATTATTAATGATTTTTCATTCGCCTTGGATAAATGGTATTTACAGAAACTTAATGAGGAAGTAGCGCGAGAAGCTGAAATGGAACAGATGCGAGCTAACCTTTTACGTGCAATCTCTCATGACCTTAGGACACCACTCACTGCTATCTCTGGAAATGCAGATATATTACTCAACAATGCATCACTAATACCAGAGATTGAAAAAAATAAATTATATGAAGATATTTATAAAAATTCAAAATGGCTTGTACAAATGGTTGAAAATTTACTAGCTGTATCTAAGTTAGAGGATGGGCAATTTGCGTTAGAAATGCAAATTGAACTAGTAGAAGATATTATTCAAGAGGCACTTTCCCATGTTGTTCGTCACAACAATACACATAAAATATCTTATGAAATTAAACCTGAGTTTTTATTTGCTGTAATGGATGCTCGATTAATCATACAAGTTTTCATTAATATCATCGATAATGCATTGACTTACACCCCACCAGGCAGTGCCATTACTATTATAGTGAAAGAATCTGATGGGTTCGTAAGTTTTAGTATTTCTGATAATGGGCCTGGAATCGATGACGCTTTAAAAAGTAGCTTGTTTGAGCCATTTACAACTGGAAAAGTACAGCGCAGCGATAGTAGACGAGGTCTTGGTTTAGGCTTGGCACTCTGTCAAACAATTTTAAAATTACATGGTAGCAGCATAAACGTTTCAGATAATAGACCTCAAGGAACGATTTTTAACTTTTCACTGAAAAAAGGAGTAATGAAATTTGATGAGTAAACGAATTCTTGTAGTAGAGGACGATGTAGCAATTGCCAATTTAATTAAAATGACATTAGCGACAAACCATTATGAATACGACATTGCACGTGATGGTAGTAGTGCACTTCAAAAGGCTCTTACCATAAAACCTGACGTTTTTATTTTAGATTTAGGTCTACCAGACATAGATGGCGTAGAACTAATCACAAAAATTAGAAGTTGGAATCAAACACCAATTATCGTCGTAAGTGCTCGTGGAGAAGAACATGATAAAATTAATGCTTTGGATGCAGGTGCAGATGATTATGTAACTAAACCATTTAGTGTGGAAGAATTATTAGCAAGAATTCGGGTTGCCTTAAGAAGAATGGCCTATGAACAACCACTTGAAAAAGAGAATCCCATTTTCACAAATGGTTATCTTCAAATTAATTATGTTGATCAAACAGTATTTGTAAATGGAAAAGAAATACATGTAACGCCGATTGAATATAAACTTTTAATTGTTTTATCCAAAAATGTTGGAAAAGTTCTAACACATAATTATATTTTAAAGGAAATCTGGCAAAATGCTCTTCAATCAGATGTTCCAAGTTTACGAGTATTTATGGCTACACTTCGAAAAAAAATAGAAGTTAATCCAGCACAGCCCAAACTTATTCAGACACATGTACGGATAGGCTATCGAATGCTTCGCTATCATGAAGAAGATGAATGAATTTGGAACCTAAGGTCTAGTTGTATTTGGCCTTCTACTTTACTTTACAAATTCCATATTACATTTGATTTTATTTAGCTTTATCGAACCCTCCTATTAGCCTTTGCATATCATAGCTATAGTCAGGTATGTCATCAATGAAAAACAAGTAGAAAGGAGATCATTATGGTATTTCGACCACCTTATCCATACCCAATGTATCCGGGTGGCATGAGAATGCCCATGCCCATGCAAACACCTCCACAGATGTCGCCACAGTCCTTTTTCCCGCCTGGAGGCTTCCCTGTTCAACCACGAATTCCAGGCGGCTTTCCAATGGCTAATGGAATAGGTTCATTTGGAGGGCAAATGCCGATGCCACCTGTGCAAGAAGCTTCGAAAGTCGGTTCATTTTTACAGCAAGCCAATAGTTTATTTAATACAGCCAAAACCTATACCCCTTATATCCAACAAGCTATGCCGATGGTGAAAAATATTCCATCACTCTTAAAATTGTATAAAGGATTCCAAGGACTTCCTTCCGCTGGCGGTGGAGCAACTGAAGCAGCAGGAAGCGATAGTAAGGCTGCTGGAAGTAGACGGTCATCTAGGCAAAGTGCATCATTTACGCCTCCCGAGCCACTTCCATCTAAACCACGTATTTTCCAACCACCAATGTAAATGAACGTTTCTTTGTATTCACTGTCACTGTCCGTTATAATGTAGATAGGTAAGCTTGAAAGGAGTCACAACCACCATGCAAGTATTAAAAATTAATCCACGTGGCTATTGCTACGGTGTTGTGGATGCGATGGTGATCGCTCGTAACGCCGCACTTGATAAAACATTACCAAGACCTATCTACATCTTAGGGATGATTGTGCATAATAAACACGTCACAGATGCGTTTGAAGAGGATGGTATCATCACGTTAGATGGTGATAACCGCCTAGAAATTATTGAACAAGTTGAAACAGGTACTGTCATTTTTACAGCACATGGTGTTTCACCGGAAATTCGTGAGATTGCGAAGCGAAAAGGCTTAGTGTCCATTGATGCTACATGTCCTGATGTAACAGTTACCCACGATTTAATTCGTGAAAAATCAGCAGAAGGCTATGACATTATTTATATTGGTAAAAAAGGACATCCCGAACCAGAGGGTGCTATTGGCGTTGCCCCGGATCATGTCCACTTAGTTCAGTCTTCTAACGATATTGATGCTTTACAATTAACGAATGATAAATTACTTGTCACAAATCAAACGACAATGAGCCAATGGGATGTCGCCCATTTAATGGATAGTTTAAAAGAAAAATTCCCACATATTGAGGTACACAAAGAGATCTGTTTAGCTACACAAGTCCGTCAAGAGGCTGTTGCTCAGCAAGCAGGTGAAGCGGATTTACTTATTGTTGTTGGTGATCCTAAATCCAATAACTCGAACCGCTTAACACAAGTTTCTGTAGAAATTGCAGGAACACCATCCTATCGCATTGCAGATGTTTCAGAGCTAAAAGTAGAATGGTTAAAAGGTATCAACATCGTTGCTGTAACAGCAGGTGCTTCTACGCCAACGCCAATTGTAAAAGAGGTTATTAACTTCCTTGATCAATTTGATGAAAATGATCCATCTACACACGAGATTAAGCGTACAGTGACACTAGATAAAATTCTGCCAAAGATTAAGACAGCAACACCTGTTGATAAAATCATGCCTTATTAATTACTCGCAAAAAATCCTGATTGCATAATGACAATCAGGATTTTCTTTATTTACTAAAGTAATAGTTTATAGGACGCCCAATGCCACCATAATGGACATCCATTGTAATTTCCTCTTGTTTTTCAAGATAATCTAAATATCTTCTAGCTGTTACGCGGGCAATGCCAATTCCACTGGCTACTTCTTCTGCTGAAGCACCATCCACCGATTGTAAAAAGTGCACAACCTTTTCAAGTGTTGTACGATTAAAACCTTTTGGGAGATTTTTCTCGGATTTCAATGTAACAGATTGATCCAATAGGGTTTGTCCATCACGATAATGAAATAACTGATCTAATTCTCCCTGTGTGAGCTCACGTTCTGTTTGAGTTTGCTTGTTAAAGCGTAAATAATTGTCAAGTGTCCCTTTAACACGTTCAAAAGAAAAGGGCTTCATAATATAATCAAAAACACCTAGATGTAGTATCTGTTTCACTGTCTCCATATCATTTGCAGCCGTCACGGTAATAACATCTACTGGTAGATCGAGCTCACGTATTTTGCGTAAGCTTGTAATACCATCTTGCTCTGGCATAAAAATATCCATAAAAACTAAATCAGGCTTCAGAAGACAAATTTGCGTAATACCTTCTAATCCATTAGGTGCCTGTCCAACCACTTGAAAATGCTCTACCTTTTCAATAAATTGACGATTTACCTCTCGTACCATTGGATCATCCTCAATTAATAATACTCTGATCTGTGCCACTGCTAGCCCTCCATCCCATTAAGAATAATAAAAGGTGATTAAAAAACTTGTTCCTTTGTTAGGCTCAGTGATGACTTCGATGTCACCCTGTCCTTTTTCGACGATTTCCTTTATTAAAAATAACCCTATTCCACGGTAGTTTTTCTCTTTTGTAGAATAACCATTATCAAAAATGTGCTGCTTGACCTCTTCCGTCATGCCAACACCATTATCAGTTACTAATATGGCTAATACGTCATCATCTTCATCCACAGAAACATGAATCACCTTCTCCTCGACCTGTACATCCTTTAATGCATCAAATGCATTTTCTATCAAATTACCAAAGAGAATGACGAAATCATGATGATCCAAATTAGCTGGAAATGATGTTAATCGGCTTTCACGGTCAATTTCCAATCGAATTCCTTGTTCCTTCGCGTAGGAAATTTTACTGAGCAATAGCCCAGAAATATTTTCATTTTTTATTCGTTCGTTTAAAAAATTAGTGATTTCATCATGCTCTTCCTTCACTTGTGTTAAGTAAGAAAGTGCCTGTTCATGATGACCTAGCTGTAAAAGACCGGCTATCGTATGCAGTTTATTTTTATGTTCATGTGTTTGTACACGAAGGGCTTGGACAAATGCTCTAACGCCTGTTAATTCTTCTGCAAGCTTTTTCACTTCCGTACGGTCTTTAAACATGGCTACTGCCCCAACAGTTTCGCCATTAACCTGTATCGGAATTCGATTACTCATAATACTATGATTATTAATATACAGCTCACGATTAAATAACGGCTGATCCAGCTCTAAAATTTCAGGAAGTCGTGTGTCTGGCAAGACATGAAAGATTTTCTGTCCTATCAATTTAGAGGGTTTTTCATAAACGCCTAAGATATCACAGGCTTTTTCATTAAAAATCGTAATGGTCAAATCATTATCGATAGCAATGATACCTTCGTGCATGGCATTAAACGTTTCTGTACGTTCTACATACATTTTGGCAATTTCATGCGGCTCTAACCCAAACATTTGTTTTTTCATATGAAGCCCCAATGTTCGTGCTCCCCATGCACTAAATAGTAACGATAATAGAACAGTAATCATTAGTTCGGTTTGCATTGTTTGCAGTAACTCCACTACCGTAAGAACACTGTACCCTACTACCGTAACACCTATTTGTTGTCCTTCATGATTCATAATCGGAACAAACGCACGAACCATATTACCATGTTCCCCACGTGCAATCGACGTATAGTAGTGCTCTGAAAAAGCAGCGTTTAAATCGCCAGATTGTGATATTCGACCAAGTTCCTGGCTATTAGGATGAGAATATTTTCGTCGTTGCATATCAAGAACAACAATATATTTTGCCCCATTGATATCACGGATTTCTTCTACAACAGGATTAATATGCTGTACGGCATCATAGTAATTTTCACTAGCAATATATGTTTTTATTTCAGGAAGCTGTGAGACGGTTTTTGCTACAAGGAGTGCTTGATCACTTAGTTTAGTCTTTTGCTCATTCATGACAAAACCTAACAAAAAAGTACCGCCAATGCTAAAGGAAAGCATGAGAATAAAAAAAGTCAGAGACATAATTTTTCTTTGCATGGATAACTTCTGAAATTTCAACTGACCGCCTCCCTTCTACTATATTTTAGCTTACTCCATATGTTAGAATAACAAAAACATCAGAAAATACGAATTAATTGGGTGTATACAATGAAAAAATTTATTATTGGAACGATTATAACTGTGCTTGTGTTAATCCTCACTATCAGTGTTCAACAAGGATTACTATTCGCCAAGCCACTTCCCTATGATGATGAGCAAAAGGGTTTAGACACACAGATAACCATTCATTTAAGTCATGTCGTCGCTGAAAATACCCCTAAAGGTCAAGCTGCCAACAAATTTGCTGAGCTAGTAGAAGAAAAAACAAACGGGAAGGTCAAAGTACATGTCTACTCCAACTCCTCTTTATTTAATGATGAAAATGAATTTGAGGCATTGCAAAAGGGAGAAGTGGAAATGATCATCCCTACTTTTTCTAAAATGACAGCTTATGTTCCTAATTGGCAGGTGCTTGATTTACCCTTTCTATTTAATACAAATGAGCAAGTAAAGGAAGTCCTAACGGGTTCTATTGGTGAACAATTGGTCAATGAGCTAGAGCCGTTCCATATTAAAGGGCTTGGCTTTTGGTACAATGGGTTTAAGCATCTAACCTCTGTTGAGCAGCCTATTTATACATTTGAAGATTTACAGGGCTTACGAGTACGTACGATGCCAAGTAAAACATTAGAAAAGCAATTTGAACTAGTCAATGCAACACCTATACCTATTTCTTTTAGTGAGGTCTTTTCGGATTTAGAAAAGCATGCTATTGATGCACAAGAAAATACCGCTTCTAATATCTATTCAAAGGGTTTTTATAAAGTACAAAAGCATATGACTATCACCCAGCATGGGATTTTAGGCTATGCTGTATTAATGAATGAAACCTTTTGGAATTCACTACCTATCAAAATTCAGCATCAGCTGTTGGATGCTATGAAAGAAACAACCGATTGGCAATTTGAGCAGGCTGAACTTATGAATGAACAAGATATGGACAAGCTGAAACAGCTAGATGATTTTGATGTATATACAATGAGTCCTCAAGAAAGACAGCGCTTTAAGGAACAACTTGTACCTGTTTATGATTTTTATAGAGGTCATATTCAAAACGATCATGTCTTAGCAGAGATTGAAAAAATCGTTGCTCCCTAATACTTTTGTTCATTAATGAAAAAATCCTTACAAAACGTAAGGATTTTTTCTTTTGTATTATAATAGATTCCAAAATATCATAACTACTATAAAACAGCTTAAAACCCTTGACATTACTAGCTTTAATCCCCCCTTCTCTCAGAATGAACAAAATGAACAATACAACCATTACGGTCATAAACACTATTGTCGGAAAATTTCAGCTATGATAACCACATGAAAGCGTTCACACAATATTCATAGATGTTGTAGGGGGAGAACTATATGCGGATAAATTTTAAAAACTTAACAGTACAAGTATTGATCGCCATTGTCCTAGGGATTATCGTCGGAGCAACATTCCCAGAATTCGGGGCAAAGCTCAAAATATTGGCGGATATATTTATTAAACTTATTAAAATGTTAATAGCACCAATTATCTTCTTAACAGTCGTAATCGGCATTGGTAGCATGGGGGATGTCAAAAAGGTTGGTAAAATTGGTGGAAAAGCTTTAATTTATTTTGAAATTGTATCAACTTTTGCCCTTGCAATTGGCTTAATCGTTGTCAATATTGTTCAACCAGGTAAAGGTTTTAATACAGATGCAGCAAGCGGCGCTGATGTTTCACAATATACCGAAGCGGCATCTGCAGAACATGGTTTAGGTGCATTTATTATGCAAATTATTCCTGAAAATGTAGTTGGTGCTTTAGCAAATGGTGAATTATTACCAGTCTTGTTCTCAGCTGTTTTATTTGGACTAGCTGCTGCGGCGATTGGAGAACCAGCTAAACCTGTTATTAAATTTTTCGAGCAAGTAGCAGATATTTTCTTTAAAATCGTTAACATGGTGATGAAAATTTCACCCATTGGTGCGTTTGGTGCCATGAGTTATACAATCGGAAATTTTGGACTTAAATCATTAGGAAACTTAGGATTTTTAATGCTATCTGTTTACATTACAATGTTCATTTTTATTGTTGTGATTATTGGATTGATTACCCATTATTTTGGCTTTAGTATTTTTAAATTTATCAAGTACATTAAAGATGAAATCTTTATCGTTATCGGAACATCTTCATCTGAATCTGCATTACCTTCCATGATGCGTAAGCTTGAAAACTATGGTTGTTCAAAGCAAGTGGTAGGGCTAGTGATTCCTACAGGCTATTCATTTAACTTAGATGGAACATCCATTTACTTATCAATGGCTGCGATCTTTATTGCGCAAGCCTATGGTGTGGATTTAGATGTTTGGCATCAAATTACGTTATTAGCCATCTTAATGCTTACTTCTAAAGGGGCAGCTGGTGTAACAGGCTCTGGCTTTATTACACTTGCAGCAACATTAGCAGCATTCCCGATGATCCCAGTAGAGGGGATTGCCCTTTTAATCGGCGTAGATCGCTTCATGTCAGAAGCACGTGCTGTTACAAATCTAATTGGTAATGGTGTCGCAACAGTGGTCGTGTCAAAAATGGAAAAAGAATTTGATACAGAGCAGGAAAAGCGAGCTCTGTCTGGTCATACCCAAATATCATAAAAAGAAAAGGGCTGCTGAAAGCGAAATAATTTGCTCTTCAGCAGCCTATTCATTTATTTATAGAGAGGCATGTAAATAAAAAACACCATAGAGCTAGTTTCTTGAAACCTCCTCGACTGCATACTCGTATAAATAATGACTGGAGGTCTCTTTATGACAACATTTACACTTACCTATCCGAAGGGCTTTAAAAGCTTTACTGATATTCCAATCGTGAATGAACACAACGAAACAGTATGTGTACTTCAAAAAATGGAACGTACCTCTGCTGGTAAAGTATTGAATGCTGTCTTGCTGGTAGCTGCACAGCAAACATTACCATTCCGTTATGAGACACGCACTACATTAGGTGTACCACTTTTTCAAGTACAATCTACCCTGCTAACAAAAGGAGTCAGCCATCAAATTGTTATGCCTGATGGTAGCTTGATACCCATTCAACGGAAAACAGTGCAATTATTAGAATCCTCTTATTCATTCAAAATGGACGATTTAGAATTTCGTTTTGAAAAGGATTTTACCTCTACGGCTTATTTATATTGCAATGACGAAAAGATTGCGAGTGCAAGCTCTATTGAAACTGAGCTAGTACAGATAGGCATACAGTTTAAGCTTTTCCAAACGGATGATATGCGCTTTGTTGCACTCCTAGCAACTCTTTATCAAGCTCTCTTTGCAACAACTACATAGTTGCTTAAATATGTCAAAGGCATCGAGCGTTAACCTCTCGATGCCTTAATCCTATGTTATTTTTCTATACAGCTAATTTATTTTTTCTCGTTGGGCATTTAATATGTTAATAACATAGGAATCATTTTGTGATGCTTTTGCTTGTACAATCTTCTTGATGGCTTCTTCCATCCTTAACGCTAACTCAAGTGCCTCATGCGTAACGCCCTTTATACTTGTTTGTATGGTAATAGTTGTTCGATTTTCAATGACTAAATATTCATATACGTCAAAAACTTCTAAGCCCGCAATTAAATCTTCCATCAAAAGGTTCATATCATCTCCCATTATCTTGTTGTTATCAAGCAAGGAGGTAAACTCCCATCTTTCAAAAACTATGGGATAGTCCTTTAGGGGAGACGTTTTTAAAGCATTTTTTGCTGTGGATTCCATATCTTTTTTGATTGACTGGAAATAGTCTTCTTCGCCTACAACTTGGATTACTAATTCCTTTTCTGCCGTCGTTTTAACGTCAATGCCGACATACTTTTCAAGTAGCTTATCCTTCAATCGAGCTAGACTCAACTCTTCATTTGTTATAAGCGATTGAGCCTCTTTATTTGCTTCTGACCTTTTCTCTCCTGCAAATTTATCAAATAGGACCAGCATAGATATAATGACTACCAACAGCCCGATGACAAGCCCAAACCGTTTACCCATTGAATCCCTCCTGATAGGAAGGTATGTCCCCTTTTACTACAATATTCGCTTTTCTAGCTTGAAACAGCTCACACTTATCCTACTAAAATGCGAAGTGTCGAATACAGTATCTCCCCTCTTCATAAGGGAAATTATATCGCTTATTTTTCCCTACATATTCCGGGACACGAAATAAATTTGCTTTGTTTTGTCCTTTCTGTGCCATGCTTCTAGAAAAGGAGTACAACTTAAGAGGTAGTAATTCTATCATTATGGAGGGTTTTATATGGCATCAAAAGCAGCTGATATTAAAAATATACTGACATTAAATCTACTTGTACAAATCTTAGAGGAACGTGGCATTATGACAGATAAAGAACTAAAAGAGTGCCTCACCAATACAGTAAAACTATCTTCGATGGAGAATGATTTAAAGGAAAAAGTCCTTGAAGAAATCAAACATTAATGATTACCTCATCAAAAAACGACCGCTTTCTGAAAGCGGCCGTCTGAATCAAAGCTTTAAGTTTAGGATCGAATTGTTTTCAAAGCAGTTGACCATGGCACAAGCTGATCTAACATTTGATGAACAGAATCGGCTTGCACCTCTTTTGGTTTAAAGACAGAGCCGTTTTCAAAATCAGTAAATAATGATAATGCTGGATGCACTCGAACATCAGCAACTAGCAATTCTCCGAGAATTCCTCGTAGATGCTCTGCTGCACGCGCTCCTCCAACAGAACCATAAGAGACGATACCAGCAGCTTTATTGTTCCATTCCACTCGTAAATAATCTAATGCATTTTTTAATGCACCTGTAATGGAGTGATTGTACTCCGCAACAATAAAGACAAAGCCGTCACAAGCTGCTACTTTTTCTGACCATGTAGCTACCCCAGAAGTATCTCCACCTGGTTCCCCTAAAAATGGTAATTTAAATTCAGCGATATCAATTATTTCATATTCCGCATCACGACGTTTTTCCGCAACTTCCTTTACCCAAGTTCCAACTTGTGGGCTTACACGACCTTCTCGCGTACTTCCTAAAATAATACCGATTTTTAACATATGACGCCTCCTCTTATCATCCATTCTTGTGACTCCATCACGATTCTTCGTACGTGTTCGCCACTCGTAACCATTTTGGTCAGGGAAATATCCCTTTATTCATCACCCGAAAATTAGCTTTGAATAGTTAGAATTGAATTATCTCTAATTCAAGATTAAGGTACCATCAAGCTTTCTTACCTGTCAAATATTTAAACTAGAGGGATAAGGAGGATTATTTTATTTTAATGGGCTGCTCCAATGCCTCTAATTCCTCTTCAATAGAGGCGTATTGTCTTTCCACAATATACTTGGCATCTGACAAGGCGGCATTATAAATATAGGGGGCAATATGCTCCTTGATAAAATCTAACATACGTTCAGCTTCAAATTCACTAATGTCTTCATCACGCTCATTATAAAAAAACCGTTGGATATCAGCAAGAATCATTTCCTGCTGATCTTTAGATAAACGAATAAACAAGACACTCTCTCCACTTCTGTTAATCAATTTTTTTCATCTTATCACTGTTCATAGATTCCTTGCATTCAAAAAGGCTGAAACACTAGTACTGCTAGCGTTCAGCCTCCATCTCATTGTTTACATTCAAATGAATAGCTAGTGGATAAAAAGTTTTTCTCCTTTGCTACAATCGCTTGTCCACCATCATCTTCACATTGCTGTGTCATTGCATCGATTTTCTTATCATTGACCATATTTGTCATCACCGTCATACCAATACCAAAAACAACGATGAATAAACCAATCATGATCCATAGCTTGCCGGCTTTATTACCAGCTGGTCTTTCATTAGCCATATTTGTTCCCTCACTTATACAAATAAAAATGGTTCTGTATGGATCGTTGATTGAATGAATTCAACCAAGTATTTTTTATCCTCACATAGTTCAGCCATTTTTTTTGCTACTCCTGCAATCATTACCTTTTCTACATGATGCCCAGGATCTACTATTTGTAAATCAATGGCTTGTGCGTCCTGAGCTGTATGGAAGTACATATCGCCTGTTAAGAAAACATCAGCTCCTGCACGTTTTGCCGCATAGATATATTTATTACCATCTCCACCAACAAGCGCAACCTTGCTGACCTTCGATTGTAAATCACCCACTACACGAACAGCTGGCACATCTAGTTGCTGTTTAACGAATTCAGCAAATTGTTGTAACGTCATTTCCTTTGTTAAGTAACCTACACGCCCTAATCCCATCACATTTGTTTGCTGCTCAAGACGTATCACATCATAGGCAGGCTCCTCATAAGGATGACTAGTAAGCATGGCCTTTAACACGCGGCCTTTCATGGATTCAGGAAAAACAACTTCTACCTTTACTTCTTCCTCCACATGTAATTCGCCAACAGAGCCAACGAACGGATTAGCTCCTGCTAGTGCACGGAACCGACCTTCTCCAGTCGTTGTGTAACTACATGCTTCATAGTCGCCAATACGACCCGCCCCAGCTGTTGCAAGCGCCTCACGTAATGCTTGTGCATTAGCAGTTGGTATAAAGACTGCCAGCTTCAACAAATTCTCAGCATACGTTTCTTCTAATATTGAACGGTTTTTTAGCTGTAGGGCATCTGCTAATAAATCATTTACCCCACCTTCGGCTACATCTAAATTTGTATGAGCGGCATATACAGCAATATCGTGTTTAATCAGCTTTTCATATAAGCGCCCTGCTGGATGATCTGTGCGGATATTCGCTAGGCGTCTAAAGATTGGTGGATGATGTGCGATAATCAGCTCACAGCCTTTTTCTATTGCCTCATTTGCCACGGCTTCATTGACATCTAACGTCACCAACACTTTACTGACAGGTTTGTTTAGGGTCCCTATCGCTAGTCCAATTGGATCATTGTCCATACAAGCTAGTTTTTTCGGTGACCATGCTTCGAACACTTGAATAACTTCTTGGCCATTTACCGTTTTCATCTTACAAAACTCCTTCTACTAAATGTATCAGAGCCGTTAACTCTGCACGTTTTTCTTCAATTTCAGGTGTTTGTTCTGCTCCCTCAATGGATTGTAGTACACGTTGCCAATTGTCTTTTTCACGCAACCATTTTTTCGTAAATGCTGGTGATTTGCGCAGGCTTAGCTTAGGTCCAAACAAAATCTCTGCTGTAGAGAGCTCCATTTGGCCTCTTTGTAACACAAGGATTTCATAGATTTTATCATCTTCCTCTAAAATCTCTTCATCAAGAATCGCCCATTGATGTGCTAAAGCCCACTCACGGATAACCTTGGCGTGAATATTTGGTTGTAGGATTAGACGTGTGACACCTTGAAGCTTTTCTGGATGCTTCTCTAGAATGGAAACAATTAATGGTCCACCCATGCCAGCAATTGTCACCGTATCCACATGGTCAGCTTCTTTGATCGCTGCTAAACCGTCTGCAAGGCGTACTGTAATTTTTTCTGTTAAGTTTTCCTTCTGTACTTGTCCTACCGCTGATTCATAAGGTCCTCTTACAACTTCTCCTGCTATGGCATATGAGGCAGTCCCTTTGTGAATTAAATAACATGGTAGATAGGCATGGTCACTACCAATATCCGCCATGACTGCTCCTGTAGGAACAAATTTTGCTACTGCTTCTAATCGCTTTGAAAGTTTTTGTGCGTTCATTTTTATACCGCCTATCTTCAATAGAGTCCATTAATAGTATGGATGATGTCGTGAAAAAAAACAAATGGAGTTGTCTCACATTTCTATGTGGACAACCCCATCTTCATGATGCTTAAATCTAAAAAGTAGCTGTACTATTTCAGTACAGCTACTTGTCAGTTTTACTATTCTAAAGTAGAAATGTATTCAGCGATTGCTTTTGCTTCCTCTTCAGTTTTCATGTTTGGTTGCATTGGAGTACCTTCGATACCCTTTGTTAAAACTTCTACGATACGAGCTTCATCTAAGCCATGTAGGTTTGGACCCATACCACCAGTTAAATCACCACCGTGACAACCGATACAAGATTGTACTAATGCTGCTCCATCACCACCAGCATTTGCGTCTGTAGTTTCTGTAGTTTCGCCACCGCCCTCATGTTCAGCAGCAATTTCTTTCTTGTTATCTGCACCTTGTAAAGACATGAAGAAAATAAGACCAATACCAAATGCCAGAATTAAGATGTAAGGAACGACTGGATTGTTTTTCATAAGTTTCCCCTCCTCATTTTAAGTCTACTTCTATTATAATATAGAATCAGTCAACATCTAATATTGTACTTCATTAACAAAGAAACGAAAAGCCCTATTCGCTAAGTTTTCCTTTGTTTGTAACAAATTCGACATTTCTGTATCTATTGGATAAAATATGTCTTGCCAACATCCAAATTTGGTCAAATTTATCCTTTTATACAATTTCTTTTTCATTATATTTATGCTGTTATCATACCCTTTTCACTCATTCATATACCCAAAATTAAAAAATCTGTACGTTTTTAATTAGCGTACAGATTTTGAATCTCCTGAGGTAAAAACTTTAACATGATACTGACCCTATTATAGATAAATTGTCACAAATGGTTTTATATAAACACTAAAGTTCAATTAAGTTTCTTACCTGATATAGTAGATGGAGTGCTTTGTACATTGATACAAATAACATTTGCTAAATCAAGATAAATTTATGATATAGTACCCCACTAGTGCTATTAATCCTAAAGCACCTGAGACTGTGAAATATAGAAGTTTCATTTTAATACCTGACAAAAGCCAAATGACACAATTTGCTGCAATCAAGCAAAATAAAACCGTATTATTTCCACTAAAATATGTAGTACAAATGCGGATCGACATACTAAATAACAGGATGGCCGCTAGTACATGAAAAATGGGAGCTAGTAGATGTTTTTTTCGCGCCATTTGCCACGCAGCAATAAATAAGATGCATGCGCCTACTCCCACAATTACTGTAAAAATCAATGTTAATGATTGCATTGTAAAATAAAGTGCCAAAACAGCCATTATGGCGATACATAGACCCACTACCAATAGGATCATTTTTCTTTTTTCTGATGGCAAGACCGCTTGTTTAGGATGTTGCACTGGTTCTAACTCCTCTATATCAGCCCCCTCCGTATAAAGAGCTGCTAAAAAGTCACAATAGTGCTCAGGTAAAAGTTTATTTTGCTTCCAAAACAAAATTTCATTAAGGATTATTTTTTTGCGAGGATTTGTCATAGTGTTAGCTCCAAACATTGCTTAATAATGGTTGTATTACAATTTTATCTCACACTATTTGAAAACACATCTGTATAAAGTCGCAAATCTAGCATTTCCCTCATTCTAATTATCTATGATTGCATAACATCGATAGGTGAATAGCAAGGCTAATTTCTTTTTGTTCACTTTTCAAGCCTATAAAAAAAGAGCTATACCAATTAGTCATTATCTCACTACTTGGATAGCTCCAGCTATTTTAAATTTTATTCTAAGAAGTCTTTTAAACGTTTACTACGAGAAGGATGGCGTAATTTTCTTAGTGCTTTCGCCTCGATTTGACGAATACGTTCACGCGTTACGCCAAAGACTTTTCCAACCTCTTCTAATGTACGTGTGCGACCATCGTCTAACCCAAAACGTAAACGAAGTACGTTTTCTTCACGGTCTGTTAATGTATCTAGTACATCTTCTAATTGTTCTTTTAACAGTTCATAGGCTGCATGGTCGGAAGGAGATTGTGCTTCTGAGTCCTCGATAAAGTCTCCTAAATGGGAATCATCTTCTTCTCCAATTGGTGTTTCAAGAGATACTGGTTCTTGTGCAATTTTTAAAATTTCACGTACTTTTTCAGGTGTTAAATCCATTTCTTCTCCAATTTCCTCTGGAGAAGGCTCACGACCTAAATCTTGTAAAAGTTGACGTTGTACACGTATTAATTTATTAATGGTTTCGACCATATGAACAGGAATACGAATCGTACGGGCTTGGTCAGCGATTGCGCGTGTAATCGCCTGACGAATCCACCATGTAGCGTAAGTCGAGAACTTAAATCCTTTACGGTAATCGAATTTTTCAACAGCCTTAATAAGACCCATATTTCCTTCTTGAATTAAATCAAGGAATAGCATTCCACGACCAACATAGCGTTTTGCAATCGATACAACTAGACGTAAATTCGCTTCTGCAAGGCGTTTACGTGCTTCCTCGTCCCCTTGCTCAATGCGTTCAGCAAGTGCAATTTCTTGCTCAGCAGATAATAAATCCACTCGGCCGATTTCTTTTAAATACATACGTACAGGGTCATTGATTTTAACACCTGGTGGCACACTCAAATCATTTAAGTCGAAAGTTTCTTCGTTCGCTTCTTCTTTCATTAGACTTTCTTCTTCAAATTCTTCTTTTCCAATGATTTGAATATCTTTATGCTTTTCAAGATCCTCAGCAAAATGGAAAATTTCTTCGTTTTCCAATTCATAAGGTGTTAGTTTCTCTGAAATTTCTTTCATTGAAATTTCACCCTCTGTTTTTGCTTTTTCTTGTAGGAATTTTTTTGCATCATCTAATGTAATTTCTACTTCTATCTCTTTTGAACGTTCTGACTTGTCCGCCATAAACCTTCCTCCTTCTAAACAACCGAATCGGGTTAAATCGCCGATAACGATTTTCTTAAATGAATAATCTGTTGGGCGATTTCAAGTGCACGTGCATACTCATGCATCTTCTCCGCTTCCTTTGACTCATGCATCTTTTGATAAATTTCTTGCTCAATTCTATATTTTTGAAGCTGACGGATAGAGTCCATAACCTCTGCCTCTGCTTGATCAGGATCTCGCTCAACTAAAGCCGCTTCCATGACAATTTTTCGCAATTCAGCGTCATCCAAAATTTCCACAAAACGTTGATAATCAGGATGACCATACTCCTCATAAAATCCAACTAAGCGAACAAAAACTGCCATATAGGCATCTCGTACAAATGGCTCTTTTTGCTCACTACGTAATACCCTGTCCACTACATCTATATTATGAAGCATATGAGCCAGTAATAAACGTTCGGCACGTTCAGCTGCGTCCATAGGCTTTTGTTGTTGCGTGACTGGCATTGAAGGTATCTGTGTAGGCATTTCTACTTTAGCAGAACGTACCTGATTAGCCTCCAGTTTTCG
Organism: Lysinibacillus sp. K60; assembly: GCF_019731275.1. NCBI lineage: Bacteria > Bacillati > Bacillota > Bacilli > Caryophanales > Bacillaceae > Lysinibacillus > Lysinibacillus sp. K60. Next base: position 236,574 of record NZ_JAASJR010000002.1, on the reverse strand, counting down.
GAATTGGGCATAAATGGCTTCTTCCGAGATGTTTGTTTCATTTGATAGCTGTCGTATATACAAATCTCGTTCAACTGGTGAAGATCTTCCCACTAGCTGCTCAAGAACTTCTTGAATATATTGAAGCGTATCATTTTCAAATTGAAAGTTCTTATTGCGTCTAGCATGCATCATCATAAAAGCAATATACGCATGAGGTTTTTCCAAAATTTGTTCCTTAAATGCTTGTCCACCTAAAGTGTGAATGTATTCATCAGGATCTAATTTTTCTGGCAACACGGCAATATCGACTTTCATTCGCTCTGTATGCAGTAGCTGCGCCGCTCGTTTCGCTGCATCAAATCCAGCATTATCACCATCATAGCAAATCGTAATTTGCTCTACTAAGCGCTTTAGCTTTGTGATATGCTGATTTGTTAACGAAGTACCCATTGTCGCAACAACATTCATTACACCTACAGAGTTGGCTGCTAAAACGTCCATAAATCCTTCCATCAATACTACTTGACGATTTTTTCTGATAGAAGTTCGTGCTTTATCTAGGTTATACAGCACTTCACTTTTTTGGAAAATTGGTGATTCTGGACTATTTAAATATTTTGCTTCCTCACCATTGGATGAAAGGATACGTCCTGAGAAGGCAATAATTTTACCATTCTCATCTCGAATAGGAAACATGATACGTCCTCTAAAACGATCAAAATAACGTTCTTCTCCCTCTCTTTTGATGATTAAGCCACTTTCGGCAATTTCTTGTAAGTTATAACCTTTTCTTTCAAGCAATATTGTTAATGCATCAAAGCTTTGGAGAGACCAACCAATGTTATTAGATTCGATAAGTTCCCTTGTAAATCCTCTTTCTAGCAAATAATTTAAAGGTTCTTCACCATCCTCTGTATTCAACAGTAAATGATGAAAAAAATCTGCTGCAAAAGCGTGTGCTTCTTTCATCCTTTCTTCCGCTTTAGATATCTTTTTCGTTCCTCCAGGGAAACTTGGCTCAACATCTAAGTGTATGCCAACACGTTCCCCAAGTTTCACAACAGCATCTGGAAAAGAAATGCCTTCAATATCCATTACAAAAGTAATGGCATTGCCGCCTGCACCACAACCAAAGCAATGAAAAATTTGCTTATCTGTAGATACAGAAAAAGACGGTGTTTGCTCTCCATGAAATGGACAGAGACCAAACCAATTTCGCCCACGCTTAGTAAGCTGCATGTATTCACTAATAACATCAACGATATCTGATTGTGTGCGAATCTGCTCAATTACTTCTTCTGGAATCTTCCCTGCCAAATCCATCACCATCTTTAATATTTGCGTTCTAGAAACACAATTCGCTATTCGTTTTAAAATTCCTTTATTTCTCGACAAAAAATTAGGATTTTTCTCTTATAAATATTTTTACCACAATTTTATTATTATAAAACAAAAATTAGTTTTTATCTATACCGTTTTTAAAATCCACTCAAAAAAACCGCCTCTGCTAACCGAGGTGGTTTAAAATTCTATCCTTATTTACAGGTCAAAATATGTTCGATAATCGTATTTGCTGTCTCTTCAACAGCTTTATTTGTCACATCGATAACTTGACAACCTATTCTACCGACAATTTTTTCAAAATGCTGAATCTCATCAAGAATTCTTTCATGCTGTGCATAGATAGCATCATCATTCAAGCCGAGAGACATTAACCTTTCTTTCCGGATTGAGTTTAACTTCTCAGGGGAAATAATTAAACCAAAGCATTTTTTAGGGTCTATCTGTAATAGCTCTTCTGGTGGTTCTACCTCTGGCACTAAAGGTACATTCGCAACTTTATATTTTTTATGGGCTAAATATTGTGATAGTGGTGTTTTAGAAGTTCTTGATACACCAACTAGTACGATATCAGCTTGTAATAGTCCTCGTGGGTCTCTACCATCATCATATTTTACCGCAAATTCAATCGCTTCAATTTTTTTGAAATAATCATCATCCAGCAGATGAACAATGCCAGGCGTTTCCAATGGATTTTCTTCCATAAAAGCTGCCATTGATTGTAAGGCCGGACCTAAAATATCCACAGCCTGAATTTTTTCTTGTTCACATAAATCATGTAATAATTTACGCATTTCTTGGCGAACCAGTGTATAAACAATAAATGCTCGCTGTTGCGAAGCAAGAAAAACAATTTTACGGATAAGCTCCTCTGATTGAATATGTGGAAATCGACGAATTACAGTATTTTCAAGACCCGGTCGGAACTGGCTAATAACCGCTTTTGCAACTTGATCACCAGTTTCACCGACAGAATCAGATACAACAAATACGCGTAATCTTTTCATGCAGCTCTCCTTCATTTAGACATTTTGTGCAAGAGATAAGAAAGCCCGTGTAATCGTTGTTTTTGTAAGACGACCAACAATCGTTAAACCACCCTCTTGCGGTTCAACTACTGGTAGTGAATCAACCTCACGTTCAATAAGTTTGTTCGCTGCAACAATTAAAGAATCTGATCTTTCACAGTACGAAATATTTGGCATACGCGTCATAATAATATGTACTGGAATTTTATTTAAATCCTGCGTACCAATACTTGTACGCAGTAAATCTTTGCGAGATAGTACGCCTGTCAAAAACTCATTCTTATCTACGACAAAGAGTGTACCAACATCTTCTGAAAACATAAAGCAAATTGCATCATAAACCGTCATTGTTTCAGGGACAACTACTGGCCCTGAATGAAAATCCTTCACTTTTAAATTGTGAATACTATCTATTAATGTAACAGATGCCTTCTTACCTGAATAAAAATAACCAACCCTTGGTCTCGCATCCAGAAATCCTGCCATTGTTAGGATTGCTAAATCCGGTCTTAGAGTTGCTCTTGTCAGATTGAGACGTTCGGCAATATGTTCCCCCGTAATAGGGCCATTTTCTTTCACAATTTGTAATATGTCTTCCTGACGTTTATTGAGTTCGATTGGACTCACCGCCTCAAATCTAATAGTGTTATACTTATGCTCAATTATTATATACTATTTTAATAATTATTGCGAATTAAAGAACTACATGCTACAATATTGACACATACGCTTGCTCTATCTGTATTTTCGAGCAAATTGCGTTATACAGGCGATGATGGGAAAAAAGTATCTGTTCCATTCTATAGCGAGTAGAAGATGGTGAAAGTCTACACAGCAACAGAGAAAAGGCACTCCCTGAGCTAACTTTTTGAAAAGAGGTTTTAAACTACTTGTTTAAAACAATCAGGGTGGAACCGCGGGTATTAGCACTCGTCCCTGGGCATACATTGTGCCCGGAGACGGGTGCTATTTTCATTTAGTTGCAACTGAATGAAAAAAACTTTGGCGTTTTTACCGCTAAAACAACGTATTAAAAAATTAAAGGAGGCTATTTTATGGCTAACAAATCAATGGAAACCATCGTATCTTTAGCGAAGCATCGAGGCTTTGTCTTCCCTGGTTCTGAAATCTACGGAGGTTTAGCAAACACTTGGGATTATGGTCCACTAGGTGTGGAATTAAAAAATAATATTAAAAAAGCATGGTGGCAAAAGTTTGTTCAGGAATCTGAATACAATGTAGGTATCGATGCTGCTATTTTGATGAATCCCAAAGCTTGGGTTGCTTCTGGTCACGTAGGAAACTTCAATGACCCAATGATCGACTGTAAATCATGTAAGGCCCGCCACCGTGCAGATAAAATTATCGAAGACGCTGCATTAGCGAAGGGCGATGAAATCATTGTTGATGGTATGACATTCGACCAAATGAAAGAAACAATGATTAAATATGACGTAGTATGCCCTGATTGCGGAAAGGCTGATTTCACAGATATTCGCCAATTCAACCTCATGTTTAAAACATTCCAAGGTGTAACGGAATCCTCTACAAATGAAATTTATCTACGCCCAGAAACGGCACAAGGTATTTTCGTGAACTTTAAAAACGTTCAACGTTCTATGCGTAAACGTACACCATTTGGTATCGCACAAATCGGTAAATCTTTCCGTAACGAAATTACACCAGGTAACTTTACATTCCGTACACGTGAATTCGAACAAATGGAGCTTGAATTCTTCTGTAAACCTGGTGAAGACCTTGAATGGCATGCATATTGGAAAGAATTCTGTAAAAATTGGTTACTAAACCTAGGCATGAAAGAAGATTCGATGCGCCTTCGTGACCATGAGGATGATGAGCTATCTCACTACTCTAACGCTACAACAGATATCGAATTCAAATTCCCATTTGGCTGGGGAGAGCTTTGGGGTGTAGCGGATCGTACAGATTACGACTTAAAACAACATATGGAGCACTCTGGTGAAGATTTCACTTACATTGATCCTGTATCAAACGAACGTTATGTTCCTTATTGTATTGAACCATCATTAGGAGCTGATCGTGTAACATTAGCTTTCCTATGTGATGCCTATGATGAAGAGGAACTAGAAGGTGATGATAAACGTACGGTTTTACGTTTCCACCCTGCTCTGGCTCCATTTAAGGCTGCCGTGCTACCACTTTCTAAAAAATTATCTGATGAAGCTACAGATGTTTGGGCTGAACTACGTAAAGCCTTCCCTGTTGATTTTGATGAATCACAATCAATTGGTAAACGTTACCGTCGTCAAGATGAAATTGGTACACCATTCTGTATCACATATGATTTTGATTCAAAAGAGGACGGCCAAGTAACAGTACGTCATCGTGACTCTATGACACAAGTTCGTATGCCTATTGCTGAAGTAAAAGCCTATATTGAAAAACACCTACAATTCTAATCACTTTAATGCTCAAAAAAGAGGGGGTAGCCAGCAGGCAACTCCCTCTTTCTTATGCTTTATATGTTGAAAATAAGCGCTCTTGCATTTTTTCCTCGAATGAAAACTTTTTCATGCTCAAACCTATTAAGCTCACTAATAGCTCCTCAATATCCGCTAGTGAGTAATAAAGGAATGTACCTTCTCGCATTGGACGAACCCGTTTGTCAAAAGTTTGTTCATCTTCAATAAAGTAAGCGACATTGACATCACAATGTTCCATCAATTGTGTAATACGTTGATCATCACCTGGGTTTATAAAGAATGGCACAATTTTATCAATATACAAAATACTTTGAACAAGCTTGATGAAGAAATTTTCACGCAACGATGTCTCCACAACTAATATGGTCGTTTGCTCATGTTGATAATCCATATATAAAACGTTTAATTGCTCTTCTAGTAGCGTTTTTAAAATACCAATAGAATTGCGATACTTTGTCATATCCGTTTGGATTTCTCTTGTTAGTAAACGTAAAATACGAAAGGCTGGCAGAAAAATTTTTAAGACAATTTCTTTAGGATGTAAATGGTCAATTAATTTATTAAAATGAATTCTCAGATTATTTTCGTCACAGCGGATTAATTGCTCCACAAATAAGTTGAAAATCTCTTCAAAGCTATTCGCTCGATAGTCGATCATTTTCGTAATTCTCACACTATAGTTCAAAGGTAGATTCATTGATTTTTGCTCATCTAACAATCTTACTTTTGGTAATGTAGGAAATAAATCATAAACAAGTTCTACTTGTGCACTGCGATTATCTGATAACATAACAACAGAGTTGACTGGGTAAATCCCTAAACATTCTACAAATTTATGCATAAAGCTCTCATTATATAAATGTCGATCTCTGTATAAGACGGCTAAAGCATCTGTAGCACCATAGCCTACATGATAGACTCTCTTGGATGTCATCGCTGAATATACATCAACAATTTGTAATAATTGTACACCATCACTCATATCATCCGCACAAAGTTGATTTGGATAGCCCTTTCCCGCAAAACGTTCATGATGATCTCGTGCCAAATAGGCAATGTCTTCCTCGTTATGTTCCATAAGTAGCTCGTAGCCTTTTGTTGTGTGCGTCTTTACAATATCAAACTCATCTTCAGAGAGTTTACGTTTCAGATTTAATATTTCTTGTGGTATAAAAACCTTCCCGATATCATGGAACAGGTAGCCCCTAGCTAATGTTTCAATATCTGTTAAACCTAGGTATCTAGCAAAAATTGTACCTAATACAAACACATCAAATGAATGGACAAATGAATACTCGTCCCATTCCTTTAAACGCATAAGTAGCTCATAGCGATGTTTTTTTTCCAAAATCTTTTCAAAAACACCTCTTACATAAGCCGTATCTTGTATGCTTTTAAGAATTTGTCCATAGCGTAATTCGTGCACGACATTTTCCAACGTTGTCATAAAAAGCTGACTGACTGTCTCTCTATAATCATCCACAGGATCTCTTTTTTCAATTAATGGGGCAAATAGATCTTCATATTCTCTTGTTCGTTGAGCACTTAAATCATGGACAACTCGAACTGAATCAGATGGCAAATAGACAGATAATTCATCTACTTTACGAAGTTTAAGTAAGGCAATAATTCGCTCTGTTAAAACTAAATCCTTTTTAGCCAATAAACGATACTCTGAAAAAATATCTTCTGCTAATATATCATTTGCTTCAACTTCATGAATACTTAAGGTTACTTTTCGTAGCATATATTTTGCCACATACGCAATGTACTAAGCACTATGTGACTCCCTCCTTCTTCCATAGGACTGCGCTATTCTGATAAACGTATAACAATACGTTTTGCTGATAGAGGCTTTTATATTTCATAGGCATGTCTAAAGTGATCTAGCGTACATCAGTTTCGATGGAGATTAAACGACTTAATTATATTTAAAAAATATAATTACCATTATCTATACCATTTACAATATCATAGGTTAAAATGCCTTTTCAACTAGTATATGGGTCTCGAATGAACAGTTTCTACCACTTATATAATGAAAACTAAACAAAAATACAAATCTTTTTACCTATTAAAATACTTATAAATATAGATATAAGTATAAATATAGATAAATAAGACTTTATATTCTTCATTTAAAGACAAAAAAATAACGAATAAAATTAAATTTCTGCAATAATTTTATTTTGTAAAAATTGAAATTTATTCATTAAAAAGAAAGATAATATAGTTGCATCCTCCTATAAAATTAAAGGTATTACTTTTTATTTAAAAAGATAAAATGAAGCGAGTTTTGCGCTACGCAATTTAATTAGTTTTAACTCATCCTTTTACTTAAGGTAGAATTGATTACCAAACACGTCATGGTATGGATGAAATTCCCTCTATGCGTTGTTCCATCTTTTTGGTATAAATAAGTTATTATAGTTAGTATTAGCTGTTAAATAATGAAAAATTAACAGTCTAAAGACACATCACCTTTTAACATTCATTCGTCCGGAAGTTTGAACTGATACATAGGAGGGTCTAACCAGAAACATATATACTATAAAATTTTCTATTGTACTTTTTGGAGGAATTTAATTGCAGTCTCAACGTTTATTTCAACTAGCTATGGCTTCTGCTTTAGTAACAAGTGCGATTATTATCGCACCACCCGCACATGCAGCATCATTTTTCCCTGATGTCAACCCAACCAATGAGGAAGGTAAGGCTATTATTCAATTAGCAGAGCGTGGCATTATTTCAGGCTATATGGATGGGACATTTAAACCTGCTAATCCTATTACACGTACACAGGCTGCGAAGATTTTAGCAGGTATTTTAAAGTTAGATACAGTTCACGTAAAAAATCCCCAATTCAAAGACATCAAACCTGGCGATGAAAACTACGGAGCCATTGCAGCATTAGCAAATGCTGGGATTATTAATGGTGCAAATGGTTACTACTACCCTACTCAACATATAACTCGCGAGCAAATGTCCAAAATGATAGCGAAAGGCTTTGGATTAACAAGTACGAGTAACACGCAATTACCGTTTACAGATGTTAAAAAGGGGAATGAATTTGAGCCTCATATTAAAGCATTGTTTGCAAATGGGATTACCAAAGGAACATCTGCAACGACTTTCGGCCCAAAAAGCAATGTAAAGCGCTCTCAATTGGCTGCTTTTGTTGTACGAACTGAAAAGTTGCAAGGCAATGCAACCGTCTATGCAAATCAATTTAAGCAGGACTATATTTTTGCCTCTTACGGTGGTCTTGAGCCAGCAGAGGATATTTTCACATGGCATGAAGAGGAAGATATGACAGAGTCTATCACGATAACCCCTATAAAAGAAGGTACGGGCAAATTAGTGATTACTGGATTTACTGATGATTCAGAGGATTTTACTGACATTTTTTATTTAGTACATGTCAAAAACGTAAATGGTAAGCTGAAGGTAACGCTTGAAGAAGTAAATGAAGATGATTATATCGAAAATTTACCACTCGATTTGTCTGAGAGTAAATTACCATTCATGCCAGCAGAGGTGACGGTTCAAAACACGAATGGACAGCCACTCGCTTCAAATTTATATAACTTTAATCAACAAGATCAAACACTGTCCATCTTGCAAAATGGACAATTCATTGTTACATTTTCAAATGGGACACAACAGCAAAATATGGGTGCAGATGTGTATTCCTATGATTTTGTTCGCAGCATTGATTTATATCATTTGACAGATGAATTAATACTAACAACGCAAGAATTACCTTTTGAACCAACACATGTAGCACTCGAAAGCTTTGGTTTTGAGCCAGTGCCTGTAAAAGCGACGATTCTTAACGGACAACTACATCTTACGCCAAAAGCTGAAGGTCTAGCGATTCTCCATTTAACAGGTAAAAATGACCAAACAGCATACATTTATATTGAAAGTAAAAAAATTGCTGGACACTGGGCCTTTTTAGTGTCGGAGGATGAGGATGAATTTTAAATAACGTGAAATGCCAGATGAACATTATGATTCATCTGGCATTTCGTGTTTCGAGCGAATTTGCAGTTCAGGGGTACGTTCTAGTTGCTCAATAAATTTTCTCGTCTTAAACCGAATACCGGTTTGTTCTTCATAGATGGTTGTTATAATTTTTTTAATGAAATATTTTGTTTCTTTTTTTAGCTCTATTTTTCCAATTTGGTCGATAGGAACAGTGTAGAACATCCTTATAAGTTTTAGCTGTGTTGGCGTTAAGCGAATGATATAGGGGTCATGCTGATAACAGCGATGGCATAAGAATCCTCCTTGAGCAAAGGAAAAAGCAAATTCACCATCTACAGCGCCACACGCAGCACAGGCATGTAAAATAGGTTGTACACCTGTATAGGGCAACATTTTCCATTCAACAAATAGCGTAATGGCTTCAGGATCGTAGCCATCCTCAATTGCTTGTAGTGCATGTAGTAAAACATCGAATGCAAAAGGCTCTGGCTTTCCTTCTTCAACAACTCGCTCCACTAATTCCATAATATAGCTAGCATAAGCAGTAGCCATAATATCTTCACGAATATGGCGCATTGAATTTAAATGTTCTCCCTGTTGCAAAGTTCCCATGCCCGTATGATGTTGTACCATAAACATCCCATAGGTAAAGGGTTGCGTGATGGAAGCCAATCTACTAGAAGGTTTTTTTGCCCCTCTAGCCATCGTAGCCACTTTGCCAGCTTCCCGAGTTAGCAAAATAACAATCTTATTAGATTCCCCATAAGCGCGAACCTTTAATACAATCCCCTCCCATTTATGAAGCATAATCCCCCTCCTTTCTTAAAAGTACTATCCATGAAAAGAGAGCTGCCCAAAATAATTTTGGACAGCTCAAAAATAAAATGATCAATACTCCTAGATCCTTTTGCCCCTATAAGAAGAAGTTAACCTCTAAAACCGTCACGTCAAAATTTGGCGTCTATTCCTGATTCAACGGGCAATGTTCACGATCGGGGCAACTCATTTGCTAAGTCAGGAAAAAACTTAATATTCATCATCACGGAATCCAAAATCGCGTAAATGTGTAGCTTTATTACGCCAATCTTTTTGCACCTTTACCCATAGCTCTAAATAAACTTTAGACCCTAGGAGCATTTCGATATCCTTTCGCGCACGTGTCCCCACTTCTTTTAGCAAGGCTCCACGTTTTCCGATAACAATCCCTTTTTGAGAATCACGCTCCACAATAATCGTAGCCGCTACATGAATTTTATCCTCATTTTCTTCATCACGACGAATTTTATCAATTACCACTGCGATAGAATGGGGAATTTCTTCACGCGTTAAATGTAGAACTTTTTCACGAATAAGTTCAGATATAATAAATCGTTCAGGATGATCTGTCACTTGATCAGCCGGGTAATACTGAGGTCCTTCTGGTAAATACTTCGCCAAGGTCACTAATAAATTTTCAACATTATTGCCTTGTAGCGCAGAAATCGGTACAATCTCCGCAAAGTCATAGCGCTCTTTATAGCTCTCAATAATTCCCATTAGTTCATCTGGATGAATGGCATCAATTTTATTGATGACCAAAAAGACAGGTGTTGGATTTCCTGCTAGCATTTCTAAAATAAATTCATCACCTTTACCGAGTTTTTGCTCAGCATTAACCATAAACATAATAACGTCCACTTCACGCAATGTGTTTTTAGAAACCTTCAGCATGAAATCGCCTAGTTTATGTTTTGGCTTGTGAATACCTGGTGTATCAATAAAAATCATTTGGCTATCATCTGTTGTCAGTACGCCTTGTACTTTATTTCGTGTTGTTTGCGGCTTATCACTCATGATCGCAATTTTTTGGCCAATGACACGATTTAAAAATGTCGATTTGCCAACGTTTGGACGACCAATGATGGAGATAAAGCCTGATTTATAGCCATTTTTAGTTTCCTGCATTCTCTAAATCCTCCGTCGTAAATGCAAACGGTAGTAATTCGCCCACTGACGTTACCGTCACATCACCTTTTAAGTTCGTTAAATAGACAGGCATAGTTGGAGCACAAAACTCCATCATGACCTGGCGACATGCTCCACATGGGGCGCATGGTCCTTCCGTATCAGCTACAATGGCAATGGCTTCGAATTCGTAAATCCCCTCCGATACTGCCTTAAAAAACGCTGTACGCTCAGCACAATTTGTCATACTATAGCCTGCATTTTCAATATTACAGCCGTGAATAACCTCTCCATCTTTTGTTAGTAGAGCTGCCCCTACTTTAAATTTTGAATAAGGAACATAGGCTTTTTCACGTGCCTTTTTTGATTCTTCTAATAATGCATGCATATCCATTGTCATCTATACTAATTCTCCCTCACATTTATGGTTTATTTTCAATTAGAAGACACTCATTTCCATTAAAACCATTTTGGCAGAAAGATGAGTAATCCGATTATAGCACTGAATAGTGCAAATACAAGCACTGCACCTGCTGCAATATCTTTTGCTTGCTTAGCAAGCGGATGAATCTCTGGGGAAGCTAAATCGACTACCCGTTCGATAGCTGTATTCATCATTTCCAGCGCAAACATCAGTGCTATTAATAGTAGCACAATATACCACTCCATACGAGATAAACCTGTCAAATAACTAGCCAGTATAACAATGATTGCACTTACTATATGTGATTTCAAATTTTGTTCTTTACTTGCAGTTATGATGCCTTCGAAAGCATAGCCAAAAGATCGCAAGTATTTTCGCAAATCCATCTAGTCTCGACCTAAGCCAAAAGTTTGTAGAATCTCATCTTGCTTTGCAAACATCACTTTCTCTTCTTCTGGCTCCATATGGTCATAACCAAGTAAATGTAAAAAACCATGTACAGCTAAAAAGCCTAATTCTCGCTCAAAGGAATGATTATATTCCTCAGCCTGCTCTTTGGCACGGTCTGTTGAAATAATAATATCACCTAATACACGTGGCATCCCTTCAAAAGTTACTTCCATTTCCCCTTCCCCTAGCTCCTCTAGCGCAAAGGAAATGACATCTGTTGGCTGGTCCTTGCCACGATATTCACGATTAATATCTTGAATTGCCTTGTTCGTTACAAACGTCACCGAAACCTCTGTTTCTGGCTCAATATTTTCTACACTTGCAGCATGCTGTAATAGCTTTTCAACTAGTTCGATATGTTGTGCTCCCACTTCATTTGTTTCATCCGTAAAATCAATTGTTAAAATCATAGATCCTCCTACTTATCTGCCTTTGGATATTCAATACGTGAATGGAATATCCCATTCAACGTTTCACAAAGTACTCTCTCTATACATTTTAACTCTTTTATTGAAATATCGCATTCATCAAACTGATTATCTTGGACGCGATCATCGATAATCGCTCGTACTAGCTTCTGAATTTTCTCTGCATTTGGTTCTTTCATAGAACGTACTGCTGCCTCGACACTATCCGCAACACTGATAACAGCTGCTTCTTTTGTTTGTGGTTTGGGCCCTGGGTATCGGAACTTTGCTTCATCAATATTTTTTCCTTCTTCCTTTGCTTTAAACAAGAAGAATTTTAACAAACTTGTGCCATGATGTTGTAAAGCGATATCAATAATCTCTTGAGGCATTTTATAACGTTTTAACATATTGGCACCATCTGTCGTATGGGCGATAATAATCTCTGCACTTGTTTCAGGTGGTAACGAATCATGCGGATTGATGCCCGACATCTGATTTTCGATGAAAAAGGAAGGTCGCTTGGTTTTACCAATGTCATGATAATAACAACCTACACGTGCTAATAAACCGTCAGCACCAATCTCTTCACACGCAGCTTCCGCTAAGTTCGCTACCATCACACTATGATGATATGTCCCTGGAGTTTCCATTAATAATTTTTTTAATAATGGATGGTTGGGATTGGATAGCTCAATTAAGCGTAAAGACGAAAGCAAGCTAAACGCCGATTCAAAGAATGGTAAAAGTCCCATCGTTAATGCCCCTGAAAGCAAGGCAGATAACATCGCTGCTATTAAGTAAAAGGCTAACTCTGGTAAACCATAGGATGATTGTGTCATTAACAAATAAAACGCTATAAATGCCATGTTTACAAGGGAAATCACACCAACCGCATGTAAAATATGTGAGCGTTTTTCCACACTACGCAAAAAGAATAGGCTTGCAAACCCCCCGAATATGATATACAGCGTAATTTCCATTTGCATAACTGAAGAATAGCCTTCTTGAAAAATTACTCCTGCTGAAGCAGCCGTCATAACTGTAATTAATACGGCAGCTCGCTCATCTGCTAGCAATCGTACAAGCATCGTAGCTAGTGCTGTCGGGAATAAAAAGGCAATCGTCACATCAAAGCCACTAGAAACTAAGCTAATAAATTTCATGAGCAAAATAGACAAGCTATAAACAATCACTGTCACTAACAGTGCATTACGTTTTTTTTGTTCGTTAGTCTCCCAACGCTCAAATAAAATATACATAAACATCATTTGCAGTAGCGTTAAAATAATAAGCCCTGCTATCGGCTTCAAGGAGGCTTTATTACTAACCATCCCTAATAGCTCTAATTGTCTAAAAGCCTCATTGTCAATAACTTGGCCTTCTTGAACAATAATCTGACCTTGTAAAATTCTTGTTGGCTCTACACTTTCTTTGGCCTGCTGTTTTCGAATCTTTGTTTGTTCTTCGTTAATTGTTTCATTTTCAATAATGCTTGTACGTCCTATTAACACGACTGTATTGAATATTTTATCAGGATATCCTCGTTGTCCACGAATCTTTGTTTCAAAATCATTTTGTGCAACAAAGACGTTCTCTGGTCGGATGGATTTTTGTAAATATTCCTCTACAAATTTAGATAATTGCGTACTTGTTCTAGTTAAATCATCTTCACTTTGCACTAACAGACCTTCCAGCTGAGAATCTGTAAAAATTAACGGCATCTGGTCTTCGTCAATGGATTCAAATTTCTTTCGAAGCTGTGTAACTTGGTCTGCAATAGGAATAGGTTCCTTACTATTTGCAACATCTTTTTTCACTTCCAAAACATAATCAAATAATGATGTTACAATCGCTGCTCTTTGCTTGGCGACATCCTCCGAAAATTGATAGACTGAATCCACTGCATTGGCAGCTTTTTCTCGCTCTAGCTGAGTTTTATAAGTGTCTTCAATGGTTTTAGTAGATCGTACGGTTTCAGGCGCAAGCTGTAATGGTTTGAAATCATATGTAACTCCTTTAACATTGCCATACATGAACCCAAATTGTAGGCCACCTGTTAAAATGAGAATGATGATAAGAAAGTAGCGAAAACCGATAAGCTCTGTAAATTTTCGAAGTTGTTTCTCCATCTGGCACCTCCTCTATCTACCTACTATCATACCAATTCAACATACATTTTTCTCGAAAAATGTATAAGAAAGCAAAAAACAGCTATGCATCTTCGCATAGCTGTCACATTTTTTTCCATATTTTGATTAAATTCGAGGTTTAGGTTTTAACTATATAGATGTTTTGAACCTCGTTACCCCTATCGCTTCGCTTGCGGGGCAGACTTCAAAAACCCGTTACCCCTGTCGCTTCGCTTGCGGGGCAGACTTTAGAATTGCTATGCAATTCTAAAGTTGCTGTTCTTCGTAGGCTTGAATGATTTTGGCTACGATTGGGTGACGTACGACATCACCTTGTTCTAGTACTTGGAAATGGATAGATTTAACATACTTTAATGTACGTTCTGCTACAATCAAGCCAGATTCTGTATTTTTGGGTAGGTCGATTTGTGTTTTATCACCTGTGATGACCATTTTAGAGCCGAAGCCTAGACGAGTTAGGAACATTTTCATTTGTTGATGTGTTGTATTTTGTGCTTCATCTAAAATAACAAAGGCATCATCTAATGTACGGCCACGCATATAGGCTAAAGGGGCGATTTCAATTGTTCCACGTTCAATTAGTCGCTGTGTTTGTTCTGAGCCGTAGATGTCGTTTAAAGCGTCGTAGAGAGGTCGTAAATATGGATCGACCTTTTCCTTTAAATCCCCTGGAAGAAAGCCTAGAGACTCTCCAGCTTCAACAGCAGGGCGAGTTAAAATAATTCTCTTTACATGGCCGTTTTTAAGTGCCTGTGTTGCCATGACTACCGCTAAATACGTTTTCCCAGTACCGGCTGGACCAATACCGAAAACAACGTCTTTATGACGGATTGCTTGTATGTATTCTCGTTGACCAATTGTTTTTGCACGAATTGACTTACCTTTCGTCGTGCGTGCTATTTCTTCATCATATAGTTCTGCAAAATACTCGATTGTTCCTTTTTGTGTCATTTCAATAGCTGTTGTAACATCACGTTGATCAATATTAATTCCTTTGCGAATGACCTTCAATAAAGCTTGCAGAAGAAATGTTGCCTGTTCCTTAGCATTTTCTTCACCCGCAAGTTGAATTTGTTCACCACGCGTAATGATATGAACATTAAGTGCTTCTTCAACTAATTTCATATTTGCATCGGAAATACCTAGTAGCATAACCGCTTCGTTTGGATTATCCACCTGTAATACAGTTAACTGTTCTGACATAATCATTCTCCTTGTAGGCCTTGTATTGGACTTGCAATGTTTTCATTGACTAAAAATAGAACTTTCCCTTCAACTGTACCATTCCCCCACTTTGCCTGTAAAAGGTTTTCTTTCTTGATGATTGTTTTTGCAGGTAACGAGCGTAATACTTTTTCATGCAATAAAGGAATAAGCAATGACTCAATTTTCGATTCATCCAAATCTACTTGCATGGTTTTCGTCTGTTGCTCCTCTACAATCGAAACATAAGGGGATAGCCAATTCGGTAAATCCTTCCTTTGTACATAATCCACCTTTTCCTGATGTATACCCTTTATCAACACTCGCCATTGCTTTTGCTGCAAGGTTTCCACGGTAATTTTTGTTGGAATTTTAAATGAACATTCAAGCCAATAATCTGCATAAACCTCTCCCTTCGCCCCTACAAAAACTTGATCTGTGCCACTTTCTAATACACCACTTACGAGGACGTCACCTTCGTAGGCTGTATCATTTACTGAAATTTTCCGCTCACCATGCTGTATATTAAAATGTGTAATGACACCACTTTTCGTTGCTACTATATGGGAAGCTAATTTATCAGTTGTTTGCTCTGTTTGTTTAGGTGATTCTTGTGGTCTCAAAATTACTCGTCCGCCATGTTTATCAATATGAACCCATGATAGCTCTCTGTGTTGCTCTAACAGCTTTTGTCGTATAACCGTATTGGAAGGTAACTTTTTTTGAGATAGAGGGGTTTCTAGTTGAAAGGTTTCATGAAAGGTCTTACCTAAACGCTGCTCTAGTTCTGGTGTCGCGGCTTCTATGTCCACTCGCCATATAACTTGTGCACAAAGAATTGGAATAGCAATCATAAAGGCTAAGCCCAATAAAGTCCAAATTTGCGCTCGAAAAACTTGAAGCTCATCTGCATAAAATACAGCCATTTTTAAGCGAAAACGTCTTCGTACACGGCGAATTTTTGGTAGATAATGCATCGTCGTTTCAAAGGAAACTTCCTGCTCACGAAAGACAACACGCTTTAATGGTACATGTTGAGCGTGCAATGCTTGAATAAAAGGATGAACATTTTCATGGCGCTTTATACGTATAATAATTGGCCGATTATTCCACATTTTAGCTCACACCCATATTCTTTGTCATTTTCATATGAAGCTCCTGTAGATTGTCAACAGTGAGATGTAGCATTTCTTCTTTGAGCGCATTGATTGTCACTGAATCCGCATTGACAGTAATATGATAATCTGCATAGACAAACGAACAGGTCGTCGCATCTGCATGAATAAAACGGTAGGGTCCAATAATTTTTAATGATTCGTATTCTAACAACTCAAGTAGTGGCGTTAATTGAAATAATTTTTTCATAAAAAATGCCTCCTTCTTCGGCAATATATGCATCGAAAAAGGAGGACATGCTAGTTATTTTCTTTTTGATTTTGGTGGCCCTAATATTTCAGCCATCACGATTGCTTGCATAAGATCATTTTTAGATTGAGGTAGTTGTAAAGTCGAATGTGAGCCAACTGACTGCACTTCCTTTTTTTCAGCAGCTAATCGTCCTCGACTTTCTCGATTAGTAGAACGGCTAGGGATATCTGCTGGAATGACAGTTGGGGCAACATAGCTTGGTATTTCTCTTTTCACTTGTTCTTCAACAAGTTTTTTAGGCTCCTCGACTTTCTCATTTTCTGGAATCCAATCTCCTATAAATTCTCGTGCAAAATCTTCAAAACTCTGTGCTTTCCCAGTACGATGTGGCGCTTTCTCCGTAACTGGAGGCTCCACCACAGTATCTTTATTAAAAGGAGGCATCTGCTTCTGAGGCTTTTTATTTTTTGATTTTCCGAAAATAGAGCTGACTATGGCAATTATGGCAAAGAGTATTAATTGTTCCATATTATTAGTTCTGCTCCTTTCCGTTATTAAGCATTAGGTTCATTTGTTTCAGGTTTATCTGTGCTCACTTTTGAAATCGAATCGCGCATCGCTGTATCCGCTTGGATATTACGATAGTTCATATAATCCATAATACCAAGATTACCGGAACGTAAGGCTTCAGCCATCGCTTGAGGTACTTCTGCCTCTGCTTCTACTACTTTCGCCTTCATCTCTTGAACACGTGCAATCATTTCTTGCTCATTTGCAACAGCCATAGCACGACGTTCCTCGGCTTTTGCTTGCGCAATGTTTTTATCTGCTTGTGCTTGTTCAATCTGTAATTCAGCACCGATATTTTTACCGATATCTACATCGGCAATATCAATGGACAAGATTTCAAAGGCTGTTCCTGAATCTAAACCTTTAGATAATACTGTTTGCGAAATCATATCTGGATTTTCTAAAACTTCTGTATGATGTGTCGCTGAACCGATAGTTGAAACGATCCCCTCACCAACACGAGCAATAACTGTTTCTTCACCAGCACCACCGACTAAACGTTCGATATTGGCACGCACGGTAATACGAGCCTTTGCTTTTACTTCAATCCCGTTCATTGCTACACCTGAAATGAAAGGTGTTTCAATAACTTTTGGATTAACGGACATTTGAACAGCTTCTAATACATCACGCCCAGCTAAATCAATTGCTGCACAACGTTCAAATGACAGTTCAATATTGGCACGATGAGCCGCAATTAAGGCATTCACTACACGGTCAACATTACCACCTGCTAAATAGTGACTCTCTAACTGATTAATCGTTACAGGTAAACCAGCTTTATGTGCTTTAATCAACGGATTAACAATTCGAGACGGGATTACACGACGTAAGCGCATCCCAATTAATGTGAAAATACTCACACGTACACCTGCTGCTAATGCAGAAATCCACAATGCTACGGGTACAAAGGTAAAGAATACCGCAAGCACAATGAATAAAATAACTAGTCCAGCAATAGGACCAATCAAAGCTAAATCAAAACCCATTTTCTATTCCTCCATCTCTTTATCTGTTTGTCTCACAACAATGCGTGAGCCTTCAACTTTAATAATTTCTACATGTTGATTGACATCGATATATCCACCTTCTGAGACAATATCAATGCGTTCACTACCAAGTACCATTGTTCCAGATGGACGAAGTGGCGTAAGCGTTTTCCCAATTTTCCCTAACAGTTCTGTGCGATTCACATTGGATACATACCCTTCTTCTGTCGTGGTTGCATCCATTAACACAAGCCTGTTTAAGACATGCAGTTTTTTTCCGAAAAATTTCATCAGAATCACCATTCCTATCATCGCTATCACAAGCGCAATGAGAATTGCTACTATCATTTGCATCATATTTGCACCTGCCAGTATCAGACTTAGTACTATTAAGACACCACCTAAAATACCAACAATTCCACCAGGGACAAAAAACTCTGCAATTAAAAGGGCTAACCCAACAATAAATAACAATAATGTTTCATATCCCGCAAAGCCGGCCACCATATGTCCAAAGAAAAATAAACCAAGTGCTGATAAGCCCATTATACCTGGAACACCAAATCCTGGCGAATAAAGCTCCATCACAAGTCCTAAACTAGCGATAGACAATAGAATAGGTACAATGATGGGATTTGTAATAAAACGAGCTAATTTTTCAGAAAAGGTCGGTTCAATGGGAACAACATCACTACCATTTAAGTTGGTTACGTCTAAAAGCTCCTGAAAATCCTTAACCGTCCCTTCAGAATATTTAACCTTTAATGCTTCTGAGGCAGATAGGGTTAACAAATTCTTTCCGCCAGCACGGTATTCTGGTAGTTCATAGTTGGTATCTGCCATTGCTAATGCATACTTAGGGTTGCGCCCTGACGTTTCTGCTGCTGCTTTCATTTGAGCAAGCCAAGCGCTATTAGCCTTTAGGTCGGCCGCATTACCTGCTGAATCGATAACTGCCGCTGCACCGATTGTTCCATTTGGAACCATGTAGATCTCATCCGCATGTAAGGCTAAAAAAGCTCCTGCTGAGTGCGCATCCTTATTAATATAAGCAATCGTCCTTATTTGCGTTGCATCCATAAGCATGGCGATATCATTTGCCGCATTCACAAAACCGCCAGGCGTATGTATTTCTAAGATAATCGCCTCTGCATTGTTTTCTTCAGCCTCTTTAAAAGCTCGTTCTAAAAATGCATGAAGTCCTCGTTCTACTTCATTATGAATCAGAACATGATAAACCTTATTACTGGCAAAAGCCGAAGTTAATGGAAACGCTAACAAAAAAGTCATCCATATCACTAGTAAATAGCTGAGGATTTTCCGTTTTCGCATCTTTTCCCCTCCCTTCTAACATGCCTCTCCTCTGTATATACGGTCAATCATGCGAAAAGTTTCACAAATCTTAAAAATTTATTCACTTATTTATCACTCGATCTAATGCAATTAACAACAGTATGTGCAAAAAAGCCGAATGAATCAAAGTGATTTCATTCGGCTTTTTCATATGTACGTAAAGTTGAGCAATGTAAAATACCTGAAATTAATCAAAAATGTGATTAATTTCAGGTATAACTTTGTCTGCTCAGTGAATCATACAATTGCGTGTTATGAACGTAGGGATTTTTAATGGGAAATTAAATTACCACTTACGTTTACGTGCAGCTTCTGATTTCTTTTTACGTTTTACGCTAGGTTTTTCGTAGAACTCGCGCTTTCTAACTTCTTGAATTGTACCACTTTTTGATACAGTACGTTTGAAGCGGCGAAGAGCATCTTCAAGCGATTCGTTTTTGCGAACGACAGTTTTTGACATCTCTCTTTCCCTCCCTCCGAACACACGTCAATACACAATTAGGCAAATTACCTTCTGTTGTGTACTAAAAAATTATATCGTATTGTCTAATAATGGTCAATAGAAAGTATGCGAAATTATCAAGTGAATTTTTGGTTTTATTTTTGCTCGAATTATTCATACAGAAATCGCCCACAATAAAAATAATTACATTTTCCTAACAATTAAGGGGTTTACAAAAAATAGAATAAGGGCGTAGAATAATCACATTCAATTTCATATCGGCCAAATCTCAACTATTTGAGAACGGAGGAACCAATTTTTTGGGGTTAATTCTGCTTTAGCAGAAGGGATGAGAAAGCTCTTTCGCCATCCTACCCGTCAGCTAACTTCGTCGGCTAAAGCGAAGGAGGTCGTTATTGACCACCATTATTAGCATGCTTTCAGTCATTTTCATGCTCTTATCGTAGGTCTTTTTATTATGCCATTTAACAAACAGTTGTTTACTATTCAGAATTGAGGAAAATAAAATGAACAATTTTAAAAAAGCATTAAACCCTCCAAAAGTTCTCGTATTGGGCTTTGCTCTCATTATTGCCATAGGGACGTTTCTTTTAACAATGCCATTTTCTACTGAGGATGGGAAGGGTTTGCCCTTTTTAGATGCTTTATTCACTGCTACATCAGCTACTTGTGTCACTGGATTAATTGTAGTTGATACAGGTGATACCTTCTCTACTTTTGGCGAAGTGGTTCTTTTATTCTTAATCCAAATTGGCGGTTTAGGATTTATGACATTTGCCACATTATTATTTTTACTACTTGGGAAGAAAATTTCATTAAAAGAAAGACTGCTGCTTAAAGAAGCATTTAATAATATCTCCATAGCTGGTCTTGTTCGATTAGTAAAAAGAATATTGCTTTTTACAGCATGTATTGAAATAATCGGTGGTCTTATTCTATCGATTCGTTTTTCTTTTGATATGCCTATTGGAAAGGCCCTGTATTTTGGATTTTTTCATGCCATATCCAACTTCAACAACGCTGGCTTCGATTTAATGGGTGGCTTTAACGGAATGACTGCCTATGTTGATGACCCCTTTGTTGTTTTCACCATCTGTGCTCTTATTACAATCGGTGGATTAGGCTTTATTGTTATGAATGAATTGTATGAATATCGTGTGACTAAAAGGCTTTCTGTCCATTCAAAAATAGTCTTAGTAACCACACTTTTGCTAACTGCTAGTGGAACCATTTTGATATTTTTGTTTGAGTATGGCAACCAAAAAACACTTGGATCATTATCCGAATGGGGTAAAGTGTTAGGTTCCCTTTACCAAGCGGTTACACCACGAACTGCTGGCTCCAATACACTGGCTATTGGAGACTTAACGCATTCTACATTATTTTTAATGATCATTTTCATGTTTATTGGGGCAGGCTCTGGGTCGACTGCTGGAGGTATTAAAATCACAACCTTTGCTGTTTTAGTGGCTACTATGTGGTCACAAATTCGAGGGAAAGAAGATGTCGTTCTCTTTAGACGCAGGATTTTAAATGAAACAATTTTAAAAGCTATGACTGTGGTCATGTGTGGTATGTTCATTGTTGTATTTGTTACCATCATCCTCAGCATAATAGAACAAAAACATAGCTTCATGATGTATTTATTTGAGGCAACATCAGCTTTTGGAACGGTCGGACTTTCAATGGGATTAACACCTGAACTTACACCAGGTGGCCGGGTTTTAATTATTTTAACTATGTTTGCGGGTAGATTAGGTCCCTTAACTATTGCCTTTGCCATTACAAAACGTCGAAAATCAGAAGCTTTCCGCCACCCAAAGGGGAATATAATGATAGGTTAGATTAGAAGAAGGAGTTGTTAATTAAATGGCTATTAAACAATACGCCGTAATCGGCTTAGGTAGATTTGGCACAAGTGTCGCCCGCAGATTACATGAAGCTGGACAGGATGTTTTAGGCATCGATATTAGTGAGGAAAGAGTTGAAGATGCAGAACCTTATGTAACCCATGCGGTAGTAGCAGATACAACTGAAGAGAAAGCTTTAACATCCATTGGCATTGGAAATTTCGATTGTGTTATCGTGGCGATCGGTAACGATATGCAATCCAGTATATTAACTGTATCGTTATTAAAAGAATTAGGGATCAAAAAAGTGATTGCAAAGGCACTTGGAAAAAGGCATGGACAAGTGTTGGATAAGGTAGGTGCTGATTGGATTATCTATCCTGAAAGAGATATGGGCGAAAGAGTAGCAAATCAGTTACTATCACCTAATATGTTAAATTATATAGAATTATCAAAAGAGTACAGTTTAGAAGAAATCATGATCCCTTCTAAAATGGCAGGATATAATCTTCGGGATCTAGATATTCGAGCTAAATATAACGTCAGTGTGATTGCGATTGTGCGCGAAGGGGAAATAATAATTTCCCCTTCTCCTGAGCAAATTATTGAAAAGGAAGATTTATTAGTAATGATTGGTCATCGAAAAGATCTTACTTTATTCTCGAATATTCAATAACCACAAAAAGGCTGTGTCAAGTTCACCTTGATACAGCCAGCCATAGTTGTCTTAGAAAACTTTCTTTTGATCTCTATCATCTTTTAAAATTTCAACAGCCTCTCTAAAGCGCTGGGAATGAACAATTTCCCGTTCACGTAAAAACTTCAAGCTATCATTTAAATCCGTGTCATCTGATAAGTCAATAATCCATTGATATGTGGCACGTGCCTTTTCTTCAGCTGCTATATCCTCATACAGATCCGCGATAGGGTCACCCTTTGCTTGAATATAGGTTGCTGTGAATGGTACACCTGAGGCGTTTTGATAGAATAGAGCCCGATCGTGATTTACATAATGATCACCCAAACCAGCTTCTTTCAGCATTTCTGGTGTTGCATCTTTTGTTAGCTTATAAATCATCGTGGCAATCATTTCTAAATGTGAAAATTCCTCTGTCGCTATATCGGTCAATAACCCTACTACTTTGTCAGGAATCGTATAACGCTGATTCATGTAGCGTAGAGCTGCTGCCAGTTCCCCATCCGCTCCTCCATATTGTTCAATTAAAAACTTTGCAAGCATTGGGTTACATGTACTAACTTTTACCGGATACTGGAGTTTCTTTTCATAATACCACAAAGATTTTTCCTCCTAGTCTTTTGTTTAGACTTGCCATGGCCATGGTGTATCAATCCAGTTAAAAGGATAATTTGAATAGCTTCTCCCAAAATTCATGAGCGGTCCATATTTTTGCTCAAAATCAATTTTAAGTTTCATACTTTTCTCTGTATTTTCATTAAATTGCTGAATGGCGTCATAATCGTGTGGATGAGTGTCTAAATAGAGGTTTAATTCAACAATGACGAAATCAATTGCTTGTATTTCTTCTAATTGCTTATAAAATTCGGGCGGCATCTTTTTAGTCATGCTTCCTCCCTCCTTTTAGGGGAAATGGGTATGGGCTAAACAACTGTGGCCATAGTGTTCCTGCTATTAGCGCTTCTCTTGCGGTTGGAAATTGTGGAAGTCCAGGTGGTTGAAAACCCATATATAGCTGTGGGGGTGTTGCATAATACTTAACTTCTATAGGCTTACAAGGATCAAAGGGGCTAATATAGGGCCTCCAAGACTTATACTGTGTAAACATGACATCCTCCTTTCTGTATTTACATTCATCAGTGGAGTATATGTGCATAGAAAATTATTATGCTGATTAAACACAAAGAAGCCATAAGCTCACGTCAATGTACACATGAGCTTATGGCTCTATAAAAAGATAAAATTAATAGTTGGAGTCGGCAATTAAACCATTCATAATAGCTACACCAGAGCTAGCCCCAATACGAGTCGCACCAGCTTCTACCATTTTTTTCATGTCCTCTAAGCTACGAACACCACCTGATGCTTTTACGCCAAGATCTGGACCTACAGTTTTACGCATAAGCGCGATATCCTCTGCTGTTGCTCCACCAGTAGAAAAACCTGTAGATGTTTTCACATAGTCAGCACCCGCCGCTACAGCTAATTCACATGCTTTCACTTTTTCCTCATCTGTTAGTAAGCATGATTCAATAATGACTTTTACAAGTGCGCTATCTTTAGCTGCTTCTACTACTGCTGCGATATCTGCTTGTACAAGCTCATAGTTTTTATCTTTTAATGCACCGATATTAATAACCATATCTACTTCTTTTGCACCGTTAGCAATGGCATCTTTTGCTTCAAATGCTTTGACTGCTGGCGTATTGGCACCAAGTGGGAAGCCGATAACCGTACAAACTAAAACGTCTGTACCCTGTAGTAATTCACTGCTACGTTTTACCCAAGTAGGATTTACACAAACAGAAGCAAAGTTAAATTGTTTAGCTTCTGCACATAATTTTTCAATTTGTTCTTTTGTTGCCTCAGCCTTTAATAATGTATGATCAATCATACGTGCAAAATTTTTTTCCATTGTTGAACGCTCCTTCATTAAACAAGATGTACGTACCTCTTCGAATCATACCACTTTTTCATGTTGGCGTCTAATATCTTTCTATTTTATTAGTTTGGCTCAATTCAATTCCTACTATGACATAGATATGCCAATTTATTCGAGTATTTCCCTCCTCCTGAAGCAACAAAAAAGGATTGCCTCCAACCGTTAGCAATCCTTTTCATATTAATTAACTGTTTCTAAAACACGAACAAATTGACCTTGTGAGTGTGGATAGCCTGCTTGTGTAATTTTTACTTTGACAAGCTGACCAATGAGACTTTCAGGCCCTTCAAACACTATTTTTAAGTAATTGTCTGTATAACCAGTTAGAAGCCCTTCTTCTTCACTGCCATCATGGACAAATTCTTCAGGAATCACTTCTAATACTTGGTCTTCAAAACGAGAGGCATATTCTTTTGCCAATTGATCATTTAAAGAAATAAGGCGATGCACACGCTCATTTTTAATATCTTCATCAATTTGATCTTCCATACGTGCAGCTGGTGTTCCTGTACGTGGAGAGAATGGGAATACGTGTAGTTCAGAGAACTTATGATCACGAATAAAGTTATACGTTTCCATAAACTCTTCCTCTGTCTCACCTGGGAAACCAACAATGACATCTGATGTGACGGCTAAATCAGGTAATGCCTCATGTAGTTTCGTTAAACGTTCACCGAAAAACTCCATTGTATATTTACGACGCATACGTTTTAAAACCGTATCAGATCCAGATTGGATAGGTATGTGTAAATGATTAACAACAATTTTAGATTCTCGAAGAACTTCAATGACTTCATCTGTCAATTGACTAGCCTCAATAGATGAAATACGAAGGCGCTTTAAGCCTTTTACATTGGCTTCTAAATCACGTAGTAGCTGTGCAAGATTATAATCTTTTAAGTCTTGTCCATAGCCACCCGTATGAATACCCGTTAAGACGATTTCTAGGTAGCCAGCGTCAACTAGTTGCTGTGCTTGATGTAATACTTCCTGTGGATCACGAGAACGCATTAAGCCGCGTGCCCATGGGATAATGCAAAAAGTACAGAAGTTGTTACAGCCTTCCTGTATTTTTAATGAAGCACGTGTACGGTCTGTAAATGCTGGTACATCTAATTCCTCATATACACGATTTTTCATAATATTACGTACGGCATTAATCGGTTGGCGTTCTGCACGATATTGCTCGATATAGCCCAACAATTTTGTACGATCCTGCGTTCCTACAACAATATCAACGCCAGGAATCGCCATAATTTCTGCCGGGGATGTCTGCGCATAGCATCCCGTTACACAAATAACCGCATCAGGATTTTGACGCACTGCACGACGAATCACCTGACGAGATTTCTTATCTCCAGTATTGGTAACTGTACAAGTATTAATGACATAGACGTCTGCTTGATGATCAAATTCTGTACGATCATAGCCCTCTTCCTTGAACAGTTGCCAGATTGCTTCTGTTTCATAATGATTTACTTTACAGCCAAGTGTGTGAAAAGCCACTTTTGACAAGGCTGAACACCTCTTTCATTCAAATTCATAGGATATGGCAGACAGTGCGTATAATGGCGCTGTTTCTGCTCGTAAAATTCTCGGTCCTAATGACATCGTTTGAGCGCCTGCTTGTAATAGCGCTTCCGACTCTTGACGAGAAATGCCCCCCTCAGGACCAAAGATAATAAGCATTGATTTCGACTTCTTATCATACACGTTTTTTAGCTTCTCCGCAAACCTTGTGCGCTTTTCAGCCTTTGCATCCTCTTCATCAGCAATAAAAACGGCATCGAAATGATCTGTTTGTTGTACTAGCTGTTTAAATGATATGGGTTCAAAAACTGTTGGAATATGCGTACGGTGAGCTTGTTCCGCAGCTTCCTTAGCAATTTTCTGTAATCTTTCTTGCTTTTTTGCTCCTTTTTTCTTGTCCCATTTTACAATGGAGCGCTCAGCTTCAAAGGGTAATAAAGCAAACATTCCTAGCTCTGTGGCTTTTTGGGTAATAAGCTCTAGCTTATCACCCTTCGGTAAACCACATGCTACAGTTACTTGAATGGGTAACTCTGGGGAAGGGATTGTTTGTCCAGTCGCTTCAATGACGACCTCATCCCCTTCAAATCCTTCAATTGTGCATATATGCGCAGTGTTTTGTGCAACAACTACAATGTTGTCGCCTTGCTTCATACGCATCACTCGTTCAATATGCCGTGCATCTTCTCCACTAATACGTGCATTTTCGATAGCTGTTTCAATAAAATAACGTTGCATGCCACACAGTCCTTTCTAGCAAGAAAGGAAAACGCCAAATCACAAGCACACGGCTCACGATTTGGCGCTTCCTCAGTCATGTTATAGTGGACGACGGGCAATAATGGCTACCCAATCTTCCATTAATAATACTTCTTCAATCACAAAGCCTGAAGCTTCTAGTGCTACTTTCACATCATCTCGTTTTGCACCGATGATGCCCGAAGTGACATATAATCCACCTGGTTTTACAATTGTATACGCGTCATCTGTGAAGGACATGATGATTTCAGCCAAAATATTAGCGACTACTACATCTGCTGGTTCTTTTACAGTATCTAATAAGTTACCATGGAACACTGCTACCTTATCTTCCACTTTATTTAATGCTACATTTTCTCGCGCTGAACGTACAGCAACCTCATCTAAATCAAGCGCATGCACACTTTTTGCACCAAGTAATGCTGCACCAATAGACAATACGCCCGATCCTGTACCGATATCAACAACTGTATCCCCTTCTTTAATGACCTTTTCAAGTCCTTGTAAACACATTACCGTTGTTGGGTGGGTACCTGTACCAAATGCCATACCAGGGTCTAATTCAATAATTAGTTCATCTGTTGAAACAGGTGTATATTCCTCCCATGTCGGTACGATAGTAAAGCGTTCAGAAATCTTAACAGGATGGTAGTATTGCTTCCAGGCAGTTGCCCAATCTTCTTCATTGACTTCGACAATGGATACCACATTTTCACCGATATCAATGTTAAAGTTCGTTAAATTTGTGATAGCTGCTTTTATTTCTTCGACTGTTTCATTTAAAAAACTAGACTCCGATAAATAAGCTTTAACAATCACGCCATCTTTCGGAAAATCATCTTCATTTAGCGCATAAATTTCACCATATTGATCTTCACGTGGCTTCGCAAACTCTGCAGAATCTTCGATGACAACACCACTTGCACCTGCTTCATGCAAAATATTCGAAATTGCTTCTACCGCATCATTTTTTGTATGAATGGATAATTCTGACCACTTCACGTAGCTCTTCAGCTCCTCTAATTATTCACCTTGGAATTTTTTCTTAATTTTGTCGAATAGTGAACTACCTTGTTCTTCAGGGATATCGCCACTGATTTCTGCAAATTCTCGTAATAATTGCTTTTGTCTTTCCGTTAATTTTTCTGGTGTCATCACTTTTACTGTCACATACTGATTACCCATACCATAACCATGAACATTTTTAACACCTTTATCTTTTAGACGGAATTGAGCACCTGACTGTGTTCCAGCCGGAATACGTAATTTTACTTTCCCATGGACTGTTGGTACTTCAATTTCATCCCCAAGTGCTGCTTGAGGGAATGTTAATTTCAACTCGAAGTAAATATCGTCTCCATCTCGTTCGAAATCCTTGTGACCTTGAACGCGGAACATAATATATAAATCCCCTGCAGGTCCACCGTTTATACCTGGTTCACCTTGACCAGA
The DNA here is from genome assembly GCF_019731275.1 of Lysinibacillus sp. K60. NCBI lineage: Bacteria > Bacillati > Bacillota > Bacilli > Caryophanales > Bacillaceae > Lysinibacillus > Lysinibacillus sp. K60. The sequence continues at coordinate 208,214 of NZ_JAASJR010000002.1, read as the reverse complement.
TACACGAATTTGCTGTCCATCATCCACACCTGCTGGGATTGTCACTTTAATTTTCTTACGTTTTTGAACTTTTCCTTCTCCACGACAAGTCGTACATTTTTCTTTAATAATTTTACCTGTCCCATGACATGTTGAGCATGTACGACGGTTCATCATACGACCAAATGGTGTATCCACTGCTTGATTGATTTGTCCTGCACCTTTACATGTCGAACATGTTTCTGGTTGCGTGCCTGGTTTTGCTCCTGAACCGTGACATGTTTCACACGTTTCATCTTTTGGGATTTCTATTTCTGTTTCTTTTCCAAAAATAGCTTCCTCAAATTGGATGTTCATACGATATTGCAGATCATCCCCTTTACGTGGAGCATTTGGATCCTGACGGCGACCACTTCCGCCAAAGAATGAACTGAAAATATCCTCGAAGCCGCCAAAGCCGCCCCCTCCAAAGCCACCACCAAAACCAGCATTCGGATCCTCATGACCAAATTGGTCGTAGCGTGCTTTTTTCTGGTCGTCACTTAATACTTCATATGCTTCAGCGATTTCTTTGAATTTTTCATCTGCGCCTGCCTCTTTATTAAGGTCAGGGTGATATTGTTTTGATAATTTACGATATGCTTTTTTAATCTCATCTTTTGTAGCCGATTTTGTTAAACCAAGCACCTCGTAATAATCGCGTTTCTCCATGATTCACACTCCGCTCTGTTTGCATAAAATCTATTGTAACATGCAGTTGAAAAAACTGCCTCATTTTTTCGATTAAAGGTTCTATAAGTTCCAAAAATGAAGATACTCACTTCCTAGCAGCTAACGTATGCAACTAGCCTATAAATGGTGCATTTACGTGAAGTGACCTCACATCATGACAAAAGCCAAAGCCGCAAGCGGTCTTTGGCTTTTTCACTTAACTGTGTTACTTCTTATTTATCGTCTTTTACTTCTTCGAATTCAGCGTCTACAACACCGTCATCTTTTTTACCAGCGCCAGTGTCTGCACCTGCATCGCCACCTTGAGCTGCTTGAGCAGCTGCTGCCGCTTGTTCGTAAACTTTCATCACTAGTGGCTGTAATACGCCTTCTAGTTTTTCTTTCGCTGCTTTAATACCTTCTAATTCACCAGCTTCAAGCGCTTTTTTCAATTCATCACGAGCATCTTCAACAGATTTTTTCTCGTCTTCCGTAATTTGCTCACCAAGGTCAGCAATTGTTTTGTCTACTTGGAATACTAATTGGTCTGCTTCGTTACGAAGATCTGCTTCTTCTTTACGTTTAGCATCTGCTTCGGCATTAGCTTCAGCGTCTTTTACCATGCGTTCAATTTCGTCCTCTGATAAACCAGAATCAGATTGAATCACAATTGTTTGCTCTTTGTTCGTACCAAGATCTTTTGCTTTTACAGATACGATACCGTTTTTATCAATGTCGAATGTTACTTCGATTTGAGGCACACCACGTGGTGCTGGTGGAATATCTGCTAATTGGAAGCGACCTAATGTTTTATTGTCAGCTGCCATTGAGCGTTCACCTTGTAAAACATGAATATCTACTGCTGGTTGGTTATCAGCTGCTGTAGAGAAAACTTGAGATTTTGAAGTAGGAATAGTTGTGTTACGGTCGATTAATTTTGTGAACACGCCACCCATTGTTTCAATACCAAGTGAAAGAGGTGTTACGTCAAGTAATACAACGTCTTTCACATCACCTGTTAATACGCCACCTTGTACTGCAGCACCCATTGCAACAACTTCGTCAGGGTTAACACCACGGTGTGGCTCTTTCCCTGTTTCTTTACGTACTGCTTCTTGTACTGCTGGAATACGTGTAGAACCACCAACTAAAATAACTTGGTCAATTTCAGAAGTTGACAGACCTGCATCAGATAATGCTTGACGTACTGGTCCTACTGTACGATTTACTAAAGGTAAAGTAATTTCATCAAATTTTGCACGAGTTAAAGAGATTTCTAAGTGTAATGGACCTGCTTCACCAGCTGTAATGAATGGTAAAGAGATTTGAGTTGATGTTACACCAGATAAATCTTTTTTCGCTTTTTCAGCTGCATCTTTTAAACGTTGCATCGCCATTTTATCTTTTGATAAGTCAATGCCATTTTCTTTTTTGAATTCAGCTACTAGATATTCGATAATTGCGTCATCGAAGTCATCTCCACCTAGTTTGTTATCACCAGCTGTAGCTAGTACTTCAAAGACACCGTCACCTAACTCAAGGATAGACACGTCAAACGTACCGCCTCCAAGGTCAAATACTAATACTTTTTGATCTTGATCTTGTTTATCTAATCCATAAGCAAGAGCTGCAGCAGTTGGTTCGTTGATGATACGCTCTACTTCTAGACCTGCGATTTTACCAGCATCTTTAGTTGCTTGACGCTGTGCATCGTTAAAGTAAGCAGGAACTGTAATAACTGCTTTTGTCACTTTTTCCCCTAAGTAGTCTTCAGCATAGCCTTTTAAGTATTGAAGAATCATTGCTGATACTTCTTGTGGCGTGTAGTCTTTATCTTCTACTGTTACTTTTTCAGCCGTACCCATTTTTGATTTAATAGAAATGATTGTGTTAGGATTTGTTACTGATTGACGTTTCGCCACTTCACCAACTTGACGTTCACCATTTTTAAAGGCAACAACAGATGGCGTTGTACGGTTTCCTTCTGGGTTTGGAATTACTTTTGGTTCTCCACCTTCAAGTACAGAAACGCAAGAGTTTGTTGTTCCTAAGTCAATACCAATAATTTTGCTCATTAAAATTTCCTCCTATTATGTCAACGCAAGGGATGCGTTTTCTAACTAATTTTAATTGACTAAATAGTGCAAAGACTATTCGTTCACAGATACCATTGTTGGGCGTAATACACGATCCTTTAAGATATATCCTTTTTGTAGTTCGCGTAAGACGATACCCGTTTCTTTTTCACTATCTTGTTCTTGCATAACAGCTTGGTGAATTGTTGGATCAAATTGCTCACCTTCAGCTTTAATCACTTGCAGACCTTCTTTTTCTGTTGCTTCAATTAAAGAGCGATACACCATTTCAATTCCTTTAATGATCGATGCAGTCTCTTCAGAAGTTGTCTCTACTTGTAAAGCACGTTCAAAATTATCAAGGACTGGTAATAGATCAGATAGTAAGCTTTGGGCGCGATACTTTTCAGCTGCCTCACGGTCTAACTGATTACGACGGCGCATATTATCGAAGTCAGCACGTAAACGTAGGTGACGATTTTCTTCGTCAGCCAGCTTTGCTTGCAGTTCAGCCAGCTTAGCCTCATACTGTTCTTCAATTGATAACTCTACTTCTTCCTGAACTTCTGTTTGCTCTACTTCCTCAGTTGTCGTTTCCGCTTGTACATCTTCTTGTACTAAATCTTTGTTTTCCGTTGTTTCCGTCACTTGAATCCTCCTCATTCTCATTCACTACGATTCTTCATAAAGGCTTGTGTTAAATCCAAGCGCATTACGTCTAATAAAGCCACAACACGCTTATAATCCATACGTGTAGGGCCAATAATAGCAATGGCTCCCTGTTGATCATCACCAATAGAATAGGTAGTGGTAATGACACTGCAATTTTCCATTTCTAGTTGTTTATTTTCTGAGCCTATCCGAATATGAATACCTGATTCATTCGGATGGAAAAGTGACTGCACTTGGCTAGTCGTCTCCATCAAGTCCAAAATCATCCGGACTTTATTTAAGTCATGGAATTCTGGTTGGTTGAACATATTCGTTTTCCCACCATAGAAAATTTTACTTTCTGAATTATGCATTGTTGCTGTGATAAGTGCGCGAATAAAATCATCCGCTGACCGAACATGTTGCTGTAACACGGCTAGCACTTCAGCTTCAAGGCTTTTATGGAGATCTTCTAATGAAACTCCAATAAGGCGATCATTTAAGATATTCACCATTTTCTCTAAATCAGAAGCGGTAAAGTCAGGTGGTAGATTGAACATGCGGTTTTCTACATGCCCATTATTCGTCACGATAATCGCTACTGCTGTGTCGCTGGAAAGAGGGACAATTGAAAACCGTTTAACACGATGCCTTTGGACATCAGGTCCTAAAAGTATGGAAGTATACGATGTCAGCTCTGATAAAATATTGGCTGACTTTCGGATAATATGCTCTACTTCTACTAGTCGATCATTAAAAATTGATTGAATTTGTTGAATGTCCTTAGAATTAATACCTTGAGGACTCAACAAATGATCTACATAAAATCTGTAACCCTTTTCCGAAGGCACTCGACCAGAGGAGGTATGCGTTTTTTCTAAAAAGCCTAATTCCTCTAAATCCGCCATTTCGTTTCGAATAGTGGCTGGACTAAATGTAATCCCTTGTTTTTTGGAGATTTGGCGAGAACCCACCGGCTGCGCAGACACAATAAAGTCGTCTACAATGACTTGCAATATCTGTAACTGCCGATTTGTTAGCATGATTATCACCTCTGTTAGCACTCAACTAAGAGGAGTGCTAATACTATTATTAAGTTATCAAATCCCACATTTTATGTCAACGATATCGCTCAATCTTCTAGCAAAAATTGTTGAAATACTTCATTGCCCACAAAACGTCCTTTTCTCGTCAAGCGTACCCCAAGCTCATCCTGTTCTAAAAGCCCCTTTGACACTAGATCTTTTATTACCACATCATAATGGGCAGACATAGGTGTTTTAAATTTCTCTTCATATATAGAGTGCATAACACCCTCTGTTTTTCTTAGCCCTAAAAACATTTGTTCTTCTCTTTTTTCCACTTGTGATACTTCATGTGCGTGGACAATTGGTAGCTCATTTGCTTCCACAGCTTCCATATACTTTTTTAATGGACCGTGATTGGAATAGCGTATACCTGCTAAATACCCATGAGCCCCTGCGCCAAACCCCGCATATTCATCATTATCCCAATAAATCTTGTTATGCTCTGAACGATACCCAGGCTTTGCAAAATTACTAATTTCGTATTGTTGAAGCCCATGTAAGGCCATTTGTTGCATCAGCACATCATACATATCCGCTTCTAAATCTTCTGTCGGTAAATACAGTTTCCCTTTAGCGTACTGATTATAAAAAATCGTTTTGGGTTCTACAATAAGAGAATAGGCAGAGAAATGTGGCAAATCAAGAGTAAAAGCTTTGGCTAATGAATCCTTCCATTGCGCCATTGTTTGCCCAGGTAAGCCATACATTAAATCAATGCTGATATTACGGAAGCCAATTTTCCTAGCCAAGGCGATTGTTTCATAGACATGATCATTACTATGAGTGCGTCCAATCTTCTGTAGCAATACCTGGTCAAAAGATTGTACCCCCATGCTTAAACGATTGACACCACCGTCGAACAACACCTGCAATTTGGCTGCAGACAATTCATCTGGATTTGCCTCTGATGTAAATTCTGTCACACTATTCATTGGAATATACGTATGAATAGACGTTAGTAGTTTGTCCAATTGCTCAGGCGATAAAGCTGTCGGTGTTCCGCCACCAAGAAAAATCGTCTCGATGTTACGGAATTTTTCAGGATGTTTTTCTGTTGTCAGGGCCATTTCCTTTCCAAGCGCTTCTATATATTCATCCACTGGTTGATTTTTAAAATAAAATTTATTGAAATCACAATAATTACAGATTTGATGACAGAAAGGAATATGAATGTAAACACCTCGTGCCATAGCAATCCCTTCTTTCGCGTTAAGTCTTTTCCATTTCTACATTATAACGAATCGATAGAAGGAACGCTATGAAACCATTCAAGTGAGCTTACATATATTTTTCTCAAATGTTTTTCTACAAACAACAAACTAGTATGCCAAAGAAATTCCTCTAGCCTACTAGTTAACAAGTGTTTCTTACAAAGGTATTATCGAAATATATCTTATGCTTTTATCCCATTGAATAACGTCTCTATAATGAGCGTTGCTGCCGATTTTTTTGCAATAGTTCCTTCTTGAACCTGCTGCCACGTTGTAAACAGTAAAGAATAAAGTACATTTAGCATCCATTCACTATCCATATCCAGTCGCAAATAGCCTTTAGACTGCAATGATTTTATTGTGCGTCGAACAGGCTCTTTTAACTGATCCTCAGCCGCCAATAATTCTGCATTGTAATTTAAAGAGCATTCATGCGCCAAAAAATAGATTTTATCTCCTAAAGGAATCAAAGCCTCAACAAGTTCCGGAATATATGCTTCATCCTCTTCTGCCACAACTATTTGACTCATTGTTTCATCTACAACTTGGACAGCCCTAAAACTGAGTTGAAGCATCAATTGCTCTCTGTTGTCAATGTAACGGTGTAGTGTGGCAATACCTACACCAGCATAACTAGCAATATCATTTAAAGAAGCAGTTGGATTTTCCACAAGGAGTTCTGTCGCTGCATCTAAAATAGCGTTACGTCTTGCTTCTTTGGTTGCTGATCTAGAATTCTTCATCAACTATCACTTCTTTCTAATCTAAAATAAACTAGATAGTTTTTACTATCATTTGCTACAATTGTAGACCACAGAAGGCACGATTTCAACCTTCCACAAATTTCTATGAGAGATAGAAATAAGCTACTCTTGCCTGTTGAAAGAGTAGCTTTTGATGTATTAAATTATTTTATTGATCATTTTGGACCCATACATCCTTCACATACCTTCCTTCTTGTTGAAGTTGATTGATCCATACATTAGCATCTTCTTCCCCTACCCCTTTTACTCTCCTGTAGGCAAGCAGTAATGCACTCTCAACCTCTGGCGCCATTTTACTACCATCTCCACATATAAAAATTTGTCCTTCACCTTCCATCATTTGAATAATAGTAGCGGCATGTTGGGTCATTAAATGCTGGACATACGTTTTGGGTGTCCCTTCTGTACGTGAAAAAGCAGTATGGAGCGTTACAACCCCTTCTTTTTCATATTGTTCAAGCTCTTTGCGATAGATAAAATCAGTATTATCTCTACAACCAAAATATAGATGTGCTTCACCCAGTTCAATTCCTTGCTGTTTCAGTGTGGAGCGTGCTTGTAAAAAGCCTCTAAACGGAGCAATCCCAGTCCCTGGTCCCACCATTATTAACGGGGGTGTAGGATCTTTTGGAAGATGAAAGCCAGAATCATTGGCACGGATAAACATGACGATTTCATCGCCAATATGACATTGAGCTAAATAATTTGAGGCCACCCCACGATACTCTCCTTGCCCACTCCAAGCAGGTTCATGTAAAACGCCAACAGTGATACTCAGCTGTTCAGAATTCACTTGAGGTGAACTGGATATAGAATAATATCTAGGTTTTAAGGCTGGAAGTAATGCTAAAAATCTTTCGAATGGGAAAGCACAAGCTTGATACTTTTCAAGTAAATCTAGCATGGAAATTCGTTTCTTTACTATCTCCTTCTTATATGCTTCCTCCTCTAATAAAGCCTCTAGTTCACGTTTATGTGGAGGACATTCTGTAAATGCTGCAAGTTGACGGATTTGCAGTCGAGTTGCAGGGTTTTGAATGTCAACGCTGTGTGAAAGAACCTCATACAAACTAACTGGGTGACCTAATGGGAGATGAGCGTGTTCATTAATAGCAGTAATGATCACTTGATCATTATCATTAAGTCCAAAACGCCGTAGCACTCGCTGCACTGTGGTTCTATTATTCCTCGGTAATACGCCCAAATGATCCCCCTCTTGATATGTTATACCATTAGGCAAGGCTATCTCGATATGACGTGTACTACGTTTACTTTCCATACCTTGCAGTTCTTCATTTTTTACTACAGTTGCCAATGAAGCACTATGCATGAAAGCTAAAGAAGTTGTCACTTCATCGCGAATTAATTGAATCGAAATATTCTCATGTTTTGGAAGCACATTTTCATGAATCATTAAGGGGTAAATCGTTTTTAGATCCAACCATAATTGAGCCCGCCAATCTTCCCACGTTTTCTCAAAATCTCCACTCGCATCAGCCTCACCACGTTTAGAAATTTTTGTAGCTCCTTTTAAAGAGAGCTGTTCATCAAGGAGTCTTGGAATTTTTTGATACGTCGTATTCCAATTTCGATCCCCATAACCAAAAACTGCAAAGTTAATGCCTTGAAGAGCCGTTGAATCAAGTTGATCTACCCATGTGAGAAACTTACGTGCATTTCTTGGAGGCTGCCCATTATAAGAAGAACTAATAATTAATACCGCTCCTTCTTTTGGTAAATTCCCACAATAATCATCAAGGGCAGCTACTTCTCCTTGAATACCATACAAACTAGCTTCATTAGCTAATTGTTGTGCAGCACCCTTTGCTGTTCCTAAATCGGAGCCATACAACACTAATAATGGATAGTTAGATTCTAAGGCTGGATTGGTCCCTCGATAATTCGACTTCTTTTCTTTATGAGAAACAGTGCTATCGTGATTTTTCTGTTGGCCACTAGATTGCTTTATTTTGCAGTGACGTGGCTTCACTTGTATTTTAAAATCATCTGGTTTTATCGTTAATGTTTGCTGAATTTTTAATTGATAATTAGTAAAATCAATTAGGTCGAAATGTTGAAGGATCATGCCTAAAACTAATGTGGCTTCGTGTAAAGCAAATTGCATTCCAATGCAAGCACGCTGACCATTACCAAATGGTTTAAAGGCATGTAACGGTACTTTGCCCGAATCTTCAAAACGTTCAGGTCGAAATAAATTTGCATCTTCTCCCCAAGCATTTTTATCTCGATGTAGTTGGGGTAAAAGAATGTCTATATTTTCCCCTTTTCTGATTGGATACTGTCCCCCAATTACTGTGTCTTCTTTAGCATAGAGTGTAAAGCCTGGAGCAGTTGGCCATAAACGCAATGACTCATTTAAAATCATACGAATATAGGTTAACTTTAGTACTTCCTCATAATTCGGCGCATCACCAGTAATAACCTGATCCACTTCTTCATAGGCCCTTTTTAATACGTCTGGATGCTTCAACAAAAAATAAAGCGCAAAGGACAGTAGGCCACTTGTCGTTTCGTGGCCAGCTATGAGGAAGGTAATGATCTGATAACGAATATTTTCATCATCCAGCGTCCCCCCTGTTTCAGGATCTCGTTCATGCAGCATGCGGGCAAGTAAATCCACCTCATCTTGCTTTCCTCTTGCTTTACGTTCTTTAATAATGGCATCTACTAATGAAAACATTGTTTGAATATCTTCTTGAAACTGTCGTCTTTTTCCAATCATTAAAAACTCTTGGATTTTTAAGCGTGAGCTTTTCATCATCGCTTCATTTAATGCACGAACCATACTCATAATAAAAGGACTAAGTGTTTCTTTATAAAAGCTATTAAAACGATAATTAAATCCGCTTAGTCCTATGGTGTCTAACGTAAGGCGTGTCATGTCGTCTGAAACATCGATTTCTTCTTGAGGATTTAATCTGGCCCATTTTTGGATAAGTTGTGTAGCAATATCGGTCATCATATCATGATAGCCCTTCATCGCTTGCTTACTAAAAGTCGGAAGTAAAATATTGTGCGCCTTCTGCCAGTTAGGTTCAGTCGTTCTACTAGTAAATAAGCCGTCACCACTGAAAGCACGAACATTTTCAAGCTCATTATAAATTTGTTTATCAAAACGCCTAACATCACAAACTTCAGCTACTAATTCATGTCCTGAAATCACCAAACCTGAATAACCTGGTATCTCTAAACGGTAAATAGGTCCATACGCTTCAGCTAGCTTACAAAGTGAGAGTGTGGGCTGCTCTTTATCAATTAAAGGTAAATTTCCAAGTGGACCAAACATTTTAGGGCGTGGAACATATCCTGTGTTTACCATCATAAACCCCTTCTTTCTCATTTATTAAATTGATAGATTTTACTATCAATTGATAAAATAATATATCAATCATTCAATACATTCAACATTTTATGTAATATGAAAAGGATAAAATGCCATTTTTATGAACAACCTGTGAATAGAGTTGAAAAGAGAAAGACAAAAAAGCCCGATTCCCCCCAATAGTTAAGGGAAAAATCGAGCACTTGAAATAATATACTTCATGTATAACAAACGATTCCGACGACTATGCCTAAAAGCACCAATAAATAAGGCTGTATTTTCCATCGAATTAAACACCATAAAAAGACAGCCACTATGAAAATATCTAACGTGCTGAGGATGGTTTGTGTTACAACGGGATGTACAAAAGCAGCGGCTAGAATGCCAACGACCGCCGCATTTGCGCCTGCCATCGCACCTCTAAGACGTGCAATACGGCTTAGGCTAATCCAAAATGGTAGCGCTCCAACCACTAGCAAAAACGCTGGTAAAAATATTGCGAAAGTAGCAATAATCGCTCCTGGAACGCCAGCAATGACCATACCAATATATGCAGCAAATGTAAATAAAGGTCCCGGAACTGCCTGTGTCATACCGTAGCCAGCTAAAAAATCTGAAGTACTTATTTGACCACTTTGAACAAATTGTGTTTCCAGTAAAGGTAAAACAACATGACCGCCACCGAATACTAAGGCACCTGCAAGATAAAACTTCTCCATCATGGAAATCCACTCATGCTGCCATAAGGCGGCTAATATAGGTAAACCTAGGAGCAGCATGAAAAAAAGTACTAGTAAAACAATACCCGTGGTTTTTGAAATAGGTATATGAACTAATTTTGAGGTATTACTCGCGTTACTTTTTTTCAGAAGTTGAAAGCCTAAACAAGCAGCAATCAATATTGCTACGATTTGAGCAAATGGATTTAGCCAGGTCAATACTGTTATCAATGTCAATATAGCAATCAACCAGTGCCATTTTGTCGAGAGTAATTTTTTGCTCATATCAAAAATAGCATGAGCGATAATCGCCACTGCTACTAACTTCAAACCATGAATCCAATCCATCTTAAACTCTGTATACTTGGAGAAATAGGCAAAAATTATAAGTATCAGAACAGATGGTAAGGTAAAACCAAGAAATGATAGAAAGCTTCCTAATACTCCTCCTCTAAGTAAGCCAACCCCCATCCCCACCTGACTAGATGCAGGACCAGGCAAAAATTGACTTAACATAACGAGTTGACCATAATCATGTGCAGAAAGCCATTTACGCTTCTGTACATATTCCTGTTGAAAATAACCTAGATGAGCTGTTGGGCCTCCGAATGAGGTACAGCCTAATTTTAAAGCAACAAAAAAAATCTCCCAAAGCCTTCGCAAACTCTCAACTACTTTCCATATCTTTTATTTCATTTTACACGGAAAGCAGTTTTTTTTAGATTAAGAGTTTGTAAAATTTACTTCATTATTCATCTTTCTTTATTTTAATTGCAGAACCTACTTTACTACCCTCTTTATTGATTGGAATTAAAGTGTAATTTTTTTCTGTTAGATAGAGTGCATCTACACGACTTCCCCACCTTGTACCCTCTTTATTTAATGGATAGGGTGTGGCAAAAGCCCATGATTGTCCAGATTTTGATTGGATTTTAAAGTGTAACGCATCATTGACAACACTTTCCTCAGCATGAAAATAAATGGTTGTGGAAATAGGTGTGGAGACAACTTTGTCAATGGTTATTTCCTGCTGATCAACATGCTTTACTTTTTTATCAATAGAAAAGATTTCACGATCTTGTTGTAATTGCTCTTGTGAAGCATCTACCTGAAATTCCCATGGCTTCTCAATTGGTGTTTCAACATTCCAATCTTTATAACGAATAACTAATTCTAATTGTTCATCAGTCGGAAAATCATCCATTTTAATACTATTGTATATTGTATAGACGTTGGCAGACTTTGCTATGGACTGTCCTCCATTACGAACCATATAATCTTGACCATTGACGAGAATTTGCGGAAAGAAAAATACTTGATGGTCTGGTTTAAACTCTTTTCCAGGTTCGAAAGTTGCATTCAGTAAAATTTGATTGTCATCTATAATCACTTCATTTAATGTTAGCCGTCCTAAGCTATTGCTAGCTGTTTTCCCTACATCCGTTTTATAGGCTTCAAAATTCACATCCTGATCCCACCACAAATACAGCGTCGATCCACTAGCAATCATTAATAAAAGGATCACAATAATAAGCCATTTCTTACTTCTCGGATTTTCCTTATCCAAATCCACAACTCGAATCATATCATTGGACAACCGTACACCTCATTTTTTATAAAAATCATTATGGTTCATTGTAGTGCTCAATCATGCATTATATAACCTTCTATGTTGAAGATTCATTATGTATAAAAGGATATTACATCCCTTTATGTAGATGACGAACTTTATTGACTTCACGCATTAAATAGTCCACAAAGAGATCATCTCTTACTAGCCATGCTTGATTATTTCGCTTTAAAAACCACTCTGCTTCATTAAAGCCCGCAAAGGATTGTGTCAGTGGCATGTTATTTTTTTCAATTATCCAATCAACCTCATCGTTTGAATAGAGCATAAACATTTCATCTTGCTGATTTTTATAGAAAGTCCCAAACGTAGACCCTTTTATGTTATAACGATTTCTTTTTGCATCCTCTGGAATAGGCTCTATATGGAATGTTGCCACTACATACTGCTTGTAAGCTTCCTCTGTTAATGAGCAGCCAGCAGCCTTTTGATGTCCACCTCCACCATATTTGGCGGCAATAGCTGACACATCAATATGATCATGGATTGTTCGAAAGGATATCTTTTTACTGCCCATATTGATCATCGCAATATAATCAAGATGCGGATTTTCCTTTCCCAATTCATTACCAAGCTCAGAAAGATAGGATTCTGCATAGACAACCCCAGCACAGTATTCACCCAAAGTGGTTTGAATAAGCTCCCGTTTCTTACGCCGAATGTAACGTTCTGTTTTTTCTTCTTCCATGCTTAAAATTTTCTTTTCAAAATCATCGAAGTCAAAGTGATCACTTGTTTTTAAACGCTCGACCATTTTCTCTTCAAATTCTTCAATCGACACTAGAAAAAAGAGTGCATTTAATCTTTGCGCTTGTAAATTGCCGTTCTTTTCCCATTCCCATGTATCGTATTGTCTTACTAACTCTACAAATTCAGAAACGGCTTCTGTTTTTTCTAATAGACCATGGATAACCAGGTATTGATAATATAAAGAAGTAGCTGACGTTAAAAAGCCTTGCTCATCCTCAATTAATACCTTTCCCCACTCATATTGATTGAAATGAAGTGCTGTCTTATGATGATCCAACAATTGCACATTACCAGTCGTCTGATAATAATCATGAATCCTTTTTTCATTCTCTTCATTTGGAGAAAGGTCAGTAATAAACAAAAATGTTTTCTGTTGATCATTCTCCAAAAAGAATTCGATTTCGCGATCAAGTGCTGTAATGGAATTGTAGCGTATTTTCACCTTATCGTTAAAAGCAAGCTTGGCTAAAATCCCACACCCTACTCCGTCTAGATCATTATGTGATAATAATTTATACATGTTCTCACCTCCACTGTAGTATGGTTATTTTTTCAGTATTCAAACAGATAATGACGTTCAATACGTAACAACATTGATATTGTTTTCCAGATAACATACATTAAAATCATACCTCTTTAGGGTGAAAGGGAGGACACAGTGAATGAAAAGGAAACTAGTTTATAGTGGAATCGGATTTATTCTGATCTTTGCATTAGCATTTTCAGCTTATAAATTAATGAATGCACGTGACTATCAATTATTTGGTCCTATTACCTCTCGGGTTGAAACTCAGGAAAAGGTCGTTGCATTGACATTTGATGACGGACCAACTGACAATACTGGTGCTATTCTATCGTTATTAGATGACTACCAAGTAAAAGCCACTTTTTTTCTTATTGGTCAGGACATTGAAGAACATCCAGAAGATGCTAAAAAAATAGTAGAAGCAGGACATCAGATTGGTAATCATACGTATTCTCATAAACGTATGGTATTAAAAAGCCCCTCCTTTATTAAAAAGGAAATAGAAAAAACAGATGCCCTTATTGCCAATATCGGCTATCAAGAAACACCCGTAGTAAGACCACCATATGGTAAAAAGTTAATCGGCTTTCCCTATTACTTAAATAAACATCAACGCGAGACCATCACATGGAACTTAGAGCCTGACACGTTCTTTACAAAGACAGAGGATAAAATAAATTATGTAAAGGAAAACATTCAACCAGGCTCCATTATTTTATTGCACCCTATGTATGATCAAACTGACAATGAACTACAGACAATAGAAGGCATTCTTCAGTCCCTTACGGATGAGGGCTATACATTTGTCACGGTAGATGACCTTTTCAAATTTAAAGCGTCATGAGATTGTTTCATGTTTTTGAAAACTTTATGAATAAGCTAGACATATTATTGCAAAAAGTAATATTAAACATTATATTGACCATGGTCATATTTTGACTTCGGTCATTTTTTTTATAAAGGAGCCCATTTCAGAAATGCTAAGAGCAGAGCGTAAAAAAGAGTTAAAAGAGCATATTTTTCTACAGGCTATTCAATTATTTAAGGAAAAAGGATATGAGGCTGTAACCGTTCAGGAAATTGTTTCGGTATGTGGCATTGCTAAAGGTACCTTTTTCAATTATTTTTCAAGGAAAGATGACATTTTACTTTATTTAGGTACATCACAATTAGAAAAACTAACAAAGCAATTAAATCATTATCAATATATAGAAAACCCTAAAGCGCTCATTTTAGTGTTATTGGGTGATTTATTGAAAAGGCTCACAGAGCATGGTGAATTAATGAAGCTAGTTGTTATGGAAATTATGAAGTCCTCCTATTTAGTTGAAAACGAATACAACAGTATTCAAAAGTTACAAAAAAGCATAGAAAGCATTGTTGAACAAGCAAAAATAAATGGCACTTTACAAAGTGAGCATGAAACAACTATTATCGCCTCTTCAATCATCAGTACATATTTCCACACATTATTATCTTGGTCTTTACAGCAAAGTGAAGAAAAAGATATAGAAGCTTTGTTTGAACAACATTTAGACATTGTTTGGAAAGGCATTAGTAAATAATTTAAAAGAATGGAGGATAAGAATGCGTAAAAAAATTATTGTAGTAGGCAGTGGAATAGCAGGTTTAAGTGTAGCTGTAGCTCTGCAGAAAATGGACATGGATGTATCAGTTTATGAAAGGGCTTCAAAACCTACCGTTGCAGGAGCTGGTATTATCATTGCACCAAACGCTTTAAAAGCTCTAGAGCCATTCGGATTAGCTGAAACAATTAAGGAAAGAGGAAATCCAAGTGATGGCTTCCATATCCTTTCAGAGCAAGGTAAGATGCTTAATAAACTTACGATTCCTTCTAGTTATCAATACATGTATTCCATCCACAGAAAGGATTTACATGATATTCTCTTGTCGGCATTAAGGCCAAACACTGTTAAATGGGGCAAAAATTTTTCACATGTCATACAGGATTCGCAAGGTGTACAGGTGACATTCGAAGATAATAGTATTGTGACTGGCGACATTTTAATTGCTGCTGATGGGATTCATTCCCCTATTCGCAAGCAACTATTTCCCAATAGTTCGTATCGCTATGCTGGTTACACATGCTGGCGTGGTGTAATTGCTACAAAAGGAATACCCAATATTAAGGAATCATTTTTCGAAACATGGGGCTCACAGGGGCGATTCGGGCTAGTTCCATTACCAAATGATCAAGTCTATTGGTATGCTCTTGTCAATGCAAAGCCCAATGATGCTGATTATATAAAATTTACTACTACTGATTTATTTAATCATTTTAAAGATTATCATTTTCCAATACCAATTTTATTAAACAATACGGATGAACATCAAATGATCCACCGTGATGTGTTTGATATTGTACCAATGGATAAGTTCTATCATCATCGTACCGTTTTTATTGGGGATGCTGCGCATGCAGTTACACCCAACATGGGGCAAGGGGCATGTCAAGCAATCGAAGATGCCCGAATATTAGCAGAATATCTTAATAAGTATGAAAATATCACTCAAGCATTTGCCAACTACAATGCCCATCGAAAAGAAAAAGTAAATACAATCTCTAAGCAATCATGGAATATTGGCAAAATGGCTCAGATGAATAATCGTTTTTTAATTAGCCTAAGAAATAAGTTATTAAAATTAACACCTCCAGTAATGATTCAAAAACAAGCACATCATGTCTATAATTTTGAAACCACAAAATAAACCAACTATAACAAAACGCTTAAAATCTGCATTTTCTTTGTGCAGATTTTTTCTTTTAACTAGGCAAATAGATAAAAAGTAATAGTGCTTAAAGTTTTTCTTATAATAATATTATCGTCCTTTTTCATCTCAAGATATTTCTTTAAGAATTAAGCCGCATTAACATAGTTAGAATTTGTAAATAAAACTTAGATTTTTCAGAAATGTCTATAAATATTTTTTCAGTAAAATATAATCACCATCTCTGCTAAAATATGCTATTATACTTTTAGTATAATGTCCTATTTTTATTAAAGTAAAAATAGAGGAAATATGAACTATAAAAAGGATGATGAATATGCAAAATATCCAACAATTATTCCAGAGCGAAGATGGAAATATCCAACAAAGAGAGAATTTTTTGTCCCTATTAGAGAAAATTGTTTCCTCATTAGATGAATTAAAGAACCCAAATAAGACAACTCTTGGTCCAATGAAAGAGCGATCGGCTAATTTTTATCAAGAGCTTATGCAAGAGCATCAAGTGCCAACAACTGGGATTGGACTAGATCAAGTTGTACAAGAATTGACACATTTAATGCAAGGACACCCTTATCATACACGTAACTTTGTAACAAATGTTTTACCAATGGCAAGTATTCCTGGAGTGTTAGGACAGTTTACAAATGCGCTATTGAATGGCAATAATTTATGGGATGTTTATGGCCCTGCTGCTGCTGAGTGTGAGGTTAAAGTAGTAGCAATGATGTCTAAATTAGTGGGCTATGACTATACAAAAAGTTTTGGCTATACAACGTGGGGTGGACAAGGTGCTGTTTTCAGTGGACTTCGTCTTGCCATTGCAAAACAATTCCCTCAAGCAAAAGAAGATGGTGTTCCTACTAATTTATATTGCTTTGCTTCAGAGAATGCCCATTACAGTCTTTTAAAATCAGTAGAAGCAGTGGGTATCGGCAGTAAACATTTAGTGCGGGT
The DNA here is from genome assembly GCF_019731275.1 of Lysinibacillus sp. K60. Taxonomy (NCBI): domain Bacteria; kingdom Bacillati; phylum Bacillota; class Bacilli; order Caryophanales; family Bacillaceae; genus Lysinibacillus; species Lysinibacillus sp. K60. The sequence goes on along the minus strand of NZ_JAASJR010000002.1, from coordinate 191,062 downwards.
AAAAGCGGGTAAAGATCATTCGATGGATGTGGAAGACTTACGTGTACGTATGACAGAAGTCATCGAAAATGGCGGTATTCCTGTTTATGTAGTAGCGACAACAGGTGCTACTGATCAATTTGGTATTGATGATATCCAAGCCATCAAAGAAGTCACAACAACCCTTGAGAAGAAATACAACTTACAACCAGTACATATTCATGCTGATTCGGCTTTAGGTGGTTTTTATGCCTTCTTCAATGATTATGATTATAATAAAAATCCACTCCAATTCGAGGCAGAGGTTTTACAAGGATTAGCACAAATCCATGAACGTATGCAACATTTAGCCATTGCGGATAGCCTATGCTTTGACTTCCAAAAGCTTGGTCAAACTCCTTATTTAACTAGTCTATTCTTAATTAAGGAAGGTAAAAGTTTACAGCTACTAGATATTGAGGACTTTGATACGCCATATGTAGGCAATCGTGGTTATGGCTCTTATCATACTGGCTATACATTAGAATGCTCTCGTATGGGTAGCTCCATTGCAATTTTTGCTGCATTGCAGGCATTCGGTAAGGAAGGCTATCAACAGCTATTAGCTAATTATGTACGTGTGAACTTAGCATTCCGTGCTCAATTAGCTGAAAAAACACCAATGCTACAGGTGGTTAATGAATCCAATATTGGGCCAGTCACAGCGTTCCGTTTATATCCAGACGGCATGAATTGGCAAGCTGAACAAGCTGGTCACTATACACAAGACCAATTAGAACACATAAACGGTATCAATGCTTCATTCTTTGAAATTATTGGAGAAGGTCGAGACGAAGTATTCTTTGGTGACACAACGCGCGTTTGCACGGTTAGTACTAGTGATACTACACAGCAAGTACCAGTTGCAGCGGCAAAGTTTTTCTCTATCTCACCTTATACAGAGACAGAACATATCTCTAATATGATTCATTTCTTACAGCAAAAGCTTAAAGTACTGGAGGCGTCACACATTGCGTATCGTCAGTAAATTTAAGAGTTCTTTACTCTACAAATATATTGCCAGTTTCACCATTCCAATAGCGATTATTTCCTTGCTCTTTAGTATTGTGTTATTTGCCGTTTCTTACCGCATTATTGACAATTTTGTTATTAAACAATTTGAATCTACTTTAGAGATTACATCGACCACGATTTTTGAAGATATTGAGAAAAATGATGTAAAAGCAGCGGATAATGGTAGCCCTGATAAATACAAAAAGCTTTTGGATCAATTGAATGCAACGGTTAAAAAATATGATATAGAAAACGCCTATGTCCTTTCTAAAGCAAACGGTAAGGAGCATATCGTCGCACTAAGTAATACCGACAATCATCAGCAAGATTATGTATTTAGTGAAAAAATGCATGAAGCCGTAGCATCTGGCAACACACAAACAAGCGATATTTACAAGGATGAGTATGGTATCCATAAATCCATTTTTATCCCATTTAAAGATACAGATATTATTTTCGGCTTAGATATGGATGCTTCCTTCATTTCTAAGCTACAAACGGAAACACTTTGGATTTGTATTATTTTAACGATTGTCTTTGTAATTTTTGGTATAATCGTTGCTTACTTTATTAGTGTGGGCATTACAAAGCCAATTAAAAAAATGACGCGCTATGTTGGTCAAGTTGCACAGGGTGATTTAGCTGTCGAACCACTTCAAATAAAAGGTTCCAATGAAATCGCCCAGCTTTCATCAGGCATTGAAAACATGACGGAAGATTTGCGTTCGTTAATTACACAAATCGCTCAAAATGCTGAACAAGTGGCCGCAATGTCGGAGGAATTAACAGCAAGCTCCGAACAGACAAGTGCATCCATTCAGCAAATTACCTCTTCTATGCAAGAGGTGGCAGCGGGTTCAGAAAAGCAAACCTCTTCGATTGAAGAAGTGGATAGTCATATTACAACCATCTCTAACAAAATGTCAGAGGTAGTGACAAGTGTAACCGATGTTACAGATAAGGCATTCCAAGCATCTGCTATATCAGAAAAGGGCAACACTACGATACAAGATGCTACTGAAAAAATGGCCGTAACATCTCAGGCTATTCAAGAGTCAGCAGCTGTAGTAGAACGTTTAAGCACATATACAAATGAAATTGGGGATATTGTGACATTGATTACCCAAATTACGGATCAAACGAATTTGCTTGCATTAAATGCTTCGATTGAGGCAGCGCGTGCAGGTGAACACGGTAAAGGCTTTGCTGTTGTGGCGGAGGAAGTCCGTAAATTAGCCGATCAATCTTTAGAGGCTACTAACAGTATCCGTACACGTATTGAAACGATTAAAGAGGAATCTGCACAAGCTGTCAAATCAATGGCTATCAGTAGCAGTAATCTTGCCGAAAGCTCAACAACATTCAATGCATCTGGCGAGGCATTTGCTGATATCTATGCCCACGTCACAGCACTTACAAAGGAAATGGACCATGTCAATAACGTGATGTCCAATATCAATGAAGGTGTTAGCAGTATCGCTAGTTCCGTTGAACAAGTGGGAGTTGTAGCTGTACAAGCTTCAGGCAATATTCAAAACGTAGCAGCTGCCTCTGAGGAGCAATCTGCAAGTATCGAAGAAATAACAGCTTCCTCTAATAACTTAGCTGAAATGGCTCAACAGCTCCGCAGTATCATTCAAAAATTCCAGTTATAAAATATAACAAATCCGCTATGCCCATTTTCGGCATAGCGGATTCTTCTTTCTAAACTCTCCTACCAAAATGGTAAAGGTTTAGGCAATAATACTTTTCACAACTTTTGAAATAACGGCACCTTCAGCCTGACCTGTCAGCAATGGTTTTGCAATTTTCATGGCCTCTCCCATGTTCATTCCTTTTCCAACACCCGCTGCCACTAATTTGTCTGCAATTTCTTCTTCTGATAATTGCTTTGGTAAAAAGGATTTCAAAAGTGTCAATTTGGCTTCCTCTTTTTCAATTAGGTCTTCTCGCCCAGCCGTTTGTGCTCCTTCTAAAGCCTGATTTGTTTGTTTGACCTCTCGATTAATAATAGCCATTTCTTCCTCAGCTGTTAAAGCCTCTCCCTTTTCTTTTTCAGCTGAATCTAATGCTGATTTTAAAAGAGATAATACACCCTTCGCTAATGTATCTTTTTCTCTCATTGCCGTTTTTAATTGTTCAAATACTTCTGTTTTTAACAATGATCTCACTCCTTCTAACCGTCTATATCAAAAAAATTATATCATAAAAATCACGAAGGATTATAGTTCGTTGCGTCTGCTAACTTTACTTTATAGTGTAATATTCCCTTTAACTCGCCTTCATAAGTAAAAATGCCTTGCTGAATTAATTGGCGTAGACGATAGTCAATCCATTCAACCTCTCTCAATTCTTCCATATGCCCCAGTACCTCTCCAATTAACCTAGCGGCAACTTGGTAATGAGTTTCCTCTTGTTCTTCCTGTAAACGTTTAGCACAGGCAATGATAAAGTCATCCTCTCTATCCTCATTATTATTGCCCCAAAGTTCATGATATTTCCATGTATGTATGCAATTGTAATCATCCATTAACAGATTTAGCCCTTCTTTGCATAGGGAGTGCCTCAATGCTTCTTTTAATGGCCTTCCTTGGAAGTGTTCATAAAAGTAAAGCAAATCCTCTGTGCTGACCTCTCCAGTCGATCTTGGATAATGATCCTCTGCTAACTGTGGTAAAGTATATAACTCATGAAATAACTGAAAAGTATCTAATACATAGATAGCATTTGTTTTCTGTTCGAGCATCCCCAAAACGAGTCGAAGTCCTATTTGCTCATGAGCATTTTGACAAGTCCAAATCATTATATCCTGATGAGGGGGGGACATTTTTAATTTTCTCTATTGCTTCCTTCATCTCCCGCTCACATATAATCAATCCATCGTCTTCTATTGTATAGCGCTGTTCCAACCATTGATAACGTGCTTCAATCCCGTCCCATGTATGTACATTTTTCAAAGGACCAACAGAAAAATTACCTGGCACAACAATGATCTCCTCGGACTTAGCATAGTCAGGATTACGAAAGGCTGCTTTCATGTTCCCCCCAGGTGAATGACCGAATACAATATGCACCGTTTGTACCTTTGAAGGATCCCGCTCCTCAGCCTGCTGTAATAAAAACTGTAACATGCTGTCTCTTGACTGTTCATTTATTAAAGTTAAAAAAGCATCGACTTCGCATCAGCTTCACTCAATCGTTGTATTGACTGTTTTAGTTGGTTGATCTTCTCCATCATCTGTACTCCTTTATTTAAAAACACCTAACCTTATCATACCTTTTTATTACCTCAAATTGCTAATTTAGTTAGTTTTATAAAATGATAGGCTATTACTATTGCTAGTGAATTCTTTAATCTGGGCGGTGGTTCACTTACTTTGAGCGGCTTTCTTACTCTTTGGAGCGGGGGCTCACTTCTTTTGAGCGGCTTTCTCACTATTTGGAGCAGGCCAATATATGAACTATTTTCTTCAGCACTAAAAACACTCATTTTCCTATAAAAAAACATACTACCCGTAGTAGCCCAACTACGACGGTAGTATGTTACTTAATCAACATTCGTTAAAAATATCTTTCCTTTTTTAGTTCCCTCAACAGCATAAATTGCCTTATGGATATCCAATAATGGAAAATGAGCATGTACATTCATCATTTTTAAGGAGCCATCCTGTACAAGGTGTATAAGTTGTTGCATCGTTTGTTGCCATTTTTCAATTGACGTCTGACGTTGCCAATGGCGTAAATGAAACATCCTAGCTTGTACCTTTGCTTCCTTCACAATATATGTCCAATTTACCTGAATACCTGATAAAAGACCAATAGCTAAAAAAATACCCTCGGGCTTTACGCAGAAGGCAAGCTGATTGCCTGCCTCTCCACCAATCGAATCAATTGCTGCTTCTGCTCCCTTACCATTTGTTATTGCCATAACCGTTTCGTAAAGTGGCATTTGAGAGGTATCAATGACAAAAGCTGCCCCAAGTTGCAGTAATTCTTCAGTACGCTGATTACTTCGTGTCACAGCAATAAGTTGATAGCCTAGCAATTTCGCAAGTTGAGCATAGAGATGTCCAATGGCAGAACCACAAGCATTTACTAATAAGACATCGTTTGATTGTAAATTAAGTACCTCTGAGCATGTTACGAAGGCTGTAATTGGATTAATATACATTTGTGCTGCTGTAAAATCATCCATAGTGTCAGGAATAGTCACTGCAAAATCTACTTGCGTTTTCACTACTTCCTGCCAAGTTCCCTCTCCCCGTAACGGCAATACGCGCTGACCAATAATCTTCGGTGAAACAAGCGGTCCAACAGCTTCTATTATTCCTACTCCCTCATAGCCAGGTATAGTTGGTAAAGTGATTCTATGAGCATATTTCCCCCATATTGGGATTAAATCTGAGGGATTAATTGGTCTGGCTAGCATACGAACAAGAATTTCTTGACCTTGAGGAGGCTCGATTGTTTTATTCTCTAGCCTTATTACCTCTTGCGGATTTCCAAATTCATAGATTTTTAGGCATTTTACTTTCAACGATTCTAGCTCCTTTATTCATTCCGTATAAAACAACATCATACCAGGAGCATCTATTTCACGTTCCCTAAATCCAAGCTTCTGATAGAAAGGTTGTTTACCTTTAGCACAAAATAATTGAACCCATTTTATATTTTCTTTCTGACATTGCTCTAAAAGAGCATCCATCACCATTGTGCCAACACCTTTTCGTTGATAATCAGGGTGCACCATCACATCACAGATAAATGTTTGATAGATACCATCAGAGATAATACGTCCATAACCAATTAGATTTTCTTCATCATATATAGATGTACTGAACCAGCTATTACAAATAGCCTTGTATAATTGTTCATACGTATACAGCCCTTTTGCATTCCAACCAGTTGTTTGGTGCAATGCTTTATACGAGTCTATCGTTGGATTTGTTTCTTTGATTATATACATATAACACCCTCCTTATTTTGAATAAATATACAAAATAACATATATTTAATCAACGATAAGTTTATGATGTCAAAGTTGCAGAAGCGTTAATTGACCTTCTTCATCCATATTTAATTGTAAAGCTTCATCTATTTCAATACTAATCGGGCTGATTACTGCTTTCTTATCAGAAAAATACCAAAGACGTCCACTCGGTCCTAAAAGGATATTGGCTCCGTCTTCATAGTTCCCTAGAAAATTAAGGCTATCTAGTTGAATTTCCTTGTTAGCTATAGGATTAATAGCATACTTCTTTAACTTTTCAGCAATTGTCTGAATGTCATCTGACGTTAAATTGATTTCTCCAATATGTAACACTTGCTCTACAGAAAAATTAACTTCAGCATGTTTTGGATTTATTTCCTGTCTTGCAATAAGCTCCACTATATTGCCTTCAGGATCGTAGAAATAGCATGCATATGCTTTTAAAAATTCAAAATAGACTTCATCCTGCCCCTCTGAATCCAGCAAGCCTACATGCTCATTTGCCCAAATCTTTGCCTGTTGAAATAAGTTACTAGGAATATTTAATGCAAAATGATACTGCTTTGGCATTTTAGAAGGAATCTTCTCAAATGTCATCCTGCTTTCCCCCACGACTATTGTAAAATAATCAGCTGTTCTTTCTAACAAAGTAAAGCCTAACAGATCAACATAAAACTGCTCCATTTTTTGCATATCATGGACATATAATTTTACCTTCGTAATCTTCATCTTTAAACACCCCTTTACACCCCCTACTATACAAGCAGCTGATAAGAATGGCTTCATGCAAAAGAATGAAGTTTACTTTCGTATAGTTAAAGCAGCTCTCGGTCTCCCCTGCTATTTGGCTGCGATATCACAAGGAATTCTACATCTTCTTGTGAATCGTTTCGCATTTGATGTGGTACATTGGGAGGTACTTCAATTCCCTCAAGTTGCTTTAACTCAATTCTTTGGTCATTCAGTTCTATTGTAGCGGTGCCTGAAAGAACAAAGAAAAACTGCTGTGCATGATGGTGATAATGATTTACCTCAGCTGTTTGAGCAGGCATCCTCTCATGTATCACACTAAGCTCCTTATTTTGTACAAGATGCCAGCCATCACACTGTGCTCCCCATTGATAGTGTTGTGCTAATGCCTTGTTAATTTTCATTCTTACTCTTCCTTTCCTGTGAAAATTCAAATACTTTAGAGGAGGAATGTCCATGATTCTTGTTAATTTCACTCATTCAATCAATTCAGCTAAGCTAATTTTCCTTTTTTGAAAATCTGCACCGATATTCTGTAACTCAGCTTCTAACTTTAAGGCACCTGCTTCAACTCCCCTATAAATTATTAGCGGTGGCTGTTCTAAAGCCTTTCTCGCTTGTGAATAATCATAAGATAATAATTTTTTTAGCAACAATAATGTCTTTAGTTTATCTTCTCCTTCCCCAGTAATAGTTAATTCATAGTACGCTATCGAACTTTCTTCAGGCAACATTTCTTCTAAACAAGGTGGAATCAGTACACTTTCAAGGAACAAAATTAAATTGTCATAAGCCATTGAAAAATGCCAACTGCCTGTCCCATGAGGAGCGGTAAAAACAGCTGTATCCCCTCTTGATAGATCCAGACAATAGGGATCGCCTTCATCTGTTGCGATGACTAAATAATCATGTGGCCAATCCACAATCACCTCTTCTGTCACCGGATTATAATTATAGCCCTCCTGCCCTCGTTTTAAATCTCTTGCGCTATAGATCATTAGATTAATATAATCACCTGTAGCCCATGTGACCCTTTCAACAACATAATGTCTCAAAAAATAAAGATACTCTGCTGGCAATGACCACCCACCATCCACAAATTGGCTAATATCCTCTTCTGATTGATGAGAAAAAACCATGGGATAGGCTGACTCCCGCTCCTGAATCTCATCGATAAAATCACGCATTTGCTCTAATACTGCATCGAGTTTCTTTTCTAAATCTTTCAATGGCATTCTCTCCTTTTAATGACCAAGTGTCTTTCTTGCATTTTAACATACCCCATTATTAACCAAATAAGGGGAACATGTTATAATCATTAAAATAGACTGATAGTAGGCATAACGTAAACAAAAATAACGGATGGGAGCGATCTGTCATGCAACATATGAATGAACAGACAATACAGCCAGCCAACACGGAATTTTTGAAAGCACTTCGCTATTTAGATTATGGTAAGGTAACACAAGGGGAAGCATGTCTCAAACAAGCCACTCATTTAGCAAATCTGCTAAATGACCATATCACATTTATTCGTGCTGCCATTTGTTATGGAGAGTTGCTATGGCACGCTGAAAAATATGATGCCTCCGATCTTTGGTTACAGCTGGCACTTGATCGATTGACTGTAGTACAGCAAGATTTAAATGATTTACTAGATGTGGATGTGCAACGAGCTCGATCCCTACTAAACCACCGACGACATCCATTATAAGGAGCAAGCAATCTTGAAATTACTTATTAGACGTCCAGAACAATCGGACATCCAGACGTTACACGAATTCTTTGATCTTGTCATTCGGGATACTTATAAAAAAGAAGGAATTGCAGAGCTAGTGGACGATCAACAGCATGAATGGGAAACGAAAAAACAGTACGTAGCAATGGACTTAGAGAGCCAGGGGGAAAAAAGATTTTTCTGGTTAGCTTTGAATGAAGAAACCAATGAAATAATAGGCACTATCGAATGTGGTCAAGCCAACGAAATCATCCAACAAACGATCAAAGAGAATCTATTCAATTGTCTAGAAATCGGTACCGTTTTTGTTCATCCTGACTATCAAAATCGTGGGATTGGCACCGTGCTACTGCAAAAAATGCTCCTGACGTTAGAAAATCGAAGGGTTCCTAGTTTTTGTTTAGATAGTGGATATAAACAAGCGCAAATGGTCTGGCAGAAGAAATTTGGACAGCCTGATATTGTCCTTGAAAACTATTGGGGAACAAATAATCACCATATGATATGGAAGCGAACACTACCATTCCGATTATAGAAGGAAAAAATGCTCTATCAGATAACACAAAATCTCTATGTAAATAACAAATCATTAGTCAATAACATGCTTTATGCATACAATATAAAACACTTTCCAAAAGATTTACAGGGTCGTTATTAGGAAATATACTCAAGCTTCGTGGTTTAGGGTATGACAAATTACAATGAATACTCAGTGTGACTTCCAGCTTTCATGCGTTACCATCTGATGAAAATCATCCTAATAAAAATTTATGGGACTCTTGATTAAGTGGGATAAAACTCTAAAAAAGACTTTGGGTCAGTATGATGATTGGTAAGCAATAAAGAGATTATAAATGCTAATACTTATTATGTTTGGAGGGGAATGAAATGTTAAAATTCATTGATGATTTAGCTGGTGCGGTTTTCGATGTTTTTATGTTGTTTTGTTATTTCTTTGCAGGCGTAATAATTGTAGGAGTCCCCATTTTTTTACTAGCTAAGTTTTTCCTATTGTTTCATTAAATTTCAAACAGGTTGGTCCCACTTTGAAAGGAATCACTATAAACAGTGATTCCTTTTATGATTAACGAATACGCTCCATAATAGGCAAAATATTTTGTTGCTTGTTCTCTGGTATTTATGAACGCTATTATTTAATAAATTTATCATAGAAACGTTTGAGCATCGTTGCCATCTGTTGTCTTGTGAGTGTATCTGTAGGGTTCATACACTTGCCATCTCCTCGTATAACGCCCTCTTCAATGGCCCATTCCCAATCTTCTTTATGTGTTGGTGATACCACAGCATTTGATTGTAATTCTGCTTTCCCAACTAACAACTCTTTCATTTCAGTAAGTTCCTGTTTTAGTTGCTTATTTTCTTTCTTTAATTCTTCATACTGAGACAATGATATTTCCTTCTTATTTGTATCTGTGAACCAGGATAAAGACTTAGATCCATTTAATTGGTTTAAATCTACAGTTCCTTTAATCCCTGCTACAATCCCTTTGTCTGTGTACTGCCATAAGTCACAAGCAAAGTTTGGCTTTAGTCCAGGTGAACTAGAGCCACTATAGCGAGGAATCCACAAGAAATCATAATGTTTAACGGTATCCATCAGATAAGGTTTGTAAAAATGATGGCCTGTATATAGTCCGACTTTTACAGCCTTACTTTTTAAATAATCTATAAACACCTGTGTGCCTTGTACGATATTTTGGACACTAGCACCAAAGCTTTCTTCGATATCTACAACATAAAATAGTGGATTATAGTTTTTTGCTCTGTTATAGAAATCTTTTGCTTGTTCCAATGCCTCAGTACCATTTTTAAAGGTAACATAAATATAAACGCCAAAAGGTACCTTGTACTTAATACAAGCTTCTATATTTTGAATGTATTTACGGTCAATTGTGCTTGTACCATATTGAGTGCGGATTATAGCCAAATCAACATCTTTATAAGCTTCAGACCAATCAATATCTCCTTGATGATGTGAAATGTCTATGATATAACTCATTCAATTGTCCCCTCCCTAAAAAATAGTAAATAAATTGTGGATAGAAGCGAACCCATTGCTTCAAGCATTATTTAGAATCATTCATTAAAATAATAGTTATGTAGATTATTCTAGTCCTTATAGGTTCTTTATTTAGTGGTCAGATAATTGTTAAATAATAAAGAGGGAGCACTTTTCACAGAGTGTTCGTTAGTCGAATTAGCTAAAAAATTAGCGACTTTATGTCATATATTTACTTTGTAATTAAGTGCTAATTCATCCCCAGGTAACCCTCTTATTCCCCAATTATGTTTAGGCGTTTCAAAAATTGTAATTTCAACATCTTGAGGTGAAATATTTAATTGGTTATTTATGCGTTCAAATAGTAGCTTCACTAATTGTTTTTTAGCTTGAATCGTTCTACCTTCAAACATACTAATTTCTATTATTGTATAGGATTCAGTTCTTTCACTTGCAAAATAAAAATCCTCTTTGTCCATAGGAAAAAAGCGATGAAATTTCTTATCTAGTGGATATTCAAGTGCGTCTACCATACAAGAATGGATAATATTCGATAATGTTTCCTTAATGGGATTTAACCTTCCGTTAACACCATAAATTTTAATTTGTCCCAACGACCTCTCACCTTTCTTGACTTACTAATCTAAACTCAACTACCAAATACTGTTCTATAACCATATTATAAAAATACTTCAACATGACCATCAAGCTAATTCCTATGCTTGATTTCATTTAAACAATCACTCAATCTATTCATGAAACAAATATGAACTATTTAAACCAACAATCCCAAAGTAATAACTCTACTTAACTGTGACTATAATAACTGCAATTCGCTGCAAGCTCAGGTAGAAACAGTTATCCAAATAGTACACATTCTGTTGTTCCAATCTGGTAAAGAAATAGATATAAAATATATTATTGTTGCTGACAAACTAACATTTGAAGTAGTGGGTGCCTATATACCTTAAAGCTCCAGGAAATGAAAGAGAGAGTGAGCGAAACTCAGGACATACTGTTGCTTCGTTAGTTTCTACACCACTACATTTAAATAAATGAAAAGGAAGAATCTTGAATTACCAAAAATTAACTACTCGATTTTAAATGAGCACCTCATCTTTACTATTCAATTTCAAAAATGACCCAAACTTTATATCTACCTTCAATACTATTTTCTGTATAAACTCTACACTCTTTTATAGAAGCTAATCTAAAAGCAAGCGAATAGGCTATTTTGTAATCTGGTGTATCATATCCGTTATAAATTCTTCCATATATTTCATTTGCAATTGAATCTGCCCAGGTGTCAGCTTCATATAGAGTATCGAAAAGTATTTCTTCTCTGTTCCATTTAATAGTCATGTCATAAACTCCTACGTAGTAATAGAAATAATCTAGATAAATGTATTGTTAGGGATTTGAATTCCATATTTCAAAGCAAGTAGCTACGGATCGTTTCGTAAAATCTTTAAATTGCACTTTACAAAAAATATGATTTTTCCAAAAATTGAAGGGATTGCAATTACAAAGGGATATTAATATAAAATTATATGAAAGCACTATAAAATTATTTCTAATATTGAGAAAAGGTGGAAGTAATATGATTTCAATATACAAATCATTCATATTAGCGGTGGTAATAGGGTTATACGTATATATAGCCAGTAAAAGTGAAAATAGTGTGCTTCTAAATTTTGTCACACTTTATATTATAATTTCAATAGTTTATTTATTATTTAGAAAAATTGAAAAAGAGTAGGGAAAGATAACTTCATTATAAGTAGGAGATTCGAGACCTTTGAAAAGAATCACAGTAAACTATTTAAAAAGAAAGCAAGTGATAGTAGCCAAAACAAAAATGCCCTGGTACACAATAAAATCAAGTAACTGGGCATTACTATTACTAATTACTACGTTGTGTATCATTTTTTACGACATAATTTTCTTCAATAGTTGCAAAAAAATCAGTCACTTTTAAAAATTATTTCCCCTGTTTCCTCTATCCTAATAAGTATAGGTTTATTTTCACCTGTTCCAATTTCAATACATTGACAATTAAATACATCTCTAACTAGTGCTACATGATATTCTTCATAACTACCATCGTCAAGTTCTAACCCGTTATCAGAGTCGTAGAAAGTGTCGATTTCACAAATACTAGTCTCTCCATCTTTCCACATAATTTCTAATCTCGGCTTTGATATCCCATACTCCAGCAGCTTTAAAACTGCATTATCATAAATCATTTTCCCACTTCCCCTTTTCTTAAGGTGCAGATGGAACAATATGAGCGTCTGCTTTACTATTATGTATTATACCATTTTGAGTAGTTAAATAATGGTTGGTTTTGGAATCAAAGTAATCACCAAATTTTCTTCCGAAGTTCCTCTTTATTTACATTTATCATATTACCTTTTCCAGCATAATTTTCAATAAGCTCGCAGAAATGCTCATTATATTTTTTCTTTATGTCCTAATATGTCATGTTTATTTTCTGAACACGGTGGCATGAAGGTGGAAGAAAACATTGAAGACCACCCATAACAGAGTGGTCTTAATTGGCAAATTTCTAAACATCATTTCCATGAATAATTCAGGATTTTTATCAAATTCTTTTATTAATTTATGACTTCTTTAAAGCCTATTCGATGTATGATAAGACGATAGCCAGCGTATCCTTCTTCGTCTAGAAACTCCTCAAATTCTCCGTAGACAATTATAGGTGTATTGTTTTTATAAGCGTTCTGCATGTTTCTAATAATTTTTTCTTTCACGTCAGGGTTAGCACTCTGAAAGTGACAATTTATAAGCTCGGAGTATTTACTTAGATAAAAAGATAGAGTGCCATCACTATGTTTTTCGAGTCCATCTGGAGGATTACCGGCTGTCCACAATAAAGTTTTACGCATTGCATAGTAAGCTTTCTCCATTCCTAGTTCTGTAAGCATTACATTTATATATGTATCTTGATCCTCAAAAGTAGAGTCCAGCTCCAACGTATCAAGACGTATTTCTCCTACGTTGTCATAATTTTCAAAACTAGAATCTTCTCCGTCTAAAATGTCCGACTCTTTAAGTTCTACTACAGTTGATTGATTTTCTCCGATAGCAGTATACTCAGGTGGTGGTGTCATATAATCTGAGCCGCCTCGTTCCTCTATTCTTTCTTTCGCTGCCTCCAGGCTGTCCTCACTGAACATAGACTCTACCAGTTCTTGCGTATGAATTTCCTTTTCAACTTCGCCCATAGACTGTTCTTCTGTCTCTGAACTACATCCTGCAATAATTACAAATAAAAGTGCGACAATTGTTATAATAACGCTTCGTATTTTCATATTACATACTCCTCCCTCTAGTTCAATTTTGTTAGAACCCTTTTAATAATACCTCAAATAAAGTTTATTTGGATAACTATTTCCATTTATTATAAAAGCTCAACCTCCAAACTAGGTCAATATTTACTAATTATAAAAAGGGATTTAACGTTTTTTATATAGTGTTTCTTTTCTATAAAATGCATTAATATTAGACTACTCCTCAGCCTTGCTATAAGTATGATAAGGGAAAGTTTAGGATCCCTCAGGTGCTGCACCCCAAAAATTAGAGTTTAAAAATCTAATCTTTGGGGTGTTTTCATATGGAAAAATATAGCGATGAATTTAAAATAATTGATGTTATAGAATATTTAAAAGGTACTTTAGGCTATAAATTATTAGCCATTAAATTTGGTATTCCTGTCGTTTTGTTACGCCGAACGACTCAAAAACAACTCGTAATGGAGATGACAGACGGTATTGCTAAATTTATAAATCTGTCTCAACTAAACCAGCATTGTATCTAGTATGAGAAAATACCATTGGCTGGATCATAACTTTTTTCAACAACTTTGTTTTATAAACGTTAAAGCTACAGGTAATAGTTTTAAGCAATAGCTAGTTTTATTCCATCTATCTACTTTCGTTTTCAAATACTCCGTCCATCACACCTAAATGAATACAAAAAAACCACTCATTACGGAGTGGTCTTCTTACGAATTATTAAGCTCTCGTTTGCCATCCATGTACCACAAAATCAATACTACACCATAGAAAATGTAAGATTTTCACTTTCTTTCATTGGAGTTTAACAACACTTCTTTCTTTATGTATGGCTCTCTGAAAAACAAAAATAACGGTAATGCCAGCGATAAACCAACTGTAAACAAAGTTAATAGACATATCCACTTTTCTTTAATGTTATACTTTCTTGACTCATTAAACATAAAGATTATAAAAACAAAGCATGAAATAAAAAAGTCAACAGCAAAGAAGGTCGATATCGAGTTTGCAAATAATAAATCTATTAATAACCCTAAATCAAATCCGTTTTCGTTCAAGAATTGCCACAAAAAATAATACGGAAATACTGTGCCGATAATCGCAAATAACAAGTACACTTTTCTCATTTAAATTAATCTTCCCCTCTCTATGATTTTAAACATACCTCATAAAAAATTAATTTAAATACATATTTCCTTTAACCAGTTATAGAAATGTGCAGGACGCTCAATAGGAGGAGGTTTTTCTATAGATGATTGAATAGGCTTAACTTTTAAAGCCTCTACAGTCTTGTTAAATGCTCCTACGAATACTGCTATAAATGTACTAGTAATCGTTAATGTCGTAATATCACGGATGATATTAATTAAAAGTCCTTAGCATTCACGAAGACACGTACATCGTTCATTTTTATAGCTAAGATACATTTGTGAAGTTGGTCTTTCAATTCATCAACTGATGGCAATGAGTGCATGAAATCGAACTGCATCATTTGGTACTCGTTCATGTACTCCTTTTTCTTTTCAGCTTGCTAAGCTAATTTACTGCCAAGAATCATAATATTATATGCTTTTTACCTTAAAAGAACTAGATGGTTGGTTTTCAGATTGTGGAGGGCAAACCGCATCATTACTAGCTTCTTCGACTGTCTCTCGTTGGGACATAAGGATAATGCAATAAATACTAGCCCCTTTCATTAAAGAAAGCCAAAAAGAAACAAATTGAAAATCGGTTGAAGTATGGCGAATTCTATCTTAAGATCCAAATCTCGATTTTGTTTGTAAAAAGAAAACGGAGAACATTACACCCCTGCTGTTATAAAGTATCAAACAAGAGATCTAACCAAAAAACTAGGCATCGATTTCAATTATTATTCTTTACATCATACTCATGCAACGATGTTAATTGAAAGTGGACAGCCCATAAAAACTGCTCAAAAAAGATTAGGACACAGCCGATCAGCCATTACTGAAGACCGCTATGTCCATTTAACACAGAAGATGGCAAGAGATGCTACCGATATTTTTGATGCCATCGCTAAGGATTTATAAATTACTGGCACAATTTCAATGCGGTGGCAAATCGGGGCAATCTCCATCCAACTGATACAAAACTATTTGCTTAAACCCCTATAAACCCTGTTATATCAATATTATTTCGAATCATCCATCTTCAGCACAGCCATGAATGCCTCCTATAGAAATGCTGTATTCAGGCGTATCTTTTTAGATTTCTATATAACCGACAATCCTATGATATATAAGGAGTTGTCGGTTGTTTTTTTATTTAATTTTATCTAGTTGTATATTCATTTTATCTCTATTTATTTTCTACCACTGGTGGGGATATGATGGGGAAAATTTAAGACCACCAATCACGGAGTGGTCTTTTTATGGATTATTTAACTAAGCACTCCATTAACATTATAACGAATATTGGGTTCCCTTATTTAATCAATACATCTGTCAATAAAATATTAACTTTTTTCACTTTGCTTTGTTTGCCATAAATCATAAATAATAATCAATGCACCAATTGAAAATAATATAATACTTAATGTATAAGGAACCCATCCAATTATTTCATTTAGAACTGTCACAAGTTTACCAGGCGGGTCACCCCAACCCGTTAAATTAGGAATGAATAAAGCAATCGCCAGATGCATTAAACCGAATAAAAAAATACCTGAAATAAATAAAACATAACCAAATTTCTGTAAATTCTTTTTCATCTTATTCCTCCCCTTGATATTACTTATTTCAATAAGTATTCAAATTTATAAAAAAACCTTCTTGTATTAACCTGACCGTTAATTTAATAATACCTCAAAGTACTTTCATCTGGATAACTATTTCTATTTACCACTCCAGCCAATTATCTAACGATGGTTCACCATGCACCAATGATTGTGGAAGGCTATCACGCTCATTCAGCCAGTTATAGAAAGGCACTGGACGTTCTTTATATGGAGTTTCTTCTATAGATGATGAATTAGTCACCTTCTTAATAGAACGCTCTACAGCCTTATTAAACGCTCCTACAAATACGGCTCTTAAGGTGCTTGTAACTGTTAAAATACCTTCTTTAATATCCATAGCAATTTTAAATAGCACGTTCTTAGCTTTTATAAATTCATCCACAGAATTTACTTGTGAAGCTAATACAACCTTGTGCAATTCGTCTTTTAAGTTATCTGCTAATGGCAAGCTATTCATGAAATCAAATAGCATAACCTGGTACTCGTTCATGTATTCCTTATGAGCTTCTTTTTCAGTGTGAGCATTATTATATATTTCTTGTAAAGTGCTTGTTTTAAAAGATAAATGATTAAAAGATTTAGATGATTGGTTTTCTGTAAAAGTCTCGGAAACCGCGTCATTATTGATGGCCTGTGCTGTATCTCGTTGGGACACGCTCGATGGGACATAAGGTAAAATGCGATAAATACTAGCCCCTTTGATGCCGTTTAATTTAGTACTCGGTACTTTTTCGATGATGCCTAACTCTGCTAATTTCTTCATTGATCGATAAACTGTCTTTGTGCTGATCTCCAATGAAGCAGCAATAGTCGAAGCTTTTAAATGGCATACTCCAGGATACTCTAAGCTGTGTGATGCAAGTTTGAATATGATTGCTCTTTCCGATTCTGTTAAGTCGTAATAGTGAACCGCTATGTGGTCCTCCACACTCTTATCCATATCTGCTACTGAATCGAATGTTATGTATTGTGCTAGGTATTCGAATGCCATTTGTTTTTCACCTCATTTCTAAGAAAAGATTATTAAATATCATTATTTATTGATTTGAGTATAAATTATTAAATTTAATAATTCAAGTATTTAATAAAAATTATTTATTAAATTTATGGATTTGTGTATAATGAGATTTAAGAAGAATATAATTAAAGAGGTGAAATCATGGAACTAAAAGTAAAACTAAAAGAAGTGTTAATTGAACGAGGAATGTCCCAAGTGGAATTAGCAGAAAAAACAGGATTAACACGTACAGTGATCAGTGAACTTGCAACTAACAGAAGAACTTCGATTAATCGTGAACACATCACCAAAGTTCTACAAGCACTTGAAATTACAGATATGAATGAAATGTTTGAGATTAAGTAACAGATAACTAAATAAGGTTGTCTGTTTTTTTATATGTACTTTCACCACGGAATTTCCTAAAATGGAAATATAGAGGGAGGATTACATACAATGAAAAAATTAATTTTTAGTGCTGCATTAGTATTGAGTTTAGGATTAGCTGGTTGTGGAGATAGCTCTACAAGTGAAAAACCTAAAGATAATAATTCAGACACTCAGCAAGAACAGAAGGTATTAGCTAAAACAACTGAAGATGTAATTAAGTATTTCAAGGACGATAATTTAGAATTAGGTGAAGTATCTGATTTACCAAATGATGAATTTGGTAATATTCGTAAGGAAGGAAAAAGACTTTTAATTCCTTCGCTTGGAGCAGATGCAGGAGGCAGACTATTCTTATTTGATAGTGAAGAAGACTTACAAAAAGCTAAAAGTTACTATGATGAATTAGGTAACTCTGGTCCGATGTTTTATTCCCACACACACCAAAGTGGATTGTTCTTAATTCAAATGAACGGTGATATGGAGGATAATGAATTTGCTAAATATGCTGCTTCTCTAGAAAAAGCTGTAACTGGTTCTACTAGTATAGAAATATCAGAAGAAAGTAAAGCAAATAAAACTGAAAACCTAACAGATGCACAAGTCGGTGATGTAGTAAAAGATGATTTTGCAGGAACCTATACCATTTCTGATTTTTATACTGCACCAACAGATAAATACAAAAGCGCTGATGTAGAGTTCTCTATTGATCAAATCAAAACAGCTAGATTGGTTGCTGATAATCCTGATTTAATAGAAACTGCTGCTGAAACAAACGTTTTAATCTTATCCATGACTGGAGAAAATCTATCTGATGATACAGTTAGTTTCCATCCTGATACAGCAACTATGATTACTGATACTAAACGACAAATTAGGGCTAACGTTATGATTTCTCCTTTTGAATCGGAATTTATGGGAAAAGTAATACAAAAAGGTGAAGTAATATTTGACCTTGGTGAAGAAGGTTTAGAAGGTGTTAATGAATTAAAATTTGTATTTGAACCGACATCAAAAGATTCAATGAAGATTGGTGAGGATATTACTGTTGTTGTACCAATTAGTAAAAAATAGGTCACTCAAACGAGTGGCTTTTTTTATGAAAATTTTTAGCATAACAGGAAAATAAATCAACAATATCTATTTACTCAAGTATGTAGATATGCTATAATAAGAGTATAGAAAGGAGGTAATAAAAATGGAGCTTGAAAGAGTAGTAGCAATAACAGCATTCGTCAACTTAGCAATTGCAATCGTTAACTTTCAAACAGCAAAGTTAAACAACAAGAAAGCAAAAGCACTTGATGAAAAAGAAAAAGACACCACTTCAAAGAAGTAGCGTCCAACAAAGTTTAAAAATGAAGGTTAAGGCTGACCCCCTTAGCCTTCACAATAAATATAAATGATTTCTAAATGTTATACAATCAAAATGAAAAGAAGAGGTGATTTTCATGATGACTATTACTTTAATTCTTACAGTTGCAGCATTAATAATAATTGGCGCAACAGTTCTTACAATGAGAAAAAAATAAAAAACTAGGTGGTCTCATCCAATGTCAAAAAACTACTCTTTCAACAGTAAAGAAGAATTCATTAAATTAGTTCAATCAGAAATCCTAACATCATCAGAAGTATTGGAGGAATTGCAAATTTCTAGGCAATCATTAAATTCACTTGTAAAACGAGGAAAGCTAACTCCTATCAAAGAGTTACCACGGGATCGAATGTTTTTACGTGAAGATGTGGAAGCAAGAAAAGAAGCAGCGAAAGAATTACATGCTAAATACAGACCGTATGATGAATAAAAAAAGCCCAGGTACTCACGTTTGAATGAGCGCCTGGGCTTTCATGGTTTAATTTATAAACAAAATTTTTTCACATTAAATCTCCAAATTAGGCATTGTTATCCTTACAGCTAATTCTACTATTGGTTTTGAGAATGTACTTGGAATCATGGGACTTGGTAAATCTCCATCATGATTGGCAAGTCCAAAAGATGCTTCTCCTATATGAATCCAATCTATATCATCCGTACCCTCTATAAAACCTATAAAATGATAATCTGCACTATAAGTATCATATCCATCCTTATTGGGGATTGCTCTCCAAACTTCGGCTTCTTTTGTAGGATCTACTCCAAATTGTTTAAAGAAATTTAAAATTTCTGGACTAGTGAGCTGAATTTGTTTCGCGAAAAGTTGACAATCTTCACAACCACAATGAGCTTTTTCAGAAACCTTCGGAAGTGTTTTGTATAATTCTAAAGTTTTCTCTTTATCTACTTTTACAACATAATCATTTATCTTAATTTCTTCCATAATAACTCCTCTTATTTAGATTATTATTGTGGAATTAACCAAATCACATTACCTGCATCTTTATTTGAATGATCAGGAAAAGCATTGAAACTTAATAATTTTCCATCCTCTATATAGAAACGGATTTCTAATTTTTTATCTCCTTTTCCGTAATACGTTTTGATCGAGTTCCAACCATCTTTTACTACATTATCTTGATCTGATCTACGTATATCTTCTACAATATATTTTACAAGTTTGTCCATATCACCATAATCTTTGAACCGATTACCAGCATTTATATGTTTACTAACATCTACTTCTAATTTCCCGTTTCTTACATCCTTTATTTTATTACCTTTACTAGTTACTTTAACTACGTAATTAACGCCACTTCTCACTACTGAAAACGCAAGTCTAAAAAGATTGAATTGCTCTACAGAAGGATGATCATTTGAATATTGGTTTTCCAGAATTTTATTATTAAATATTGCTAAAGACTCTTCATCTGAAAGAGGGTCTTCAAAATCTCCTATTCCAAGTAAGAAATTATTAGTTAATTCATCAAAATCAGTTTCTTCGTGATTTAAAGAATCATTAGTTGGTAATTCCTGAATTTCACTAGCATTTGCAAGTGCTGGTGACATTACACTAAATACTAACATAAAGCTTAACATAAAGATAAAACCTTTAAATAGGTTATTTTTCATAATTAATTTACCTCCAAATCTTTGTTTAAACCTACTATAGTAAATTAAGTTCCCTCGAG
Source organism: Lysinibacillus sp. K60 (assembly GCF_019731275.1). Lineage (NCBI taxonomy): Bacteria > Bacillati > Bacillota > Bacilli > Caryophanales > Bacillaceae > Lysinibacillus > Lysinibacillus sp. K60. Next base: position 170,007 of record NZ_JAASJR010000002.1, on the reverse strand, counting down.
TTATTAATATCCTATCATTGGAAACTTCCCAAATCTATTATTGAAGAACGCCATTTTTTGGCGCGGAATTTACATTAAATTTACAATAACCGCCACATCCCCCCATCAATAACGCCATTTTTTGGCGGTTCTCGATTAATTTTGCTATACTAAAGTTACATTTCCAACGTTTTGTAAACATATTATTTGACCTTAATTACATTGTAGTTACTATTCATTTTGTAATCATAAATTAACAATTTGTACTTAAATATCTGTTGACAGTAAATTGACTTTCAGATATTCCAAATATAAAAAGCCCATTACCAATTTAGGTAAAAGGCATTTGATTACACACTACGTTGTGCAATGATAATTTCTAATCCTTTTAAATCGCAATTTGTTAATGTACCAGCGTCAAACTTTTCAAGGTGTGATTTATCAATAAGCTTTTTGTCTACTGCTTGCTTTAGGTAGTCACGTACTGCAGCTTTAAGTGTTTCGTTAGTAAATTGCATTTTATCATCATCCTTTGCAATTGGTTTCGTTGTATTGCCTTCCACAATTAATTGCACTTGGTATTTGCTATTGGTTGGAACAATTACTTGTCCTTCAATTTTGTATCCCTTCGGCATAATCCAAGTTGGTTTAACTTCAAAATGAGGCCGATCAATATTCGCTGTCCAATCTCCGCCCCATGTAATACCAAGCTTTCGTGCGATAGCACCGACTCGACTTAGTGTTGTTAGATCATATAAAGACTGTGGAGGGCAAACAGCAATATCCCATGCTAATCGTGACTTGTGATTGCTATCTAATGTCCAAGTAACTATCTGCCCTGGTCGAGTTCTGCATTGTGCATATAAGTAATTCTGTCGTTCCTGTGAGCGATATGTTTCAGTGATAAAGATGTTCTTAATCCCTGCTTTAAAACACTCTTGGAATAACAAACGACAGGCAGTTTGTGCAGCTGGCAATAGTTCAGATATATCACGACATGTTGTAGTAATGCTCGTCATTTTAAATCACCCTTTGGCTCATCATATTTAAGCGCCTGCTCGCTGTCTGAAGCACCTTTTGTAGTTGGGTCGATGATAATACCAAGCAAACCTAAAATGCTTAAAACAGTCTCTGAAATGGCTGTAATTTGAGCATTGTAAATCGTAATATCGACATTAAAAATGCCTGCTATTTGATTAGCAAGCACTAGTAGTAATGCGATTAATGACACCCAAAATTGTTTATGTTGTAGACGTACTTTCCAGTTGATTTTCATATTAAATCATTCCTCCTTTTATAATAAAGGTCAACAATGCTCCCACTAGTCCACCAATAACTAATCTTAAAATCCAAGTTGTGTTGTCTTTAATTCCACCTATATCCTCGCGAATTTCTTTAATATTTGATTCAGCAACAGCTGAAGGAGCCCATACAAAAGCAGAAGCAGAGGCAATTTTAAGAAGAAAGATTTTAGAATATGAAAATGCAGGAACTGTTTTTAAACCCCAAGAAATTACTTTACATGATTATTTAGATTTTTGGATGAAGGAATATGTAGATCTCAAATTAGAACCAAATACGTACTATAACTATGAATCAACTATTAGAAACCATATTGCACCACACTTAGGAAAGTATAAAGTTAAATCACTAACTCCTCACGTGTTGCAGCAATGCATTAATTTGAAAACACGTGAAGGTTATGCTCGGCAAACATTAAGTATAATCATAGGTATTAAGCAAAGCTTTGAATCATGCAGTATACACCTACAAATACATTAAAGAAAATCCAATGCATTATGTAGAATTAATGAAGGATAAGAAACGAAAACCAACTCGCGAGGAATTAAAGATACAAACGAAGGAAAATCTAAGACTTATTAATAGCATTTTAGATGAAGAACACCCTTTTTATTTACCATTTCATATTGGGTTACATTGTGGGTTACGTGTAGGAGAAGTTTGTGGACTTGAATGGAAGCACATAAATTTTGAAGAAATGACATTGGAGGTTGAACAATAATTAGTTGGTATTAAAGATGAAAATGGGAAAGCACAATGGCAACCTAGACCTCCAAAATCAAAGGCTGGTTATAGACAATTCCATTTGGTAATACGCTCGCAGAAATGCTCAAACGTATTAAAAAAGCACAAATAGAAAATCGTTTAAAATACGGTGAGTTTTATCAAAAGGATCCTGAACATGATTATGTATGTAAAAAAGAAAATGGCGAACATTGTACGCCAAGTGTAATTAAATATAATACTAGAAAAATAAGCGAAAAGTTAAATCTTAGTTTTAACTATCATTCCTTACGCCACACACATGCAACAACTTTAATCGAAAATGGTACACCTGTTAAAACAGTACAAAAAAGATTAGGACATAGTCGAGCTGCCGTAACAGAAGATCGCTATGTCCACCTCACTGAGAAAATGGCTAGAGATGCCGCTAACATCTTTGACTCATTTGCTCAAGATATATAAGAAAAGAATTTCTAACTTATTTTTTTATGGTGGGGAATTGGTGGGGAACCCCACCAAATTGATATAAAATCAATTATTAAAAACCCCTATAAACGCTGTTATATCAATGTTACTTCGAATCATCCATCTTCAGCACAGCCATGAATGCCTCTTGAGGGACTTCGACTGAGCCTACTTGTTTCATACGTTTTTTACCTTCTTTTTGTTTATCAAGAAGTTTTCGTTTACGAGAAATATCTCCCCCGTAACATTTCGCTAATACGTTTTTACGGATGGCTTTAATTGTTGAACGCGCCACGATTTTTTGTCCAACTGCTGCTTGAATTGGTACTTCAAATTGTTGGCGTGGGATTAATTCTTTTAATTTTTCTACGATGATTTTGCCTCGATCGTAGGCAAAGTCACGGTGTACGATAAAGCTTAGTGCATCGACTTGCTCACCATTTAATAAAATATCCATTTTCACTAATTTCGATGGCTGGTAACCAATAAGTTCATAGTCGAATGATGCATAGCCCTTTGTATTTGATTTTAAATAGTCAAAGAAATCATAGACAATTTCTGATAATGGCATTTCATAAATAATACTTACACGGGATGTATCAATATAATCCATCGTCATGAAATTACCACGCTTCATTTGACAAAGTTCCATAACCGCACCCACATAATCATTTGGTACCATGATTGTTGCTTTCACATATGGTTCCTCGACACGATCGATTTTTTGTGGGTCTGGCATAAAGGATGGATTATCGACTTTAAGCTCAGTACCATCTGTCATATGAACATTGTAAATTACGGAAGGTGCTGTTGTAATTAAGTCGATATTAAATTCACGCTCAATACGCTCCTGAATAATTTCCATATGTAGTAATCCTAAGAATCCACAGCGGAAACCAAAACCAAGTGCTTGCGATGTCTCTGGCTCATATTGTAGAGCAGAATCATTTAGCTCTAGCTTTTCTAACGCTTCACGTAAATCGTTGTATTTGGCTGTATCAATTGGATACAAACCACAGTAGACCATTGGGTTCAAACGGCGATATCCAGCTAATGGCTCAGCTGCAGGACGATTCGCATAGGTTACAGTATCCCCTACACGTGTGTCTCCTACATTTTTGATAGATGCGGTTAAATAACCTACATCACCCACTGTTAATTCAGCCTGTGGCACAACTTTTGGTGTATGTACCCCAACTTCAATAACTTCGAATTCCGCACCTGTTGCCATCATGCGAATTTTATCGCCAGGCTTGACAGTACCATTGATGACACGAATCGAAATGATAACACCTTTATAAGCATCGTAAACAGAGTCAAAAATTAAAGCTTGTAGTGGTGCATCTGGATCACCAGTTGGCGCTGGTACCTTCTCTACGATTTGCTCTAAAATATCCTCGATACCAATTCCTGCTTTTGCAGAAGCTAATACTGCTTCAGAGGCATCTAATCCAATAACGTCTTCTACTTCTTGACGTACACGTTCAGGGTCAGCTGCAGGTAAATCAATTTTATTGATTACAGGTAAAATTTCTAAGTCATTGTCAAGTGCTAAGTAAACATTTGCTAGTGTTTGTGCTTCAATCCCTTGTGCTGCGTCCACAACTAATATGGCACCCTCACAAGCAGCTAAACTACGTGATACTTCATATGTGAAATCGACGTGTCCTGGTGTGTCGATTAAATGGAATGTATACACTTCGCCGTCTTTTGCTTCGTACTTTAATTGAACTGCATTTAACTTAATTGTAATGCCTCGCTCACGCTCTAAATCCATTGAGTCGAGGAGCTGTGCCTTCATCTCACGGGAAGTTAAAGATTTTGTTTGCTCTAAAATACGGTCAGCAAGCGTTGATTTCCCATGGTCAATATGTGCAATAATAGAGAAATTTCGTATATTCTCTTGTCGTTTTAAACGTGCTTCTCGGTTCATCTTTTCCACTCCTAATTAAACTATAATGAATTATACTATGAACGTTACGCAAAGTACAACAGCAACTAGACTTGAAAGCCTATAATATCAATACTTTCAGTGTTTCACATCGTTTTTAAATTTTACAATATTAAGTATATAAATGCAGACAAATCAGCTATAGTAGTGCTCGATGTGTAGCAGTTGAAATAAAAATGTGTCTACTCGACATGAGGAGAGATTCGATGGATAAATCTTCCCTTGATCAAACGAGAAAAGCCCGCTATCTACTAAAGATATCAACATCCATATTACTAAGAAGCGTGGACAAAACCCCATTTTTATCAACCTAAACCATGATCGTAAAAGAAAGAATGAACAACGCACCATCTTCCACACAATAGAACAAGTCAAATGTCAAGCTTACCATACAGGAGCAACAACTAATAGAAAACATATAGGTAGATCAAATAGTTCCCTTTCTAAGATATAGAAAAAGTCAGCTACGCAGAAAAAACTGTGTATACTGACTTTATTATTTTATTTGTTTAAGGATTGTTGAATGAGCTTTGTTAAAACTTCTACCCCTTTTTTCTCTAAATGTACACCGTCTGGGGCAAAGTATTCAGGGTGATTGATTGCTGCTGCATGCCAGTCAATTAGTGTTATTCGCTCATGTTCCTGTGCTTTTTGCAGTAAAGCTTCATTCACCTTTGCTTCCCATGAACGCGGCACACGTGTATTCACTAAATAAATATCGGCATTTGAAAAAGCTCCAAGGAGTGCATCCATTTGGTCAGTCGTAAAATAACCATTTGTCCCCAATTGTAGAATGACTGCATGATGAGGTTGATTAAAACTTGCATAATTTGGTGCAAGTCTTACAGCTTGTGAAACTTGACGACCTATTTTTCCATCGATTGTAATAGTCGGATACATATTATGTAAGCTCGGTGCAATATCAATCATTAGGGAATCGCCAATGGCTAGTATACCACGATAAAACTCATCCTTTTCAGGCTCAATAATGGTGTTATTTTCTTCTTGCTTAGGCGTTTCTATCTCCTGCACATCCTCTACTCCCTCATCCTTGCTTTGAGAAGGCTTGCCGTTTGAGGCTTCAGCTTGTTTGTCCTGCTTGTCATCGCCATTAATTTTTATCGTTGTTGGCAACGTTTTAGATGGGTTTTGCTGACTTTCACCCACTACACCTGTCATGCCAGTAAAAAATACAAGCAGGAAAAGTGGAACCATAACCGTTGATATTTTTCGTGGAAAAGTAAGGCTTCCCCATTTATTTTTATTACAAATCAAATATTTTTGACAATAGACTCGGAACCCTTCTTTCCGGATGGGCATTTCAATGAAGCGATAGGAGAGCTCTGCAATCATCAGGATTAGTAAAAGCTGCAGGAAGATTCGCCAATAGGAGGGATTACCAATTTCATGAATGGGTGTCCCTAAAACCATGACAGGATAATGCCATAGATAAATTCCGTAGGAACGAGAGCCTATCCAACATAATGGCTTCCATGCTAATATTTTTCCTAGTATGCTGACTGGATGAGAAATACATGCAATCAAAACGGCAGCATTCAAGCAAAATAAAAACATACCTCCTCTATAAAGAAAGGATTGATATTCATCCACATACACTATGCTTACTAAAAAAATAGTAAGTGCAATGAAACTCATAGTATTTAGTTTCTTCACATGGTTCGCTGATAATTTTTGAGAAGAAAGTCTTTTCATTGGCCAAACAAGGGCTAGCCAACAGCCTATTAATAATTCAAAACAACGTGTGTCCGTTCCATAATAGACACGACTAGGATCAGCGCCAGGCTGATAGAGTAAGGCCATTACGAATGCTGAACAAAGGGCACCACAAAAGACGATATTTGCTAGTTTATTTTGTTTTTTAACAACAAAAAGTCCAATCATTAAGAGCAATGGCCAAATCAAGTAAAATTGTTCTTCAATGGCTAATGACCATAGGTTTTTTAAAGGTGATGGAGAACCGAAACTATCAAAATAAGAGAGTTTATGAAAAATGAACCACCAATTACTTGAATAAAAAATGGAGGACAGTGCATCCCCGCGCAAAGTAGGGAGAAGCTCTTTATGAAAGAGCATTGCCCAAACAAATGATGTAACAATCATAACGTAGGCCGCTGGTAGTAGCCTTCTAAATCGTCCCACCCAAAATTTCTTTAGGCTGACTGTTAATTGATTGCCCTTTAAAGGTAAGATGGTAGAGGTGATTAAATAGCCCGATAACACAAAGAAGATATCTACTCCTAAAAAGCCACCTCTAGCCCAACTAAAGTTAAAATGATAAGCAATAACTGCTAACACAGCCAATGCTCGAATCCCGTCTAGTCCAGGAATATAACGATGATTTAATGACTTGCCTGACATACTATTCCTTCCTTCAATAATCTCTCAATTTCGTTTCGGTATAATGTTTTGGTATTTTCTAGCTGTACAATGAGAAGTCGCTGTCACAACCTCTAATAACCGCCCACGGCTGATAAATGATAGTTACATCCAAATGCTACAAGGAGTAACGCTTTTTGAAGGTATTCCCTTCTGCATCAATATAAAACCTGTTGTCGCGTAATAGAACCTTTTGATTGATAACCATCCCCTCTCTATTATTTTTGCTTATTCACTTATATGTTTGACGATTGAAATACGATAAAAGTTTGAGAGAAAAATGAAACGTTATCACTTTTTGTCTTCTAAAAATTCATATGTATATTTGCTATAGACTTAAAAAGGCATTCCCAAAAGTGGGATATACTTCAAAAGTATGTTTGCTTTATTTGCATATGCCTTCATTTAACGTTTTATCATGAAATTCGCGAGCCAACTTGAAAATTATAAGACAAGAATGGAGCAATGGAAAGACAATTAATGAGAATTATTTCTGGAAATTTTATTATCATACAATATTAAAAAAAGTGAGCCCACAAGAGTCCCACTTTTTAATATGATTGGTCTATTTTGTTGAATCATTGACAAACGCTTTTGATATAGCCTTACCAATTACAGCAATCGTACGATTAACCTCTTCCTCAGTATTACCAATTCCACCAATCTCAATAATCATCATTTGCTTTGCTAAATCCTGATTGTATCGCCCATCAACCCCATCACCACTTTTAGAAATAACCCCTTTAGAAATTTTTGGAACGATGGCGTTTAGTGTGGATGATAAACTTTCAGCATAGGCTGTATTCCAGCGGTAATTAGCATGCTCTGCCCCAACAACAATAGCGATTTTCGCATAATTTTCCCCATTATATGAGATCGTTGTAAGATCATGTTTTAATGAGTCACGATGTAAATCAACTATTAGATCATAACTATTTGTCTCTAAATGCTTACTTAAATATGGCCTCATCACATTATAAGATTCATGATAGCCTTTACCCTCTTCTTGTAATTTCTTCATAATATCTACATCAAGAACATCCGTCTTTAAACCATTTACATTAAAATGATTCACAATCTTATCCTTCAGGCTCATAATATTGACCGTTTCATGAGAAGTCGCTACCTTACCACTCACTGCTTTCACCATGGGTTCATATGCTTCATGCGTATGGGTAAATAACACTAACACTTTAAATGGGTCCGGGTCTAGGGCTTGATCTGGTTCAGGTTCTTTCGTTTGTTCCAGTACACTTTGTTCAGCTAAATTGGTAGCAGCAAACACGACTTGCTTATCTTCTGATTGTTTGATCGGAGTCGATGCTTGCTTGTTGAACGGAAGTTGCCCAGCAATGACAGGTAATACGAAAAAGAACAATAATATACCAAATGACCATTGTAGTTTTTTTAGCAAAGTCACACCCTCCTCCCCATATCGTATGGAGGGGGGATGTTAATTAGAACGAAAATAAATTTCTTGTTTTACGCATAAATAAGCGTGTTTTAGAAGGACTACTCTAAGCGTTTTTTCTTCATTATTTTATAAATCACTTGCCCAATCCATAAGCATAGAAGCCACTAATTTTGCATAGCGATCAATCCAATAGTCTGCTTCTTTTGGTGTAACCATCAATTGTGTGTGGGAGCCAGCGAAGGTTTCCTCAAACAGCTGCTGCCGCTCCTCCTTCGTCCATGTCGCCCATTCTCCAAATATAGGTTGTACTAATGTCATATCCAGTTCCTTGTTGATATCTGGTTGCCATGAGGATAATGAAAGCTTCGATGACGGTTTACTGCGTTCAGCCACACGAGCAGCTATCGAACGGAGCATAGTTTCTACCGCATCTGCAATTAGGACAGGTGCATCTACTACGGTAGGGATCCCTATTGCTGTTACGGGAATGCCAAGCATCTCATAGGAAATCTCTTGCCGTTGATTACCTACTCCTGAACCTGGATGTATGCCTGTATCTGTTAATTGAATCGTTTTACAGAGTCGATTACTCGCTCTTGTAGCAAGTGCATCTACTACAATGATTAATTTCGGTTGCAGACGTTCAGCAATAGCAGCCACAAACTCACCTGTTTCGTAGCCTGTTTGTCCTGTTACACCAGGAGCATACATAACGAATTTTTCATCAATGACATCTAAACTATGCAAATGGTCAATTAAATAGGGACCTATTGCATCGGGTGTAATAGTGCGATTTCCTAAACCGACTATTAAAATTTTATCGTCTTCTTGCCAAGAAATTGCGTCATGCATTTTTTTGAAATTTACAAGCAATTCTTGTTCGAGTTGTGCAAAGCCTTCTTGATCTTCTAATGTTAGTGTCGGGACAGAAAGGGTAATATACTGCCCTTCCTTTTTACCAATTTGCTTTTCCCCTTCAGCGTCTACAAGAACATCTGTAATTTTTACTCTACCAGCATTCCGATCTTCAATTTGAATGCCACTTGATTGTTCAAGCTTTTCTTTTTGCTCTTTGGTCTGATGGACAACTACCTCTTCTGATTCATCAATTAAATCTGTTCGTTGCCAATTAAAATTTTGCATACAGTTCACCTCAAGCTGTAGTTTGTTCAAACTGTCAAGTAAATATTCTTTGCATTTATCTATTGCAATTTGGCCAAGCGTTTGTTAAAATGATTTTTGTTGTATTGACACAAGAAATCAATGAGAAGATATCATCTCGTACCTAATTTAGGAGGTGAAATATATGCCAAACATTAAATCTGCGATTAAACGCGTAAAAGTTAACGAAAAAGCTAACATTGCTAATTCTCAAGCTAAATCTGCAATGCGTACTACAGTGAAAAAAGCTGAAAACGCTGTTGCTGCTAACGCTGAAAACAAACAAGAACTTTTACAAGCAGCTTTCAAATCTTTAGATAAAGCAGCTTCAAAAGGACTTATCCACAAAAACGCGGCGGCTCGTAAAAAGTCTCGCCTTGCTAAAAAAGCGTAATTGTTTAAAGGATCAGATACTCTATTAGGAGTAGCTGATCTTTTTAATTTTATAGAGAACATAGAAAGCTGCCCTTATTGGACAGCTTTCTTTTCCTATAGTTGGCGCAATAAAAATAGCTCTAGATAGCGCTCTCGATTTCCACCAGACGATTTAAGCTGTAAATCAACCTCTGCTAATTGATATAATGCCCGGAGCAAATTTTCTTCTGAAGGCCGATGCCGTTGCTCAATCATAAGTTTGACGCGATACGGATGAATTTTTAGATTTTTAGCAATTTGTTGAGGGTGATAACCTTTTTTCAATAAATAAAAAACATTTGACATGGTACGAACATTGGATGCTAGCAAGCCCACTAACATAATAGGTTCTTGTTTTTGTCGCAATAAATCATGATAGATGGACAAGGCTCCGACAGAGTCATTTGCCAAGTATGCGTTAAGCATTTTAAAGGCATCTTGCTCTAATGTCTTTGCCACCAAATCCTCCACTAAAGAAGTTGTAATTTCGCCCCCACCACCTAAATAAAGGGTTAGCTTGTCAATTTCCATCTGTAATTGTAGCATGTTGGCTCCGACCATCGTAACAAGCAATTCAATAGCATCTTGTGTAATGCTATTACCTTGTGTTTTGACAATGCCTTGAATCCATACGGCTAAATCCTGCTCTTTTGGTGTTTCTGCTTGTACAAATAATGCATGCTCTTTCATCATTTTAGTCACTTTTTTGCGTTCATCCAATTTTTCATAAGGGGCAATAAAAACCGTTACGGAAAAATCAGAAGGATTCGACAACCATGTTTCCAATCGTTTCACATCATGATCGATTTTTTCCTTCCCTTTCTCGGTTGCCTTTAAAAACGAAGCATTTTTAGCAATAATAAGCTTACGTTCTGAGAAAAAAGGAATGGTATCTGCTTCATCCATGACCACATCTACTGGTACTTCTTCTAAATCAAATGTGGTCATCTCCAGCTCTTCTTCTGGACCCATTGCCTCTTTTAAACGTTTAATGGTTTCATCTATAAAATAGCTTTCTTCACCAACAAGCAAATATACTGGTGCAAGCTCACCTTTTTTTATTGTATTCCAAACCGTTGAAATCATAATTTCCCCTCCATCTAGCAATACTATTAGTATACATGATTTCATAGTCCTTTGTGTCTTTGACCGAATTGTGTCGATTCCTTTCCAGACGGGGAAATCACCTTTTCGATATAGCTTTTATGACCATGTTGTCTTATAATAAATAACAGAATTGGAGGGATAACAATGAATCCATTTGAAGGAAAAAACATACAATGTCGACGTAACGATGCCATCGATTCTGGTGTTGGCTTCGGTGTATCATTTGGCGTTTTCACGCTTATGTTTATTATTGCAACTATAGTAGAATTTGTATCACAGTAATTGGACTTATGCAGGAAAAGGGCCTTGGTCATTGGACAAGGCCCTTTTCCTTTCCGTTAACGGACCAGCGATTATCACGAATACTTATTTCGATTGATCCATTCACCCCTGTTGTCCATGTCACTAAATGTCTACTGACAAATCGTTGTACTACTTCTTCATGTGGATGACCATAACGATTATGGAGACCTGCACTAAAAACCGTTAATTGGGGCTGTAGCAGCTCGACAAAGGCTTCTGTGCTCGATGTCTTACTCCCATGATGCCCTGCCTTTAGTAATGTGAGATTGGCCAATAAAGGTCCATAACGATTGATCAGCTGTTGTTCGCCATATTGCTCCAAATCCCCTGTAAATAACGCTGTAAACGTCTTTTGCTGCATGTACAGGACAAGAGAATCATCATTTCCCTCATAAATGGCGTCATCAGGCCATAAGTAATAAAAATATGTTTCCCCTACATGCCACGAAGTCCCCTTCATTTTTTCTTTAATAGGAATATGTCGCTTATTGGCTTCTCGTAATAAATCATGCATTAAAGGCTCATACAATGAACCAGGTGTAACGTGTATTTCCTTCATGTTAATCTCTTGTAATACTTCCTCTGCTCCCTCAATATGATCTGCGTCCGCATGAGAAGCAATAAAAATATCGATAGTACGTATACCCTTGCCTTTTAAAAATGGGACGACAACTTGCTTCCCTACCTTATAAGGACTATCTGCTTTCTTCCACAATTCCTGCTCAAAGCGCAATACTCCACCTGTATCTATAACATAGACAGCCCGTCTAAAAGGCAATTCAATGATAATACTGTCTCCTTGTCCTACATTTAAAAAGGTAATCTTTGTTTCGTTATACAACATGGGTGCCAAATGAATCCAAATAGCAGGGATGACAAGGATCAAAATAGCTTTCCTGAATCGTTTTATTTCCAAATAATAGAGGCTCACTAAAACACTTAACATCGCAACGCAGCTCAGCCAAATAAATGGTTTGCCTGGTGTCCATAATTGCCAAGGAAGCTCTTGCATAGAAAAGATTATTTCGGTCAGCCATTTACGCAGTGGTTCATAGCCAGCAAATAGGACATTAGCAAGTGGTAAAGAAAGATAAGATAGTACAAAGGCTATCAAGTTAAAGGGTAATATAACAAAGGAAAACAGTGGAACAAAAACAATATTGACAAAAAACGAGGATAAAGATAATTCATAAAAATGATGGAGTAATAGTGGGTAAACGAGCAGTTGGCACACGAATGTGATAAAAAAAGAACGACCTAGCCAAGTTCTTGTCTGCTTAAAAATAATACCAGAATAAAGAAGACTAACGGTTGCTAAATAGGATAGCTGGAAAGCAATCTGGAAAATAACACCTGGCTCAAGCAAAACAAAGCCTATAAAGCTAATAGCTAATGCATCATCGATCGAAAGAACCCACTTAAAAAAGCGCAGTAACATCATCAACTCTACTACAGAAACAGCACGCCATACGGAAGGTGCTCCACCTGCAATAACTCCATAAATCGGTAAGAGGATCAATAGCACGACAGTAGCCATTTCCTTGCGAACTCTGATTCTCAGTAATCCTTCAAAAAAGAGCCAAGACATCAGCGCGACATGTAGCCCAGAAATCGCAAATAAATGGGTAATACCGAGCTTTTGATAGGCACGCTGCAGTTCATCCTCCATCTGATCTTGCACCCCTATTAAAAGTGCTTGAGCCTCTGCTACAAGTGATTTAGGAAAAGTTCTCTCTATATGCTTTTTCATATTGTGTCTTACTTCGGCAAGAATAGTGAAGATGGAGGTTCGTTTTCCTATATAGTTCCAATTTGCGATTTCAACGACGCCTGTTGCTCCTTTGCTCGTTAAATAGGTTGACATGGAAAAAGCATAAGCATGTGCAGCTGGAGAGGGAGTCACAAGTTCACCTTTTGCAGAATACGTCATTCCAGTTAATGAGGTGTTTTCATAAAAATTTTTCTCTTGTTCCGAAGAAAAGGTATAAACCACGTAAAGTTTTTCACCATTTGTTGTTGTAGCAAACCCACGGAGTTTTTGCCCATTTATTTTATAGTCATTTGACCAAGTTATAGGGAAGGTTGACGGTAAAGGAGAAGGTTCCGTCAGATGATTGATAGAAAGGAAAAAATAAGTTAGTAGACCACTTGTTAGTACAAAAATTGCAAGAAAACGTGACTCACCTTTTATGGTGAGCCACAGGGCTAGTAGCAATAAAAAAATGAGTAGCCATACTGATTTGTATATCGCCATAGCAGCTATCAGTACAGCAAGAGCTACCATAATCCATCTATGCTTTAAAGCTTGATGCCAAATAATGCACTCACCTTCTGTTCATATGGGAGCAATTTTTCAGCAGAAACCCCACTCTCGCGAAGCTCGTGCAGCATTTCTGTATACAAAGCTAGCTTGTCATCTCGTAAAAAATCAATTTTACGTTCATCAAAGGGTACATGAACTACTTCCACTCCAGCTTTTGCAAATAACTCCTGTGCATAGGGATTATTTTTATAATCCGTTGCATAATACACACGTTCTATGCCAGCTTGAATGATAGATTTTGTACATGGTAAACATGGGAAATGTGTTACATACAAATCAGCACCTTTTGTCGGTGTTCCATATTTAGCACATTGCAGTAAGGCATTCATTTCAGCATGCACGGTACGGACGCAATGATTATCAACCACATAGCATCCTTTTTCGATACAATGCTCGTCCCCTGTAATGGAACCGTTATAACCACCTGCAATGATGCGTTTGTCCCGTACAACAGTTGCTCCTACAGCTAGTCTTGTACATGTACTGCGTAATGCGAGTAAATGGCTTTGTGCCATAAAAAATTGATCCCAAGTAATTCGCTCCATATGACTACCTCCAAAAATTGTCTAACAAATTAACTTTCTCTTGCTTTTCTACTATAGTGTAGCCCTTTTAGAAAAGGGGCGTCAATATACCATCATGTAAAAGCATTACTTTACGGTAATTGCATCCTTTAGCTTCTCAAATGTTTTATCACCAATACCACTAACATTTTTTAAGTCATCTATGGTTTGAAACTGCCCATTTTCCTCTCGATACGTTAGGATACTTTGTGCTTTAGAAGGACCGATTCCTGGCAATGTTGCTAACGTTGCTACATCAGCTTTATTAATATTAATCTTTTGCTCCTTATTCGTCTCAGTAGGTAGCGTTAACAGAGAAGAGGCTCCTTCCTCTAGCTGTTCGCCCTTGATAGGAATATAGATTACCATTTCATCCTGTACCTTTTGGGCATGATTGATAAATTGTGTGTCAGCGTTCTCTGTATAGCCTCCAGCAAGCTGTACAACATCTTTTATACGTTGGTCTTGCTCAAGTTCATAAACGCCTGGATACATTACCGCACCCTTTATTTCCACAAATAGCTGCTGCATAACCGCTTCCTCAGCAGATTCACTCAAATTTTTTTCTTCAATAGGTTGGATTGTTTCGATGAGCTCTTCTTGGGGAGGTGAAGAGTCAGAACTCGAAAAATAGAAGTAACAAAGTCCACTGACGACTAGTATGCTGGGGAATAACATACTTTTTTTGTACTTTTGCCATAAAGATTGTAGCACAGTATCATCCTTTCCTTGCGAAAGGTCATCATATGGAGTTATATATATCTTACACTATGGATGGGTGGTTGAAAATGATAAAAAATCGTCAGGAGTTTAGATTTTTTATCCTTCTATACAGGTTTTATCCGACAATTTAGCCTCTTTATCCGCCTATTCAAGTTTTCTATCCGCTACTTTAACCTTTCTATCCATCAAAAAAGCCACACTGCCAATTACACAGTGTAGCTCCCTTTTCTTTATTTCACTGCACGAATAAAAATGCGTTCACTTTCCTCATCAGGTGCCTCATCTGTAAAGTCTGCTGTAATTTCCACATGACTAAAACCGATGGCACGCAACCAAGCCATATACTGCTCGATAGTGTAAGTACGTTGCACGTGCTCCTCATCAAAGCGTTCATATAATTCACTTGCGTCATCTCGTACATAAAAGGTCATTTGATGAATAACCGAATGTTCAAAGTCGGCAGGCTCCGTATGCCATATATAACTAATGTCACCATCATCATATGTGAACGGACCATCTAAAAAAATCTCATTCATTTTAAATAACGAATGAACATCAAAAAACAGCTGACCTCCATCACGCAACGCCGTATAGATACGTTCTAATGTCGTATAAACAGAGTGCTCCTCTACCACATAATTCAAGGAATCAATTGTGATTGTGACAACATCGATTTCCTCAAAGCCATCTAGTTCGACCATAGACATACAGTATAATGGTGCATGGTAGCCTGCACCAGCAAAGCGTTCTGCGGCAATGGACAGCATCTCTTCTGATAAATCAATTCCACTGACTTGATAACCAGACTTTGCAAATAACAAGCTAAGTACACCAGTGCCACAACCAATATCCAACAGTTTTGGGTACTGGCTGCTTGGTGCATGCTGTACAACCCAATCTACATAAAGATTGTAAGGAATATCCGTTTGCAGCTCATCATAGACATGAGCAAAGCGTTCGTAACTCACTTAGGCCTCTGGCATGTCTAGTTGCGGTGCATCGCCCCAAAGACGCTCTAAATTATAATAAGCACGCTCATCCTTATGGAATACATGTGCCACAACATCGCCTAGGTCAACTAGTACCCAACGAGCTCCATCAAATCCTTCGACACGGCGAATTTCATAGCCTTGTTGTTCAGCTACATCCTGTAATTCGCGTGCAATGGCTTGCACTTGGCGATCTGAGTTACCATGAGCAATGATAAAATAATCTGCTAAAAGGGAAATTCCTTGCATATTTAAAACGACAATATCCTCACCATGTTTGTCGTCAATTGCTTTGTACGCTGCTTGTAATAAAGTTGAAGTCATCCTTCACTATCCTCTCTGTTCATCATATCGTTATAACATTCTATAGATAAAGGATAAATCGGCTGCTTTGTGTCAATTAAAAATGCCAAAGTATGGCGTACACATGCACTCATCGCCTTATCCAAATTTTTTTGTGCTTTTTTGCGCAGACGATCAACTCCATCAAATCGACGGTTCGGTTCAATCATATCTGCGACAAAAATAATTTTTTCTAATCGGCTCATATTAGCCCGCCCAGTTGTATGGAAACGAATAGCATTCAACAGCTCTTCGTCTGTGATACCAAACTCACTTTGTGCTATATATGCACCTACTGGACCATGTAGTAATTCACTACCCCATCCAATTAGTCTTTCATCTAATTTTTCATCACGAACGATATTTTCCATCCACTTAATATCAGCATATTTAGCAATATCATGGAGGATAGCTGCTGTTTCAGCTTTTTTTACGTCCTCGCCATATTTATGAGCTAGGTTGATGGCAGTTTCCATCACTCCGACTGTATGAATATAACGTTTTTCAGGCAGTCTTGGCTTAATCGCCGCTAAATACTGTTCGCGTTCCATAAAGACCTTCCTCTCGTATGAACGTCTCTACAGCTTCTGGTAGTAGAAATGTCACCGTTCCTCCTGTAGCCAGGCGTTCACGAATCAGTGTGGACGATAAATCGATTTGAGGTATTTCCACCATACGTATAGGGTACTCTGTTGCCGCGGCTGTCCCTGGACGCTTTACTCCGACAAACTGAACAAGTTTCACTAAATCATCTATACAATGCCATGTATGTAGCGAATCAATCATATCGCCACCGATGATAAAGTAAAATTTCACATTCGGCTCTCTTCTACACAATGCAGAAAGTGTCTCATAGGAATAGGATACGCCACCCTTCTCAAGCTCATACGACTCTACTGAAAAATAAGGAAATGGACGAATCGCACGTTTTACCATTTCAAGTCGCTCAACATTACTAGCATCAAAACGTGCATGCTTATGTGGTGGGATGGCATTAGGCATAAAGCGGATTTCATCAAGTTCTAGCGCATGAAAAACTTCATTTGCCATTAAAAGATGACCCATATGTGGTGGGTTAAATGTACCTCCAAGTAAACCGACCCTTTTCATCGTCTCACCTTATTTCGTTACTTTTGGTAATACAATCTTTTTATGATTGCGGGACTCTTTATATAAAACAACTGTCAGACCGATTAATTGGACAAGCTCCGCATGAGCGCCTTTGGCTAATGCTTCAGCGACTTCATGTTTATCATCTTCACAGTTATCTAAAATACGTACTTTAATCAATTCACGTACTTCTAATGCCTCGCGAATTTGCTTTGTCATTTCACCATTAACGCCACCTTTTCCCACTTGGAAAATCGGTGTTAAATGGTGTGCTTCTGCACGTAAAAAACGTTTCTGTTTACCTGTTAACATAAAAATTAGTTTCCTCCTAATTGCGCCTTCAGTTGCGCAATCATTGAATTTGTATTTGGATAGTCTCCTAACCAGTGTTCAAAAGCGATGGCTCCTTGATGGACAAACATCCCTAAGCCAGTGATAATCGTTGCTCCTTTTTCTTCAGCCGCTTGTAAAAAAGGCGTCATTAATGGATTATACACAATATCCGCAACAATTGCTTCTTTCATCAGCCGATCTAATGAAAATGGCATTGAAAAATTGCCCGTAGAAAGGCCAGCTGATGTCATTTGCACAATAATGCTGAAATCAGCTAGCGTTTCTTCCGCTTGTTGTAATGAAATGGCACGTCCCATACCCATTTCATCAATAATCATTTGTGCATTCGTCACCGTACGATTGGCAATGGTTACATGACAATAGCCTTGTTGCTGCATAGCAAAGGCAATGCCTCGAGCTGCACCTCCAGCACCAACAAGTAATACAGGCTTGTCTTTATGAGAAACCCCAACGGCTTCTTCGAGTGATCGAACAAATCCAATACCATCTGTATTATAGCCTTTTAGCTTTCCTTCTGTTGTTCGTACGACTGTATTCACTGCGCCCATTTTTTGTGCCAGCTCATCTAGCTCGTCTAGATACGGAATGATTGCTGTTTTATGAGGAATGGTCACGTTCCAGCCACTTGCCCCTAATGTCTTCAAACCAGCAACAGCAGATTCTAATTGATCAGGCGTTACATGTAAAGGAATATATGTCGCATCAATTGACATGTCCTCAAACCAAGCATTGTGCATGGCAGGTGATTTTGAATGTTCAATTGGATCACCCATAACTGCAAACCACTTCTTCATTTTCTAGTCCCTCTCTCTACTATGTCCTCCATTTAGATCAGCGAAGGACGAATTGAAACTTGTACACCTTTTGGTGCGTAAGCTGCTACTACTACATTCGCATGTTGAACGGTAATCCAGCCAAGCCCAGAAAATACAACATCTGTTTTCGCTTCTTTGATGGAAAATTCGTGACGAACCAATGGCGGTAACTGGTCGATAAAGTCCGCAGTTGGGGGTGCCAATAATTCTCCTTTATGCTCTTCATATAACGCATCTGCCTTCTCAAGCTTTGTACGATGAATTGGTAAATCATTTGCCACATGGATTGTAAAGGCAGAACGGTCACCCTGAATAAAATCAAATCTTGCCAATGCACCAATAAATAGAGTTTGCCCTGCATTTTGTTGATAGACTTTCGGCTTAATTTCTTTTTTCGGCATAATATATTTTAATTCACTGGAATCAATATGATGAGCCATTTGATGATGATTAATAATACCTGGCGTATCATATAATGCACTACCATCATCCAATGGAATATCAATCATGTCTAAAGTAGTACCTGGGAAGTGTGAGGTTGTAATCACTTCACCCTCACCTGTTGCCTGCTTAATAATCCGGTTAATGAACGTAGATTTCCCAACATTTGTACAGCCAACAACATATACATTTTGTCCTTTACGATATTCATCGATGGCTTCCATTGCTTCTGCCATCCCTTTGCCTTTATGGGCACTGACTAATAGGACATCGACAGGCTGTAGTCCAAGAGCCTTTGCTTCACGTTTCAGCCAGTTGATAACTTTTTTGGGCTTCACTGACTTTGGTAATAAATCAGCTTTGTTGGCAATCAATAGGACAGGATTCTTCCCTACAAAACGATGAAGCCCTGGTAGCCAGCTTCCATTAAAATCAAATATATCAACAATTTTTACGATTAAGCCTTGCTGTGTACCAAGACCATTTAAAATACGTAAAAAATCGTCATCTGTTAACGATACTGGTTGAATTTCATTGTAATTTTTCAAACGGAAGCAACGCTGGCAAATGACCACATCCTTTTCTAATGATGATGGGGGTGCATACCCAACTGCTGTTTTATCTTCTGTTTGAATTGTTGTACCACAGCCAATACAATTTGGCATTTCAATCATTCTTGTTCCTCCCAAGTTATAATTCCTTTTCGTTTCAAATCATTAAATACGCGACGTTCAATAAAACGATTCAATTTTGTTACAAGCCCATCTGATTGTGCAACAGGCTTCACGAGCACTGTGTGTAAGCCTAAGCGATTTGCTCCCATAACATCCGTAAGGAGTTGATCTCCTACCATTACTACTTCATTTGGACGCAAGCCTAGTTGAATCAGTGCATTATAAAAAGCATTACGAAGTGGCTTTTTCGCCTTGTGAATATAAGGGATACCTAACGGCTCAGCAAAATGCTTTACACGAGCTTCATTGTTGTTTGACGCAATAATAACACGAATACCTGATTCTTTCATAATGCGTAACCATATGATTAGCTCTTCTGTTGCATCTGGACGATCCCATTCAACAAGCGTATTATCTAAATCCGTAATGATTCCTCTAATCCCTAATTCCTGTAACTTTTCCGGCGTAATTTCAAAAATATTCGTCACAAATTCGTTCGGTAATAAAAAATTATACAAAATAGCGACCCCTAATCTTAACGTATTATTCGACCATTATAGCATATTTGCAAAGGCTTCACCCATTCGAATTGGGCTTCCTTTTACAACATTATCCGTAAATTTAATTGTATCCTTTTCAAACAGCATCACAACAGTAGAACCAAATGAGAAATAACCAACTTCTTGCCCTTTCTGCCATTTCGTTGTTGTATTGGTAAGCACAATGGAATTCACAAAGGTCGCACCTACTTTGATCAATGCAACATGCTGATTATTTGCTGTTTTCAGCTCAGTCACTAAACGATAATTATGAGAAATTGGTTTTTTACCGTATGTAAGACCTAACTGATTCACAGGATAAGATTTCTGACCAAGTGTATATTGTCGTAAGACTTCTCCATCTATCGGGCTATGGATACGATGGTAATCAGCCGGACTTAAATAAAAAACGATATAATGTCCGTCTGCATATTGTGCAGCTCGTTCTGTATTGCCAAGTAAATCTTGTAATGCATAAGGCTTACCCTTCACAAGAAATGTCATATCCCATTCAATACGTCCAAAGGACTCCACTTTTGCATCTACTGGGCTGGCATATACAGTTGGATTTTTTTCAATAGGGCGAGCTTCTTCAATAAGTTCTCTTGTAAAAAAATCATGTAAACACGAAAATTGTTGTTGTTTTTTTGAAACTTCTTCAAGGTTAATATCGTATAACTTCATGTAGCTTGGAATTATACGTTTACTCCACTTCGCTTTTGCAATTGTTTGCAAAAGATGGGAAGATTGCTTACCATTCGTTAGTTCTATCAAGCGTTGATATAGTTTTTCTTTCATACAGTAAAACCCCTATCCATTAATTTAGACTGTCAATTTTTTCGCATTCGAAGTATAATGGTACAATATCTTAAGTGCAAAGGAGTGATCCCCCTTGTTTTTTTATCACAAGTTGGTGGATACCACGGTTAAGAAAATGAAATCGCACGCAGCTAACTTCATAACAATTAGTAATATGTCCTTTGGAGGCGCGGCTATTATGGCCACTCTACATGAATACTATA
This sequence comes from Lysinibacillus sp. K60, assembly GCF_019731275.1. Lineage (NCBI taxonomy): Bacteria > Bacillati > Bacillota > Bacilli > Caryophanales > Bacillaceae > Lysinibacillus > Lysinibacillus sp. K60. The sequence continues at coordinate 148,896 of NZ_JAASJR010000002.1, read as the reverse complement.
GCTATAGTGTCTTGTTTATCTTTATAGCAGCTCTTCTTGATCGCTACGATGGTAAGGTAGCGAGAGCGCTCGGACAAGTGTCAGAATTAGGTAAACAATTAGATTCTATGAGTGATATTATATCATTTGGTGTGGCGCCTGCATTATTAATGTATGAAGTTGTTCTAGTTGATTTTGGTTTTGTCGGCATGATGATGGCCGTATTATTTATCGTCTGTGGCGCTATGCGTTTAGCTCGCTTCAATATTAGCGAAGCGAACGGTTATTTCACAGGTTTACCAATTACAGCCGCAGGTACGTTCTTAACTTTAACGTATTTCGCAGCTTATACGTTCCATCCGGCATTTTATCTTTTCCTTTTCCCCATTTTAGCTTTACTCATGATTAGTACATTTACGTTAAAAAAAGTGTAACAGCACATTTGCTGTTGCACTTTTTTCATTTCCCACTGCTTTTAAACATATACTGTCGAAAAATGGGGAAAGGATGAAATCATTCAATGAGCGGAATTTTTACATCGATGTTGCAGTTATGGCTTGAAATCCCTGCATTGCTTGGCTATTTAAAGGGGCAAACATTCCATAAACCCTTTTCAAAAGAAGAGGAAGCTGCTTGTATTGAACGATTTTTAGGTGGCGATGAGCAAGCACGTCTTGATCTAATAGAACGTAATATGAGGCTTGTCGCGCATGTCGTTAAAAAATTCCATCCAAAACATGAGCAACTCGATGATTATATTTCCATTGGAACAATTGGACTAATGAAAGCCGTTGAGAGCTATACCCCTGATAAAAAAACTCGACTTGCCACATATGCAGCTCGTTGCATTGAAAATGAGATTTTAATGCATCTACGCACCCAAAAGAAAGTGCAAAAAGACGTTTCGCTATTTGAGCCGATTGGAACTGATAAAGATGGGAACGCACTGCAAATTCGTGATTTACTTCAGTGTGATGAAGAAAGTGCCACAGAGAAGCTAGAGCATAAAGAGCATGTAGCACAACTATACCACTATTTGCATATGCTCGATGAACGTGAGCTCGAAATTGTGACACTCCGTTATGGATTAAATCAACAGGATGCACTTACGCAAAAGGAAATTGCAGCACGCTTAAATATTTCACGTAGCTATGTATCTCGCATTGAAAAACGGGCACTTATTAAACTCTATCAACTATATAAACGAGACCAAAAAACTATTGAATAATATATTGTAAAATGGTTATGAAAAAAATTCAATCCTTCAATGGCGGAAGAATATGCCTATTTTATGGCATATAAAAAGCTCCCCTGCAACATGACTATGTCGCAAGGGAGCTTTCCCGTCATACTAATGTGCTGATTCAGAGAGTTCTGCTGAAATCAACGTACCTATTAAAGTTGTAATAATGACTACACCTGCTGTTAAAAATAACATCATGAAAGCCTCCCATTCTATTATGAAGAGATTTATTAATGTCAGTGTAGCATTTGTTTTTTGTATTAACTGTGATTTTTCTCACAGAATAAACCACACATTTTGACCATTCTGTGTAGTTTATAGTGAGGAAATTGCTTTTAATACGACTTGTGTCGAATGTTTTGCAGCAACTGGTAAAAATTCATCGAAGCTAATATTCGATTCTTTACCTGCAATATCTGATAATGCACGAATGACTACAAAAGGTGTAGCAAATTGATAACAAACTTGTGCAACTGCGGCTGCTTCCATCTCTACAGCTTTCATTTGAGGGAAATGACGACGAACAGCCTCTACACGTTCAGGATCATTCATAAAAGCATCTCCAGAGCAAATTAAACCAACGCCATACTGGTGCTCTCCAACTGCCTTCACAGCCTCCTCAGCTACCTTCATCAATTTCTCATCTGATTTATAGGCTGCTGGCATACCAGCCATTTGTCCAATTTCATAGCCAAAGATTGTGACATCTACATCGTGGTGACGAACTTCATCAGAAATAACGATAGCGCCTACCTCAAGAGCTTCATCATATCCACCTGCAGAGCCTGTATTAATGACAACATCTGGTTTAAACTCATGTAAAAGAATTGTCGTAGACATAGCAGCATTTACTTTACCAATACCGCTTTTTAATAATACGACTTCCTTCCCTTCAAAAGTTCCTGTTGTATACTCACTACCCGCAATCGTTGTGCTGTGTGCATTGTCTAATGCTGCTCTTAGAAGCTCCACTTCCTCTTCCATTGCGCCAATTACTGCAATTTTCATGTACTGTTACTTCCCTTCTTTTATCAACTCTATTAAAAATAATCAAAAGAGTAATTTTCGTCAATAGGCGCCTTCTAATGTATTTAGTTGCTCTAGCTTCACAGGCTTCCAACCTTCATTATCAACCCATTCCATGCTTACACGATACATTTGAGATTTATCATTTGTAGAAACAGTAGCAATGGATGAATTAGGACCACCATTATTTTGCATACGCCAGATAATCATATTGCTTTGGTCAATACCTGTCACAGTAGATACTGTTGCTACTTTCTCAGCCCAGTCTACAGACTTGTCGTCATATGAAGACACATGCTGACCTGTTTGAGTTGTAGGTGTTGGCTGCCAATTTTTATTCGTGATAACCTTCTCAACAATAGGATTATCTGATGCTGATTCTTCTGCTGTGCCTTGTTCTTGCTGGGATGTCTCAGGTTCCGACTCTTCCTCTGAAGGTTTATCTTCTTCTACAGCGAGATCTTCTTTTTCTTCATCCGTCGGTTCTTTCTCTACTTCTTTTTCATCATCACCGCTCTGTTCTTCTTGAGCTGGATCCTCTTTCACTGCTTGATCTGCATCATCTTGCCATTTAAACACATAGGTTGCTGTGATAATAATGAGTACAACCACAACACCAATTAAAACATTCAATAGTTTATCTAGCTTTTTATTACGAGATGGCTGCAAATGACGACCACTTCGAGTTTGTCGTTCACTCATAATGTCTCCCCCTCTCTAGGCAATATTCTATCAAGTTCGACAGCACTTGCAAAATAATTCTACTCATTATTTTACTACATAGTTTTCACGCTAAAAATGGTACAAGCAGTCAGCCAAAGGCTAACTGCTTGTACATATACATATTATTTAATTGAGAGAATTTTCACTTTCATTTCGCCGCCAGGTGTTTGAACAACAACCTCTTCACCTTCAGCACGACCAAGTAGACCTTTTGCAATTGGTGATTCATTCGAAATACGGAATTCCATAGGATCTGCCTCAGCAGAACCAACAATTGTATAAGATTCTTCATCTGTTGATGGCTTACCATTGATGATTTCTACAAATGTAACCGTTTTCCCTAGTGATACTACACTGTTATCTGTCTCGTCTTCAGAAATAATCACTGCATTACGAATCATTGATTTTAATGTTGAAATACGACCTTCTAAAAAGGCTTGTTCTTCTTTTGCAGAATCGTACTCAGCGTTTTCAGAAAGATCTCCAAAATCACGTGCTATTTTAATACGTTCAACGATTTCTTTACGTGTTTCAGTTTCTAATTTTACTAATTCTTCTTCTAATTTACGTTTTCCCTCAGCTGTCATAGGGTACTGTTTTTCATTTGCCAAAGTCCTTCACTCCTTGTTTCTTCAATATAAAAACATAAAACTCGACTAAATGCATGTGAGATGCACTTAATCGAATTTTATTATTTTTAAACGTTTTCAAATTACGCTTTGACCTAATAGTATGCATGCTTTTTCAAAATATGCATGTAAATATTGTCAATACCACTCTATCTTATTACAATACGTTGTCGGTTTCAAGAATAGTTTTAATTTTCGTTACCATTAAATCAATCGCGACCTCATTATCCCCACCTTCTGGAATAATGATATCAGCATAACGTTTCGTTGGTTCAATAAATAAATTATGCATTGGTCGAACCGCTGATAAATACTGCTCAATCACCGAATCTGTTGTACGTCCACGCTCTTTAATATCACGCATAATGCGGCGAATAATACGTAAATCTGAATCTGTATCCACAAATAATTTAATATCCATTAAATCACGTAAATCAGCATCCTCTAGAACTAGAATACCTTCTAGTATAATAACATCTACTGGTTCAACATGTATAACTTCTTCTGCCCTTGTATGCTGGACGTAATCATACACAGGTTTTTGAATTGGTTGACGAACTAACAACTTTTTTATGTGCTCAATTAATAAATCATTATCGAAAGCTAACGGATGATCATAGTTAGTTCCTAAGCGTTCTTCAAATGTTAAATGACTTTGATCCTTATAATAAAAATCTTGTTCAATTACCACAACAGAATGCTCACGGAAAACATCATAAATGGCGCGCGTCACGCTCGTTTTTCCGGAGCATGAGCCACCTGCGATTCCGATGACAACAGGGCGCTTCACTGCCATTAGTTATTCTCCTTTCGCATCATGTTATGCGGCTTCAATGGTGTATCACATTTAAATTTAACAATTTGTAATGGATGACGTGCTGCATCTAGGCTATTGCCATCCTCGTCCCAAATTTCACCCATTGTTAAACGGAAATTCTCAATTTCAGGACCAAAGAATTCTACTTCGTCACCAGGTTTAAAATAATTACGCTGTTGCATTGTCACTATTTTTGTCTCTGGATCATGCTCTAAAATAAGTCCAGCAAATTCATAGGTTGTTTTACGACCATGCACACCAAACATCTGCTCCTCAAAGCCAGGTGCATCATGGAAGAATGCTTCAGCCGTATCACGGTTAGCACATTTGTCTAATTCCTCTAGCCATTCACGTTTAATGTTAAAGTTATCTGGATCTGCACAATAAGCATCAATCACTTTACGGTACACAGAAACTACTGTCGCTACATAGTGAATGGATTTCATACGACCTTCAACTTTTAACGAGTCAATACCTAGCTCAATCATATGAGGAATCGCTTCAATTAATTTTAAATCTTTTGGACTCATCGCAAATGGTGCATGGCTCTCATCGAAAAGTGCTTTTTCTTCACCATCTTCTAATTCATATAGATCATAGTCCCAACGGCATGATTGGCAGCATCCCCCTCGGTTTGAGTCACGAGCCGTCATATGATTAGAAAGAACGCAACGACCAGAGTAGGCAATACACATTGCTCCATGGACAAAGGCCTCAATTTCAATGTCGACCTTTTCTTTCATCAGCTTCATTTCTTCTCCGCCGACTTCACGTGCTAATACAACACGATGTAAACCTTCCTCTTTCCAGTACTGGACGGCCTTCCAGTTGGACAATGATTGCTGAGTAGAAAGGTGAATTTCAAGCTTAGGTGCTGCTGTACGACATGTTTCAATAATGAGCGGGTCTGCTACAATAATACCAGTTACGCCCACTGATTCAATATCCTTTAAATAACGCTCTAAGCCATCCATATTTTCATTGTGGGCAAAAATATTTGTTGTTACATATATTTTCGCACCATATTGATTGGCAAATTCTACACCTTCACGCATCTCTTCAATTGAAAAGTTATCCGCATTCGAACGTAGGCCAAACTCTCGCCCACCGATAAATACAGCATCTGCTCCGTAATGGACAGCTATTTTTAATTTCTCTAAGCTACCAGCTGGAGCAAGTAGTTCTGGTTTTTTAGTAATGACACGTTTACCGTTGACAATCTCACGGATTTTGTCATTTTGCTCTAACGCTAATGCCATGTTATTGTCCCCTCCTAGTAAACTGTTTCCTTGAAGATAAAGCCTGTATCTAATGGTCTAATAGCTGGTTGAATATCTTCAATTTTTGCTAATAAATCGTCTTTTATTTCTTCATATGCGTCTTCTGATTCGTCAAAATACGTATCGATCGCTTTTCGATAAGCTTCTGTTACCGCGACTACATAGTCTGGTGTTTGAAGTACACCTTCAATTTTCAGCGCATCGATGCCACCTTCAAATAATTCGCCTAGTTCATCAATCATACACATATCATTTGGACTGAAAATATGTGTACCATTCACATCTTCATATATTGGATATTTATTATTTCGTTCATCATCATGTAGGAACATATTACGATTTTCTTGGCGATTTTCAATAGCCATTACTTTATCTTGATATAAGAAATAATGGCCGAGTAATGGGCGTTTTGATTGGAACATACATGTCATGCCATGTACTTGTACTTCAATTTCCATTTCAGTATTTTCTTTAATCTCTAATACTTCATCAAGAGAAAGCTCACGCGCTAATACGGCACGCGTTGCACCACGTTTCCCCCAGTAATTAGCTGTAAACCAGTTTGTAGCTGTCGTTTCTGGATTCCAATGTAACGGAATCGTAACACCTTGCTCTCTGCGAATAATGAGTACCGCTGGATCACCGTAAATTAAACGGTCCACACCGATACGTTGCATTTCTTTTAAATAATCAGCAAGTGCCTCTAGTTTCTCATTATGGAAAAGTGCATTGACTGCAACATATACCTTTTTACCCGCTTCATGAATAAGCTTTGTCGCTTCTTCTACTTCTTCAACTGAGAACTCTCCTGCTAGACGTAGACCAAATTGTTGTTCACCAATAACAAAAGCATCTGCTCCAGCGGCTAAAAGTGCTTTTATATGTTCTAATGATTGTGGTGTCACAAGCAATTCTGGTTTTTTCATAGTAGTCACCTCTTCAAACATAGTAATAAACCATCACCGACTGGTAAAAAAGCACTTGTATAATCTGGGTGCTGCATAATCCAATCCGTGAAGCTTTTTAAATTGCGAATCATTGTTCGCTTACGACGTGGAACATCCTTCAACTCTAAATGAGACAAACCATGCATGTACATATTATCGATATACAATACCCCACCTGATTTTACTAAAGGTGCATACTTTACAAAAAAGCGTTGGTATTGTCCCTTCGCAGCATCAATAAAGACCGCATCGAATGTTGTGTTAATGGCCTCGTCATCCACTTCTAAAGCGTCACCCTCAATGACCGTAATTCGATCTGATACAGTCGAACGTTTAATATAGGCTTTTGCCCTTGCTACACGATCTTGATCACGTTCAATTGTAACAATTTGGACATGAGGCAATGCCTCTGCCATACGAATAGCAGAGTAACCAATTGCTGTACCTATCTCTAAAATTTTTGACGGATTTTGAATACGCAACAGTTGATTTAATGCATCAATACCTGCTAGCTGCATGATCGGTACGTGATGCTCCTCCGCATATGCTTCCATTTCTAAAAGCAATTCATTACGTGGCTGTATAAATGATTGTATATATGCATCTGATAATTCCATTGTTTCCACCCTCATTTAAAAGGCAACGAGCGTTTGCCGTTGTCTGTACTTCATCATTTATCAACAAAAAGAAAAAGACCAAACGTGATGTCTTGGTACTTTGCCATACAAAAATGAGCAATTGCTTCGATATGCTCAAACAATTGCCACCACGCATATTTGTCCCGCATAAATGAACGGATTGATCAAAAATCACACTTTATAATAGCATGAAAATAGAAGGAAAGCTATTTTTCTTTCCTTCTATCCATCTGTTTGCTATACGATTTTTGTTCTTCCTATACGTTTACTCTTCTTTTCGTAAATATTTTTCTACCTTCTGCAAATGCTCATCATAGGTTTTCGAGAAGTGGTTGACACCCTCTTTATCTGCTAGGAAGTAGAAATAATCTGTTTGACTTGGATTTAATGATGCCTCAATCGAAGTTTTACCTGCACCCGCTATTGGACCAGGTGGTAGACCTTTATTTTTGTATGTGTTATAGGCATTATCCACTTCTAAATCCTCATATAAAACACGATCTTTGTGATCACCCAGTGCATAGAGCACGGTTGGGTCTGTTTGTAGTGGCATCCCTTCATTGATTCGATTATAGAAGACACTTGCAATAGTCTCTCGATCCGTTTGAGCAGTCGCTTCTTCTTCCAATAATGAAGCAAATGTTAACAGCTGATGTACGGACATTTGTTTTTCAGCTAATACATCACTATAGTTCTTCACCACATTGTTCATGGCTGCTATCATCTCTTCTACAATCGCTTGTAAGGATGGTTTTTCCTCATAATAAGAATACGTAGCTGGATATAAATAGCCCTCTAAGTCATAGCGAATATTGTCAGCTAAAACCGCCTCTGTAACTAGCTCAGGATAATTAGCCATCATTTGTTGAACAAATGTGTCACTCGTCACAAGATCCATAAATTCTTTTTGTGTGTACGGTGTTTTCTTTTCAATCACTTTCCCAATTTGTTCAAGTGTTAAGCCTTCTGGGACCGTCATCGTAAAGACAGGCTTACGATATACCTTCCCTGTTTTCAAGCTTTCAATAAGTTCATCAAAAGTCATTGCCTGTGTTAAATCATAATTTCCCGCTTGAAATTGTGATTCATTTTTAAATTTTGCATAGTACTTAAAAACACGTGCATCTTTTATGACACCTTTTTTCTCTAGTAGTGTTGAAATGGAGGACAAACTAGAGCCAATTGGTACTTCTACCGCAATCGTTTTCGTTGCATTAGGGTCTAGTGGTTTTAAAGCACCTTTTACATAATTGTACCCAAATAAACCAACAACTCCAATTATTAGTACGAAAACAATGGCAATAATTGCGACGATTTTTCTCACGATTTTTACCTCAGATTTTCTTTCTTGCATTTTTGAAAACATTTCTTGTTTTTTAGAACCGTTATCCACGGGTTTCCCCCCTATCACTATTCAATATCATACTAGAAATCAACTTTCACGACAAACAGAAATCGACAATTCAGGAGAAATTACATATGTAAAAAATCTGCCAACAACTTTCGTTAGCAGATTTTTGAGCATTCTAGAAATAGTTTATCCTATAAAGTGTTTAATACTTCTTCTACAAATTCCCATTCTTCATCTGACTCAATCGGGTATAATTCTTCAATCTGGCCTTCATTTCCAGCTATATATTGGGCAGCAAAAATATCACGCTCATCAATCGGTTCATCTGTTGCTGGCACATATAATACATACAATTTACCGAATTGCTCAGACGAAAACGTATGAATGACTTCGCACACTTGATCTTTTCCTTCTTCGTCTGTCACAGTAATTAGCTGTGGTTCTTCTTCAAATTCATCAAGTAATGTTAACACCACTTCATTAATCATTTCCCATTCTGCATCTGTTTCAACAGGCTGTAAATTTGTCATCTCACCTGTATTGTCATCATAATCAAAAGTCATCGCCGAAAGGTCTCCTGGAATTTCTTGACCGGTTTCATCTAGAAGGGAAAATAACACATAGGACTTGTCCTCCGCATCAAAGGTAATGACCACACGACACTGCTGTTCCTTACCATCTTTCCCAATGATCATAAATTCTTGCGTTTCTTCATTCATCCTGTTTCCTCCTTTATGACAATTTGATGTCATTTATTAAATCGTTTTTGAGGCTATACACTTTAGAATAGCTTCTCCTATTTTTGAGCAAGTTTTCCCTGTTTAGGAGCTTCTCTTCTCTACATTTGAGCAGGCTCTCGAAATTTTCGAGCGTGGCTTTGAGCGGAGCCTCCATTCATGGAGCGGTGCCACTCTAATTCTAAGCGAATCCTCTAACTTTATGAACGTTTCCCAACAATTGTGGATCAAATTCACACATCTACAATGCATTCATTCCTCCATTTAACAATCCTTCTACAATAGAAAAGCTTCAATAAAAAAGGAACAAGGACTGCAAGCTGCGATCCTTGTTCCAAGCTTTGAGTTAGAAGATTAGTCTTCGTTTTCATCCTCTAAAGCGTTTAAAACGTCCTCTACCATATCCCACTCTGCTTCAGTTTCGATTGGTGTTAATTCACCATCTTCACCATTTTCAGATGGTACAAATGAAGATACAAAGATTTCAACTGAGCCATCTTCATCTTCCTCTGCGCCTACCATTGAGTAAAACACATATGATTTGCCAAACTCTGGAGATTCATGAACGTGAATCACTTCACAAAGCTGCTCGTTTCCGTTTTCGTCAATCACTGTAATGTGTTGAACATGTAGTTCTTCTTCATGGTTATGCTCGTGTGCCATGCATAGTCACCTCATCAATTAATTTTTGCTATCTAAGTAGCCTTGTAAAATCATCACAGCTGCCATTTTATCAATGACCTGCTTGCGCTTTTTGCGACTCACGTCCGCTTCGATCAGCATACGTTCAGCAGCCATCGTCGTTAAACGTTCATCCCATAATTTGACCGGTAGTGAGAAATGCTCTTCTAATAGCTTTTTATAGTTCTCAGAAGCCTCTCCACGCGGTCCAACCGTATTATTCATGTTTTTTGGAAAACCTACAACAAATTCTGTTATAGTATATTCCTTTACTAGCTCAGCGATACGGTCAATACCGAACTCACCATTAGCCTCATCAATTTTTACGGTTTCAATACCTTGGGCGGTCCAACCAAGTGCATCACTTACAGCAACACCCACAGTTTTTGACCCAACGTCTAATCCCATAATTCTCATTTCTAGTCCTCGTTATTCTTTTTGATATAAAATTTAACAAGCTCCTCTAGAATTTCGTCACGCTCAAGCTTGCGAATTAAATTACGAGCATCCTGATGGCGAGGAATATACGCCGGATCACCAGAAAGTAAGTAACCAACAATCTGATTGATAGGGTTATATCCCTTTTCCTCTAATGAAGAATGAACTTTCAACATTACCTGCTTGACTTCCTGTTCCATTGATTCTTCTGGAAAATTAAATTTCATCGTTTGATCAAATGAACTCATGACCAGCACCTCGCTTTCAGAAATAAGGAGATGTGCAAACAAGCTCATCTCCAATTTCTCTTTATTATAACATGTTTTGGTGAATTAATTAAATGGATTTAACATAATCATACACAGAAAGTAGTGCTTCATCAAGTTTTGATGCATCTTTTGCACCTGCCATCGCCATATCCGGACGACCGCCACCTTTACCACCACATGCTTCCGCAACCATTTTCACGATATTTCCAGCATGGTAATTGCCACCAACTAATTCTTTTGATACTCCAGCACATAGCATAACCTTATCGCCATCCACTGCTCCAAGAACGATAACAGCCTTTGGCATTTTCGCCTTCAAATCATCCATCATCTGACGCAGTTGGTTATTGTCTTTTGCTTCTACCTTTGTAGAAAGAACTGTGACATCTCCAATTGTTTGTGCTGCATCAACAATTGCCCCAGCCTGAGCATTGGCAATTTTTTGAGATAATGCTTCGTTTTCACGTTGTAATTCTTTGTAGTCTGCTTGTAATGCCTGTATTTTTGTGACAATATCTTTAGCATTTGCTTTTAATAATGCTGCTGCATCATTTAATAATGCTTCTTCTTCTTTTACTGCTTCATAAGCAACTTTTCCTGTAACAGCTTCTATACGACGAGTACCTGCACCGATACCACCTTCTGAAACAATTTTAAAGAAGCCAATTTCAGAAGAGCGTTTAACATGGATACCACCACATAGCTCAATCGAATAATCTCCGATGGATACTACACGTACAACATCTCCATATTTTTCACCGAATAATGCCATAGCACCCATTGCTTTTGCTTCATCAATGCCTTTTTCTTCAATAATGACCTCTATATCATCCCACACTTTTTCATTTACAATACGTTCAATTTGTTGTAATTCTTCTTTTGTAACTTGACCAAAGTGAGAGAAATCAAAACGTAAACGGTCAGGTCCTACATATGATCCAGCTTGGTTTACATGATCACCTAGCACATCTTTTAATGCACGTTGCATAATATGTGTTGCCGTATGGTTTTTAATGATTAAATTGCGGTCATCACGATTGACCACTGCTTGCACTGCATCTTCCACATGCATTTCCCCAGATTCAACTACTACTGTATGAAGCGGTTGACCATTCGGTGCTTTTTGAACATCTTTTACGACAGCCGTAAAGCTATCATTTGAAATAGTACCACTATCGGCAATTTGGCCTCCCATTTCAGCGTAGAATGGTGTCTTTGCTAAAATAACCAATGCTTCCTGACCTTCTGAAGCGACTTTCGCAACTTGACCATTGACGATCATTGCAGCGATTTCAGTATTAACAGTTAACGTATCATAGCCAACAAATTCACTAGCAACCGTTAAGTTTGCTAATACTTCATTCTGCACTTGCATCGAATCAACATCTTGTCGTGCAGCACGCGCGCGTTCACGTTGCTCTTCCATCGCTGCCTCAAAACCTTCATGATCTACTTTCATGCCTACTTCCTCTGCATATTCTTCCGTTAGCTCGATTGGGAAACCATAAGTATCATATAAACGGAAAGCATCTGCTCCTGGGATGTAATCATGACCGACTGCTTTTTGAGATTCCACTACTTCATTAAAGATAGCTAAACCACCATCTAATGTTTCATGGAAACGAATTTCTTCATTTTTAATGACACGTTGAATAAATTCGCTTTTCTCTGTCACTTCTGGATAGAAGTCTTCCATAATTTTACCCACAGTTGGTACAAGTTCAAACATAAATGGTTTTTCAATGCCAATTTGTTTAGCATAGCGAACCGCACGACGTAGTAAACGACGTAATACATAGCCACGGCCTTCGTTTGATGGCAGGGCACCATCACCTATAGCAAATGCTACTGTACGGATATGGTCTGCAATCACTTTAAATGGTGTATTAATATCTTCTTCTGAGCCAAAGATTTCATTTAAGTCTACTTCGCCAGGTCGTTTATATTTACGGTTGGCAAATTCTTCGATTTTTTCAATGATTGGCATAAATAAATCAGTATCAAAGTTTGTTGGTACATTTTGCACGACGGACACAATACGTTCTAAGCCCATACCTGTATCAATATTTTGCTTTGGTAGTGGCGTGTAAGTGCCATCAGGATTATGGTTAAATTGAGAGAACACAAGGTTCCAAATTTCAAGGTAACGCTCATTTTCTCCTCCTGGATACATTTCAGGATCATTTTCATCTGAGCCGTATTCTACGCCGCGATCATAAAAAATCTCTGAGTTCGGACCAGATGGACCTTCTCCGATATCCCAGAAGTTCCCTTCTAAACGAATTAAACGTTCTTCTGGAATACCGATTTCCTGATGCCAAACATCATAAGCTTCCTGATCTTCAGGGTGAATCGTGATAGATAATAATGATGGATCAAAGCCCATCCATTTTTTATCTGTTAAAAACTCCCAAGCGTAATGAATTGCTTCTTTTTTAAAGTAGTCACCAATAGAGAAGTTTCCTAACATTTCAAAGAATGTATGGTGTCGAGCTGTTTTCCCAACGTTTTCAATATCGTTGGTACGAATCGATTTTTGTGCATTTGTAATACGTGGATTATCAGGGATAATACGGCCATCAAAATATGGTTTCAAAGTTGCAACACCTGAGTTGATCCAAAGAAGTGATGGATCATTTATTGGCACAAGTGGTGCTGAGGGCTCATGATGATGCCCCTTTTCTTTAAAAAATTCCAAATACATACGGCGAATATCTACTGCTTTCATCGGATAAATTCCTCCTATTTTATATTGTAAAATCACGATACGAGTCCTGCGATCTACCGAAGAAAATAAAAAAAGCCCTCATCCCCAAAAAGGGACGAGGACTTGTCATTAGTCTCGCGGTACCACCCTAGTTGTAAGTAAAAATCTTACTTACCTCTTTAGCACTTGTAACGTCAGTGAACGGCAGGGATTAGCTGCACTCTGGAGTAGCTTTCGGCATTTGCTGTTGTGAGGATTTTTTCAGCCTAGAAATCCCTTTCTTGTACACACACAAATACGTACTTTTTCCATCATCGTTTTTACTTTTTCTATCGAAAATTATAAAAAAAATCTATTGCGCTGTCAATTAGTACTAGTATGACTAACACTAACTAAGCAATCATTTTTTTGAAATATATCCACATACCCCATGTAAAAATAACTAAGAAGGCGCTAATTGCAATCGTTGTATAAGGGGTATCTTGATAAGGTAAAGGTACATTCATTCCAAAAAAACTAGTAATTACTGATAGTGGTAACATAATTGTCGAAATGACCGTTAATAAATTCAGCTTTTCAATGGATTTCCCACTGATAATTGAAAAATACGTATCAAGCGTGCTGTTCACTAAATCGCGATATGTCTCTGTGGAGTCGACAATACGTTCTAGATGGTCATTCAAATCTTTATAGAATGGAATATTTTCTTCTTGAATGTCAAATTTCCACTGGCCATTGATTGTAGAAAAAATTCTCCTTTGTGGCATAATGGCCTGACGAATTAAAATAATTGTCCGCTTCAACGCAAGAAATTCCTCTGTCACCACTTTTGGTTGATAGTCATAAATTTCTTCTTCTAGTTCATCTATACGTGCGCGAATTCGTTCTAATACTGGGAAGTATTCGTCTGTAATACCGTCAATAATAGTATGCAATAAAAAATCAGTACCCTTTTCTAAATATCTTGGGCTATTGACACAAACATTCTCCATTTTCCCTAGCCATTGCAACTTTTGTTTATGCACAGTCACAATATAGTTTGGTCCCATAAAAATATTTAACTCAACTGTTGTAATTTCATTGTTACTTTTCTCATTATAGATTGGTGCATGGAGCACAAAAAATTTATAATCACCATAACTATCCATTTTTGGACGTGAGCCTTCATGTAAGCAATCTTCAACTGCTAGTGGATGAAAGCCAAATACATCTGCTATATTGTTCAATTCATTATAACTATAGGCATATAAATCTACCCATAATAAATCTTCGTTATGAATAGGGAGTTTTAAATCAATCATATTGAAATCATGTTGGACTGTCTTGCTGCTGCTATTATAATAGTGGATTTTAATCATTGCATTTCACCTCATGTTTGTTATTGAGGGAAACAAAAGGTCATCCTTATCACCTTTTGTCTGCATCGGTGATCAGAAATCGATGACTTTTTATATGTTTCCGTTTGCCTAAATGATACTTATTCGGTTCAGGACTACTATCCATTTCTCATCACCTTCCTTCCATAACAAAAACACGCCTTCTACGAATGAAGGCGTGTTGAATACACATATCAAAAAATAGCAATAAAATACATTGCATGCTTGTTACCTTCAAACGTTGAGTTTTAGCACTATGCGGCATAGGAATATGTCCAGCTACGTTAAAAAACACCTTATTTCGATGATTTCTGTTGACCCATTGGCGTCTCTCGACATTTTTGGGTAGTAGCGTATCTCCAGCATAGGAGCCTCACCTAACGAAGGGAGTCTTATTTTTTTATTCCTGTAAATGATAATGGATAGTTTCACAACTGTCAAACTTTCTATCAATCATTTTTCAGAAAGTCTTCTACTCTTTGCACTAAATGCTCTCGTTGATAAGATTGATAGAGCAAGCTAGATAAACGTACAGGATCACCAAAGAAAAAGCGTTCGTACAATGTCTGTCTTGTGCCAAAACTACTCATCGTTAAATCCCAAGCTAAACGGAATTTCTTTACTCGCTCTTCTCCTTTGTCTTTGAATGATTGCAAATAATGTTCAAGATCACCGTCATCTACTGCAAATGCATGTTCAGTCGGTATAGACATCAAGCCACTTGCTCCTAGTTGCTGGATAATTTCCGTAAAAGTTGGATAAACTTTCGGGAAAATTTGAATAGCTACTTGGAGGGTTGCAAGGTCAGGTCGAATAAAGCCAAAATTATCTCTTTGTGCATCCACTTCTGATTTGATTAACAGTGCTTTCATCGTTTCTAATGGCACAATCACATCCACCACTTTTTGTTGTACATGTTGATAGTCTCCGATGTTAATAGTGTCCACTATCGATTGCACAACCCCAAGTACAAATTCGGTCTTGGCAATTTGGCGAGATAACACTTGATGTAATGTGTAAGCTTGGAAGCCACTGACATTCATAAATTGATTGGCCACTTCTATATTTTCATAGTAAAAAACACGTTCCCATGGGACAACTACATCATCAAACACAACGATTGCATCCATTTCTTCAAAACGAGCACTTAACGGATAATCAAAGGTAGAATCTCCCCCTACAAACGATTGCCGACATAAAAACTTTAAGCCTTTAGTATTACTTGGAATAGAAAAACCGAAACCTTTTCCTTCATCATAGCCATTTGTCGATAAAACAAGAAGCTCATCTGTTATGCCACCCTGTGTTGCTAGTAATCTTGCCCCTTTAATGACTAAGCCCTCACTTGTCTTCCCAATGATTTTAGCAGCAATGGTTACTTCTTCATCCTCATAGTAATAGCGTTTGCGATTTACCTGTGGTTCAATAAAGGTATGTGTCATCGTAATATCATTCTCGCGAGCATACTCATAGAACTTTAGCAAATGCTCTGGGAAACAATTTGGCTGCTCTTTTAAAAAGTCTGACGCTGATGCAAGGGCCATTAATGTTGTATTCATATAATCAGGGCTTCTCCCCATAAAGCCTTGTGAAGATAATGCCCATTCTCTTGCCGCATGGCGCCTTTTCACAAGATCTTCTTGCGTCAATACTTGAAGAAAGGACATGCCAACTTTCTGTTTGCTAGTTGGCGATTCATAGGTCATTTTTTCAAGAAGTGCCTCTTGATGTTGTAAATCAAAAAGTTTCGCTTGACTCTGAATAATTCCTTTAAAGGCAGGATGTTCTGACACCTTTCCTGTCACGATTTTCCCATCTATCGAAATATACGTTTTTAAAGCATCAATTCGTTCAATATACTGCTGCCCTGTCATTATTGGCATGCTGTCACCCCTATACATTCCCTATGTTTTTGTACTTATCTAGTATATGAAATGTCCAAATATTAGGTGACGATACATCAATTAGAAAAACCCGATTAGACAGTCTAATCGGGTATATTTATTTTAGTCATCCAAAAAATCATAGGGAGAGACATCATTCATACCAATCATTGGATGAATAAAAGGGGCTGTTTCTACTGTTAGCTTTTGTTCAATGGAAACAGGCTCCTGCGTCACTTCATTTTCAACTGACACTGCCTCGACTTCCACAAGTTCTTCCTCAATTTCCATTGGGTTAAGTCTTGCACGTAAAGAGGTGAAACGCTGTAGGTCATCTGTACGTTGTAAACCATCTGCAAGTACATCTGGTTCACCACATAAAATCAAAAAGTTTTTAGCACGTGTAATACCTGTGTATAAAAGATTACGCCGTAACATTTTGGAATACCCTCTAACCACTGGCATAATGACCGTTTGAAACTCAGAGCCCTGTGATTTATGGATGGAGCAACAATAAGCTAGTGTCAATTGATTGAGATCGCTTCGTTGATAGGTCACTTCAATGCCATCAAAGGATACGATCAATAAATCTTGTTTTTCGACCGTCTCTTTCGCCTTAATAATACTAATGACCTCACCCATATCTCCATTAAAGACATTGCTTTCTGGTTGATTGACAAGCTGAAGAACTTTATCCTTTATTCGATAGGTTACATCCCCAAAGACTAGCTCTTTTCGTGTTCCAGTATCATTTGGATTAATAAGCTCTTGAATCATTTTATTTAAATTATCTATCCCAGCTGGTCCTTTATACATGGGTGCCAACACTTGGATATTACGGATTTCCTGACCCTTTGCGACAGCACTTTTGACAACCTGTGTTACAACGTTGGCAACTTGATCGGCTGAAGCCTTAATAAACGAACGATCAGAGGTTTTAGCTGTTAACTCTTTTGGAATCGTTCCTTTTTTTATTTGATGGGCAAGTTCAATAATCGTTGAGCCTTCTGCTTGTCGGTAAACATCTGTTAGCTCGACGGTTGGTAGCTGCTTGGATGCTAATAAATCCTTTAATACCTGTCCTGGACCTACTGGTGGAAGCTGATCCTGATCTCCTACAAAGACAACTTGAACATCTTCATGTAAAGCTTTTAATAATTGATGGGCAAGCCATGTATCAACCATGGACATTTCATCCACGATAATCAGCTTACCTGTCACTTCACGCTCTGTTTCTTCCTCTTTTTCTTGCCCTGTAAAACCGAGCAGTCGATGAATGGTCATCGCAGGTAGCTCTGTTGATTCGGCTAATCGTTTAGCAGCACGTCCAGTCGGCGCACAAAGAATAATCGGAAAAGGCTCCTCTTTTTGAGCATACTCTTTTGGATTTAAGGATAGGCCATGAAGCTTTGCATACACTTCTACGACTCCCCGTACAACAGTGGTTTTCCCCGTACCAGGACCACCCGTTAATATCATAACAGCTGAATTTAAAGCCTGCTCAATGGCATTCGCTTGTGTTTCTGCATAGGTAACATTGAGTAGCTCCTCTGTTTCTCCAATGGCTTTTCGAATTTCATCTTTACTAAAATGTTCAGCCTTATTATTCCGTTCGATAAGCGATAAGATTTTCGATGCAATCCCTACCTCTGAAAAATACAGTGACGGTAAATATAACCTTGTCTCTTCACCACAAATTTTGCCTTCTTCACGGAGTCCGATGCAGGCTTGAGAAATATCTTCGAATGGTATCTCCTGTCGTTGGCTTTGTTCAAGCATTTCCTTAACGAGCGGTAAAACATGTTCTGCATCTAGATAGACATGTCCATCTGATAAAGCTGCTGTATTTAAAATATGTAAAATCGCTGCTTTGACACGATCAGGATGTTTACCAGTTATACCCAATTTCGCACCTAGCTCATCAGCTCGAAAGAAACCCACCCCTTCCACATCTTCAATTAAGCGGTATGGATTTTCTGTCAGTAATTCAATGGCTTCTGTTCGATAGGTTTGATAAATTTTCATGCCAAGCTGTGGACCAAATCCCCACTCATTCAATTGAATCATGATCCGCTCTAAACCTAAGTTTTGCTCAATGGTGCGGTGAATGACTTCTTTTTTTTCAGCAGATAGACGCGGAACAGCATCGAGGGCATTAGGATCTTCTAAAATAACACGGAGTGCATTCGCACCTAGTTTTTCAACAATCGTTTCAGCTGTTTTTTTCCCGATCCCTACGAAGAGGTCACTAGATAAATAATGAATAATTCCTTGCTCAGTTGCAGGCACCTCTTTCGTAAATGTCTCAATTTGAAATTGAGCACCGTATTTAGGATGCTGTTTTAAAATACCAGTAAATCGATATTGTTCGTCCATTTGTAGTGGGGGAAAATAACCAACAACAATAATTTCTTTATCTTCATATTGCAAATTCGTCTCTTGAATTTTCACACGTACAATCGAATACATATTTTGCGCATTATGAAAGATAGAGACGATCGGACGTCCGAGTATAAAAAATTTATTGAGTTCAAATAAATCTAAATGATCTGTCATGTTCGGTCCGTCCTTTCTTATAGTTTTCAATCTTTTTATTTTACCATAGCCACATGAAAATATCGCAGACAAAAATAGATTCGCTTCGTTATTTTTACATTATTTTGACAAATGACAATTCTCTGCCTTTATCCTCCGTTCCATGCTATGATTAATATGAATTAGTTGCACGGAAGGATTGTGAAATTATTGGAATTTAGACCTTGCATCGATTTACACGATGGCAAAGTAAAGCAAATTGTAGGCAGCACTTTGGGATATACAAATCAAGCAGTTGTTGAAAACTTTATTTCTCAACATGACGCTAGCTACTATGCACAAATGTTTGCCCAAGATCGTTTAACAGGTGGACACGTTATTATGCTAGGCTCTGGTAATGAAGAAGCTGCCCTATCCGCTCTAACAGCCTATCCTCAAGGCTTGCAAATAGGTGGTGGCATTACGGCTGACAATGCTCAAAAGTATATTGATGCAGGTGCTTCGCATGTCATTGTCACATCCTATATTTTTCATGATGGTCAGCTCGATTTAGCACGTTTAAAGCGTTTAAATCAATTAATTGGTAAAGAACACCTTGTCATCGATCTCAGTTGTAAGATGCGTGACGGGAAGTGGTTTGTCATGACAGATAAATGGACTACATTTAGTCACTTCGAAGTCAATGCTGCGTCGATTGCCTATATTGAAGATTTTTGTGATGAGCTGTTAATACATGCTGTCGATGTTGAAGGAAAAAAGGGTGGCATGCAGGAAAGCTTGGTACAGGACTTAGCTGCTTGGACATCTATCTCAACTACTTATGCAGGCGGCGTCCGATCTATTGAAGACTTAGAAAGATTTAACCAATTAGCCAATGGAAAACTTCATGTAACCATTGGGAGTGCGCTCTCTATTTTTGGTGGCGATTTACCTTATACAGATGTAGTAGAATATTGTAAAAAAGGTGGGATTTTGTGAAGCTTATTTATAAAGATTATGTTTTTCCATTTCAAGAAACAAATTTAGAGAGAATTATAGATGGTAAATATTTCAAAGTGAATAAAAAAGATAATTCTCTTGCAATTCAAGTGCAACTTGACAACGAACAAATGTTATTGGAATTTTCAAAATCACTAAAGGCAACATGTGGGTTCTTACGTGATCAAGAAACTGAGCCTTATATCGGAACCTATATTGATTTACAAGTTTTCGTTGATGAGTTTAATAAGCGTTATAACTTAAATGCTGAAATTATTAGTTAAAACATGGGGACAGATGGTTCCCTTTGTTTTAACCTCAAATCCTCTTCTGCATTCTTCCTTGCCCCTATTTCTGAAACCTTTTCATTGTCATGTGAGTTATATATTGTATAGCATAAACCACAGGGGGCTTACATGACTAAACTACATATTCAAATTTTCCTACCTTATTTTTATGCTTCCCGCTCTTCTTATAGGGATGATCACCATAATCTCCTATAGCGTAGGCTTTCATAGTGGATACAGAACATGTTGGTATACAGGGTGTCCATCGGTGGATAACTTTTGGTCCGTTTAATTTTTATATAGTCTAATTGTTTATTTATGGAAGCTTTCAATCAATAAACATTTATCATTTACGATAGGATTCATGTTCCTCATAGAAGGTATATTATTCATGCAACCTGATGCAGGACAAATCACTGCGTTTGCTTGTGCATCCACTATTATTTTATGGAGAGCTATAGAAAATTCGATTTGGAAGTACATTTCACTGCTCTTATTCGCTTTTTTGTCATCGCATCATGGATTTTTCTTGATCATTTAGCTCCAGTCCCATATGTGGAGCAAATTATTTTTTAGTGGCTGACATGGGCAGTATTTTGCTTTTTTTAGGTGTTTTAGCACTCCTATTGTTAATTTATCCATTCTTTGTCCCATGGAAAAAAGATACCTTGTCATTAGCTTTAAGGCTTATATTTTCTAATGACAATCCTTGTCACGTTCGTGGGTCATTTTCCTATGCCTATTATGGGCTATGGAATTTCACCAATTATCGGCTATCTCATTGCCATCACAGCTATACAAAAATTAAAAATCGAACAAACCAAAAAAGAAAGGATTTACAAACGATGAAAACTGAACTAGAAGTAAACACTTTAAAATCATTTCAAACTGAATTAACACGCTTCTTTTTAGCTTACAAATTTGCTCTACAGGAAGTGGAAACGAAAATTAATATATTACAAGAAGAATTTAAGTTAATTCATGAATATAATCCAATTGAGCATGTATCTACACGTATAAAATCACCTAAAAGTATTTTAACGAAGATGATGAAAAAAGAGCTTCCTCCATCAATAGAGGCTGTGCGTGAAAATATCCGCGATATAGCTGGTGCTCGCATCACCTGTTCCTTCGTGGAGGATATTTACAAGGTAAGTGCCATGTTACAAGCACAGCATGACATGGAAGTTGTTGAGGTGAAGGATTATATAGCCAATCCAAAAGAAAATGGCTACCAAAGCTTACATCTCATTATTAAAATTCCTATCTTTATGTCAGACCATATGGAAAAGGTCTATACAGAGATCCAAATTCGTACAATTGCAATGGATTTCTGGGCAAGCTTAGAACACAAAATTTATTATAAGTATAACAAAGAAGTACCTGAGCATATTCGTCATGAATTAAAGGAAGCCGCCCTACAAGCAGCTGAGTTAGATCGAAAAATGGAGCGACTGAATAAGGAAATCAATATTTTAAAAGAAAATGAAGCCGAGCCTTCATTGCTAGACAGT
This sequence comes from Lysinibacillus sp. K60, assembly GCF_019731275.1. Lineage (NCBI taxonomy): Bacteria > Bacillati > Bacillota > Bacilli > Caryophanales > Bacillaceae > Lysinibacillus > Lysinibacillus sp. K60. Next base: position 126,858 of record NZ_JAASJR010000002.1, on the reverse strand, counting down.
ACCCCAATCGCACATTTAGCGAAATACTTAACGGAACTACCTGGCAATAAAATAATTGATGACGCTTTATTCAAAAAGTAAATTTATTCTATGGTTTAGTCATCAAATGAAAAACCACCTCACACGCTGCTTGACCACAGAATGTGAGGTGGATTGTACTAGTTATTTGCTATTGCGCCTTCCTTGTGGATTTCGTTGCTACAAAAAAGGAGAAAATAAGTGCACCAATAGCAAAAATAAAGGTAGCTATATATACATAACTGACGCCATTGGCAATAGTGTCCTTTAAAAAGCTTACTTCTTCTAAATTAAACCCACCTTTTGCAAATTCACCATTTAATTGAATTTCACCTTTTCCTAATGAAATCATTTTTTCACTTGTTGCTAGATTGAAAATCATACCAAATAGCGCTGCACCAATCGCTTGGCTAAATGTATTTGTAAAGGAGTTCAAACCAATTGATATACCAAGTTGCTTTGGATCAGCCACCTTTTGTATGGAAATCATTAGCATCGGCATAATAAAGCCCATCCCTAGTCCAATTAATGATGATGCGAAATAAACGCTGAAATCATTAGAACCTGAAGATAGTCTTGCCAACAATAGTGTACCCGTAACAAGTAAAATCGTACCCATTTGGATAATGCGTTTATTTGTTAAACGACCGATTAAATAACCTGCCATAATCGAGTTCACCGTCCAAAAAATAGACATTGGTGTTAATAATAAACCAGCCTGCGTTGCATTTTTGCCTAAAACACTTTGGGCAAATATGGGAATATAAACGGTCACACCAATGACAATAGACATGCCACTTAAAGTTAATGCATTAATGACCATTAGTCGTCCATTTTTAAACAGTGTTAACGGAATAATTGGCTCCTCTGCTCGCAACTCCACCCAGATAAAAATACTTAGGAATACAAGAGCAACACCATACATTAGCAGCGATTGGCCTGATAACCAAGTTTGTGTTTTACTGTTTTCGATAATAACAAACAGTAACGCAACCATGCCAATTGTAAAAAATACTGCTCCTAAGTAGTCAATTTTACGCTTCACTGCCTCTAGTTGTTCTTTATAATGTTTAGCTATTAAATAAATAGAGGCTAAACCAAACGGTACATTAATGAAGAAAATAAAGTGCCAAGATACTTGGTCAACAATAAAGCCGCCAAATAATGGACCCACTACACCAGAGACGCCCCATACCATACTTAAATAGCTTTGTCCTTTGGCACGCTCTTTTTCAGTTTTAAACAACTCACCAACCATTGTTAATGTGATGGGCAAAATTGAACCTGCGCCAATACCTTGAATTGCTCGAAAAACAATTAATTGCTCCATGGATTGAGCTAAACCACATAACATAGAACCTACTAAAAAAATAATGATACCTGTAATAATCATCCGTTTACGGCCAAATAAATCAGCTAATTTACCAAAAATAATCGCCGCTATGGCTGAAGCTAGTAAATAAGCAGAATAAATCCAGCTTATTAAGTCTACACCTAATAAATCAGCCGTAATACTCGGAATAGCAGTACTAACAATAGTTCCCTCAATTGCAGCGAGTGCTGTTACAAGTAATAGTGCCATAAATACTTTATTCATTCTGTCACCTTTTCCTTTCCTGCATGACATACATTACCAAGTTTGAACTAGAATTAAAAGAGAAAGGGATTTAATTTATAAAAAAATAAACGATGTTTTTCTGTTTTACTAGATAAAATCAATAAAAAAGCAGCAGGAATGTTAATCAACATTCACTCGCTGCTTATTATCTATCAGTTAAATCGTTGAGCAATCATATCGTAAATATAACGTGCTTGGTCATATTCAGGTTGTAAGGTAAAGGCTTGTTTCAAATGATACATGGCATCTTCTGTTTGTTCAGTGGACACGGCATATAGTACGCCTAAATTATAATGTGCATCGGCATTATTCCAATCCTGTTCAATCAAGAGATCCAGTTCCTTCTTCCCTTCATCAAACATTTCTAATGCACATAGTACTATCGCATAAGCTAAACGAATCTGTGTATCTTCTGGAGCAATCTCTACTGCACGTTGTAAATAAGGTAATGCCAATTTAGAGTTATCCATACGTTCAAAGCATTTCCCCATCATATAATAGACATCGGCACCTTCAATATGATGGTTTAGCGCTTGCTCATATAGCTTCACAGCCTCGGCATAGCGTTCAGCATTGTAATATAAATTGGCTAGACCGTAATAGGCTGTAGCTGCTGATTCATCCACAGTGATTGCCTTTTGGAAGAAACGTTCTGCACGTTCAGTATCCTCTAATACGGCTAATAAATTGCCGAAATTTACATACCCAATAGCATTTTCAGGCTCTGCCTCAATTGCTTTTGTAAATAGTTGAGCAGCATCCTCATAACGTTTTTCTTGAAATGCTTGGATGCCCTGTTCATTATAATTCATTTGTTCTTCACCTCTATGTAGCGAAAGACTGCTTTTAGGAAGCAAAGAGGCCATAAAAGCAGTCTTAACGCAATTTATCCAACATATGTTAGTTTTTCATTACTTTTAAAGACTTCATCAATCGTTCCGCCACCCATACATTCTTCTCCGTTGTATAGCACTACAGCTTGGCCAGGTGTAATTGCACGTACAGGTTCTGCAAATGTAATGTATGCACGCCCATCTGGTAAAATTTCAACTTCTACTGGTGTATCGGTTTGACGATAACGGAATTTTGCTGTGCAAGAAAATTTCCCAGGCAATTTTTTTGTCGAAGTATAGTTCATTTTCACAGCTGTTAATGATGTTGAATACGAATATTCATTGTCAAAGCCTTGTCCGACAAGTAGAACATTACGTGCTAAATCTTTTCCTAGCACAAACCAAGGCTCACCGTCTCCACCAATACCAAGCCCGTGTCGTTGACCAAGTGTATAGTACATTAAACCATCGTGTTGGCCCATTACAACGCCATCCATTGTTTCCATTTTGCCAGGTTGCGCTGGTAAATATTGACTTAAGAACTCCTTGAAATTACGTTCACCGATAAAGCAAATGCCTGTTGAATCTTTTTTCTTGGCCGTAGCAAGGCCAGCTTCTTCTGCAATTTTTCGTACTTCTTTTTTCTCTATATCACCAATTGGGAACATTACATGCGCTAATTGCTCTTGCGATAACTGATTTAAAAAGTATGTTTGATCTTTGTTATCATCAACGCCACGTAACATTCTTACTTCACCATCACCACTACGATCAATTCGTGCATAGTGACCTGTTGCTAAATAATCGGCACCAAGGTTCATGGCATGCTCTAAAAATGCTTTAAATTTAATTTCTTTATTGCACATAACATCAGGATTTGGTGTACGCCCTGCTTTATATTCTTCTAAAAAGTATGTGAACACTTTATCCCAATATTGTTTCTCGAAATTGACAGCATAGTATGGGATACCAATTTGATTACATACTTTTATCACATCGTCATAATCTTCCGTTGCTGTACAAACACCGTTTTCGTCCGTATCATCCCAGTTTTTCATAAAGATTCCGATTACTTCATACCCTTGTTGTTTTAACAAGTATGCCGCCACCGATGAATCTACCCCACCTGACATGCCGACAACAACTCGAATTTTAGAGGGGTCACGTGTTTCTTTCATTGTGGTCACCTTTTCTTTTATCTAATTACAGTTTATGTTTCAATATTTTAACGAAACATAACATAGGTATTTTGCAAATTATTTTTTAGCTAGTTTTTTCACGATTTGAGCCGTTTTTTCTGCTGCATCTTGAATATCCTTTTCCGTTAAACCCTGCCCAAAGCTGAATCGGATGGAATTTCGTAGCTCCTCTGCACTTTGTCCAAACATTGCTACTAACACATGTGATGGATCAATCGACCCAGCGGTACATGCAGAACCACTAGATACACAGATTCCTGCCATATCAAGATTCACTAAAAATGATTCTACTTCCATGCCCTCAAAGCTAATATTTAAAACATGTGGCAATGACTGCTCTTCATCACCATTAACATGGAATGCTAGCTTTTCCTGTGAAAAAACAGCAAGCATAATTTGCTTAAAGTGATTGTATAGTGAACGCTTTTCTTCACGCAACTCATTTGCAACTTGCACGGCAGTCGCAAAAGCTATAATGGCAGGTATATTTTCAGTACCTGCACGACGTTTTTTCTCTTGTGCGCCCCCAAGAGCGTAACTTGCTAACGGTGTTCCTGCTTTTTGATAAAGGAATCCAACACCTTTTGGACCGTTGATTTTATGAGCAGATACACTTAATAAATCCACCTGTAATTCATTTACATTAATGCACTCTAAGCCATAAGCCTGAACCGCATCTGTATGGAATATAGCACTATGCTCACGCAATAACGCGCCAATTTCAGCAATTGGCTGAATCGTTCCTACTTCATTATTTCCATACATAATTGTTACTAAAATGGTATCATCACGAAGGGCTTTTTGGACATCCTCAACCGCGACACGCCCTCTTTGATCGACAGGTAAATAGGTCACCTCAAACCCATCACGTTCAAGTTTTTCACAAGTATGTAATACTGCATGATGCTCTACTTGCGTTGTAATGATGTGTTTTCCTTCATTTGCACGGGCATAGACAGTTCCTAAAATTGCCATATTATCAGCTTCTGTGCCACCACTTGTGAAAATAATTTCCCCTGCTTGCGCACCAATTGATTTCGCCAATAGCTCACGCGCATCATCTAGATATTTCCTTGCTTCTCGACCAGCTTTATGAATACTCGATGCATTGCCAAATACCTGCTGCATAGCAGTCGTCATCGCTTCTATTACTTGGCCATTCATTGGAGATGTGGCCGCATGATCGAGATAGATATATGAATTCATGTTGAAAACTCCTTTTTAAACTCTGTGACATCCGCCAGAGGCTTTCGCTTGATTCAGTTAATGCTTGTAAAATCAATACAAGTATTCTTCACCCCACTATGACAGGGAGTCTTCCGTACTTGGTGGTTCATTTTAGTACAAAAACATTTGCTGAATCGAGATAAAAGCACAAAACCCACATCACTCATCGTAAAAATAGTCATTGGGATGTGAATAGTTCACAATCTCCCAATAAGATGAAGTGAATGCAGGAGTAGCGCTTTAGCTTAAACTATTTTAAATATAGAACATGTAGCCTTCCACTACATTTTCTTCTGTATATTGTGCTAAATCTTCAATTGTTGTTGTATCTAACACATTTTTTACTGCATCACGAATACGTAGCCATAACTCACGCTGAGGTGCTTCTTCATTTTCAATACCCTCTACTGGTTGAATCGGCCCTTCTAGCACACTAATAACATGGGCTGCTGAAATTTCGCTAGGTGGATTTGCTAGCATATAACCACCATAAGCACCACGTACACTTTTTACTAAGCCTGAATTACGAAGCGGAGATACTAATTGCTCTAAATATGCCTCTGAAAGCTCCTTTTCCGCCGCAATTTTACGCAAGGGAATTGGCCCTTCCCCATAATGCTTTGCTAATTCAATCATAATTGTAAGCCCGTAACGGCCCTTTGTTGAAATTTTCATTTTATCACCCTCAATTAGTCTAGTCAAAATACTACCAACAGTATATCATAATCTCCTCTTGATGAACTCGGAAATACACCTAGAAGGATATGATATACTAATTACAGCGATTCAAAATCGTTCAAAATCCATCTGAGTGCTTTATTTTAGCGTAAAAAAATGTATGAAGCAAAAAATGACAACGACAGAAAGGGGAAGTTATTTTGCACAATGAACCACTCGCTTTTCGAATGCGACCTTTAACCCTTGATGAAATTGTTGGTCATCAGGATTTCATTGGTCCCAACACAGCCCTTTATAAAATGATTCAAAATGAACATGTCCCTTCCATGTTGCTATATGGAGAACCTGGAATCGGTAAAACATCCATTGCCAATGCCATTGCAGGAAGTTCCAAGCTCCCTTTCTTCGCACTTAATGCCACACGAGCTGGCAAAAAAGATGTGGAAGATATTGTACAAGAAGCCAGAATTTCAGGGAAAGTAATACTTTTCTTAGATGAAATTCACCGTTTCAATAAACTACAGCAGGATACGCTGTTACCACATGTAGAAAATGGATCAATTGTATTAATTGGTGCCACGACAGAAAATCCCTATCATGATGTTAATCCAGCGATTCGTTCGCGCTGTGGAGAAATTTACCAGCTAAAACGCTTAACGAAGGAAAATTTAATCGAACTAGTTGAAAAAGCACTGGTTGATGAAAGACGGGGACTAGGTAAATATCATTTTGCCTTAACACCATCACAAATTGAACAAATTGCAGCCGCAGCAAACGGAGATGCACGAAAGGCATTAACTTTGCTAGAATCTATTTACTATGCCAGTGACGAGGTGGATGGACAAACGGTTGCTGCCGACCATGTTATTGAACATCTCATTAGTCGAATTGGGGTGTATGGCGATAAAAAAGGATCACATTTTTATAATTTACTATCAGCCCTGCAAAAGTCTGTGCGTGGTAGTGATACTAATGCTGCTCTGTATTATCTAGCACATTTATTGGAAACAGGCGATTTAGTGGCTGTCAGCAGACGCCTACTTGTTATGGCCTATGAAGATATTGGTCTAGCTAATCCCGACGTCGGACCTCATATATTAGCTGCTATTCAAGCAGCAGAGCGACTAGGGCTACCAGAGGCACGTATCCCACTTGCCAGTGCTGTCATTGAAATGTGCCTTGCCTCAAAGTCCAACTCAGCCATTGTGGCAATTGATGCTGCTATTAAGGCTATTCATGAAGGCAAAACAGGTGATATCCCTCATCATTTGCGAGATGGTCATTACGAGGGTGCAAAAGATTTAGGACACGTCGGCTATCAATATCCTCATAACACACCGATTGGTACTTTTGGTGGTTGGGTAGACCAGCAATATTTGCCAGACGAACTTGTAGGAACTGAATTCTACAAACCTGTTATTGCTGGTGAGGAAAAGCGCATGGCTGGCATCTACGACAAACTAAAATCATTTCAAGATAAGAAATAATAAAACAAAAGCAAAGTCACTATCTTAAGTAATTGCAATGACTTTGCTTTTTATATACCAACAGGATAGGCTGCTCTAGCAATCATCCTGTAAAGCTCGGGTTATTTGTCGTATATCGTTCTTGGTAAAACAAATTTAATGGTTCAGCTAAATGTCGAAGTAATGGCAAAATGGATTCTTTCACATCTCCTTCATTTGCCTTACTATGCAAAAAAACAATCAAATTATACGACTGATACAATAAGCTCGCGAACTCTTGATTGTTTTCTCTTACCTCAAAGCGAATTGCTTTTACAGCAATTGCTTGTGCAATTTTTTGTTCTCTTGTTTCACAGGAAGGCTCCTTACTTAATGCATCATCCGACACTCTGTATAACCGTTTTAATGCGCTATATACCTCTTTATTTCCACTAAATCGATCTTTTAACCATTTCAAGACAAATTGCAAAAGAATGACTGCATAGATAAGAGAAAGACATTCATCGCCTCGTGATTTTTTTGCTAAGCGCTGGAAATATTCTGCTTGTGTGACTAGTTCAAAAAGAATTAAACGTATTGGATAAAGCATGGCATGACCGCTATTAATGTACAGCTTTTCTCGGTCTCTATACATAGCCAACCAAATATCTTTGACCAATGAAATAGATTTCCTTGTTGAGAGCGCTAATTGACATTGAATAAGCTCCTGTTCAATTGTCGGTCGGATAAGCTGTAGAAATAAAAGTTCATCTTCCTCACTAACTAATAAAAGCGGCTTTTCCAAATTCGCCAAATCTATTTCTATTCCATTTACAATCATTGCTTAGCCCCCTTCCAATAAGTTCTTACAGCGTTAAGCAGAGTGAGCACATATATTACCAATTTTCTAACTATAATTCGACAAAAAAACATAAATACCTTTCAAGATAATATGCCTTTTTACTTTCTCCACAATAAAAAAGAATCCACGCTACTAAAAAAGGCAAGTAAATCACTCTCTTTCCACATCGAACATTGTAGAAAAACTGATTTAATTCCTATTAGTTACGTAGATTCTTGACGTATAGGCTATTTTCAGAAAATAGATAGTCTATTATTGTCTAAGGTCTATGCCGGAAGTTCTTGATCCACAAATAATTTAAACTGTTGAAGACATTGCTTCACTTCACCTTTTTGTGACAGCACTTCGTTGCGTATGTTTGTTGCTTTTTCTTCATCCTCTAGCACTTCAGTTAAAAGAGCCATGATATCTTCTAATAATTGCTCATTCTCTTCCTGCTCAATACTTGGTAAGGAATAGGCTGCTATGGTTAATAAATGCTCTACTTTTTCAGGTGTTTCTTGCAAAGCATTCGAAGAATAATAGGTCGATGCAGCTAAAAAGTAGCATAATTTTGCACAACAATCGATAAATAAATGCCAATACGTATTTGCTTTCGGTAATTCCCCTGCCCGCTGATTAATATATTCCTTATAATAGGTAGTGACTTGTATATATAAAGGATTCAATTCTCTCATGGCTTTCGGATAGTTGTTGGATGTATCCAAATAGTCAAATACAATGGCATTCATTTTCTCTTGAAGTTTCACAATATCTAAATGATCACGAATTACTTGAATTTCCATTTTCCCACTCTCCCATATGTCATTTGCTGTTTAGCTTCCTGGCTATTCACTGAGTAGCACCAAGCATCCCAAACAAACAGATCGATTATCTAATGGATGATTCAAATTATAGCAATAAACCATCTGAAGTAGTGTGGACATGAAAAAAATAAGACAATTTCGTGAATTAATAGCATTTTATGTACATAAGAGGAACTATTTTGGTAAAATTATACCCTTTGTACATAATCATCAAATAAGCATTGTTCGTTTGCTCGATCAATAATTTCAATAATACTTCCATGCACATATTTTTTAATGCGCTTTTGAGGTATATAAAAATAAGCATTGTTCATAATTAACCATTCACTTAATGTTAAATCACTACCTGCTTGTTGATTCGTTAAGATTTTTTTATGTCTCAGAACATCAGCCATTTTATAAAAACCATCTGACAATTCGTAGGCTGATATATCAAAATTAAAAATGGGGCTGACAACCTGTCCAACATCAAAAATATGTATAGTTTGGTTTTCTTCATCTATAGCTAACTCTACTGTGCTAATCTCGTCGAAAAGATTTAAACCTCTATACTCCATTTGATAAATTTTTTCCATTTGTATACGCCTCCTTTTTTACAACGGTCTAATTGTAACACAGAAAAAATAGCTACCTCTAAATACAATTAAGGCAGCTACTTCTACGAAAATGAACATTTATGCTGTTTTTTGACTATTACCAAAGCATCGTATTTGGTATTAACCTTGTACGCGCGTAATTTTCACATCTTTTAGGATGGTATTGACTACCCAGCTTGCTGCAATTAAACCTGCTACAGACGGTACAAAAGCGTTAGATGAAGGTGGCATCTTTGCTTTACGAATTGCTGCATCAGGCTTTCCTACATGTTCGACAACATCTGGACGTACGACAATTGGACTTTCATCTGAAAATACAACCGTAACACCCTTATGAATTCCTTCTTTACGTAGCTTAGTACGAATGATTTTAGCCAATGGGTCTGTATGTGTTTTTGAAATATCTGCAATTTGGAAGCGAGTAGGGTCCATTTTATTTGCTGCACCCATGCTTGAAATAATAGGAATATTACGCTTTAAACATTCCTTCATTATATGAATTTTATACATCACTGTATCACTTGCATCGATCACATAATCAATGCCTTGTGCAAAAAATTCTTCATAGGTTTCTTCCGTATAAAACATGTGCATGTCAATCACTTCACATGCTGGGTTAATATCTGCAATACGCTCTTTCATGACAGCTGATTTTGATTGACCAACTGTTGATAGGTATGCCACAAGTTGTCTGTTGACATTTGTGATATCTACATTGTCCTTATCGACTAGAATAATACGGCCGATTCCGCTTCGTGCACAAGCCTCAGCAGCAAATGAACCGACACCGCCCACACCAAGAATGGCAACCGTTGTATTTTTTAATTTCTCGAGACCCTCTGTTCCTATTGCGAGCTCGTTACGTGAAAATTGATGTAACATCCTGACACTCTCCATCTATGAAATTTTATTAGTAAACCTAGTTATATACTAAGATAAAATCAAAACCTATCTTACATTTTATCATGTTATTGTTCAAGATAAAAATATAAAGAAAAAATCAAAATTGTCTACTTAAATCCTTCGAGATAATAATCCATAAAAAGATTTCATCCCTTTTAGTTCTATATATGGTAAAATAGCGCTTTAAAAATTAGTTCATTAATCAGGTAAATCTTATATAACATTATGCTCGACCACATAAAGAAAAAGAGATTGATGACTCAATCTCTTTCTCACTCTTCTTTACTTTGTAAAACCAAATGATGCCCATGGTTGAATGCATGTTAATAAAAATAGTTCTTCCTCTACAATGCTAGCTACGACATTACTCGATCCCGTATTAGGAATGTCCTTTAGCACAATCTGTAGCTCTCCCTTATACCGAACATCTAAATTATTATCAATCGTGACATCCCCTCTTTTTAATGGCCGTATATCATGCACAGGAAAATCTCCATTTTTATATTTCACACGGGATTGGGTGCTCCGAATCACGTATTCAGACACATCACCTCGATTAAAATGAGGCTCTTTATAAAGAATCGTCTCCTCTAAAATGCTCGTGTCTTCAGACTGAACAACCCTTAATTCAAGCTTATTACGATTTAATTGTCCTAATGCACGTAGTTCGTCCTCAGAAGCAAACATATTGCCAATAATACAATCGTCAATTAACCCCGTATGCCATAAATCTTTCGCCTGTACAGTGATTGGGAGATGACGGTGCTCCTCTAATGTAGGTAACCCGTGCTCTGTTTGCTCCCAAGGTCCATATTGACCATGTTGTGAGGAGATCATCGCTGCCGTTCTCACATTGTGCGCTTTAAAGTGCTGTGACGTTTGTAAAAAATGCTGACGAGATAGCCCCGTAAAGCGTTTTGGATAAAAATTATGACAGCCGATAATGTTCTCTTTATTAGGCTGATAAGAGATAATATTATCTACATACTTCGTACCATTACTAATGTTTAATTCTATTTTTAGATGACTTCCATCAAGTGACATCAACGCTTCTTCTTGACCTGAAAATCCCATATCTAAACGTATAGCTGCCAAATAATAATGTTCTTTTAAATAGCCAATATCCCTATAGGTTAAGCCTAAATCATCAAAAACACCTGGTGCAATATCAGCGGATATGTCAAAGCCGAGGCGTTGCGCAAATTCGTTGATTTGTTGTAATTTTTGACGCTCCTCATCCTGTTTTAGTGACATTAGGCATGTGAATATACGATCAAAGCCATTGTCATAAGCCAGCTGAACATAGCGCTTCATCTCATCTAGCGTACTATGCTGTGGATATAGCGAGATTCCTAATCTTTTCACTTCAAACCCTCCGTTAATTGACGCTTATACTTCCACTTTTTGTCCTCTGGATTCCACTACAGATTCCTCACTCTGTGCCGCTAAAGCAGCTTTTTGCTCATTCTGCCTTGCCATACGGTTCGCCATTGAGATAAATGGCAGATAAATACAAACAGCGATGACAATTAAAACCATACTCAAAACAGCACCACGCCAAGATTGAGTTGCTAAAAAACCATTAATAATTGGCGGTGTTGTCCACGGCGGTGAAAAGGTAGCAGCTGGTACCCAGCCCCATTTCGTTGCAAAGAATGCAATGGTTACGTTGATCATTGGTGTCAAAATGAACGGTACAAATAAAACCGGATTTAATACAATTGGTAACCCAAAAAGTAATGGCTCATTAATATTGAAAATTCCAGGTGCTGCAGATAATTTCCCAACTGTATTATATTGCTTATTCTTTCTAGCAAATATGAAAATCGCAATAATGAGTGCTATTGTCGTGCCAGAGCCTCCCATATTAATAAAAGCATCAAAGAATGGTTTATTGACAATGTAAGGCGCAACTTTACCAGCAGAGATTGCTGCAACATTTTCGTTAATAGCTGGTAAATTAATTGTTTGCATGAAGGGTTCGATGATATTTGCTCCATGTACGCCAAGTGTCCATAAAAATGTAGGTATAAATGCCAAAATTAAAGCAGCAAGCCATGTATTTGTTAGACCCATAAATGGCTCTTGAATCGCAGAGTAGAAGGACCCGACAATATCTGGTATATCAAAACCTGCTGAAATAATGGTACGTACTAAAGCAAATATTCCAATCGTAATAATGGCAGGAAGTAACGCAGCAAATGATTTGGCAACAGCTGGTGGTACACCCGTTGGCATTTTAATTAGTAGCTTAGGATTGCCAGACAATCTACAAAACAATTCTGTAGAAAGTAGTGCAACAATCAGAGCAATAAATATACCACCCGTGCCTGTTGTTAAGCCGGTTATTCCGCCTTCCCCAAAAGTCCCAAACGTTAAGTAGCTTGATAGACTAATTACTCCAGCAGATAGACTATCTTTTTGATAACTTTTAGCAAGATGATAAGCAACAGTAAAGGCAAGTAGCAGTGAAATGATATTAAATGTAGCACTCCAAATATTACCGCCAAATTGAGTCCATGTCTCATGTTTCCAAATGGCATCGAGTGTATTTTGATAAAATTTGATAGGCAAATTGTTAAAAAGTACAGCCAAAGTTCCCACAATCGTTAAAGGCATAATCGTAATAAATCCGTCACGAATGGCAACTAAATGACGCTGATTCCCTACCCTAGCAGCAACCGGTACAAACTTTTCTTCTAAAAAACGGAACACTCACATACACTCCCTTTGCTTTTTATTTATAACATCAAAATTTGATGTTACTCCCCTTTGATTCGTTCATATAGCTCAATCATTTCCTGTGCTAAATCGCGAAAAGTAATGGCATTCATTAGATGATCCTGGGCATGAATTAATAACATTGAAACCTCTACCTTTTCTCCCCTTGCTTCTTGAGACAGTAAGCCCGTTTGAGAATGATGTGCTTCAATTAATGACTCATTCGCTAATTTGATTTTTTCTTTTGCTGCCTCAATTTGCCCCTTTTTTGCTAGCTGAATAGCTTCCATACACTCACTTTTCGTATTTCCACTATGCACAATCAGTCCCATAATGGACTCCATTAATTCTGTATCTTCCATTCCCCTTTGCCCCTTCTTTCATCCAATTAGTTGTAGAGCCTGTTTCAGGACATTTTCACCGTTCATCATGCCGTAATCCGCCATATTGATCACATCGATTGGAAAACCTTTATCCTTATATTTTGTTTCAAATGATCCTTTCAAATAACGAACCTGTGGGCCTAATAAAAGAACATCAGCCTTCTTTGACGCTAATATCTTTTCCACCTCTCCTTCCGCAATGGCGTAAATATCTGCTTCAATATTTTGCTCTTGCGCTGCTTTTTGCATCTTCGACACTAATAAACTAGTACTCATACCTGCTACACACACTAACATGATGTTTTTCATTCGATACACTCCTTTTATTTTCTTCGATTGTGTAATCGCTTACTTATTTTGAGAATAGCACCTATTGGTATATACCACAATACAAATTTTACATTAATTTTATTTACATCAAGTTATTTACAAAATTGGGCTATCTCAATTTTGTCGTGAAATTAATGATTATAATCAACTGGTATAGTCCAGAAAAAAAGCCAAAAATTTTTTAAATTTTCTTATTATTCAATACCTAGAAATACTCATAAAATGCTGGCTTTTCAGTAGGGATTGCCCATTGCCACTGTTCAATAACCTTTTCTACCGTAGGTTGATTAGCATAGACAACCGTTTCTTTGACAGAAAGATAACCTACCATCATCGCAGAAAAAAGATTAATTGGTAGTGTTAGCATATGCTTATCAGAGACTGAACTTGTCTCAATTATTGAGACCTGACCATTTTTATTTATTTGATACACGTGCTCATTCCAGAGACAAAATGGATCTTTAATACGAATAGTTAATGTTTCTTGAATATCCTTCCACGGATACTGCTGCATAAATGCATAAACATCTACTACTCTAATCATCACATCCTGTATGACTTCCCTTTTGAATTGCGGTTCCTTGAAATAAAAGCCAAAAGGATAATGATTACTAGTAACACCAGTTATGCTACTGACACTTGCTGCATGAGATGTCATATAACGCCACATAGCTTGTTCAGCTAAGAGATTTGCTACAATAAAATCCTGGATAGTAAATGTCCCATCTCGAATCGTATAACGAATATAGCCTTCTATATTATTGCCTTGAAAATAGACAGCAAAGTGACTATCTGGGCTCCTTCTTTCAAGTCTTTTCCACCATGCATCATCCCTTGCCATGCCACCATGTTGAACGATTGCCTGTGCATTATGAAAATCCTTAATCATCTGAAAGAGCGCCGAATCTAACCACTCAAAGCTCATCCTTTTCATGACGTCCACTTGTTTCCCTAGAGAGGGAAACATAGTTTGAGGAATTGTATAATGAAGCTTCTCAAAAAATAATTCCCAACCAAAATAACGATAGAAGGACACAGAGAATGGTGCTAATACTGAAATCGTTTGTCCATTGTCTCGCATTTTTTGCAGCGCTTCTGTCATAAGCCTTTTGATAATACCCTGTTGTCGATACTCAGGATACGTTGCAACAAAGCCGATGCCTCCCATTTTAAATGAAATTCCATGCACTGTAATATTTAGCGGTAATATTAATAGCTGCCCTACAATTTTTTTGTCATCATAAGCACCTAAGGTCGTGCTTTGCTCAATCCAATAATGAAAGTCCTCTCGACGAGCCCCAGAGTACTTATTTGGAAAGCAATAGTCTCTCAATCGATGAATCTGCCCATAATCATTAGGCAAGACGATGTGAATGTCCATTTAACCACCTCTTAAATTCTAAATATTCAGATAATTAATTACGAGATTCTTTTACAGTGGCGTGATCACAACCACTGCACGAATCTTTTATTCCTCTTGCCATACTTCTCCTATTGCTTTAGACAACATGACTTCAGTAATAGTTTGAAATAATGTTGCTACATCTGGCCCATCTGCTGAAATTTCCACTATACTTCCTGATTTTACACCTAGTGACATTACGCCCATAATAGACTTTAAATTAACGGATCTTTCTTCGTATATTAATTTAATATCACTTTGGAATGGTGTCACTGCAGTTACGAGTAATGCAGCCGGTCTGGCATGAATACCTTCAGTAGATGTAATTTTATACATTTTCTTCATTTACATACCCCACTCTTTCACGTAAAATTAATCCGATGTTGATATTTGGCAATCATTTTCTCATTATGTGATCCATCCGAATCAACATTATTGCTGACAAAAATAGGTAACTCTATTGAGGACTTTGCTAGTGTTTCTATGATTTCACTGAACAAAGCATTTAATAGTAATGAACCAATAACAGTAGATGCTGGCGCATACTGTAGGTCATGTATAGTTAGTACACCATCGCCAATCGGTATATGGGTATTAATCACAAAATCTACCACCTCTTCTAGCCGCAGCCCACTGTGATGACGTGTAGTCTGTTCCTTATAGTGGAGCGATTGGAGGGATAGCACAAATATCCCTGAATCCTTTGCTAATAAAGCGGCGTCAATAGGTGCTGCATTTCTCCCCGAGGTTGAAATGACGATGCAAACATCATTTTCACGAAAGTCAAACTGTTCCTTATGCTGTTCAATAATAGTTGAATCTTTCTCATTGATTGAAGAAGCGAATGCCCCAGCATGTAAAGCTAATGGTTCAATAAATATAGGACGGACGGGTACTAAACCACCTGCTCGATAAAATGCCTCTTGTGCCAATAGCTGTGAATGACCACAACCAAATAATTGAATTATCCCACCTTTTTGGAGACGTTGGACAATGATTTGAGCCATATCACTTATATGTGATGCCTCCTGTTCCTTCACAACTTGGATAAGCTTTTCGATTTCAGAAAAATATGCATGCATAAAATCACCTTTTAATTTCACTTATGAATTTATAACGATCAGCTCGATACGTACTGCGTACAAGCTCAAAGGGCTTACCATCTGATAAATAACTTGTACGTTTGATAATTAAAACTGGTGCTGTATGATTAATTTGTAGAAACTTACTATCCTCTTTCGATACGATGGCTGCCTCCATCTGTTGTACCGCATTCCCAATTTTTTGATGGAACTTTGCTTCGATTAAGGCATAAAGCGAGCCCATTATTTGCTTCTCATCCAACTCCGGATAAATTTTAACTGGGATATATGTTCTTTCGATTGCCATTGGTTGCGCATCTGCATTTCTTATGCGCACTACAAAAAACACTTCTTCGCCAGACTCTATCATTAAATCTCTTGCAATATCCACTGGTGGTATGATTTTCTCAAATCGTAATACCTTACTGCTTGGTTCCATTCCTCTTGCTCGCATATCTTCCGTGAAACTCGTTAAACCTTTTAACGGTTGCTCTAATTTTGGATTTGCAACATACGTTCCTCTCCCTTTTTCTCGATATAATAGACCACTATTTACTAGATTGGTAATGGATTGACGAACAGTCATTCTACTTACATCGAATTGTGCAGAAAGCTCTCGTTCTGATGGGATGGTCTCACCAATTCTGTATTCTTCTAAATAAATCCGTTGTTTAATAATCTCTTCTATTTGTATATAAATAGGTATATGAGAATTTTTCTCTAACAATTCTTGCACCTTCCTTATCGCCTTTATGATTTCTCAATACAACTTTACCTCGTCAGATCGGTTTTTGTATTTCGCATAATTAAACAAAGCTAAATGATATCCACTAACGACAGTGTGAAAAGGACATATTGACACAGTCGCTTGAAGTGGTGCCTTTCTCACTATCATTGTAGCATCTGAGCTCAATCGTTGTACCATTATATTGTCAAATGACTAATCACCTTCTCGTAATTTTGATATAAATTGCCTTCTTTTAAGTAGGCTTCTCCTTTACTGTGTTTAGTATCAGCTACAATTAAAACGCTTTAAAAATCATTTCCATAAGTGACTCGTATTATCTGCCTAAAGGAAGAATGCGGATATAGCTTCTCAAAAAGGTATAGTTGTCTATACCAATTATATGCTGCTTCATCAGAAATAAAAAGTAATCTTTCCTATTTTCTAAACATTCGCTCCAAACACTCTACGAGTTCTTGGCTACCATGTACCTGTTGATGTAAAAAAAAGGAGCTATTGATAAGCTCCTCTCAATCCTATGTATAGGACGAATCCCAATTGTGCCGTAATGCCAAGAAACATTCGTTTTGAACCCGCAATTTGCAGGTGGGTGCCCGCTTTGCAACTTTAAACGTCCCGCTTTGTTAGGGGCATGTTTGCGACTACAAAATGAAGGCTCCCGATTCTATAATGTTCGGTCAAAACTGTGAAGTAGAGTTAGCAGTTAGACAAACACATCAGGATTCGTATTACAGTTATCATAACACCACTTTTCTGATAATTCAAACGATTTTCTCTAATAATCTATAATTTCTTAAGAAAACGCAAAAAATACCTAGATTCCCAACAGTATTTGCTAGGTAATCCAGGTATTTTGAATTATACATTATTTTCTAAATGCTTTGATAGCCAGGCTTAGTTCACTTAGTTGCTCAGGAGATACTTCGCTTGGTGCTTCTGTCATCAAGCAGCTTGCACTAGCTGTTTTAGGGAATGCGATTGTATCACGTAAATTAGTACGACCTGCTAATAGCATAACGAAGCGATCAAGACCAAAGGCAAGACCTGCATGTGGTGGTACGCCGTATTCAAATGCTTCTAATAGGAAGCCAAATTGTGCTTGTGCTTCTTCCTCTGAGAAGCCAAGTAATTCAAACATTTTCTCTTGTAGGTCACGTTCGTAAATACGTAATGAACCACCACCAAGTTCATAGCCGTTTAAAACGATATCATATGCTTGTGCACGTACTGCTGCAGGGTCTGTGTCCATTAACGCTATATCTTCATCAAACGGGCGTGTGAATGGATGGTGTGCTGCATAGTAGCGTCCATCTTCCTCAGAGTATTCGAATAATGGCCAATCAGTAATCCAAAGGAAAGCAAATTGTGATTCATCGATCAGATTTAAATCTTGTCCTAATTTTGTACGAAGAGCGCCTAAAGAAGCTGCTACAACAGCGG
The DNA here is from genome assembly GCF_019731275.1 of Lysinibacillus sp. K60. NCBI lineage: Bacteria > Bacillati > Bacillota > Bacilli > Caryophanales > Bacillaceae > Lysinibacillus > Lysinibacillus sp. K60. The sequence goes on along the minus strand of NZ_JAASJR010000002.1, from coordinate 108,570 downwards.
CTTTATCTGCTACAAATACTAGAATATCGCCAACTTCTGCTCCCATACGCTCGATTAAGGCTGCTGCTAATGCCTCATCAAAGAATTTCGCAATTGGTCCATTTAAGCCTTCTTCTGTTACCTTTAACCAGGCAAGACCTTTTGCTCCGTATATCCCAACGAATTTTGTTAACTCGTCCATGTCTTTACGAGAATATTTGTCAGCTGCACCTTTAATATTGATACTTTTCACTTGTTTTCCTTGTGCAACCGTATCAGCAAATACTTTGAAATTACAGCCTTCAAAAATATCATTTAACGCCACTAGCTCTAATCCAAAACGTACATCTGGCTTATCTGAACCATAACGATCCATTGCTTCTTGGTATTTCATGCGCTGGAAAGGTGCAGGAATGTCGATGCCTTTTACTTCTTTCATAACCTCTTGAATTAAGCGCTCGTTCATTTCTAATACTTCTTCTTGTGTTAAGAAGCTCGTTTCAATGTCCACCTGTGTAAACTCTGGTTGACGGTCAGCACGTAAATCTTCGTCACGGAAGCAACGCGCAATTTGGAAGTACTTTTCAAAACCAGCAACCATTAATAATTGCTTAAATAATTGAGGTGATTGTGGTAATGCATAAAATTCACCTTCATGTACACGTGAAGGGACTAAATAGTCTCGAGCGCCCTCTGGCGTAGATTTTGTTAAAATTGGCGTTTCAACTTCTAAGAATCCTTCATTTTGTAGGAAGTTACGAATTGTACGTGTCACATCAGAACGCATTTTGAAAGTATCGAACATTACAGGACGACGTAAGTCTAGATAACGATATTTTAAACGTAAATCTTCTGATACATCTGTACGATCTTCGATTTGGAATGGCGTTGTTTTTGCCGTATTAATCACGACTAATTTTGTTGCTTCCACTTCAATTTTACCGTTTGGTACATTCGGGTTGATTTGATCCTCTGTACGAAGGATGACTGTGCCTTCCACTTCGATCACATACTCACTACGCACTTTATCCGCTAATGCGTGTGCTTCTGCAACATCTGGACTAAACACAACTTGCGTAATACCTGTACGGTCACGCAAATCAATAAAAATTAAACCACCAAGGTCTCGACGACGCTGTACCCAACCTTTTAATACAACTTTTTCGCCTTGTAACGCTTCTGAAAGCTCGTTACTAGCATGTGTTCTTGTAGCCATTGTTAAATTCCTCCAAAATATCTTCAATTTATGTAGCATTTCACTAGGAATGCCCTCTATCTGTTTTTAAGCTTTTTGTGTTAAATAGTTCACCAGCTCTGAGAACGCCACTTTGTGCTGCTCCCCAGATTCCATATGTTTTACAGCCGCTGCTTGCTCTTCAAGTTCCGTTTCACCAAGAACAAGCGTATATTTTGCACCTAATCGATCCGCAGATTTCATTTGAGCTTTCATTTTACGGTCTAAATAATCCATCTCTGTCGCAAGTCCCTTCGCTCGGAAAGTGCTTGTCAGCTCAACAGCCTTTTGCTTCGCTTCATCGCCCATTGCAATAATGTAAACATCTAGCCCTGAAGCTGTGTCTAATTCAACACCCTCCGCTTCAAGTGCCAGCAACAAACGCTCAATACTTAATGCAAAACCTATACCTGGTACATCTGGACCGCCAATTTCTTGTACTAGTCCATTGTAGCGGCCACCACCACATAATGTTGTAATAGCCCCAAAGCCTGATGCTGTGGACATGATTTCAAAAGTTGTGTGATTATAATAATCAAGTCCTCGAACAAGATTTGGATCGACCTCATATGAAATACCCAATGTATCTAAGTACGATTTCACCTGAGCGAAATAAGCAGCCGATTCTTCTGTTAAGAAATCAGTTAACGCTGGAGCCGTTTGCATTAATGGATGTTCACGATCTACCTTACAATCTAAAATTCGCAATGGATTCTTTTGTAAACGATTTTGACAGTCTGAGCAAAATTCATGAATATGTGGCTCAAAATGCTGTAATAAAGCAGTGCGATGTGTATCACGTGTTTCTTTGTCGCCAAGTGAATTAATCACTAATTTTAAATCCTTTAAGCCCGCTGATTCGTAGACGTCCATAGCAAGAGCAATAACTTCTGCATCAATCGCAGGATCTGCTGAACCAATTGCTTCTACTCCAAATTGTACAAATTGACGATAACGACCAGCCTGTTGACGCTCATAGCGGAACATTGGTCCTAAGTAAGAAAGCTTAACTGGCTGATCAGGAGCACCAAACATTTTATGCTCCACATAGGCACGTACGACACCAGCCGTATTCTCTGGACGTAGTGTTAATGAACGCCCTCCACGATCTTCAAATGTATACATTTCCTTTTGTACTACATCAGTTGTTTCCCCAACACCACGTGCAAATAGATCCGTTTGCTCGAAAATTGGTGTACGAATTTCGTTATAGCGATAAACACGACAAATATCACGAATAATCGCTTCAACTTTTTGCCATTTTTCAGATTGACCTGGCAAAATATCTTGTGTCCCTCTTGGCACTTTAAAACTCATGTAATTCCCTCCTATATTGATTGCTTATGATAGAGCAGCTGTAGTCCCACTTTGAGCGAATGCATGCTTTGGTTGAGCAAATTTTTGTCCTGTTGGAGTGGGTTATAGCCTTTGACGAGCGCTTTTCATACTAATTGGAGCGCCTTCCCCTCTTTTATGAGCAAAAACAACAATCCCTCTAAAAAACTCATTACTGTTTTGAACAACAAAAAAGCCCTCATCCCTTGCAATAGCAAGGGACGAGAGCTGTATAAGCTTCCGCGGTTCCACCCTAGTTGACACAAATAATTACATGTGTCCTCCTCTTAATCGGATAACGGCCGATTCCGTTTTTTCCTACTAGGCACTGCTTTTCAGAAAAAAGCCTCTCAAGTGTTATTCACGTGATACATTTTTGTAGGAAAGATTGCAGCCTAAGTCTTTCCCTCTCTTTTCCAATAGTGGTATACGCTACTTGCTTGGTCATAAGCGATTAATCATTTTTCGATTACCCTTTATGTTAGTCACTAGCCAAAGCAATGTCAACTATTTTTGTATTTTTCATCAGTCTATGTTGAAAATAACTAATTCTGTTACCATTTTACCACGAATTTTATGATAAAAGCATGGTAAAATAGCACAAGGAATAGGAGGAATCTGATGAGGACAAAAATTTTACATAGTATAATCATCTTTGTACTAATGGTAACGATGGCGATACCAAATAAGAACTTTGTTCAAAGAGCGTCCGCTGACACCAGTGATCTAAAAGTCGCTGGAACGATTCTTCATTTGCGAGAAGGTCCTGGATTGTCTTATCCCATTATTACGACTTTAGAAGAAGGTGACCCTTTAACCTCAATCGGTCGAGAAGGTGATTGGTATCAAGTCAAAGCAGGTAATTACGAGGGATGGGTTGCCTCTTGGCTGACAGCACCTACGAATGCTAAACAAGCGATCGACAAAACCGTCATTTCACAAGTGGACCGTTTAAATATTCGAACAGAACCAGATATCTCTTCAGCAGTTCTTGGTCAACTTTCTACTGGTAACCAAGCAAACCTCGTTGAAGAAAATGGAGAATGGGCAAAAATCGATTGGAATGGACTAACAGGATGGGTGTCGAAGGATTATGTCACGATCAACGATAACCCTAAAAAAGAAACGGAACCCAAAGAAAATGCTGTAGAAGTAACTACTACAACCACGGCACTCGCTAACAAAGATACAACCTTCACCATTTTAGTGGACACCCTTAATGTTCGTAAGAAGCCAGATTTGAACGCTAAAAAAATCGGCACAGTAACAAAAGGACAAGCCTTTAAAGTACTCGCACATGAGCATAATTGGGTACAAATTCAGTACAATGATAAAAAAGTAGGTTGGGTCTATAGTTTTTACGGTACATTCTCTAATAAAGTAAAAAGTACCTCAAAAACATCAACTTCCAAAGAGTTAGAGTCTGTTACGATTATCTATAATGGGACAAACCTAAGAACGGATGCCTCAACAGCTGCAGAAGTAGTTGAACGTGTAGATGCTGGTGTAAATTACCCAATTGTAGGCGTTAAAAATGATTTTTATGAAATACAACTAGACGACGAAAAAACAGCTTTTGTCGCGAACTGGGTAGTCACAACAAGTTCCAATAAAGCGACAAGTCCACAGAAAGAAAAGGAAGAGCCTCGTAAAAAAGGTACTTTAACTGGATTAAAGATTGTTGTTGATGCTGGTCACGGTGGAAATGACCATGGCACAACTGGTCAACGAGGTACAGAGGAAAAGGGCATTACTTTAAAAACGGCCACTCTGCTTGCTTCCAAGTTAAGTGCTGCTGGCGCAAACGTTGTCATGACGAGAGAATCGGATGAATATGTGGCATTGCGTAAGCGTGTATCGATTGCCCATCAATATGAGGCAGATGCCTTTATTAGCCTTCATTACGATGCGACAGATGATAGCTCCATTAACGGCTTCACATCTTACTATATGAATAGCAATCAAAAAGGGCTTGCTGAAGCAATTCATGATGGTCTTTCCAGTAAACTAGATTTAAGAGACCGTGGTACACAACAAGGGAATTATTTAGTATTACGAGAGAATCGTCAAAAGGCTGTCCTTATTGAGTTAGGCTTTTTAAGTAATTCCAGTGAGGAGCGCGTCATTACAACAGCTAAATTCCGTGAACAAGCGACTCTTGGTATTTATCAGGGAATTCTCAACTACTTTAATGAACAAGATGACTAAGCAAAAAAGCTGCGGATGATAACATCCACAGCTTTTTTCATATTTAAGATATTCCTAATGCTACCGCAGCAATTAGCGCCAGACAGGCGATCAATGCCCACCCAAGAATCATCTTCCAGATAAACTTAATCCACTTTTCATATGGGATACCTGCAACAGCTAAATACGCCATTAATGCAGAGGAAGTAGGAATAATAGAGTTCGTTAAGGAATCCCCATATTGGAAGGCTAAAACAGCCACTTGTCGCTCTAATCCTAATAAATCAGTGATTGGAATCATAATCGGCATTGTGGCAGCTGCCTGTCCACTACCAGATGAAATAAATAAATTCAAAAGAGCTTGGATAACTAACATGCCGATTGCACTGATAGCATGTGGCAAATGTCCAATTGTTTCTGATGCTGCATAAACGATTGTATCAATAATTTTCCCCTGCTCTAAAACAACCGTAATAGCACGGGCAAAACCTACAATTAAAGCACCAAATGTTACAGCCTTGGCTCCCTCAATAAAGGAATCAAAAATAGTAGCAGGTTTTAAACCACCAATTAATCCTGCAACTAACCCCATAATTAAAAAGGATGCAGTTAGCTGCGTTAAGAACCAGCCCCAATTAAAGACACCATAAATATTAAAGCCTATTCCACAAGCCATGACAATAAATACAAATTTATGCTTTCCCGTTAATGCAGGAATGTCAATCGCAGAAACATTGGATTTAGCTTTTTGCTCAATATCGTAAATAACACTTGCCTGTGGGTTCTTTTTCACCTTAAAAGCATAGCGAGAGACATAGAAAATAGCAAAACCTAATACAAAAACATAGACAACAGCACGGAAGCCAATACCTGAGAATAATGGCACATCAGCTAATGATTGCGCAACACCTACCGTAAAGGGATTAAGCATTCCTCCAAAAAATCCACTGGCGGCACCAAGTGTAATCATGGCTGTTCCTGTTACAGCATCAAAGCCCATCGCACGTGCAATGGCCACACCAATTGGTACGAAAATAATAGTTTCTTCCGCCATCCCCATTGTAAAACCACCAACAGAGAATAAAATCATCGATAAAGGAATCAGTAATTTCTCTCTGCCCTCTAAAGCTTTTACTCCTTTATAAACACCAGCCTCAATAGCACCTGTAGAACGAATAATACCAAATACACCACTGACTAAAAAAATGTAGAAAATAATTTGAGCCCCTTTTTCGAGGCCCATTGGAACCGCTGTGAACATTTCAAAAAAGGAAACTGGTTCACTCTCAATATGATGATAGCTTCCATCTACAACGAGCATTCGCCCTTCTTCATCCTCTACACGTTCAAACTCACCCGCTGGTATGATATAGCTTGCAATACCTGCTAAAAAAATAATAGCAAAAATAATCGTATATGTATGAGGTACTTTCAACCAGCTTTTCTTCTTTACCCCCTGTTCATTTTCCATTAAATCACGCTCCTTTTTCTGATTTAGACATTAGCAGTACATTGTCGCTATTTGTCGCTAATTGAAAATAAATATACATGAGTTTAAATTTATTGTAAAGTATTAATTTTCTATTATTTCAGAAAGTACACGCTGCCTTTCTTTATTAAACCTCTTATTCTTCTCCTATAAACACGGACACATACTCAAATAATAATGGGCATTTCCAACGTTATTTTTTGTTTTCCAAAATAATAATTTCATCTTATAGTTTCTTATTAAGGCATGAGCAATATGCGGCGGTGTTAAATGATAAAGTTGTATGGATTGTCCTTAGATGCTTTTTATTCATGAACTTCATATAGCTCCCCCATTATTAGTGGGATAATCTAAGATGAAAGACATCAAAGTTAGTAAGTAGAATTGAAAATCGAGGTTAACTATCCATAAGGAATCAAATGGACTTTCTTACATATCGTTTATATTTTTTTAAAAAAATAATATTCAAAAAGTAGCAACTGTTTTAATAGTTTTTATCTCCTCGAAATAAATTTGCTATTCAGGTATTTTTTATTGCACTTAATAAAAAAGAACCTTCTATCATTTATTATGATTTGAAGGTTCATACTTTCTCATTTTTTTGTAGTTTCCAATGTAACCCATACAATTTCCTCCATCCGAATGAAGAAAGGCGTACGATTTATCTCAAGAACCATATGGTCAGGTAGTATGGATAATAAAATACCTTGTTGAATATTTTTTTCTGTTTGCACAACTACTGCCTGACCAATCATCATGTTAAGAGTTTCGTATAAATATGGATTTGTTATACTTCTCGTCTGCGTCATGTTTAAGACACTCCTTCCTATAAAACTAACCATACTCTTTAGTATATGAAGGAATTATAGGAAATGTTCCATTATTTTGACTCTAGAAGAATTGTGACTGGACCATCATTAATTAGTGCTACATCCATCATGGCACCAAAAATACCTGTTTCCACATGTAAGCCATACTCGCGTAAAGCTTGATTAAAAGCCTCCCACAGTGGCTCAGCTGCTTCTGGTCTAGCTGCATTGATAAAACTTGGACGATTCCCTTTTTTTGCATCCCCATACAATGTAAATTGTGAGACGGATAAAATAGCGCCCCCATGCTCTAAGATCGAATGATTCATTTTTCCATCTTCATCTTCCCAGAGACGTAAATTGGCTACTTTTTTTGCTAAATAGGCAACATCCTCTTGTGTGTCTTCATGTGTGATTCCCACTAAAAGAACATAGCCATGATCAATTGCTCCTGTAACAGTTCCGTCCACTGTTACAGAGGCAGCTTTACTGCGCTGTAATACTACTTTCATGTACTAAACCCCAATTCTATATTGCCTATCCATTAGTTAATGACACGTTGCACCGAATAAATATCAGGTGTTTGTTTAATTCGCTCAACTACTTTATGCAAATGTGAAATATTTGAAATAGAAATTGTTAAATGAATTGTTGCCATTTTATCACGGTCAGCACGACCACTTACTGCTAAAATATTCGTTTTCGTTTCACTAACAATTTGCATGATTTCATTTAAAATGCCAGGTCTATCAAAGGCTGACACTTCAATATCAACAGGGTATTCCTTTTTCTCAGGAATGACACCATGCTCCCATTCCACTTCAATTAAGCGCTCCTGCTCATCCTCAATTTGAATATTTGGACAGTCCTCACGATGGACAGAAACACCTCTACCCTTCGTAATAAAACCTACAATATCATCCCCAGGAACAGGCGTACAGCAGCGAGAAAGTCGAATGAGCATATTATCAATACCCTTTACAATAACACCCGATTCCGTACGTTTTTGTGGAATTGGATTTTTCATTTTTTGTTCAATTTTCTCTAGTGCTTCTTCCTGCTCACGTTCTTTGCGACGTTTTTCAGCTAAACGATTTACGACCTGTTGCGCAGTAATACCATTCACACCAACCGCGGCATACAGATCTTCTTCATTCGTATAGTTAAATTTGTCGCATACCCGTTTTAGGTTTTCAGAGGACATCGTTTCCTTTAAATCGAAATCCTGAGCACGGATTTCTTTTTCAATCATTTCTTTACCCTTGACAATATTTTCTTCACGCAGGTGTCGTTTAAAGAATTGCTTTATCTTATTCTTCGCCTGCGAGGATTGAGCTATTTTTAGCCAATCGCGACTCGGACCAAAGGATTGTTTAGAAGTTAAAATTTCAATGATATCGCCCGTTTTTAATGGTGTATCAAGCGGTACCATCTTCCCATTGATTTTCGCTCCAATCGTACGATTTCCCACTTCGGAATGAACACGGTAGGCAAAATCAATAGGAACAGAACCTGCTGGCAATTCAATGACATCGCCTTCAGGTGTAAAGACATAAACCATATCAGAAAATAAATCAAATTTTAAGGATTCCATAAATTCTTCTGCGTTGGAAGATTCATTTTGGAACTCTAAAATTTCACGGAACCACGTTAATTTTTGGTCGACATTTTGCTTTTGATGATCAACGTTTTTGCCTTCTTTATATGCCCAGTGCGCCGCAATCCCGTACTCTGCAATTTTGTGCATTTCCTTTGTACGAATCTGTACCTCCAACGGATCACCATAAGGTCCAATAACAGTCGTGTGTAGAGACTGGTACAGGTTTTGTTTTGGCATAGCAATATAGTCTTTAAAGCGTCCTGGCATTGGTTTCCAAAGTGTATGCACAATCCCTAATACGGCATAGCAATCTTTAATACTATCGACAAGAACACGAATGGCTAATAAATCATAAATTTCATTAAACTGTTTCTTTTGTAACACCATTTTTCGATAGATACTGTAAATATGTTTTGGTCGACCATAGACATCTGCGTCAATTTCAACCTCATTCAGTTGTGATTTCATCTCAGCCATCACATTTTCTAAATAAGCTTCACGTTCATCACGTTTTTTCTTCATTAGACTGACAATACGATAATATTGTTGTGGGTTTAAATAGCGCAGTGCTGTATCTTCAAGCTCCCATTTTACAGTCGAAATTCCAAGACGATGAGCAAGTGGTGCAAAAATCTCGAGCGTCTCTTTTGAAATGCGTCGTTGCTTTTCAGCAGGTAAATGCTTTAACGTACGCATATTATGAAGACGGTCTGCTAGCTTAATGAGGATGACACGAATATCTTGCGCCATAGCCACAAACATTTTCCGATGATTTTCTGCCTGCTGCGCCTCTTTTGATAAATATTTAATTTTCCCTAGCTTGGTAACACCATCAACAAGCACGGCTACCTCTTCGCCAAATTCACGTACCAAATCATCCCGTGTAAAATCCGTATCTTCGACAACATCATGTAAAAAACCTGCCGCTACAGTTTCTGGGTCCATTTGTAATTCAGCTAGAATACCTGCTACTTGTACTGGGTGAATAATATACGGTTCACCTGAGCTACGGAATTGCTCAATATGGGCATCCCTTGCTAATTCATATGCTTTTTTCACGAATGCGACATTTTCATCATTCATGTAGGATTTGACTAACTCAAAAACGTCCTCAGGAGTCAAAATTTGCTCTTTCGCCATAACATGTCCACCTTGCTCGTCAAATTTTTCAGATTAGATATAAACTTTATTGTATAAAATATAGTGGTCTATTGTAAAGAGACTGTATCATTTAGTTTAGTTAATCTCGTGAACAGTTCGAAAAATGGAAAAAATATTCTTCTTTTTAATAAAAAAGACCCTCTGCGACTTCACGTCACAAAGAGTCCTTGTTTCGACAAATTGATTAATGTAATTGATTGTAAGCTACAGCAATTTTCGCGCCGACTACTGCATTGTTTTTCACTAATGCAATGTTGGCATCAAGACTTTTACCTTCTGTTAATTCTTTAACTTTGCCAAGTAAGAATGGTGTAACGTTTTTACCTTGAATGCCATTCTCTTCTGCTTCAACTAAAGCTTTTTCAATAATGTTTGTAATAAATGCATGCTCTAATGCTTCCGCCTCAGGAATTGGATTTGCGATGACAGCGCCACCTTTTAAGCCTAATTTCCATTTCGCAGATAGCATTGCTGCAATTTCTTCTGGCGTATCTAATTGGAAGTTTACATCAAATCCACTTTGACGTGTGTAGAATGCTGGCAATTCATTCGTACCATAACCAACCACTGGCACACCTTTTGTTTCAAGATATTCTAATGTAAGACCGATGTCTAAAATAGATTTTGCACCCGCACAGATAACGGCAACATTTGTTTGTGCTAATTCTTCTAAATCAGCAGAGACATCCATTGTTGTTTCCGCACCACGGTGTACACCACCAATACCACCTGTAACAAAGATTTCAATACCGGCAAGCTCTGCACAGATCATTGTCGCTGCAACTGTTGTAGCACCTAATTTTTTCGTTGCTAGTAAGTAGCCTAAGTCACGACGTGAAGCTTTTGCAACACCTTGAGCATTACCGAACATTTCAAGCTCTTCATCTGATAGACCAATTTTAATTTTTCCATCAATTAATGCAATTGTTGCTGGGACTGCACCATTATCGCGAATAATTTGCTCAACTTCACGCGCAGTTTGCACGTTTTGTGGGTATGGCATACCGTGTGAAATAATTGTTGATTCTAATGCAACGATTGGTAGACCTTTTGCTTGTCCTGCTTTTACTTCTTCTGATAATACGATGAAATCTTTCATGTTGTTATTCCTCCATTTCATTTTTCAACAAATCTACTGATAATTCAGGTCTTACTGTATAAGGAGATGCCAATGTATTTTTTGCATTGGTTAATCCAGCATCAATACATGTCTCAAAAGATTGTCCAGTCAGCCAACTGTGTATGACAGCGCTGACAAAGGCATCTCCTGCTCCTGTGACATCTTCAATTTTGTCAATTACTTTAGCGGCAAAATGACGAGGGGCAATCGTTGTAGACGCTGCATAAACGCCCTTGCTGCCAGCCGTGATAATGACATGCTCCGCACCTAATTGTAGGAGCTGTTGTAAAGCTTTTTCATAATGGGTAGCGTTTTCAATTTTATGTCCAACAATCGTTTCCGCTTCATCTGTGTTACAAATAAACCAAGTTACGCCTTGTAATGTTTCAGGTAGTCGATTCATTTTGGGCGAAGATACTGGCACAATGACAAGTGGAATATCACGAGCAATGGCTACTTGCTGGATATACGCTACTGTTTCTTTTGGGCAGTTTAAATCCAAAATAAAACAGCCCGCGTTTACAAGCATTGTTTCATGTTTTTTCAACAAGGTAGGTAACAGAAGGTCGTAAACCTCCATATTTGCTACAGCTAGTGCTAGCTCACCTTGTTCATCCATGATGGCAGTATAAGAGCCTGTAGTAGCCTCTGCAAGCTGCTCTACATAACGTAGATTCATAAAGGATTCCGAAGCCTCTTGGATCACTTGCCAATCAGCATCCTTACCTGCCGTTGTCAGTAACGTCACTTGGTGGTTTAATCTGCCTAAGTTTTCAGCAATATTTCGACCAACACCACCTACACTAAAGGAAGAACTGGCTGGGTTAGATGTTCCAAATTGAACATTGCCCTTGACATGGAATTTGCGGTCTAAATTAGCTCCACCGATGCAAATAATTTCATTTTCTTCGGGTAATATATAAGCACGACCTACAATTTTTCCTTGCTTCGTTAAACTAGACACTAAATTAGCAAGCACAGGACGCGACAGATTCATTGCATCTGCCATTTCTTGCTGAGACATAAACGGATTCTGGCGAATTAAAGCAAGCACCGCCTGTTCTCTTTCATTCATAGCATCACCTTTTATTATATTTGTTTATATTATAAACTTTTGTTTGTGCTATGTCAAAAGATTCTTTATTAAAAAAGTTGAACCTCATCTTACCGAGGTTCAACTTATATTTGTTTATGCTGGCTGAGGTGTTTGTTTTTTAACAATGATAACGAATAAGCTGGCCATTGCACAAAACATTCCTGCAAGGAAAAAAGCCCATGTATAAGCGTTAAAAAATTTATAAATTAACCCTCCACCATACGCAGCAACCGCCGCTCCTGCTTGATGTGAAGCAAATATCCAGCCGTAGATAATACTGCTTTTTTGCATACCAAAAATTTGTCGTGTCATACTGATGGTTGGTGGCACTGTAGCAATCCAATCTAGTCCGTAAAAGATCGTGAAAATCGTTAATAAAACATATGATCCTTGTGCGAGTGCGTAAGGAAGCAATAATAGAGATGCGCCTCTTAACAGGTAATACCAAAACAATAACCACCGATTATCGAAGCGATCAGATAACCAGCCAGACGCAGTTGTACCTAATAAATTAAAAATGCCCATAAAAGAAAGGAATGATGCGGCAGTGACTAAAGGAACGCCAAAGCTAATACAATAAGAAACAAAATGAGTACCCAATTAATCCGCTTGTCGATAGCCCACAAATAAAAAAGCTACCTGCTAAGAGCCAAAATGCTTTAACCTTAATCGCCTCAAATAAACCTTTAAAAGCCATAGCTATTGGATTCTTCTTTTGCTGTATTGGTTGTTCCTCTATAGCCTCCTCTTGTCCATAAGGAGTTAATCCTATATCCTGAGGTCTATTTTTTATAAAAAGTGCAATCATGAAAAGCATTATGATACTAAGGAGTAGCATTAATGTGATGGCCCATCGCCAAGAATAGTGTTCAATAATGATAGCTAGAACTGGTAATAAAATTAACTGGCCCGTGGCTGTACTTGCCGTTAAAATACCAACCGCTAACCCTCTACGTTTTACAAACCAATGATTCGCCACATATGGGCTAAGGACAGTTAAAAAAAGACTTGCCCCAAGACCAATAATGCCCCCCCAAATAATGATTAGCTGCCAGGATTCACTCATCAAAAATGTTAAAGTCATTCCTAATACTAAAGTTGCCATGGCACCTAGCATCATTTTCTTTAAGCCTATAACTTCAAGCAACGCAGCCATAAATGGTCCAGATATGCCATATAAAAACAAACTTACAGCAAAAGCTAATGCAATGGTTGAACGATCCCAGTGAAATTCTTTTTCAAGAGGTTCGATAAACACGCCAGATGATGACATCGTAATCCCTGCGACAATTATCGAGAAAAATGTGACGATTAAAATAAACCAACTATAATGAACACGCTTCACCTCAACACCTTCTTTTCTTTGATAGACTACAAAACATGTATATACATGTTTAAGTCTGCTTATTTTATTTATATGTATATACATGTATAATCATAGTAATCGTTCATAAAGCTGTCAAGAAGGAATTTCTAGTTATTGGGTGTATACTTATAGTTAGTAGAATCCCCTTAAAGGAGTACTGTCGATGAAGAAACAACTTAAAGATATTGATTATACACAAATTTGTGTTTGTGCAAACCTTAGAAAAAAAACAAGGGTTGTCACGCAATTATATGATAAGCTGCTACAGCCTACTGGTTTAAAGGTTACACAATATTCGATGCTTGCTCATATCGACCTTCAACAAGCTGTCTCAATCAGCCGTTTAGGTGAAATTTTGCAACTCGATCAAACCACTGTAACACGTAATATTAATCTATTAAAGCAACATGGCTATGTTGAATTAAAACGAGATACAAATGATGCTCGCACAAAAAAAATTACGCTCACTGAAAAAGGATTAGAAAAGTTGCATGAAGCCGCGCCTATTTGGCAAGGCATTCAAGATAGAATTATCGAGGATATTGGAACCGAAAAATACGCAGATTTCTACGATACATTGCGAACAATGCAAAAAATTATTCAAGCCTATGACGAAGTATAAAAAAAGCGCCTACAGTGTAGGGCGCTTTTTGCAATGCTCTTAATATTGAATAAGTGTTTTAATATTTAAATCGCCAAGCTTTTCGCGACCATTTAATTCTTGAAGTTCGATTAGGAATGCGCAGCCTACTACCTGACCACCTAATTGTTCTACTAAACGCACTGTTGCTTCAACTGTTCCCCCAGTTGCTAGTAAATCATCACAGATTAACACCTTTTGACCAGGCTTAATCGCATCGTGATGCATTGTTAATGTATCTTTTCCATACTCTAAACCATAGTCGGCACTAATAACCTCTCGCGGTAATTTACCTGGTTTACGAACAGGTGCAAATCCAATTTCAAGCGCATAAGCTACTGGGCAACCGATAATAAACCCACGAGCTTCAGGTCCAACTACAATTTCTGCACCTACTTCTTTAGCATATTCTACAATTTGATCTGTTGCATATTTGTAGGCAGGCCCATTATCCATAATTGTCGTAATATCTCTGAAAGTAATGCCTTCTTTTGGCCAGTTTTCAACCGTTGTAACGTATTGCTTTAAATCCATGTTCTTGCTCCTCCTACGAAACGTTATACGTCCGTTTATGTTAATCGTTCATCAAACCATTGTTTTAATTCTATATAAGGAGCATAAACAAGCTTTTGCTCCATTTCAATCTGTTCTGAACGTTGTTTGTAAGACGGTGCCTCTGTTAGTGCTTGTTTTGGAGCATTCACGTTGACAGTCGTCAGTCCACCCTCCATTTTAACAAAATCAAGCTCAAAAAACACCTGTGTCATAAATTTTAATGTATCTAATGGCCACCCCGTATGCTTCGCTAAATCTGCGATATGCATATCAAGCGGAAAGGCTGGTCGATTTTTCAAGAACTTATAATACCAAGCAAATTGCTCACGAGTAGGTAGACCGCTGAAGTATTGCGAGTCAGGCATATAAAAATGAGCATAAATACGTGACGGTGCTGTCTTCTGTAAAACGGCCTCTAGCTTTTGAACATTGTGTGGCAAGTCTAAGAGCACGATGTAATCACTTTGTTCAATATTTGAAAGGACTGGGTCAACCAGTGTAATAGGTGCACCGATTAATGATTGATAATAGGTCATCGTTTCTGGACGAAAGGCGATAAACCGAGCCACGTCCTTCGGTACCGTATTCAGCCATCGAGCTGTTTGACGGATACCACGAATATCAAATAACTGCCATTCTGTAGTTTGGACATCCTCGATCATAAATTGGGCTTTTTTACGTCCCTGCCATTCGTTAATTTGCAAATCGCCTATAAAGGAAACTTTGATGCCATACGTTAATTCATCATGTAAATGCCCTTTGTTAAAACCAACACTATCCAATTTGTCATAGCCGTTTGTTATTTCCATTTTAATATGATTCTCGCCCGCTCCAATTTTACGCATGGAGGCGATTTCTACATCCTCCAGCACATACACAGGCTTAGGAAAATCTGTGCCAAATGGTCCTAGTGTTGAAATTTCCTCAATAGCATCCGCTGAAATTTCGTCTATGCTGAGCGGTATATCAATATGCACTACAGGTGTTAATTGGTCCTCTGTTAAACAGGCTCTTGCTTGAGCATCTAGGCGAGTACGTAGTTCATCCACATGCTCTAATGATAAGGTCATACCTGCAGCCATAGGATGTCCACCAAAATGCGGTAAAATATCTCGATTTTTAGCTAGTTCATTATATAGATGAAAACCTTCAATACTTCGAGCAGATCCTTTTGCTATGCCCTTTTCGGGATCAAGTGACAGCACAATCGTTGGACGGTAATACAGTTCAACGAGACGTGATGCTACAATTCCTACAACACCTGCGTTCCAGCCCTCGCCAGCAACAACAAGAACTAAGGAATTGCCGATTTTTTCATCTGCTTCAATCAGTGCGATGGCTTCATCTGTAATACTTTTCACAATATCTTTGCGCTCGGTATTGCAGGCATTTAGTTTTTTTGCCAATGCAGTTGCTTTAGCATTATCCTCCGCCATTAATAATTCGACACCAGGAGCTGCTTCACCTAGTCGACCAACAGCATTCAATCGTGGACCAAAATAAAAGCCAATCGTTTCTTCTGTAATTTTCGTCTGCTCTGTACTGGCTATGTCACACAACGCTTGTACCCATGGGCTAAGAGAACGACGCATTTCTTGTATGCCCCGCTTCACGAGATAGCGATTTTCGTCCACCAACGGAACCAAATCTGCAACAGTGCCAATCGCCACAAATTCTATTAGATGGCTTGGTAGTTCACCATAAAGAGCATGTGCCAGCTTAAAGGCAACCCCTACTCCTGCTAGCTCGCCAAATGGATATTGCCCTTCTGGTATTCGGGGATGAAGGATAATATCTGCTGGTGGTAGCTCCTCACCTGGCTCATGGTGATCTGTCACAATGACATCCATACCAAGCTCCTTCGCTACTCGAATAGGCTCAATACCAGATATACCATTATCCACTGTAATGATTAACTGTACACCCTCTTCATAGGCCTCCCGAAATAGGGCTTCATGCGGACCATAGCCATGGATAAAACGATTCGGAATTTTAAAGGAGACGTCTGCTCCAAGATCTAGTAAAACATGTAACATAACGGTTGTGCTTGTCACACCATCGGCATCATAATCACCATACACTAAAATTTTCTCACCATTTTCTAGTGCTTGTTCAATTCGTGCTACCGCTTCAGCCATACCATGCATAAGAAATGGGTCATGGATATTTGCCTCAGTCATATTCAATAAGCTTTCTGCCTCAGCCGTTGTTTCGCAGCCTCGTGCTGCTAAAATTTTTGCTGCAATCGCAGAAAGTTGTAAGTCATTTTGTAATGCTTGTACAAGTGTTGCGTCAGGACGCTCCACCTGCCATCTTTTTTTCGATAGAATCATCTTCTCACTTCCTTACGAAAGCTATTATACCGAATTTCTATAGGTTGCGCACTATCCGTTAGATTGATAGTTTTATCCATCACTTTTTAATTTCTATCTGTCACTTTCTCATTTCTTTCATCATTTAAAAAGCCTACTCTTCTAAAGAGTAGACTTTTCTAACATACCTTTCGAGGCGGCTACTAAGGCTTCCACCGTTGCCAAATCTCCTTCGTGTAATGCTGTAACAATGGCACTACCGACAATTACACCATCTCCCAAAGCTCCCATCTTTTTCACTTGCTCAGGTGTCGAAATACCAAAGCCTGCAAGCACAGGGATTGGACTTGCTTGACGTAAGCTTGCAAAATGCTGTTCTAAATTATTGGCAAAACGCGATCTTGCTCCTGTGATCCCATTCACGGTCACTGCATAAACAAAGCCCTGACTAACTGCTGCGATACGTGCTATACGCTCTGGAGGGCTTGTTAATGAGACGAGTTGTACCATATCAATGCCATATGGATTTAGTGCCTCACGTAACAACTCGCTCTCTTCCAATGGAACATCTGGTACAATTAATCCCTTAACTCCCCCAGCTATACAGGCTTGCGCAAAAGGCTTTAAGCCATATGCTAATACTGGATTGAAATAAGTCATGACTACGATAGGCACTGTTATTTCATCTCTAAATGACGCGAGTGTTTGCAACACGCTTCTTAATGTCACACCAGCTGCGAGTGCACGTTCTCCTGCTCGTTCGATCGTTGGACCATCAGCGACAGGATCTGTAAAAGGAATCCCTACTTCAATAGCTGTTACCTCTAATTGCTGCAGTTTTAAGATAGTCGGCTTAATGGTCTCTAGCCCTCCGTCACCTGCCATGATATAAGGTATAAAAGCCTTATGACCTGCAGCTTTTGCCTGTTCGATCGCTTGCTGTATAGTTGTCATTTAACATCCCCTCCTAGTGCTGCTCGAACTGTGTGAACATCTTTATCTCCTCGACCAGATAAGCACACAACAATGATTTGATCTTTTGCCATGGTCTTTGCAAGTTTAGCCGTATAAGCAATGGCATGAGAACTTTCAAGTGCAGGCAGTATCCCTTCCGTTCGGCTTAATAATTGTAGTGCCTCCAGTGCTTCAGCATCTGTGATGGAGTCAAATTGCGCTCGACCAATATCATGTAAATAACAATGCTCTGGTCCTTTCCCTGGATAATCTAACCCAGCTGAAATAGAATGTGCTTCTTGGACAAAGCCGTTTTCGTCCTGTAATAAATACATGTAGGCGCCATGTAATACACCTAATTGTCCACCTGCGATGGCCGCAGCATGTTTCCCAGTTTCAAGACCACTTCCTGCTGCCTCAATACCGTATAAGGCAACTGATTCATCATCAACGAATGGGTGAAACATACCGATTGCATTACTGCCACCTCCAATACAGGCAACAACTGCATCTGGTAAACGCCCCTCTTTTTGCACGATTTGCTTTCTTGTTTCTAACCCAATAACACGCTGAAAGTCCCGAACAATTTTTGGAAATGGATGAGGACCTAAGGCAGAGCCTAAAATATAGTGGGTATCTTCAACATTTGTCACCCAGTAACGTAGTGCAGCGTTCACAGCATCCTTTAATGTTTTAGAACCACTTTCCACCGATTGAACCTTTGTGCCAAGCAACTCCATACGAAAGACATTTAACTGCTGACGTTTGATATCTTCTGCTCCCATAAAAACAACACATTCTAAATTTAATAATGCACATGCAGTAGCCGTTGCCACACCATGCTGACCAGCACCTGTTTCAGCAACGATTTTCTTTTTACCCATGCGTTTGGCTAGAAGAGCTTGCCCAATCGCATTATTAATTTTATGTGCACCTGTATGGTTTAAATCTTCACGCTTTAAATAAATCTTTGCTCCATCTAGCGCCTTCGTTAAATTTTCTGCGTAATAGAGCGGTGTTTCGCGGCCAACATAGTCTTCTAAATAATAGGACAGCTCCTCTGTAAATGCAGGGTCTAGTAATGCTTGCTCATAAGCAGCTTCTAATTCAAGCAAGGCTGTCATTAATGTTTCTGGCACAAACCGACCGCCAAATTGCCCAAAACGCCCTTCATTTGTCGGTACACTATTTGCGATTGATATTCCCATCATCTGCTCCCCCTCTTTACTGCCTGTAAAAAACCTTGTATTTTGGTAGAATCCTTGCTTCCATCTGTTTCCACACCACTCGAAACATCCACCATAAAAGGCCCAACATCTGTAATGGCCGCTTCAATATTGTCTACATTGAGACCACCCGCTAATAGTAATTTTTCTTTGGGAATCCCTACTTGCTCAAGGAGTGTCCAATCAAATGTGTGACCACTTCCGCCTTTAAACTCTGTACCAGGCGCGTCAAATAAATAATAATCTACCTGATAATTGGCAGCCGCTTGAACATCCTCTTTTTCTCGTATCGATAATGCCTTTATGGCGGGATAACCTTGCTCCTGAATAAATGCTGGCGTTTCCTCCCCATGATATTGCACATAATCTAAGGGCACCCGCTCTACTGCTTCCTTTAATTCGGCTGGCGTTGGATTCACAAAGACACCTATTTTTAAAACACCTTGTGGTACATGCTTCGCTAACAGTTGGGCTTGTTCAATGGATACACGGCGTTTACTCGGTGCAAAAACAAACCCTATAGCATCTGCACCAGCATGAATAGCTGTTTTGACATGTTCTTGCTCCTGTAGACCACAAATTTTGACCTTTGTCATACCGATGCCCCCTCTTTACTTACTTGCAAATCCCGTAGTGCTTGCCCAGCATCTCCACTCCGCATTAAAGTTTCACCTACCAGGACACCACTAGCCCCCATCGAGGCTACTAGCTTCGCATTGTCTCTCGACCATATGCCGCTCTCACTAATTAATACTCGATTCTCATTAAATGGAAACACATTAGCAATTTCTCTGGTACGCTCTAGGCTTACTTCAAAGGTACGTAAATCTCGATTATTAACGCCAATTAACTTTGCATCTACTGCAAGAGCGCGTTCTAGCTCCTTACAATCGTGTACTTCCACTAAAACTTCTAGGCCTAAGCCTGTTGCATAGCTATATAAATCACGTAAGGCATCATCTGTCAAGGCTGCCACAATTAATAAGATAATGGATGCACCTGCTGCTTTGGCAAATCGGATTTGCACTCGATCAATCATAAAATCCTTACAAAGAAGTGGCGTATCTACTGCACCAGCAACTGCTGCTAAATCTTCAAAGGAGCCTTTAAAAAATTCCTTGTCTGTTAAGACCGAAATAGCTGCTGCTCCTGCTAGTTCATAGACTTGTGCTTGAGCAACTGGGTCTGCTCCGCCAGCTATTAATCCTTTCGAAGGCGAAGCACGCTTCATTTCAGCAATGACTTGCAATGTATGGGCTTGACGCAATGATTCAATGAGCGAGCGACGTGGCGTTTCTGTAAAGTTTGCTAAAGGATCTGGCTGCTCTAATAAAGCACCTACCTCAATCTTTTTTTGCTGTAAAATTTTATTGAGTATATTCATTATCCAACCTCCACTTCTTTAATTTGCATGCTAAACGTTACAACCGCCTCTAATTTTTGTTGTGCTCTCCCGCTAAAGATACTTTCCTTTGCCATGGCTACACCCTCTTTGATGGTTTCCACTAGACCATAGCCAAATAAGCCGATGCCAGCATTTAATAGAACTGTATCTAAATAAGGACTCTGTTCCCCAGCCAATATTTTTTGCATTATCACCGCATTTTCATCTGCATTGCCACCACGGATGGCCTCTAAAGGGGCCATTTGAAGACCGACATCTTCTGCGGTTAGGGAAAAGGGAATTAGATCTCCTTTATCTACTAAAACCAATGTATTTTGACCTGCTAATGAAGCCTCGTCTAAGCCTTGTGGTCCTGAGACGACAATGGCTCGCTCACGTCCAAGCATTTGTAAGACTGAGGCATATTCCATGACAAAATTCGGTCGATTAATGCCTGTAAATTGTGTGGATAATGGGACCGGATTTGTTAAAGGGCCAACAAGATTAAAGATCGTCGGTTTTCCTAATGAACGGCGAACTTCACCAATTCTCTTTAATTTCGGATGAACATTCGGTGCATAAATAAAAGCGATTCCCTCTCTCTCTAGCAAATGGGCTGTTTGTGGGATAGAAATAGCTGTATGAATACCTAGTGCCTCTAACACATCTGAGCTACCAGAGGAGGAAGAGATTTTACGGTTCCCATGCTTGGCAATTTTGACACCTGCCCCAGCTAACACGAAAGCAGAAGCTGTACTGATATTAAAAGTATGAAGACCATCTCCACCTGTACCGCAATTATCCATATAGCTACCTTCTTTTACAGCTATATCAAGAGCAAAAGATCGCATAATAGTTGCTAATGCGGCTACTTCATGTGCAGTTTCTCCCTTCGCAGCTAAAGCTGTTAAAAAGCTTGCTATTTCTTCCTTAGGAGTATCATCTTGAAATAACCATTGCGCTGCCTGTAGCATTTCTTCGTACATGAGATGTGTTCCCTGCAGTACTTTCCTTTGTAATCGTTCCATTAGTTTTACCCCCCATTGTTCACTAGTAACTGTAAAAATGCCTGTTCTTCCTCTTGCACTTGATGTAATACGTTTTGCACATTTGTATATTTGGTAACAGTTATTGTTGCTTGCAAATGCATTGTATCCTGCTTAACTACAATAGATTGACCTGTTAAGGCAAAATCCAAATGACCATTAAATCCAATAAAGCCGAGAGCACCAAAATTACCAGCTGTATGCGGAAGCTTTGGAGCTGAAAGTGGTGATATAGTTGCTGCTAAAACATCAAGGGCATGAAGCATTGGTAAAAGCTTTCCTTCCACCCTAGTCGTCATGTGCAGTGCCTTTTTGGACCGCTGGATACGCATAGCCTCCATGACCTGAACAGAATCTCGAAAACAAACCGACTGTAATTCTTGCTGAATAGCCCTAACAAGAACTGCATGTGATTGTCTAATGCCTTCATGGTTATATAATTTGCGTTCATTTTCTAGGTCTTCATTTTTTGTTTCCCCTCGCGGATATGCTCCCTCTGTAGGAGTCGCAATAACGCTTTCACCTTTTACTCGTATTAGACTTTCAGGAGAAGTACCTAATACAACATGATCCTCAAATTCTATATAATACATATAGGCTGCAGGCTTTTTTTTGCGTAGCTGTCGATACAGAGCCAACGTATCGCCTTGAAAATTTGCTACATTTAGATTCGGCAAAACCACCCTTGTTATGTCATCATGTAAGTTGGCTTGCATTGTCTGTAAAACCGTTGCAAATGATTCATTTGTTGTAGCATCAAGCGGTTGATAACGATAAGATGCTTCGTCACTGATATGCCCGTTTACTATTTGTTGAGCCAAATCTTCCAAATCAGGTTCTTGCTTTTCTGCATCTATAGTTGTATGAATCAATGTCACTTCATCTGTTTGATGATCGAATACAATAATCGTTTCATAGACATGAAAATGAGCATCAGGCAGTTCTATTTTTTTATCTACGAACATCGTTGTACCGCCAAAGCCTATATATCCAACGGCACCACCTGAAAATGGAAATTGTGTCGTATTGGAAATACGTGGCATGAGGCGTTTAAGAAGAACAAAAAGCTCCCCTTGATGCACGTATGTTTTTCCTGTTTTATAGGAAACCTCTTGGATTTCTTGACCCACACCTGTATATGTTTTTCGTGGATTAGCCCCAATAAAGGAAAACCTTCCAGCTCCTTCATGTTGAGCAGAACTTTCCAATAAAAATTTATGTTTTCCCTGTAAACGCCTAAAAATCAAAATAGGTGTTAAAGAATCGCCATTGATCGTTTTCATTTTTGTTCTTGAACTCGTTATTTGCATAGCTACTTTGCTCCTTTTTCAAAGATTCCTTTAGCTAATGTCTAGACGAATGCTGCATGAAAATAAAAAAGCCCTCTGCAAAAAGGATTATTCCTAATTGCAGAGGACGATTATGACCGCGTTGCCACCTCATATTAGAGCATATGCTCTCACTTTTGTGCTTTATGGGTATGGTAAACCATACCTTGAAAGCACCCCTATAACGTGGGGAATCACGTTCGCTTTTTTATAAGCGACTCTCATAAGTCCATTCACATAAGCTGTAAATCAGTTTACACCAGCCACTGACTCTCTTTATTACACACTTAGGCTACTACTCTTATTCAACAATTTCTCAGCTATTCTCATCTAAACTCAGCTCATCTGTTCTGCGGCTGACCTCGCTCCCGAGACCTTCTACCTTGACCGAACAAAAAGTTAGCCTTAATTCTATGCCAATCCAATACTATTGTCAATCAATTCTGACGAAAAAAGTTAAAATTCCTATTTTATCAGCAGAATCAAAAAGTAGGTATATTATCCTTCTATAAAAACTTATTGGAGAATAAGATTTCCTACGATTGAAAATTCCTTGACTATTGACCATGTAAATATATCAAGTTATAGTAATTTCAGAACATCAATTTTTTCCATATAATAAAAGAAAGTAGGAAGTTTATGTCCGTTCGCAAAAAATTAAATATAGGATTCATTTCCTTAACATGTTTACTTTTTATCTCAAGCATCGTATCATTTATTCAATTTAAAACAACACAGAATGATTTAGAAGAAGTATTGAAGCATCGGATGGTGCAAATCCAATTAACAGATAAAATCCAACAACAACTTGCGTCTCAAGGTTTATTTTTACGCTCCTATATTTTAAATAAGAAGGACGAAACAGCTAAGGCCAATTTAGAGCGCTATGAAAAGTTGTTACCTGAAACAGTTCATGAACTTTCTACTATTGTTCGATCAGATTATACAAAAAATATTATGCAGCAAATCACGGAATTGCAAAAAGAGTTACTATCAAATTCACAGAAAGCTTTACAAGCGTTTAATAGTGGCAACACCGATCTAGCACTCTCTATCATCAATAATGATGTTACAAAATACAATAAGGACATTTTTAAGTTAACAACTGAATTATTAGCTTATCACTATGAACAGCTTCAAAATGTTGACCAATCTGTTAATCAAACCGTTTCACGCGCTATTATCATTGCTATTAGCCTTCTCCTTGCAAGTATTATTATTGGTTTATATTTTATGCATATGGTCAAAGCCTCCATTGTCCTGCCCCTACGCAAGGTTATTGGAGCAGCAGATACATTAGCACAAGGTGATTTAACAATTGCTGAGCTTGACCATCAATCAAAAGATGAGATCGGTACACTTGCAAATGCAGTCAATACATTAAAACAAAATCTAGCTGGTTTAATGACTAACATACAAGATAGTGCATCCCATTTATCGGCCGTTTCAGAAGAGCTTTCTGCTAGTACTGAAGAAGTAACCGCAACTTCTGATAATATTGCTCAACGAATTCAAAATAATGTAACACATATCACTTCTTCTGCTAGTGCCTCTCAGCAAAGTGCTGTGGCAATGGATGAAACTGCATCAGGGGTCCAACGCATTGCGGAGGCGACTCAAAGTCTTCATCATAATGCAGAAAATCTGACTCAGCTTGCCCATACAGGTGGTACAACGATTGCAACAGCAAAAGAACAGATGAATATGATCGCACTAGCAACTTCTGATATTGCAACATTAACGCAAAAACTAAGTAAGCAATCAGAAGAAATTGGACAAATTACAACAGTGATTACAGCTATCTCAGCACAAACAAATTTACTGGCACTAAATGCTGCCATTGAAGCAGCAAGAGCAGGAGAACACGGGAAAGGCTTTGCAGTCGTAGCAGATGAGGTACGAAAACTTGCTGAGGAATCGAATCAATCTGCCAATCAAATCGTTGCTATTACAAAAGAAATTCTAACAGATACGCAAAATGTAGCAGCATCAGTAGACAATGGTTTAGCTTCTGTAAAGGACGGCGTAGCCAAAATTCATGAGGCTGGAGATGCTTTCTATTCCATCACCTCTGCTGTTGCTGCATTCACAGAGCAAATTGAAGAAATTTCTGCCACATCTGAAGAAATCTCTGCTAGTGCAGAGCAGGTTGCAGCTTCTGTTACGGAAATTGCCAATGTTTCTAACGAATCAGCAACGAATTCTCATATGATTGCAGAATCTGTTGACGAGCAAGTTGCGACCATGCAGCAGGTAAATACTGTCGCAGAAGAATTAAGTGAAAATGCGCAACAGCTACAAGGCTTAATCCAGCAATTTAAACTGTAAATACTATATGAAAAATCTGCTGCTTTTTTAAAAGGCAGCATTTTTTTGCATGAAAAAAGCAGAGAATAGAAAACCATTCGTTTCCCATTCCCTGCTCACTATCTTATACAGTAGGTTCGTCTGTACCCCATTGTTTTTTCTCTTTTTTGTGTAGCTTTCCATCTGTTTTTTTCATTTCACGAATTTTTAATGAATACCAGATTTGAGCTGCGATACAGATTGAAGAATACATACCTGTAATCAAACCAATCAATAACGCGATAGAGAAGTTTTGAATAGATGGTGCACCAAAAATTAATAGGGCTACAACAACGATAATTACAGTTAATACTGTATTAACCGAACGACCCATTGTTTGACGTAGCGATTTATTCACGATATTCGCCAATACTTCACGGTCATTAATGGTATCATAGCGATTTAAGTTTTCCCGCATACGGTCAAAGGTAACGATCGTATCATTGATGGAATACCCAACAATTGTTAATACAGCTGCAATGAACGTAATATCTACTTCTAAACGCATGAAGCTAAAGACCGCAACGATTAAGAATACATCATGTAATAATGAAACAATTGCACCAATTCCCATGCGCCATTCAAAACGAATTGCCACATAAATGATGATC
Source organism: Lysinibacillus sp. K60 (assembly GCF_019731275.1). Classification (NCBI taxonomy): domain Bacteria; kingdom Bacillati; phylum Bacillota; class Bacilli; order Caryophanales; family Bacillaceae; genus Lysinibacillus; species Lysinibacillus sp. K60. Next base: position 82,792 of record NZ_JAASJR010000002.1, on the reverse strand, counting down.
CCTATTGCTGCAAGAGATAAAGCCTTAATCGCATTTTTTACAAGCTCCTTACCAACTGTAGGCGATACGGTACTTACCGCTGGTTCATGACCATATTTTTCGCCAGCTTCTTTTTTAAATTCTATAATTTCTGCTTGTGTAAGGTCATCTTTATAGCGAATGACTGCTGTATTACTTTTATCACCAGAGAGTATGATATCCTCTGATGAAAAATCAATACTATCTAGATATTTGGATACTTCTTCTTTTGTTAATGTTTGATCAGATTCAATTTGGACACGAGTACCGCTTGAGAAATCAATACCTAGGTTGAGGCGGAAAATGCCAAGAACCACTAAACCAGCCACTAAAATGGCTAATGAGAATGTATAGAATTTCTTACGGTTATGAACAAAGTCAAATCGATCGAATTTCGTTGATAAATCTAATGTACCAATATTTTCATCTAGACTATGCTGTTTGGATTTTGCAATACCAAACCATGCTGGACTGTTGAAATAGCCACTGTTAACAAGTAGTCCTAATAGGACACGTGAGCCCCAAACTGCTGTTAAAAAGCTCAATAAAATACTAATAATTAATGTTGTAGCAAATCCTTTAACAGAGCTTGTTCCCCATTGGAACAATACTGCTGCAGCTAATAAAGTTGTCAACTGCGCATCAATAATGGCGGATAAAGATTGTTTAGACCCAATTTGGAAGGCTTGTTTAACGGAATAGCCTACTCGCAGCTCTTCACGAATACGTTCAGCCGCTAAAATATTGGCATCTACTGCCATTCCTATACCCAGAACAATGGCTGCAATACCTGGGAGCGTTAATACCGCATTAATCCAGTCAAAGACCACTAATACTAGGAAGGTGAACACAGCCAATGTAATAATGGAAATAAAGCCTGGTAAACGATAGTAGAATAGCATAAATAAGAAAATAACTACTACGCCGACAATACCAGCAAAAATCGTACTTTTCAGTGCTGCATCACCAAATTGAGCACCAACAGAAGTTGAGTAAATTTCATCAAGCTTCACTGGTAATGCCCCTGCATTTAAAATATCTGCTAAATTTTTTGTTTCTTCAACAGAGAAATTACCGCTAATCATAACATCTGTTGTATTTAATGTTTGACTAACAGTTGCTGCCGATGCATAGCGAGGCTTTGCCTTTTGTGATTCCGCTTTATAGGAATCGACTCCCTCTTCAAAGTCTAACCATACAACCAATAAATTTTGACCTGCGGGTTTTGCTGCTATTTTACTTGTTATATCAGCAAATTTTTTGGCATCTTTTAAAGTTAAGGATACAATCGGACGATTTTGTTGGTCAAAAGAGCCTTTAGCACCGTTTGCTTTCAAATCGTCTCCATCTAATAATAAATTATCATCAACATCACGGAATGTTAAATTCGCAGAAGTAGACAGTAACTTTCGTGCCGATTCCTGATCCTCAACACCAGCTAATTGCACGCGAATACGATTTTTGTCCTCAACCTGAATACTCGGTTCACTAACCCCCATCGTATTTACACGTTCACCAAGTGCAGTGGATGTTGCAGTGACAATTTCTGGTGTGATTTTTTGTCCTTCTTTTAATTCATTTACCTCGTAAAGCACTTCAAACCCGCCCTGTAAGTCAAGACCAAGCTTGATGTCCTTTAAGACGCCGTTTACAGTCGTACTAATACCTGCTGCCAATAGCACGATAATCAGTAGGAATGCAACTATACGACTTTTTAGTTTCATTAATAAATCCTCCTCGAATTGGTGTAAGGGCTGTCCTTACACGCCAAACAAGTAACTAGCAATACCTTTTGAAACGTTTAATCCTCCTTTTCATCTAGAATCGTGTTACCTGTGCTTCAAAAAGGTTGCTTTACTTAATTCAATCGTTCATAACGCGCAAGTTTATCTTAGTATTATTAGATACTAGTCTTCCAAATGTCAATAAAATCATAAGTGACTTATGTAAGTAAGAACTTATTCAAAATAAAAAAAGCGCAACACACTTATTATGAAACAGGTTGCGCTTTGTGTCAATTCAACACGTATAGGATTCTTTGAAATCTTGTAAGATTTGACACATCATTGATTACGTTCTGACTGGACCAAGCAGTAATTGTAACTCGTCTGTATTGACTTCTTCAAACCAATTATTACTTTGTAAAAACTCTACTTGATTAAATGAGACGATATCAGATGGTGATACTGAAAAAATGGTAGAAATGACTTCATGTAAACGTAGTTGCTCAATTTTCTTTTTACGCCATTTTTTTTCAATACAGTAGCGCCAGAGTTCTTCGGCTGTAATAGCATTATATTGATAATGCTGGAACTCTGCTATCTTACTATCAATTGCCGGACGAATCTGTTCAAATAGTTGCTCATATTGCATACTCATTTTGAATCATCTCCAATCAAAGTCGTAACGTAAGACATGCTTGCATACAAATAGTGTAAATGAATTTTTGCGGCTTGAGAAGGGACGGATGGCATGAGTTCTTTTGTACGAGGTACATTATTTTTAATGTTTGTGATTTTTTTATCTAAACTTTTTGGCTTCTTTTATAGAATGCAATTTATGCGGATTGCTGGTGAAGAGGCTGTCGGTATTTATATGACCGTCTATCCAGCGTTTATTTTCTTCATCTCACTCATTCAACTAGGACTACCTATCGCTGTGGCTAAAATAGTGGCTGAACTACTAGCAAAAAATAAACGTGAGAACATCTTTGGTGTCATGCGTACAGCCATTCTTTGGTCATTCATTGGCATGATCATTTTTATGCCACTCGTTGCACTAACAATACCATATATTTCAACAACTCTATTACATAATGAACAGACAACATTTACATTATGGATTGCACTCTTTGCTGTACCAGTATCAGTTGGATCTGGCTTATTACGTGCCTATTTACAAGGTGTTGCTAAGATAACACCGACAGCATGGGCACAAATGATCGAACAAATTGTACGTATTAGCTTCATTACTTTGATGCTACCCTATGTGGCTAATTACAATAATGCTGCTGTCACGGCTGCGGCGGCAATGGGCATTACACTGCTAGCCGAAGTTGTAGCATTCTTGTATTTATGGCTACACTATATCGTTTCCAAAAAGAAATTACTGACACGAAAAACTAAAATTGAAGGGTATCCTGCATCACCAATGTTGCGTATTGCCCTTCCCTCTGCAGGCAGTAAGCTTTTTGGTTCTTTCACTTGGTTTTTAGAGCCGATTATCTTTTTAAAAGCTTTGACTGTGGCCGGTTTAACCGCTTCTGCTGCCACTATTTTATATGGTGTCATCTCCGGTGTTTTGGTGCCATTACTGTTATTTCCAGCGTTTGTATCAACAGCCTTATCGATTGTGCTCATTCCAGCTGTTAGTGATGCCGTCGCTCGTCAGCACACCCCGCTATTACAGGAACGAATTTCGGTGTCCCTAAGATTGTCTTCGCTAGTGGGGTGCTTTGCTGCTACGTATTTCTTTGTTCATGGAGATGAATTAGCTATGAAGCTTTTCCATTTAGAAGAAAATCGTGGGTACGTTAAAATTTTAGCACCTATTTTTTATTTTTATTATATTCAAAGTCCTCTACACTCCATCTTACAGGCAATTGGTGAGGCAAGAGCTGCCATGATGAACTCCATCTATGGTGGGCTAGGTAAACTTTTCGTGATGTTTGTACTTGCCTCTCAACCAGGTATCCAGGAAAAAGGAGCCGTTGTAGCTATTGGCTTTGGGGTATTACTAACGTCATTCTTGCATATTGCAACAGTTAGACAACGTAAAAACCTGCGCGCTGGCTTCAGAATGTTTGTTGTGCCTTATAGTTGTTTTATTGCTGTTTGCGTCGCCCAGTATTTCCTTATTCCAATACTATCCCTACCATTTATTTTAAGTAGTGGTGTGACATTATTTTTGCTATTTACCTTTTTATTATTTACCAATCAGTTGCGTATTACAGATTTCCGTTACATTAAAAAATTGGCGAAGAAAGTCTAGGATTCCTTTAATTGAATATGCAGCTTATTGTCTTCCCAAATACAAAAAAATACTGTTTCACTGTCAGTAATATTATTTTTTGCTAGCTCATCCATTAGCCATTCCACATCTTTATGCATAGTAAATAAATGTCTTTCTTGAATATCACCGTCGATAATCAAGGGATACACAAAGGCTTTTTCATCTTTTTTATAGACAGAAAGATTGCCTGAAGGCTCTAAATACGCAAACGCTACATCTGTCACAGATGCAATTCCGTTTTCTCGTAATTGCTGACATAAATCATCTAAATTATAGCGGTGTTTTCTCATCTCGCTCTCTAAAATAACACCGTCTTTTACTAATAAAGCAGGGTCACCATCCACTAGGTCACGTATTTTTTTGAACTTTAATGACAAAAAGGCACTTAATATTTGAATAAAGAGCAAAATAATGATAGGTAGTATCGCATTAAAGAGAGGATTTTTATAATCGTCTAGCGCAAAGGCTGCTACTTCTGCAATTAATACAAATACGACCAAATCGATGACTGATAATTCACCTACTTCTCGTTTACCCATTAAACGGAAAACGATGATGATAAACACATACAAAAAGCAAGTTCTAAAAATAATATGGTAATATTCTTCCATATAAACACCCCCATACTATCAAGGTGACCTTACTTATTGTTTTTTATACAGTTTTCAAGGAATAGTCCCTACTTGTTCGTACACACTAACATAGAACTTAGATGCTTATCACAATAAACATGCAAACAAGGTGAGGACATGATAAAAAAAATAATTGTTTTCGTTTTTGTTTATATCCTTTTTCTTATTAGACCTTATCCTATTTACGGGTATCAAGAACAGGAAATACCTATTCTTATGTACCATCATTTAGAGGACAATATAAACAACACTACAGTTATTTCACCCAAAAACTTCGAAAATCAAATGAAATTACTTAAAATGGAAGGCTATCAGGCCATTTCTGCTCAGCAATTATATGATTACTTAAACGACCAAGCACCGTTACCTCAAAAGCCAGTGTTAATTACTTTTGACGATGGGTATTTTAGTAATTATGAAAAAGCTTACCCGATATTGAAAAAATATGATATGCATGCAGAAATCTTTGTGATTGCAAGCCGAATCCTAGAGATGAATGGAAACAATCACTATCCAAATGAAACTGCAAAGATGAATTGGGATCAATTAAAGGAAATGAAGGATTATATTACAATCCAGAGTCATACTTGGGACTTACATTATAAATTACCTTCAAAAAATGGTAAACTAAATGGCGCAGTATTTGGTCCTGGTATTGTGAATGGGCAACTAGAGAGTCAGGTTGAATATGAAGAAAGGGTAAGAAATGACTTTATTCATTCAAGAAAAATAATCAAAGAAAAGTTAGAATATGAACCAATAGCAATAAGCTATCCTTATGGGATTTATTCACCCTCCACCATCAAATTAGCCAAGGAAGCTGGCTTTAAAATGGCCTTTGTCATACAAAATAAACATGTGAAAAAAGGCGATTCCCTATTTACATTAAGCAGAATAACGATTAATGGCAATGATACTGGTGAGGCATTCATTCATAAATTAAAAACTGCAACTGCAAAAAACATCTAAACACAGCCATCCAATATTGTATAAAAAAGACTTACAATATAGCTATCGCCTATTGTAAGCCTTTTCTTCTTTGTTACTGATTGTCATTGACAATTCGTCCAATTGCTTGACGGTCGAATTTCACTCGTACATTGTCAGCAATTTTTAATGTCACTGCTGTGTCTTCAATTGCATCAATAACACCGTGTAAACCACCAATTGTAATGACTTTATCTCCACGTTGCAAACTACTTTGCATATTTTGTGTTTCCTGCTGTCTTTTTTTAGCTGGACGGATTAAGATAAACCACATTGCAACGAACATTAATAATATTGGTGCTAATCCTAATAATTGATCCATAATAGCATCTTGCCCCCTTTCCAAATCTCACTTTTTTAGTATAGACTATTCCACCATTAAAAAGCGATGGACAAGCCCAAAAATTTTCTCAATTACTAATATTTTTTCTATGATTGACAATATTTTGCTAGAAATATTCACTTTTTACAAAGTTTTGAATGATTTGCAAAACTATTGCTATTGATGATGGACATTAGGGAATGCCTAATGTCCTTTTTTAATTTAGCGCATGTAATGATCCTATTTGTCTAGTTTAAAAGTTTTTTGCATCTGGCCCATTAAAGCCGTATTTTTCAAAGAACTCTTCACGGAAATCACCAAGACGATCTTGACGAATTGCCTCACGCACTTGCTCCATCAATTTTAATAGGAAGTGTAGATTATGATAGGATGTTAAACGAATACCAAACGTTTCTTCCGTGCGAATAAGGTGACGAACATAGGCACGAGAATAATTTTTACATGTATAGCAGTCACAGTTCGGATCAATCGGCCCAAAGTCACGTGCATATTTTGCATTTTTCACTACTAGACGTCCTTCTGATGTCATCAGTGTTCCATTACGTGCAATACGTGTTGGCAGTACACAGTCAAACATATCAATACCGCGAATTGCCCCATCAATTAAAGAATCTGGTGAGCCAACACCCATTAAATAACGAGGTTTATTTTCAGGCATCATTGGCGTAGTAAATTCTAAAACGCGGTTCATCACATCTTTCGGTTCTCCAACGGATAATCCACCAATTGCATAGCCTGGGAAATCTAGTTCTACTAACGCTTCTGCTGAGCGGCGGCGTAAATCTTCGTACTCTCCACCTTGAATAATGCCAAATAAGCCTTGCTCCTCTGGACGCTGATGTGCTTCCTTACAGCGTTTTGCCCAACGCGTTGTACGATCAACTGATTTCAGCATATAGTCATGTGTCGCAGGATATGGTGGACATTCGTCAAAGGCCATCATAATATCAGAGCCTAAATCATTTTGAATTTCCATTGCCTTTTCTGGGCTCAAAAATAATTTATCTCCATTGAGGTGATTACGGAAATGAACGCCTTCCTCTTCGATTTTTCGGAATTGACTAAGTGAAAATACTTGGAAACCACCTGAATCCGTTAAAATTGGTCGATCCCAGTTCATAAATTTATGAAGTCCGCCTGCTTCTTTGACAATATCATTACCTGGACGAAGCCATAAATGGTACGTATTAGACAGAATAATACCGGCATTCATCTCTTTTAATTCTTCTGGTGACATGGTCTTCACCGTTGCTTGTGTGCCCACCGGCATAAATGCTGGTGTTTCAAAGGAGCCGTGTGGTGTATGAACGATGCCAAGACGTGCTCCTGTTTGTTTACATGTATGAAGTAGTTCATATCGAATTGCTGGTTGTGTCATAAAATAAATAATCCTTTCTTATCTGAAGTAAAAACAGTACTCCGATTTTATCCACTATTATTTTTTGGGACGTATAAACATTGCATCACCAAAACTAAAGAAGCGATATCTTTCTTCTACAGCTTGCTGATAAGCACTTAAAATGGTCTCACGAGTGGCTAGCGTACTAACAAGCATAACTAGTGTTGATTTTGGTAAATGGAAGTTTGTGATTAACCCATCCACCACCGTAAAATTGTAGCCTGGATAGATGAAAATAGACGTCCAACCTTGTTCTGCTCGCACTTCTCCCTCATATTTAGAACCAATTGTCTCTAATGTACGAGTAGAGGTTGTCCCAACAGCTATTACCTTGCCACCGTTACGCTTTACGCGATTAATTGTATCTGCTGCTTGTTCTGTAACACTATAGAATTCCGCATGCATTTCATGGTTCTCAATCGAGTCTACACTAACGGGACGGAAAGTGCCAAGGCCTACATGTAGCGTAATAAAGACAACCTCTACGCCTTTAGCCTTCACTTGAGCTAATAGCTCCTCTGTAAAATGCAGCCCAGCTGTAGGCGCTGCAGCAGAACCACGCTCTTTGGCATAAACGGTTTGATAACGATCCTTATCCTCTAGTTTTTCACGAATATAGGGAGGTAACGGCATTTCACCAAGTTGCTCTAAAATTTCATAAAAAATACCATCATACTGAAATTCAAATGTACGTCCGCCATGTTCAAGCTCACCTGTACATGTAGCTGTTAATAAACCGTCACCAAATGTGATGACTGTTCCTACCTTTACACGCTTTGCTGGTTTTACAAGTGTTTCCCACTCATCTGTACCAGCCATTTGCTTCAGTAGCAATACTTCTATATGTGCACCTGTTTCTTCTTTTACACCCATTAAACGAGCAGGTAAAACTCTTGTATCATTTAGTACAAGACAGTCTCCAGCATGTAGCTCGTCTAATACATGAGCAAAATGGTGGTGCTCCACTTTATTTGAGCCCGGTGTCACGACCATTAATCGACTCGCTGTACGATCGACTAATGGTGTTTGGGCAATAAGCTCCTCTGGTAATTCAAAATCAAAATCTTCTACACGCATGAAAATAACTTCCTTCTTTATGTTTGTTGGGGATACTCATATCCAAAATGTTCGTAGGCTAAATGAGTCGCTACTCTTCCTCTCGGGGTACGTTGAATAAGGCCAATTTGCATCAAATAAGGCTCGTAAACATCTTCTATCGTAACCCGTTCCTCACCAATTGATGCAGCAAGAGTATCTAAGCCTACTGGGCCTCCTCGGAATCGCTCAATCATATTGGTTACAAGTTTATGGTCAATATGATCAAGCCCTCTAGGATCTACTTGTAACAGCTCTAGTGCTTGCTGTGCAAGACCCTCCGTAATCATACCATCTCCAAGCACTTGTGCATAATCTCGCACTCGTTTCAATAAACGATTGGCAATTCGAGGTGTTCCACGTGAGCGTCTCGCCATTTCCATTGCTGCTACTTGCTCTATTTCTACCTCAAATAAATGTGCACTTCTCACAACAATTTCAGCAAGTGATTGGTCATCATAATATTCTAGGCGCAGCAACACACCAAAGCGATCTCTTAGAGGAGCAGATAGGGCACCCGCTCTTGTTGTTGCACCTACAAGGGTAAAGGGAGGTAAATCAAGTCGTACAGAACGTGCTTCAGGACCTTTTCCTACCACAATATCTAAGCAGAAGTCTTCCATTGCTGGATATAGTACTTCTTCAATAGCACGGGGCAGGCGATGAATTTCATCAATAAATAAAACGTCTCCAGGCTCTAGTGAACTTAGAATAGCTGCCAAATCTCCTGGACGCTCAATCGCAGGGCCACTTGTCATGCGTACGTTAACATTCATCTCATTTGCGATGACAGCAGCTAGGGTCGTTTTACCAAGTCCTGGAGGTCCATATAACAACACATGATCTAAACTTTCTTGGCGAAGCTTTGCCGCTTCAATGAATATTTGTAAGTTTTCCTTTACTTTATGTTGCCCAATATACTGGGCTAATTTTTGAGGACGTAAAGATAACTCAAACTGCTCATCATAGCTGCCTGCTTCACTTGCCATCATACGTTCAGACATGCACCTTTCCTCCTTTCCTTATTTTAATTTTAGCAGTAGTTGCAATGCTTGTTTCATAAAGGCATCTGTCGTTTCAAGTTTATCGTTATCCTCTAGCTGTGGTTTAATTTTTTCTAGCTCTTTTTCAGAATAGCCAAGTGCCATTAAGGCAAGTAAGGCCTCTTCTAATTCGTGTTTATATGCATTCACACCAAACAAAGGTAACTCATCTTCTGCACTAGGTAACTCCAGTGTATCTAATAATGAACCAAGTTTGCCCTTCAAGTCGAGGATCATTTGACGTGCTGTTTTCTTACCAACTCCAGGGAATTTCACTAAAAACGCTTCATCCTCTCGTTCAATTGCGCTAATAACCTGTTGTGGATTACCTGTAGCTAAAATCGCTAAAGCGCCCTTTGGTCCTATTCCTGAAACTAAAATAAGCTTACGGAATAACTCACGCTGATCTAGATTAGGGAAGCCATATAAAACTTGTGCATCCTCTCGTACATGCAAATGAACATATATCTGTTGTTCAAGGGCAGATGTTCGAAAAGCAAATGGATTGGGCGTATTAAGTTGCCACCCAATCCCCTGTTGTTCCAGCACAATAAATTCAGGTGTAATACGAGTAATTTGTCCTTTTAAATAATCATACATCTATAATCCCTCACAATCATCGTCTTCGATTATAGCATATAGCGAACGAATGCTCGACAAAAAGTAGCGTCGAAACGCCGTTCGCAGACAAAAATGACCGCCAGTTGACGGTCATTTCTTGACAAATCTATCAATATCGTACCACAGTTTTGGCCAATAGGTGAGGGCTCGTTTTGTAAACGGTACTAAATAATCTAAAAATACTAGCTGTTGCTCTAGTGGTAAATCTATAGCAAACAGCCATTCTCGTAATAACTCATTCGGATATTTTAAGCGATGAAGCTTTCTTTTATCCAGTCGTTTCAGCTCAGGTAACTCTGCAAAAATCTTTCCAAGATCATAATCTACAGCAGGTAACACACGATGTAACCATAAAATATACTCGTCATCCGCTTCACCAAGGTGTGCTAAATCAAAATCAATTAAACGTAATTGTCCATCGGAGCACCATAAAAAATTATGATGAACTACATCCCCATGCAATAGCGTAATCTCTTTTTCAGGTGCATCTTCCAATGCAATCAATTGTAATGACTTATCACTATAATGCAGTATTTGATCAATTTCTTCTTTCGTTAAAAATGTTCGAAACTCATTTCTTCTACTTTTAAAACGCATATGACGCATTTGCCATTTTAAAAGCTGTGAGTAGGTATGCAAGCCTGGCATGCGCTGCCAAGCAATCTTTTTATGTGTATCATGTAAAGCGATTAATAGTCTAAGAGATTCCTTACGATCTTTTTTATGCGCAAAGTTAGCACCGTGGCTTCCTTCTTGCCACATTTGCACAATTAACTGCTCATCATCGCTCTGAACTAATGGTAGGATCAAAGAAGGTTCCATACGTCCCAATTGGCGATGAATGGTTCTTACCTTCTCTGCAATTTCCACTTGCTTTGCACGTTTGACAAAATAATTTTTCGATCGATACTTATATTTCCAAATATTTGGCTTTACTTCTTCTACAATATATGCTTTTTCACCATCGATAAGGCGTCATCCCGCCTGGGAAATAATGCGGTGACATCCAAGGACCTGTTGCTGATGGGCATGGTGGTGGCGGGCAATGACAAGGGTCCATTTGCCAATTTGGCATCATCATTGGTTGTGTGCCACAGCCACAAGATTGACCCATGTTCATATCAGGCATCATCATTGGTTGTGTGCCACAACCACAGGATTGACCCATGTTCATATCAGGCATCATCATTGGTTGTGTGCCACAACCACAGGATTGCCCCATATTCATATCAGGCATCATATCCATTTGTGGCTTCATTTGGTGATCTTGCGTATGGAAGAATGGTGATGTGGACTCTAAAAAGTCTTCCATTCCACCAACTTTATGATCTGGCATGTCATAGGACATTGGCTGCTGTGGCATCGTATAATGCTCGACCTGCGGCTGCATTGGCATCGGCCACCACATCTGATGATAGATCGGCTGATGGCAACTTGAACAATGTGGTACGGCAGGCATTTGTGGCATGATATGCATTGGTGGATGTGGTGCTGGTTGTGGCATTGGCTTCGGTTTAGCTACAGGTGGTGGTGGTGGTGGCGGTGTAGGTGCTGGCGGCGGTGGTGGCTGTATTTGTACAGGTGGTATTGTAACATTTTGCTCCATTTGTGGCATCACCAATTGCTGGTGCCAATTCATTTCCACAGGCTGCGGTACCCACATCGGCTGTTGTGGCATCTGCATTGGCATTGGCATCGGTATTGGTATCGGTATCATTTGTGGTTCTGGCATTGGCATAGGTGGTGGCGGTACAATTGGCGGTGGTGGTGGCATTGGTCGCTGTACCTCTTTTTTAGGACTTTCCTTTGGTGTCTCCTTATGCACTTGTGTTTCCTTTTTCGGCATTTCTTTATGTGAATCTCTATGCGGCTCTTTGTTTATTTTTTCAGGCAATATAATTTCCATGCCTGGAACAATATAATCTGGGTTGGCAAGATGGACATTGAGCCGCTTCAAATCTTCAAACGAAATGCCGTACTCTTTCGCAATCTTCCACAATGTATCTCCCTTTTGAACAATATGAATACGCAATTTTTTCCTCCCTTCCTCTCTACGTATCATATGTTCAATGTTTCATTTGGATACAAAAATTTCAGCAAGTTAGAAAAGCTTCATGGTACACTAATTCATAAGGAATACGGATTCCTTTATTACGAGCAGGGGTGATCTCTTATGAAAAAAATGTTAGGCGAAGAACGCCGACTGCAACTATTAGCGCAATTAAAAAAAAATAAAGCACCTATAACTGGGACAGACTTAGCTAAGTTCGCCAATGTTTCTAGACAAGTAATCGTCAATGATATGACTTTATTAAAGGCAAGAAATGAGCCTATTATTGCTACAAGCCAGGGCTATCTTTATATGCATCAAGAACAAATACAGCAAACCGTTGAACGAACATTCCCTTGCTTGCATACATCAGAGCAGACAGAAGATGAATTAATGACGATTGTAGACTGTGGCGGAACCGTCAAAAATGTCATTGTTGAACATCCGATATATGGTGAACTGACAGCCTCAATCATGGTATCCAACCGCCATGAAGTGAAACAATTTATCGAACGTGTGAATGCAACACAGGCCAATTATTTATCTGCTCTCACTGGTGGCATTCATTTACATGTCATCACAGCACCCTCTGTTGAAGTTTTAACATTAATTGAGCGAGCTTTACAAAAAAAGGGTTACTTAGTGACAGATCAATGAATAGCAAAAGCACCGTCTGAAAATTAATTTCAAACGGTGCTTTCTGTTTTTAAGGCAGGTATTGTGTCGTAAGCACGGGTATTTCTCTTCTCTCCGCAACTATTGCTCCCTTAAAGGCGGCAATTTCCCTATCAGGATAGAAATCTTTGTCGTTGCTCGGGCGTAGGCAATAAGCATTCACTTTTTTTCCCAAACAAACGATAGCGTTGCTTTGCAAATAATCGATATAATGCATTGCGAATAAATGGTGGTACAAGGATGAAGGCATAGAAACAAGGCCACAATCCATCAAATTTACGGCAAATGTTTAACGCAGCGGTAGATTCAACAGACACTTTCCCTTGTTCAATAAGAATTACACTATCTATATTCTTTGGAATATGATATTGAGTGAGGAGCGATTGACCAACCTCGCTTTGCAGCGATGCAAATTGAAAATAGCCCGCTTGATCATGTTTGATGATAAATTGAACAGTGCTATCACAAAAATTACAGACACCATCGAATAAAATAATCCCCCCCATCTTCTTTCCTCCTCCTTCACATTACTATGCTTCGTCTGATGTTACATAAGTAAAATAGGTACCTAGAGATTTTACTTTGCAACCTAGCGCAGCTAATTCTTCCATTGCCCCACGCATCATCGGTTCCTTTTCATCTGCTAATACATCAATCATAAAGAAATAATCACCTAATCCTGTTTTTAATGGACGTGATTCAATTTTACTTAAATTTAGCTGACGCCATGCAAAAACAGAAAGCACCTGATGTAATGCACCTGAACGATCTGTTGGTAAGGTAATCATAAATGTTGTTTTTGCTTGCCCATCTGATAGCTCTTGTGGCAATCGTTTATTTTGCTTAGATAGTACATAGAATCGTGTATGATTAAAATGAAAATCATGGATATTCTGCTCCACTATTTCAAGACCATACTTTTCCGCTGCGGCTGCATTACCAACTGCCGCTATACACTCTTGTGGATTCTCTGATACATATTTCGCTGCTGCTGCAGTTGAAGTTGTTTGATGTAATGGTACATGACTAAAACGATAAAATAAATATTTATGACATTGAGCTAGTGCATGCGGATGAGAAAAAACACCTTCGATTGACTGCCAATCATCCTTCTGCGCTTTATTGACCATTAAATGCTGCTGAATTTTCAGTAATAACTCTCCAGTTACATAAAGTGTTGCCTCATGGAATAAGTAATCTAATGTTAATGATACAGAGCCCTCTAGCGCATTTTCTAGCGGCACGACAGCTAAATCTACCTTTCCCTCTGCAACAGCCTCTATACATTCTGGAATCGTGGCACACGGTACAAGCCACTCATTTGGAAAAGTAGCTTTTGTTGCTAAGTATGTAAATGATGCTTCTGGTCCTAGATAGGCGATTCGATTTTCCCATTGTTGCTTTGTCATTGCATTTACCTCCTTTATGGCACAATAAGGAGCAGTCCCTCGTGATGAATAACGCTTGGGACAGCTCCTTATTTGAGCTTTGTTATCGTATCTTTACCCATTGGGGTTATTCAACACGATGTTTGTCATTTTGTCAAAAATTAAAGGATTGAACACTCTCTGTGTTTATAATGCTCCAGAACTAATCACTTCCGCTGATTCCACAAAATCTAAGCGTTTTAATTGCTGGATAAGATCATCAAGATCACAGGTCATGCTTGTTACATCTAATGACAATGTAACATTCGCACGTCCCTGAATAGGGATTGTTTGATGAATCGTTAAGACATTACAATGTGTAATTGTCACCGTTTCTAAAAGCTTGGCAAGTGTTCCTTTTCTATCTTGAAGCTGTAAAAAGACTGTTAAAATGCGTTCCTGCACAATTGAATGAAAAGGAAAAACCGCATCACGATATTTGTAAAACGCACTTCGCGATAAATCCACCTGCTTTACCGCATCCCAAATGGAAGATACTGAACCACTTGACAGTAAGTGTTTCGCCTCCAAAGTTTTTTGCATTGCATCCGTTAAAACATCCTCACGAACTAAATAATATCGCTGATTCGCAACATTCTTCATACGCTTCCCCCTAAAACTCATGTCTTAATCGACAAATTCAAATTCAAACTCTTGTAGGCGTACTGTATCGCCATCCTGTGCTCCACGTTCACGCAGAGCCTCGTCCACACCCATTGCACGCAATTGACGAGCAAAACGACGTATACCATCTTCACGGCTAAAGTCCGTCATTTTAAATAAACGCTCAATTGCATAGCCACTAATAATAAATGTACCGTCATCGTCACGAGTGATTTCGAAATCTTCACCTTTCGCCTCATGCTTGTACATGACAGTTGCGTCTGATTGTTCCTCAACTTCATCATACAGTGGGAATTCAGGCGTAACTTCTAAGAGATCCGCAATAGCAAACAACAGTTCTTTTAACCCTTGACGTGAGACAGCAGAAATCGGGAAAATTTGAACGTCTTCCCCTACCTTTTGGCGGAATGCTGTTAAGTTTTCCTCTGCATCAGGCATATCCATTTTATTGGCTACGATAATCTGTGGACGCTCTGTTAAACGAAGATTATATTGTTTTAACTCATCATTAATTGTTAAATAATCTTCATATGGATCGCGACCTTCCATCCCTGACATATCAATCACATGGACAATAACGCGTGTACGTTCAATATGTCGTAAAAATTGGTGGCCTAATCCTACCCCTTCATGAGCCCCTTCAATTAGCCCTGGTAAATCTGCCATTGCAAAGCTTCGATGATCATCCGTTTCAATCATGCCTAAATTCGGTACAATTGTCGTGAAATGATAAGCACCGATTTTTGGCTTAGCCGCGGAAACAACAGATAAAAGTGTTGATTTACCAACACTTGGGAAACCAACTAATCCTACATCTGCTAAAACTTTTAACTCTAATATAACATTTAATTCTTGTCCTGGCTCACCTTTTTCAGAAAGTTCTGGCGCTGGGTTGGCAGGAGTAGCAAATCGAGAATTACCACGTCCACCGCGTCCTGCTTTTGCAATAACTGCTCGTTGCCCATGCTCGACTAAGTCAGCAATAACGGCATTTGTTTCTTCATTCATAACCACTGTACCTGGTGGAACTTTAACAATTAAATCTTCCGCATTTTTACCGTGCATGCCTTTACTCATACCATGCTCGCCACGCGGTGCTTTAAAATGACGTTTATAGCGGAAATCCATTAATGTACGTAAGCCTTCCTCTACTTCAAATACGACATTACCGCCATGTCCACCATCTCCACCAGCTGGACCACCGTTCGGTACATATTTTTCTCGACGAAAGGCAACCATACCATCTCCGCCGTCGCCACCTTTAACATAAATCTTTACGTGATCGACAAACATTTAGTTCACTCCCTATTTGCACTCAAGACATATTGCCAGCGCGTATTTGTCTGCTCAATTGTTTGAATGTCGAATTGTTTCAAACCTTTTTCGGTGAATGCATCAGCACTCCATAACCCATTTAGCGTGAATGTCACGGCAAATGTATGATCGTCAACACGTACATCAAGCGTTAGGATCTGCTCTGTAAATGGATCTAATGTATCATAAACATGCATAACTGTTTTGTTTAAATAATCTACAACTCCCTGATCAATATCATTGGTCACAGGCTTTTTTATCTCACCGCTTAGCTTCCATGCTAATGATGGGTAACGCCATCCTGCTGTTTGAAGCCATTCAATTGTTTGTGGTAATTGTAGTCGATTGAGGATAGAAAACACTCGTAATTGTTCTGAATAATGTTGAATAAGTTTTTTCGATTCCTCGATTCTACCTAAATCTAAATTCATGCGAATCAGTTGCAGTTGATTCACATAATCATGATTTGCAAAACGTAATACTTCACTAATGGTTAGTGATTGATTGTTCATCCCATTCACTCCAATAAAGTTATCCTTACTAGTATAACAAGTTTTGCTGTATTTTTCCCTTAATTCTTTAATCAATTATACCTTGGTGTCATTGCGTCCAAAATTGGCTTTTTTGAAATTTAGCCAAAAAAAGGACTGCAATAAATGCAGTCCTCCGCTTTATGTTATCTTATAAAAGATTAAGCTTCTTGTGTTGTTGGATAAACAGATACTTGTTTGCGATCGCGACCTAAACGTTCGAATTTAACAACGCCATCAACTTTAGCAAATAGTGTATCGTCACCACCACGACCTACGTTTGTACCTGGGTAAATTTTTGTACCGCGTTGACGGTAAAGAATTGAACCACCAGTTACGAATTGGCCATCAGCACGTTTTGCACCAAGTCGTTTAGACTCAGAGTCACGTCCGTTTTTAGTAGAACCTACCCCTTTTTTCGATGCAAAAAGTTGAAGGTCTAATGCTAATAATAATTTCATCGAGTTCCACCTCCTACTTGGTTGTAGTTGATTTGGATGTATTGTCCGTAATTTTGCACCATAGAATACACTTGGGCAGTCATTACTTGAACAATTAACTGTAGTTTTGCATCTACTTCAGGCTCTAAGTCTGATGGTAAATCTACCTTGAGATAGCCTCCACCTTCAGCAGCTTGTTCGATTTCTGGCTGAATTTGTAATAATGCATAAATAGCATTAACTGTACCAATCGCTATAGTTGATGCTCCTGCACATACTAAATCCTTACCAGATTCATCATAACCAGCATGTCCTGAAAATTCGAATGCTGACACATGTCTATTTTCATCGTGATGAATCGTAACTTGTATCATTCTCTATACCTCACAATTAAGCGTTGATTGCTTCAACAACTAATTTTGTGTAAGGTTGACGGTGACCTTGTTTACGACGGTAGTTCTTTTTAGCTTTCAATTTGAAAACAACGATTTTTTTCGCACGGCCTTCTTTAACAACTTTAGCTGTTACAGTAGCGCCTTCTACGAATGGAGCGCCAACTTTAACGTTTTCGCCACCTACGAATAAAACTTTATCAAAAGTTACAACCTCATCAGCTTCTACGCCTAATTTTTCAACATAGATTTCTTGACCAGCTTCTACCTTGACTTGTTTACCACCAGTTTCAATAATTGCGTACATTTTACTGCACCTCCTCTTAGACTCAGACTCGCCTGTTTCATAAGGTGATCTTACTAGACACTTAAACCTTTACAGAGCGGTTGTAGTAGCACGGGTGCTACAAACAATAACATTAAAATATTACCACACGATTTTTTTTAAGTCAATCTATTCATAACATATTTTTCAAAAGCAACTCGATATTTTCGATAACGCCATTCTTTCAACACTTGCAACCAAATGAATAAATTTATGATGGCTAAAAAAATAGATTGTGGCAAGAACTTGAAAGTGACAAGTAATAGTATAGTAGCTACGATGAATGATAACCAATAATATAGCTCTATCACGTGAGCTCTTGGATATTTTAAAAATAGGCAGGCTAACAATATCCTTCCACCATCTAACGGTATGATGGGTACAATATTTACAGCCAATAACACGAGTTGTACATTTATAAGCTTAGTAGCGAGTAAATCAGGCATAAAAAAAGCGAGGCCAATCCCAATAATCGTAGCGATTGGCCCTCCTAATGCAATCCATAGGAGTGACGAAGCTTGCACAACCGCTGGATTTTCAAATTGAATTTCTCCCCCGTATGGTGTAATTACGCAGGATTTCACCTTCACTCCACACATTACTGCCGCAACTAAGTGACCAGCCTCATGCCACAGTAATGAAAATAGAATGATCGCGTAATAGGCTAACTGGCCACTAAAAATCATGACAAATACGAGAGGGATACACAAAAGATGTAATTTAATCTTCATTTGTCTCCGTCGTTTCAAGCCATTGTACAATTTGCTCTAAATCATAATGGGCATCTCCCTTTTCGATGGACACATAAAGTTGACCCGCTTCTTTCATGCCAATTAAATCATTTGCTTGAATAGATGTGTATGGTAGTTGAGCTAAACTATCTAACATACCATAGGAAACGGTTGTACCATCTTCATAGCTGATGGTCATGGTCTTACCTGTGTATTTTGTATGGCCAGTAAAAACGACTAATCCATTCTGACCAGCATAGATAGGTAAGCCAACATCATACTGCAATAGATAGCCTTCTTTAAATACTTGGGCATTCGCAAATGTTAAAAGATCTGCTTGCCCTACATCACTAGAAACCATGATGGTCTCTTTTTCTTTTTCGAACCAGCTTTGTCCGAGCTCACTTAAATACGTTAAATCAGCAGAGGTAGTAACAAGCTTCCGAACAGGTGTATCCACTACACCCTGATCCTCTAAACGAATAACAAGCATGATCGCCGCCACAAGAAGTATCGTGACGAACCATTTCCATTTTTTAAACAAGCCCTCATCCTTTTTTCCTCACTATATGTGATTGCATGTCCAAACATGCACAACAAAAAACCTTCCCGTACTATTGCACGAAAAGGTTTTAATTTATTTTGAGAAAAGGGCTTTAAGTTTTGAAAACATCCCTCTTTGCTCATCTTGAATAGCCATTAAAGGCACTGATTCACCAAGAATACGACGGGCAATATTTCGATAGCCTAATGACGCTTTATTTGAGGGATCCATTACAATTGGTTCACCTTTATTAGAAGATGAGATGACGCCTTCACTGTCTATAATAATGCCTAATAAATCAATAGATAAATGAGTTGTAATTTCATTGACATCCAGTGTATCACCGCTCTTCATCATATGTTGTCGAATACGATTAATGATGAGTTTAGGTGCTGTGATCTCTTCCTGCTCCAGTAAACCAATAATACGATCTGCATCACGAACAGCAGAAATTTCAGGTGTTGTGACAACAATCGCATGATCTGCACCAGCAACAGCGTTACGGTAGCCTTGCTCAATTCCCGCTGGGCAATCGATTAATACATAATCATAGTCTCTTTTCAATTCCTCTACTAAGCTCTTCATTTGCTCAGGGGTAACAGCGTTTTTATCTGTTGTTTGAGCAGCAGGTAATAAAAATAGTTTCTCATCTACGCGTTTATCCTTAATCAATGCTTGATGAATTTTACAGCGTCCCTCCACCACATCAACTAGGTCATAAATAATACGATTTTCAAGGCCTAAAATCACATCTAAATTACGTAGGCCAATATCTGTATCCACTAAACATACTTTTTTACCTTGTAGAGCCAATGCAGTCCCAAGGTTAGCCGTTGTCGTTGTTTTACCGACACCGCCTTTACCTGAAGTTATGACGATCGCTTCTCCCACACTAGCTTCCTCCCTTAGACACATTTAACAATGGTCGAATATTTTTTAAGGCATGAATTTGATCGTACGTAATGCGTCCATCGTAGCCAATAAATGCACAAGTCATTTCTACTTGATTTATCGCTTTTACATGTTCATCTGACATTACCTGAACTTGATCGGCAATCATGATATGCGTGGCTTCAAATCGAGATGCTGCAATGATTGCTTCTTTATTACCTTGCATACCAGCATGTGCAATCCCTTTAAGTCTACCTAGGACATATACATTACCTCCAGCCTCAACACGACCGTTTGGATTGACATTTCCTATGATGGTAATATCCCCAGATGAACGCAGAATTTGTCCTGATCTGACCACTCCTATATATGTATCTTGTTGGCTTTCAAACATCTTCTGGTTGCTTTCGTGGACAGTCAGTACTTCACTTTGCACCTTTGATACAATAAGCTGCTCCGTTTCTTCTATAATTTTTATAAGTTCATTTAATTGTTCTTCAGTACAGTATCGATAGCCTAAGTATAATTGTACATCAACTTTACCATCGATACCGCCCTCTAAAACCTTATTCTTTAATTCTTCCACTAGTTCACCATACGCACATTGGTCGTCTAGGCGTAGTACAAAACCGTCCTTCGTTCCCTTCATATTAACTAACTGTTTTTTCATGAATGCCTCACCTCACGTTGTTCTTTGTTAAGAAACCTCACGTGCTCTCTGTAAGACACGCGCATTAATTAGATACTTGAAGGCCCACCCAAGAATCATTAAAAATAAAGCATTCGCAATGATTGTTGGTAGTAGTCGTGAACGTAAGAAATCCGCTAAAGGAATTGCTGTAAAATCGATTAGGAAAAAGAATTGATAGAGAATAAATTCTAAAATCGCTACTAGTACAACTGAAATTGTAGTTGTTACAACTAAGTGCTGATGTATAACTTTCACGATAGACCCTGCCAAAAAACATATAAGTGGATAAAGTACTGAATATAATCCAATAATATCAATGTAAAACACATCATACAAGACACCAAAAAAAAGTCCATACATTACCGCTCGTTGACGGCTGTAATAGATGGATATAAAAATAAGGTATAAGATTAAAAAACGCGGTACCAGAAAATAGACTTCCCCTTTAATTTCAATAGGGGAAAGCATAGCAAATTCTGGTTCTAAAAGGAATAGTAAAACCGCTACAGAGGGAATGAGAAATCGAACCATCACTCCGCCTCCTCTTCACTCGCCTCTTGCGGATTCGATAAATCCTCATTCGTTGCATTGCCATCTGAACCATCAATACTTGTGGATGTTCGCTTTGCAATCACAACATGCTCTAAAATTGAAAAATCAGCAGATGGTTTGACATACGCCATTTTTGTTAAACCATGATCATCTGTACTAACTTCCATAATTTCTCCTATCGGCACTCCCTTAGGGAAAATACCACCAAGACCTGAAGAAACTACTTGCTCGCCTTCTTTCACCTTCATGCTAGAATCGATTCGCTTCATAATGAGTTCATTACGTTCTTCATCAAAGCCCTCGATTAAACCGTATGCTTCTTTTTCTCCTAGCACCATCGCGGAAACACGATAGTTTGGATTATTTGTATTTAAAAGCTCTACCTCAGATGTGAAAGGTGTAACTAGGGTAATTTTCCCCACTAACCCTTTCGCCGTCATAACTGCCATGTTTTTTTTGACTCCATGAGAAGACCCTTTATCTAAAATAATTTTCTCTTCCCACTGGTCAGGATTTCTAGCAATCACTGTTGCTTGAATTGGATTAAATGCCTTTAAGCTCTCAGTTTTATCCAAAAGCTCTCGAAGCTTGTTATTCTCTGATTTTAAATCCGTAGCCTCAGCTTGTACAACTGCAAAATCTTCTAAGCGTGCTTTCAAACGTTTATTTTCTTCGTACGTGTTTAAGAGGGAGTCAATACTATTAAAAACACCATTAATATAATTCGCCGGCTTCGCAACGAGCGATTGTGCGAAACCGACAGTATCTTTAATAATTTGCTCTGGTAAAGTTGCATTCGTCCGATCACGTAATGAGAAGCTAATCAATGCCACAAGAAAAACCATGCCTATGAGCAGCAAAATTACTTTCTTATTGAAAAAAAAGTGTGGCATTGCCTAAACCTCCTTACCCTTTAACTTGTTGTTGACGAATTAAGTCGATATGATCTAATGCCTTACCTGTACCAATTGCTACACAGTCTAAAGGATCTTCTGCAATGAATACTGGCATATTTGTCTCTTGGCTGATTACTTTGTCTAAGTTTGTTAGCAGTGCCCCACCACCAGTTAATACAATACCGCGCTCCATTACATCAGCAGATAATTCTGGAGGTGTTTGTTCTAATGTTTTACGAACACCGTCAATAATAGAGGCAACCGCTTCACGTAAGGATTCAGAAATTTCCTGTGAAGAAATTTCGATTGTTTTCGGTAATCCTGTTAACAGGTCACGTCCTCTAATATCCATTCGTGCTTCTGGTCCTTCTGCCAATGCAGTACCAATTTCCATTTTTACGGCTTCCGCTGTACGTTCACCTATTGTTAAATTATACGTTTTACGGATATACGAAATGATGGATTGATCCATTGCATCACCACCAACACGGACAGATTCACTCGTTACAATACCACCTAAAGAAATAACGGCAACTTCTGTTGTACCTCCACCGATATCAACAACCATTGACCCTGTAGGATCCCATACAGGAAGATTTGAACCGATTGCTGCTGCAAATGGCTCTTCGATTGTGAACGCCTCTTTTGCACCTGCTTGGCGTGCAGCATCAATAACAGCACGCTGCTCCACTGAAGTAATACCATAAGGTACACAAATCATAACATTTGGTTTTTTCCAGTTGCCTCCAGAGTTTTTACATGCTTCTTTTAAATAATACTCGATCATTGCTGTTGTAATATCGAAGTCAGCAATAACGCCATCTTTCATTGGACGAATCGCTACGATTGAGCCAGGTGTTCGACCAATCATATTTTTCGCATCATTACCAACGGCAACAATATCCCCTGTTTTTGTATTTTTTGCTACAACTGAAGGTTCACGTAATACGATCCCCTTTCCTTTAATAAACACTAATGTATTCGCTGTGCCGAGGTCAATCCCGACATCTTTGCTTCCTAGTCCAAACAAATTGTGTACTCCCTTTCTATATAAGCCATACTTTCGTTGACATCCAATATATTTGACGACAATGTATAGGAAATTGAATTGTGTAAATACACAATTGACTCCTTTCAAAGTCCATAACACCTGTCAAAGTTTTTTATCTCCATCAGTTGGTAGTTTACACCTATGAAAAAACTACACACTCATTCACCTCACCACCAATTTTGATGGGAGTCCTCCCTGAATAAAGATAAAATTCATACCGTTCATTATAACGGAAAAACGCAAGAATTTGTAGTATCACATACTTCATCTCACAGAAAAGATACTATTTTAATTCCCTCTTAAACTAAAAATAGTACGTATAGATTAGCATATAATTTTTATTCCCATAAGACAATGTGTATCAGGCTACCAATTTTTGTGAAGATAATTGCTTTTCTATGAATACATTAACGTTATGTAAGAAAAAAGGTTCGCCAATATACCACAAAAAAATACAAAAAATTTTTAGGCCTGGTTATAATTAAGGCCATTTGTAATAGAGTTTTCTATACAACGAAATGGTGTAATCATAAAAAACTCTGCATATTGTATGCAGAGTTCAGACTGTAGACAAAAGCCCTCGAGAAGTTCACTCTCGAGGGCTTTTATCATTTTTCTTCCTATGTCGTCTTGATATTTGGTAATATATTACCAAATCCAACATACTCTTCGAGCATAGTTGCTCTCTTAAGCTACTTGCCACGTCCAAGTAGCCAGTTTCTTTAAATTCATGGCAGCAAAAGTAAGCATCGCCTGCATGGACAATTTTTTTAGACCTCTTAAGGTTGTCCATCGCATACCATGCTTTTCCTTTGCATCGGCAAAGACACGCTCAATCGTTTCTTTGCGCTTTGCATAGATTTGTTTGATGTCATAGGAATGGCGTAAATGTTCTGCTTCCTCCACATACGATTCCCAAATATGACGTTGAATGAGTTTTTGATGATGCTTACTTTCTGTACATTGGGATAGGCTTGGACACTTCGCACAAATCAAAGGATTCGATTTATATTGACGATACCCTTCTTTAGTCGTTGTCGTATACTTCAATATCTGTCCTTGTGGACAAAGATAACAATTATAGTGCTCATCATATATATACTCATGCTTTCGGAAGAATCCATCTCTCGTTTTAGGACGTGTATAAGGAAGAACAGGCAACATTTGATTCTCTAATAAAAAGTTTGTAATGGCGGGTGTTTTATAGGCTGCATCTGCCGCAACAGCTAATGGTTTTTGAACGTTTTCAATGACTCTTTCCACAAGTGGCTGTAATACATGACTATCGTGCACATTTCCCGGAGTCACAATGGCACCCAAGACAAAGCCCTTTTCATCTGTCGCTGCATGAAAAGAATACGCAAACTGTTTTGTACGTTCATCCTTCATGTAATATCCACTTTCAGGATCTGTCGTGCTTTCCTTTATTTCTTTCCATTCTTCTTTTTCAAATTTCTCCGGGGAAAAGGGCTTTTTTCCGTGTTCCTCACGATCAATATTTAACTCCAACTCAATTTTTTCACCCGAAACGATATAGAGGATGAAGGGGAGGATGATGGGAGAAAGGAGGGTATCAATTAAAATAATCGATAAGCCTAACGGTAAGTTCCCTTTGCAAATATTGATCCAAATAACACTCGTTACGCCTGTTGGGAGTGCAACCGCTAAGACAAAACCAACAGTCAACAAATGGTCATCAAACAAAACGGTGGATAAGAAATATGCCCATAAAGGCATCAAGAGATGAAGAAAAAGGATGGAGGATAAAATGAGTACTGGGTGCTTCATGAAAATTTTTACATCTTTAAATTTCATATGTAAGCTTCCTGAGAATGTCATGAAGGCTAATAGCCAGGAGACAAGGAATAATAAATGATGTCCAATGCTTTCTAAGAATACACCTACAATTAAGCTTAATGGTGTCAGGATCGCAATGTATTTTTGGAGAAATACATTCAGTTTTTCTAACATACAAAGACCTTCTTTTTTATCTGATTTTATCACTTTTTTATAATAGTAGGTAAATTTACCGTAAAAAAAGCAGAAGGTTTACTCCTGCTAATAATTTACATGTTTTTTATCTGTTTCTTTAGTAAACGGCATCCATACAATGCCTAAGATCAATAAAATATTACCTGTCCACCTAACCCATAAGTAATAAGGATGGTCTTTTAAAAAGTACAACGAGGCTAGAATAATAAGCATCCCAATCCCAATCATCAATTTTAAATAAATCGGAGTTTTTGCCATTCTACTGCCTCCTTTCTGTCTTTTCATGAACATGAATCTATATCACTCTTTTTCCTATCCAATGCGCAGTAAAGACAATGGGGAAAAATAGTATACCAAAAGGCAGGCTTAGTAAAACGATATGCCAAGTAAGGATGCCACTAGTAAACAAAGATTTAAATAAAATAATACTATAGGGAATAATAATGATGGCTGATGTTATCGCTCCTGGTGTGATAGAGCGAAAAAATAGCGATTGTCCAATATGGGTAAAAGCATGGATAAAGAAAACAAGTGTGACAGCTGTGAAAAAATAAATAGTAAATGCGACTCCGTTTAGAAAATAGTAGTTAGCCAGAATGGTAGAGAGACTGACAAACAAGAAGATAAATAATACAGCAACAGCAAATTGTGCGGTGCTCATTGAAAATTGTTTTACCACTTTATCGGCTATTTTTGGGGGTAATCTTTCATACAGCTTATGACGATTATTTTGTAACCATTTCTCTACCATAATAATTTCTTCAAAATCATGGATAATAAATAAAATAGGAAACAACCAAATAAGTGTTTGTACATTCAACCATTCCATATAAATACATCTCTCCTTATCACTATGCTGGAAGTGTTACTAAAAATACCGTATTTATATAATATATGTTAATAATGATATATTGAAAATAGAAAAAGTTGTAAGCTAAGATTCATTTTTAATTGATTTATTAAGAAATTGGGTATGAAGCTGTGAGTGAAATCGATAAACGTAATAGACTAAACGAGGAGCCATTCACGTTATGAAGGAAAGCAAATTAAAATCGTCAAGTAGAAAGAGGCTGAGCGTCTACTAGCAAACATTCAGCAGGTGGAGGGGCAGATAAAGGAAGTCCAGCTATTGTTAGCTAAAATTACGGGTAATTTTAAACGGGGTTTCGAAAAATTGGCTAAACATAAAAAAGGGAATAAAGTTTAAAAAAAGATTTATTGAGATAATAATTATGCAAAGCTAATATCAACGTACTGGAGTGGTTTTTTCTTTTTAAGGCCAGAGTTAAGGGGATTAAAACAATTATTTACTGTATGGTTCTCTTTTATAAAAATACAAGCACTTGCTTTGTCCAATGAGAAGGGGAGATAAATTAACGAACAATTATCGGATTTGAATTTTTTGTTAATTATTAGCTCATTTTACCATTTAGCCGATAACCTATGATATTCTATATTAGAATAATAAATTAGGAGGCGGTAATATGTATTACAGCAATGGTAACTATGAAGCTTTCGCACGTCCTAAAAAACCTGAGGGAGTCGATGAAAAATCTGCTTATCTGATTGGCTCAGGTCTAGCCTCACTGTCAGCAGCATGTTTTTTAATTCGTGATGGCCAAATGAAAGGTGAGAACATTCATATTCTTGAAGAGTTAGATATTTCAGGAGGAAGTCTTGATGGCATACTTAATCCAACGAGAGGGTTTATTATTCGCGGTGGACGAGAAATGGAAGATCATTTTGAATGCTTATGGGATTTATTCCGTTCCATTCCTTCGTTAGAAGTAGAAAATGCTTCGGTTTTAGATGAATTTTACTGGCTCAATAAAGAGGATCCTAATTATTCAAAATGTCGATTAATGAAGGATAGAGGCCAAAGACTAGAGGATGATGGCAAGTTCACCTTATCAGACAAATCCTCAGAAGAAATGATTAAATTATTCTTTACGCCTGAGGAACAATTAGAGGATAAAAAAATCACAGATGTTTTCTCTGAAGAATTTTTTGAATCGAATTTTTGGCTCTATTGGTCCACAATGTTTGCGTTTGAAAAATGGCATTCTGCGATGGAAATGCGTCGTTATATTATGCGCTTCATTCATCATATTGGCGGATTACCAGATTTATCGGCCTTGAAATTTACAAAGTATAATCAGTATGAATCGCTCGTGCTTCCAATGATTAACTATTTAGAAGGTCATAATGTTGATTTCCAATATAATACGGTAGTAGAAAATGTTTTAGTTGATAGGGTAGGAGACAAAAAAGTAGCTCATACATTGGTGTTAAGAAAAGACGGTGTGAAAAAGAATATTGAACTAACAGAAAATGAGTTAGTGTTTGTGACAAATGGTAGTATTACAGAAAGTACAACATACGGGGATAATAATACGCCAGCCCCTATCAATAAAGATTTAGGTGGCAGCTGGTCCCTGTGGAAAAATATCGCTGCCCAAGGTGAAGAATTTGGTCGACCAGAAAAGTTCTGCGATAATCTGCCAGAGGAAAGCTGGTTTGTTTCCGCTACCCTGACAACATTAGATGATCGAGTGGCTCCATATATTGAAAAAATCAGTAAAAGGGACCCATACGCTGGTAAGGTCGTAACAGGAGGAATTGTCACTGCTACCGATTCTAATTGGATGCTAAGCTATACATTGAACCGACAACCTCACTTTAAAAATCAACCAAAGGACCAATTAGTTGTTTGGATTTATGGCTTACTATCAAACAAGCCAGGTGATTTTATTAAAAAAAGTATTACGGAATGTACAGGCATTGAGATTGCACAAGAGTGGTTATACCATATGGGTGTACCAGTGGATGAAATTCCAGACATTGCACAAAATTCTTGCAATACGATTCCATGCTATATGCCTTACATCACTTCTTATTTCATGCCAAGAGCAATGGGTGATCGTCCACTTGTTGTGCCAGAAGGGTCTGCTAATTTAGCCTTTATTGGCAACTTCAGTGAAACAGCAAGAGACACTGTCTTTACTACGGAATATTCCGTAAGAACGGCGATGGAGGCAGTCTATCAACTATTAAGGATTGACCGAGGTGTGCCAGAGGTGTTTGCGTCTGCCTTTGATGTTCGCACATTATTAGCATCAACGGCTCGTTTGCTGGATGGTAAAAAACTAACAGATATTGATGCACCATTTATCTTAAAGCAAATCGGTAAATTGGGTATTCATAAAACAAAGGATACAATCATTTATGATTTACTGAAAGAAAGTAAACTAATATAGTGTTGAAAAATAGACAAAGCAGTTTGAGGGGCTTTGTCTATTTTTTTATAGCCAATCCTTTACATAGGCAAGTAAACCGATAAACGCACCTAACCCCATGCCAATAAAGACAGGCACGACGAGGTTGGCTTTCTTTTGTACGGTTTTCATTTCTTCCATTGAAATCCCTTCTTTCTCATCACATACTTAAAATTCTAAGCGCATGGTCTGGTTCGTATCCTTGAACCCGTGTTTTTCATATAAGGATTTAGCGCCTTTATTTTCAGTCAATACATTTAACTCCAAATAGTCCAAGTGACGATAGGCTGCCCATTTTTTCGCTTCATCTAATAAAGCAGAGCCAATTCCTTTGTTTTGGTAATGCTTGCCAACAATCACATCCACAATAAAAGCATATTTGTGTTCAACCAAGCAAGTATAGGGTGGGGTCGTTGTTTCTTGAATTAGCAAAAAGCCTACTACTTCGTTCTCGAATGTTGCGATTAAAATATCTGAATCATCTTCAATGATCGTAAACCTGATAAAGTTGGCATCTTGTTTGGCAGGTTTGATATATTTAGGTTGAAGAATGGACATCTCAAAAAAAAGCTCTTGGTATAAACGCTCAATTTGTGGAATTTCATCGAGCGTTGCAGTTTTTATTTCCATACTATCCCTCCGTCAGTTTTAGCATCATAGTAAGTAATATTTTACATTAATGGTTGATTAATAGAAAGGAGAAGGCACATGAGGTTATGGCATATAGATTTAATTGCATATCTACCAAAAGGACAACTACTGTCGCAGTGGAGAGAGCTAAATAGCATATTTGCGAAAGAGGATCAGCATATACTGATTAACTATATATACGAATACCCGAAAGAAGACTTGTATTTGTATACCGAAAAAGTCATGGATGAAATGAAGAAGCGGGGTTACCAAATTCGAACCTTCGAAAAAAAGAATAACTACTTTAAGGGTTTAGGCCCAGTAAAGGATAGGAGACCCTTTCAACAGCATCATAATCAGGAATATCTTGAAATATGTTTTTATAATTTAAAGGAGAAATTTATAAGAGGCCAGAAGGATTATGAAGAAGAAATGTATCAGCAATTATGCACATATGTAAATAACGTGCTTTAACTAGGAGGGGAATACATGCTAAGAGCGATTATATTTGATGTAGATGGAACGATTTTGGATACAGAGCAAGCGATTTTACAGTCATTGCAAAGAACCTTACGAGAAGAAACACAACAGGACTATCCGTTTGAGGCGCTACGATTTGCTTTAGGCATCCCAGGAAAAGATGCATTGCAGAGGCTCAACGTGGATGACATAGAGGCTGTGCATCAGAAATGGTCTGCGGCTGTGCTGGATTTTTCACATGAAGTGGCTGTTTTCGAAAGTCTAGAGGAAGTTATTCAGCACCTTGCAACAAAGCCGCTACAATTGGGTATTGTCACTTCTAAAACAGCGCAAGAGGTAGTGGATGAGTTTGAGCCGTTTGGGTTAAGTGAGTATTTCCAACATATTGTAAGTGCCAGTGATACGGAAAAGCATAAACCAAACCCAGAGCCGCTGTTAAAATGTCTGGACGCATTACAGGTAGCACCAGAAGAGGCCATCTATATCGGTGATTCTATCTATGATTTTCAATGCGCAAAGCAGGCAGGTGCTAAATTTGCCCTTGCCCATTGGGGAGCCAAATCCACCACTGGCTTTGAGGAGGCAGATTACGTTTTTTATGAGCCAAAGGATATTTTAGCAATCGTTAAGTAGCATGAAAAATAGAAGATGGTATCCTATATTTCACATCATCTTTGCCTATTACATGGTAGGTGGAAGGTAAATGTTTAAAAAGGTTAAGACAGTTAAATTCCCTATATCTAAATTGTTGTCAGTCGCCTGATAAGATTTGAAATTTTAATGAAAGAATATGGAGTTGCGTAGGCAGCTCTTTTTTCTTTCTTGAATAGTGGTATCAGAAAATTTATAAGAAAAGTAATTGACACCCAAACTACTCGGTGTTACTATGTAGTTGTAATAAGTAATACTTAATAGCTTCTCGAAAGCGAAAAAATTTTACCTAAGTACTAAGTTGTACAGAATAGTAAAGCAAATAGAGGTGGTTCTGCATATGGAAAATTTAACAGAGATGCTGAAGGGGTCCCTGGAAGGCTGCGTACTGGAAATCATTAGCCGTCATGAAACCTATGGATACGAAATTACCCGACGCCTGAACGAGTTAGGGTTCACTGAAGTCGTGGAAGGGACGGTCTACACCATCCTCGTGCGTTTAGAGAAAAAAAAACTGGTGAATATTCAAAAGAAACCATCAGATATGGGACCACCCCGCAAGTTTTACTCACTTAATGAGGCTGGACGTGACGAACTAAAATTATTTTGGGAAAAGTGGGATTTTATCTCGTCAAAAATCAATGCTCTAAAGTCTTTTTAGTTTCATATGATAATGCGTCTGATCTTTAGCTTGATAATACAAAGGAGGAAACTATCGTGATTGAATTGTTCAAAAAAATGATGGGTGATAAAAAAGAGTACAAGATGATGATGGCACGGGTCGAACAACTACCAGAGGATTACCAATTTGTGTTTAAAAAAATTCAAAACTACATGTGGAATTTCACAGTGGGTAATGGGATGGATATGCTGCATATGCAATATGAATTGATCGAGTTGTTCGAGGCTGGGGCAGCAGAAGGCAGGAAAGTGCTGGAAATCACTGGCGAAGATGTAGCGTCTTTTGCTGATGAGCTAGTGGCAAACGCAAAAACCTATATCGCCAAGTATCGTGAAGATTTAAACCAAAGCATTTTAAATCGATTAGGAAAAAAATAAATGGGTCAGTAATACCGACTGAATAGCTACTTGTTCATTGTTGCCTTCGCTATTCAGTTTTAATTTCAAGTGGTACTAAGTTATACAGATTATCAGTCAGACTGAGTAGTTAAGGAAGGGCAATCTACTCTGCAAAAAAAGGGAGGAAAAAGGATGATTGAAGGTGCGATTTCTGTAAAAGGGTTAAATAAATCTTTTAAAGAAAAGGAAGTTTTAAAGGGCGTGGATTTTGAGGTGCGGCGTGGCGAAATTTTCGCATTGTTAGGCTCAAATGGAGCAGGGAAGACGACGATAATCAATATTCTCTCCACATTGATGAAGGCTGATGGTGGCAAAGTAGCGATTTGTGGTTTTGATGTCCAGCATCAACCAGATCATGTTCGTCAAAGCATCAGCCTGACAGGGCAGTTCGCCACTTTAGACGGTACGCTCACAGGGCGAGAAAACCTGATCATGATTGCCAAGTTGCGAGGGGTTTCCAATCCCGCTCAAACCGCAGACAATCTACTCGCAAGATTCAGCCTGACAGATGCAGGCAATCGTCGGGCAGACAATTTCTCTGGCGGGATGCGGCGCCGACTTGACATTGCCATGAGCATGATTGGGACGCCAGCAGTTATATTTCTAGACGAACCAACTACAGGGCTTGATCCTGAAGCACGAATGGAAGTCTGGGAAACAGTCAAGGAGCTTGCCGATGGTGGCACGACCATCTTGCTAACGACCCAGTACCTGGAGGAAGCCGAACAACTGGCGGATCGTATTGCCATCCTACATGAAGGAAAAATGATAACGACAGGCACCCTTCTAGAACTTAAAGAGATGTTCCCACCTGCGAAAGTAGAGTACATTGAGAAGCAGCCAACACTGGAGGACATTTTCCTCGCCATCATTGGTAAAAAGGAGGAGATTTAAATGAAGAGTAAAACATGGGTATTGCTAGGGCGTTTAATGCGTAACATTATGCGCAGTCCTGATACAATAATCACGGTGGCGATTACGCCAATTATCATGATGCTACTATTTGTCTACGTATTTGGTGGCGCAATAGACACAGGTACAGCCAACTACGTTAATTATTTATTGCCAGGAATCTTGCTGATGGCAATTGCATCGGGCTGCGCTTACACTTCCGCGCGGTTGTTTACAGATAGAAAGAGTGGGCTGATGGCACGTTTTATCGCCATGCCCATCAAGCGCTCGTCTGTATTGTGGGCTCATGTGTTGGCCTCGCTTATTTCCAACGCGCTTACTGTTGTAGTTGTTATCCTTGTTGCGTTGTTGATGGGTTTCCGTTCTAGTACGGATCTCTTGAATTGGTTTGCGGTAGCTGGCATACTAGGGCTGTTTACGCTAGCACTGACATGGTTGGCAGTCATTCCTGGATTGGCAGCAGGCACGATGGAGGGGGCAACAGCTTACTCATACCCGCTGATTTTCCTACCTTTTATCAGTTCTGCCTTTGTTCCCACGGAAACCATGCCTACAATTATCCGTTCGTTTGCTGAGAACCAGCCCGTTACCTCAATCGTCAATGCAATTCGTGCCCTCTTATATGAAGGCTCTGTTAGTAATGATATCTGGCTCGCTCTTATGTGGTGCATCGGCATCATGGTCATTGCTTATTTTTTCGCCATTAAACAATTTAAACGCCAGTTAGGCTAAATTCGTCATTATCAAGTAAGCCATACGAAAAAGTCGATTTCTTATTATATAGAAAATCGACTTTTTCTCGCTTCTATTCAATTTAAAGGGATAAAGACAATGCTAATTTCGAAAATGATTTCGTGCTAGCAGTGTAGCTGACTGATATTCAGAAGGCAACTCGTCCTCAAAATAAATCGCTTCTACTGGACAAACTAATTCACAAGCGCCACAATCAATGCAAAGATCTGGATCAATTACATATTGGGTACCTGTCATAACAATGCAATTTACTGGACAGACATCCAAACAGACAGCCGCTTTTTCATCCCTGCATAATTCTGTAATTACAAATGCCATTATAAATCCTCCTATACAGACAACTGGTGTTTTAATTCTTCGGGTGAGTGTTTCCAATACGCTTCATTAAATTCAGATAAAAACTGATAAAGTAGCTTTTTTGAATGACTATCCATATGCTGCAAAAGAAATTTCCCTTTCAGTGCCTTATCTAAAAAATTTACCTGCTCTGGCAAAGATTTATAGCCAAGCTTAATACGACGTTCTTCCTTTGATACCCGTACTTCACTTGCGGTACATCCCGCATAATAGGGGCCATTTTGATTAACCTGAATCGCTACCCAAACTATCCAGTAACGATAATAATCGCTGCTAGCATGGGCTAGGTCAGGGGAAAAACGAACTTTTTTTTCAATTTTACTTCGTCCGTGTAAGGCGTCTAAATCTATAAACACGTGCTCTTTTTCACAATCTATAATAATTGACGTTACATTATTTAGATCAAGGGTACCTACTCCGTAACCTCCATCTCCGTCAGTTGAATCGTTACTTAAAATTGTAAAATGCATTTTCTCTTTCATAGAAGTCACCTCGACACATTTGTATTTCCTTATTAATAAATAGTTAATCGGTCTGAACATACAGTTTTGCTCATAGCAAAAATCGCATAAAAAAAACATCACTGTACGCTGCGTTGTACAAGATGTATACCTGCTGGTAATTTTTCAAGTACAAAACTAACAAACACATTACGTATAGTTTTTATAAATTAAGATACTTGAACGTTTTAGTAGTAATTTTTTTCTATACGTAACGGTTGTCTAGGATTTCTCCTAATACTTTTATAGTTAAAAAGTATAAATACAATATACCGTCTAACATCAATGATTGTCTTCAGACTAATGTCTGAAATGTTATGTATTGGAAATTTGACGATAATTCAGTGATTGGACCTTTAATTAACGGAACGTGGTTGCTATCAATTTTGCCCTTTCTTTTTAATTGGTAGAAAGCAAGTATCTGTAAAAGAGACAAAGACTCCTGTGTTGAAAAACAGCTTTTTTTCTTTAAGGAAAATAAAATTGCTTGTTGTTGTAACAACAATAGTGTACGATACATAGTATAAGTTATACAGTGTATGTCATATAGTAAGTGAAATTGAGGTGAGTAAATGAGTACGTTACTGAATTCATTAATGACAGAACTTAGGAGAGGAACACTGACATTAGCAGTTTTAAGTCAATTACGAACACCGCAGTATGGATATTCACTTGTTCAATTATTAGAAGATTCGGGCATTAACATCGATCAAAGTACCTTATATCCATTGCTTCGCCGTTTAGAAAAACAAGAGTTAGTGACAAGTAGCTGGGAAACCTCTGAGAGTAGACCCCGCAAGTATTATGTATTAAGTGAATATGGATTAGACGTCTTTTTGCAATTGAAACGAGAATGGATTAATAATTCAAAAGAACTTTATGAGTTACTAAAAGGAGATGAGGATAAAGATGAATCTGACTGAAATTTATATTCAAGAAGTCACGCGGAGGCTGCCTGAAAAAAATCGTGAGGATATTGCACTTGAGTTACAATCAATCATTGGGGATATGCTGCCTGATGATTACAATGAGCATGATGTAAAGGAAGTGCTGGAAAAGTTAGGGAACCCAGCGGCGTTAGCGAGCGGTTATCGTGATCAACCAATGCATTTAATTGGCCCTCGCTATTTTGATGTATACCTCTCGCTACTAAAAATGATTATTCCCATTGCCGCTGTCATTGCGGTCATCTCCATGATTGCTGAATATTTTATTGGATTTGGTGGGGAAGAAGCAGTTATGAATGCTGTCCTCAATATGATGGGTGAAGGAATATGGAGGATCATTGAAGTAGGCATACATGTCTTTTTCTGGCTAACACTTGTATTCGTCATTTTGGAACGAACAGATAAAGGAAAAGAGCAGCATCCATTATCAGCAAGTCTTAAAAAATGGACTCCTGAGGATTTGAAAACCGTCATTTATATTCCGAAGAAAAAAGCAATTACCAAGCTTGAAGTATTTGGCTATTTAATGTGGACGGCCATTTGGGCAACACTATATTTTTATGCAAATCATCTTTTAGGTATATATGAAGGTGGTGGAGAGGGTCTCAAATTCGTAACGCCAGCTTTAAATCAGGATGTTTTACTTCGTTATTGGCCCATTGTAATCGTTGTCATTGCTCTCGAAATTGGGTTAGCTCTCTATAAACTACTGAAAGGGCAATGGACGAGGAAAGTGGCAATCTTTAATACAATTGTGGAGCTTTTCGCAACCGTTGTATTCATTGTGATAGTAAGTAATCCGAATTTAATGAACCAAGAAAGTATCACGTACATGAGTAAATTATTTACCACATCTACTAAGCAATTTGAAATATGGCTAATTGGCGGCATAATTATTATATTTGTTGTATCTGCGGCAATCAGTATATTCGACGGCTTCCGCAAGGCACGAATTCGGTAATTCATTGTTGTTTATCATTATTAGTACACAACCATGGATACCTTACTTAAAGATGGCCTCCGTATAGAGCCATCTTTTTCTTTTGAAATCTACGTAGGATGAAGTGAAATTACATAAATAAACAGTGGGGGAATTAAAATGGATTTACTAATTGGAATAGCAATTGTACTAATTGTGTTTTTCTCTTCAAGCATAATAGAGAAAAAGTTAAAATCGATTGAAAGGCAAAACAATCGCATAATAGAAATAATAGAAGAAATAAGAGATAGAAAATAAATAGATAGTTTACCAACAGTAAAGTTTAGTATAACGATGAAATACCCCATCAAAAAAATCTAGCTTTGACGGGGTGCTTTTATCTGCCAAAGATGAAAAAATCGCACGACATTCAATAAAGGGACAAGTCTATGATTTTAATGGGAAGGTATTATTCAGGCGGATATTTATACGTTTTGAGATGCGTGTGATGAATCAATTTAACATCTGGTCCTGAAGAAATTTCATAGGTCATTTGATCCCTTCCAATAGGAATCCATTGTCCGCCATCCGTAGGTTCAATTTCAAATGTAATTTGCATGTTAAAGCCTCGGAAATGATTTCTTTTTGTATCAATTACTTCAATTTTCCATGGCGTAATATGAGGGGAAACATCCTTCCTAATCGTTGAATAATAATTGGTCAAATCTTCTTCAATATAAGGAGTAAGCAAAAGCATGAGCATATCCTGCAATCTCAGCTCGTTAGAATCCTGTGTTGGTTCAGCTGTTGAAGCGGGTATTGTTTGAAATGAAGTAATTAGTACAAGGGAGAATATAAAAAACAGTAAAATCTTTTTCATTTTCTTCCAAACACCTCTTTGTGATCTTTCCCTAATGCATTGTATTGTTACCTTTTTGGAATGAAGTATGTATGATCGAAGTA
The DNA here is from genome assembly GCF_019731275.1 of Lysinibacillus sp. K60. Lineage (NCBI taxonomy): Bacteria > Bacillati > Bacillota > Bacilli > Caryophanales > Bacillaceae > Lysinibacillus > Lysinibacillus sp. K60. The sequence continues at coordinate 46,051 of NZ_JAASJR010000002.1, read as the reverse complement.
AAGGTGTTCGAATATAGGTTATACAAACAATTGAAGATATTTTCTGACATGTCGATTGGCAAAAATAAGTTGCAATACGGTTCATCATAATAAATGGTGTGGAACCAATCATTTTGCCTTGCTATATTTTGATCAACATAGGTATTCGATAAAAAATTTAAAATAACTTCTAACATAAATCTACGTCCCATCATTATGTATTGGATGGCGATGAAGTGTGCGATAGGCAAAAAAATAGAAGGGACACGATTGGAAGTGCCCCTTAGTAACAAATCGGGAGGTGCCATGTTAAACGAATTCGCTTAACACTAATTCTATTTATATGATAATAATACTTGGTTTTATAGACCATCATCTTGCATATGCTAAAATTTACACGTCGTAGCGAAGAATGGCTGTTATCCAGTCCTTTACTAATAGTTTCCATTGGAGCTGTGAACTGTCTAAGGGAAGAGAGAGACTTTGCAGCTCTTTAGGGAGCAAGTGTATTTTATGACGTATTATTTCATTGTCAGGTGATTCTGTATCAATAAATAAAAGATAGCGTCCAATTAAATCTTCCTTATACATAGATGGATAATCAAGGGCTTTTAATACACGTGTAGAAAATTCCACACCATTTAGGTTTACTTCAAAATGTCCCCGCACATTAAATTCACAGTGAATATGTATACCAGATAATCGACGTAGCGCTTGTAGGAAAGCAGCTAATGTTCTTTCACTAATGAAATAGGTTTTCCAATAGTATTGACTCTCTTCGTGTTTACTTGAATTAGCATCATATGTATCATATCTTATTTCTAATGTTTCTTCGGCTTCGTCAAATTTTTTCCTAGTGAGGTAGTGCCGTGCAATTTTTTTAATGGTGTGATGATCTAAGTCACATCCATAGCTCAGAATAGTTACTTGTCTACGTTGTGCTTTGGCGAATAACCGCATTTCCAAATTTGCATCATTATTTAAATCCCAGCCATAGCGTGGGTTGTAATGAATACATGTACTTTTGTTCATTGCGACCTCCTTTTTGCCATGTCTACTACCATTATAAATAATTTTGTCTAATTTTTCCTTATTTTTCTTTTAAAAATGAAACTTTTGGATTTTTAGTTTCGTATAAACTGGAAAATACTTTTTTAGGAGGTAATTATGGCTAAATGGAGAGGCACAATCCTTCTTTGTACATTGCTACTAACAGCCTGTACAGCGGAAACCGTTCAACCTAAAGAACAAATACAGGAAGAGCGAAACGATGAAAATATGGTGGTCACAAAGGATGGCAAGATAACCTTTGAGATTAAGAATGAGATTGGTGTTCCACAAGATAAAGTAGAGGCTATAAAGGATGAAATTGTGACAGCATACGACCACATAAAGGATTCTATACATACTTCCTACACGCCATCTGAGCACATTAACGTATGGTTTAAGGAAGACGGTCTATCCTGGGGGTTTGCATCGAAAATCGAACTAACTGGTGTTAATGAAGATATCTATCCACTAGTCCATGAAATGACCCATTCTTTACTTGGCTATGGCAACAATTTTGGATCAGACCATGGCTATTTTACACAAGAGGGTTTTGCGAGTTATATGGAGGATCAATATGGAAAAAATAAATTATACTTTGAAAAATACATGAAGCATTATTTGGATTCAGATAAGTTAATTCCCATTAGTAAGTTAATTGATCCAAATCAAGATGATGTCTATTTTCGCCCAGCACTTTCAAGTGAAGAACAGAATCGAGTCATGATGGAGATGAGCTACACGCATGCGGCATCATTTGTTAAATACTTAATTGATACCTACGGACTCGAAAAGTTTGAACATATATACAACGAGAAAGAACTAGCGCAAAAATTAGAGGAAGTTTACGGAAAGAGTAGTAGTGAGTTAGAAAAGGAATGGTTAGCATTTATTCAAAATCAACAAGGGTTTACTCATGAGGAAAAATTTAAATCAGGAAATTTTTATGATATGAATACAATTCTTCTTCAAATAGACCCAAAATATTTTGCCAAGGAATAATATTTTTCTAAATATTTAAGTAAACCCAAGTGCTCTTTATTTGGAGCTCGTGGGTTTACTTGTGTATGAATTCGGATGAAACTGTCTATGTAATAAATGAACGCCCAGTAAAACGCACAGACCACCAATGATTCTTAATAATATATTTTTGAGAAATACAGTATCGTCAACCGTAATGACAATCAACAAAGGGCCAACCATAATCAATGCGATGCCTAGCAATGCTTTAATTACTCTCAACATGTAGAATTCACCTCAAATTTACCTTTTCTGATTTGATTATCGCACGATTGTCTGAAAAGGAAAAGGGTCACTAGGCTGGTAAAGTGACCCTTATAAAATAGCTAGTATGACCTTACAAACTTTAGGAGTCTGTAAAAGGTTAGGTGCTAATTGGGATGATTAGTACATGAAAGAAGCGCCAACAATAATTAAAAGAATGAATAGAACGACGATTAATACGAATGTTGAACCGTAATAGCCGCCACCGCCAGAGTCGCCGCCATAATAGCAGCTGTTGTTCATGTTACCTACGTTTCCGTTGTATCCCACTGAAAATCCCTCCTTTCTACAACCTATAATATGTGTGCTGGCAGAAAGGAGAAATGGTATTTACCCTATGGTTCTAAAAAATGCTGAAAACATACTTGTAAATTACTTTTATAGAAGAAGGCTTTTCATTTACTTAATTTTTATTTTTTTACATAATTAGAGAGTGGTGTTTTAGGTTTGCAAGTAAAGTTAGAAAAGAAAGCGGGCGTTACATGCTAAGGGAAAAGCTAAAGCAAAAAATCATAAGTGAACCAACTGAATGTATGGCTTATTTAACAGAATTAGTGAAGTCAAATCGAATTTATGATGGGGAAGTATTGGCAATCATTATAGATGTTATAAAAAATGGGCATGATCAATTAACCAACACGCAGTGGGATGTCTTGTTAGATAAGGGTTTACTACCTGATCTTTATGTAGAATGTGATGGCTGTGAAGATACCATTCCCTGGTCAGAAATGTACCGTGCGATTTTTATAGCGAGAGATCATTATTGTCCCTTTTGTAGATATTTAGCAAATAAAGAATACAAGGTTATTAGACTAGGATGGTTGAGGCAATAATGAAATGGTTCATAATAATTGCCGAATGGCTATTGTTTTTATATGTGTTAATTTGTCTATTGAGCTTTAACATAATTCACCTTGGAAACCTTCTCTATGTGGATATGCCACACGAAGAACCGATGACTGTGACAACATCCTTTGCGCAGACATCACTGTTTATTATAGGTATAGGTGTTGTTTGTTTTTTGTATATGAAGTATTTAAGGGGTAGTAATGCTTATAAAAGGTCAAAGGCAGTGATCTGGGGAAGTCTATTTGCCTGCCAAGTATTGGCAAGCGGTTTTTATTTGTTCATGCGATATGGGCTTATATGGAATCAGCATGAAGCAATGGAGCTTTTATTATCGACTTTGATTAGTTTCATTTTAACCATTCAGGCAGTTATGAAATATTACGTGTGTAAAAGGACCGAAACTTGATTGTGTATAAAATGCAGGAACGATTGATGGCAGTGAAATAGTCAAAATATAGGTGCGAATTTATCTGTTAAATATTAAAAAAGGAGAGAGCAAATTTGCTATAAAATGAAGAATATAGGTGAGAAATATGAAAAGAGGATTTAAACGCATTATGTTAATTATATTTACAATTATTATTTCATTATTGGTGTTGATTCTTACTTTGAGCTTTATTAATCATAAAATACAATTATCAAAAGAAGAGGGACGATTTGTTCCAACTGGGCAACTTGTAGAAGTTAATGGTCATCAAATGCACGTTTATGCAGAAGGAAAAGGAGAAGATACCCTTGTTTTTATGTCTGGTGGTGGTACGAGCTCACCTGCATTAGATTTTAAATCTCTTTATACTTTGTTAAGCGATAAATATAAAATTGTTGTTGTTGAAAAGGCAGGTTATGGATTTAGCGAAGTCACAGATATTGACCGAGATATTGATACAATTCTAGCTGAAACAAAAGAGGCACTTTTTAAATCAGAAATTGAAGGTCCATATATTTTATTCCCTCATTCGATGTCTGGCATTGAAGCCTTGAAATGGGCGCAAGACTACCCTGATGAAATTAAAGCTATTATTGGATTAGATATGGCTGTTCCTGCTGTATATGAAGAAATATCTATCAATATGTTCCTCGTTCGATTAGGTGCTTTTACTGCTAAGACTGGTTTGATCAGATGGATTCCAAAACTATCAGAAAGTGACGCAATAAAATATGGGAATTTAACAGACGAAGAGAAAGAGTTGTATAAAGTAATTTTTTATCGAAGAACATTGACTAAAGATATGGTTAATGAAATAGATCATATAAAAGCAAATGCACAAAAAGTCAAAAAAGTGGGAATCCCGAACATTCCTATACTTTTGTTTTCATCGAATGGTGAGGGGACTGGTTTTGACAATCAAAAGTGGAATGGAATTCAAAATGACTTTATTAATAGGATTGATAAAGGTAAATTAATTGAGTTAGATTCTTCACATTATGTTCATAGTATTGACTATGAGCGAATAGCTGAGGAATCAGAGGCCTTTATAGAAAGTTTACATCGTTACTAGCATATGAGGAGGCCATATGTTGAAAAATATAATATTATTTTTTTCTCTACTAGCTGTTTTGTTAGTTACTTCGGGTTGTTTGAATGAAATGGTTGGGCAAAAAATAACTGTACAAAAACGAAGTGGTGAAGAAAATATTTTGAAGACTTTAAAGAATTCAATCAAAAAAACAAGTGGAAAAAGCGATTGATATAGTGAAAAATGCTAATTGGATAAATAAAAAAGTAGAAATGGCACGCTATATGCGGACTACCAATTTCAATTTTTATTTAAGAACAGTAGCGAAAACTAAATAGCCTATTATTCGCTTTGGGTTAGCCAAAATGGTGAAAATTTAGAAATTGTTACGGACAGCGATAAATATGTGGAATTAGCAAAGCGAGATTCAGAAAATCTCTATAAAATTTTAACAGGAGAAAAATTAATAAAGTAATGCCATGTCCTGAATACGCTTCAACTAACAGAGTCTTGACTTGAAGACCAATGGTAATTTAGTTTGAAGAGCTTTGTTTGACTTGCGTTCAACAAACGGGCCAGATTGTTGAGGAACATTCTTTAACGAAAGGTTCGAAAACGATGCTTTGGAGATTTTTACAGTTACACTACATTTTAAAAATAGCATCTATTGTGCATCCGTATGGAAGCTGCTCTTTTTCAGCGTAGATGTTCACGTAAAATGTGATTTTTGCGTTGCCAACAGTATGCGTTTCTTCCTTATCTGCGTACACTTCAAAAAAATCAATCGTGTAATGTTTATACCCATCTTTCTCCATGTAACACCAAACTTCATTAGCTTTTCGTGGATCAAGGCCATTACTATGTAAAAACTCGATAAGCATATTATTTTTCATAATTTGCTCCGCATAAAAAATACAATCCTCACATATGCAATGATTGACAGTACCAACAAGTTCTCCATTCGCATAAAATTGCTCATTTAATTGTTTCGTGTTCATTATGTCCTCCAATAGATTAATGGTTTAATTTTATCAATAATTCAAAAATTTTTGCACGTTTTTTTTATTCAAATAACGAAACAGATTGTTGGAAATTAATGTAATATATTTGAAAAATATTTGGATAATATATGTTAGAATGGTTATTAATTATACAATTATCGATTAAATTGTTTCAAGGAGGTTATTTATGAAAATAACAGAAGGCTATGGCAAAGTGATGATAGATGATTTTGAATTTTATGGTGAAATTAAACAAGATAAATGTTCTAAATGCAACTATAATTTAGTATATTACGATGATTTTGATTCTTATTTTTGTCCTAATTGTAATAGTTGGACTGAATCAAAATGTAGTGACCCTACTTGTAAATATTGCTCTAATAGACCAGAAACACCTTTAACTCACAAATAACGAAATTAAACTTCCATGAAGGGACTCAATCATCTTCCATTGTCTATGGAGACATGCTAATTTTGCCCTTCGTTGATGGCTAACTGAATGCTCAGTAATAAGAGATTACAATCATAGTATTTTATCAAAATGAAAAGTGAAAGATTGTTCTTCCAGAACTTAGGTAAAGAGTATTTGAAGGCTTTAACCAATTTTTGTTGGAGGTCTATCAAAAATGAAAAACGAAGAAAATAAGACAAATCAATACTTACCAAGCATAAACTACGATGATACAACTAACTGCGAACATGACATTGAATCTGATATAGTAGTTGGAAATTCACCATGCCCTTGCTGCGAGTTTATTACAATTCCGAATAATGGCGAGGCCCTTGCTTATATTTGTCCCGTATGTTTTTGGGAGATAGATTTGTTTATTCAAAGTAATGTAGAGGCAAGTGACCAAAACCATGGCTTAACATTGACTGAAGCAAGAAAAAATTATCAAAGTTTTGGGGCAGTATTGCCTATGTTAAAGAAGTCTTGCAGGCAACCAAAAGAATATGAATATCCAACAAAATGAAGAAGCAGATTCAAAGTTGATTGGGTTGGAAAACGGCGACTACGGGAGGAGCAACGCAAACGGGTTGGTTCACCGCACACCCTCCAGAATGAGTACGTCTGAAACAGAAATTAACGGTTTTAAATTGTTCAAGAATCGGGCGAGATTTTGCAATAAGGAACAGCGCTAAAAATTATCAAATAATATAAACTAACAACACAATATTTTTTATGTGAAATAACAGGTGGGGATATTTAATATCAAGACCCAGATGAAGAAATTACCTTGGAAGAATTGCAATGAAATTTCAAAATTTATTCATACATACCCGAAAGACTCAGAAGTTATTGAACAACTATTATCAAATTTATCTAATTGTGCGCATTTCTTTAAAAGGAATGCGTCTTTTTAATGTAAAATAAACAAAAACTCCGCGTTATTAGTGTGTAAAGAATGGAAATCCAAGATGTAGGAAATAATGTAGTTCTCTAATGCAAATTACAATTTCAAAAGAAAACCAAATCAATGCGGAGGTAAAAATGACTGTTCTTGATTGTATCATTATAGGCGGAGGTCCTTCTGGGTTAAGTGCTGGCTTAACTTTAGGAAGAGCTAGGAGAAATATTGCATTAATGGATGATGGGACAAATAGGAATAGAGTGACACAGGCGTCACATGGATTTATTACGCGTGATGGGATAAAACCACAAGCGTTTAAAGATATAGCGTTAAAAGAGTTGGAGAATTACCCGTCTGTGTCCTATATTAATGCTACAGTTACTGAAATAATAAAGGGTATAGGTAATGAGCGATTTACTGTCAAAACATCTACTAGTCAGGAATTTGTTTCAGAAAAAATCATACTCGCCACCGGTGTTCAAGAAATATTTACTATACCAAGTATAAGAAAGTTTTATGGGAAAAGTCTATTTAGTTGTCCGTATTGTGATGGCTGGGAGCAAAAGGATAAGCCATTAGTGGTGCTGGCAGAAAAAGAAGAGCATGTACTGCATTTGACCAAGTTAATTTATAATTGGTCACAGGATTTGGTTGTCTTAACGAATGGAGCTCACTTATCTAGAGAAGGTAAAATGGAGTTACAAAAACACAATATCAAAGTTATATCAGAGAAGATAAAAGACCTCATCGGTAAGGATGGGTACTTACAAAAAATAGAGTTTCAAACAGGAGCAACCATTATAAGGTCGGGTGGATTTGTTGCCCCATCTTATTATCGCCCCAATAAGTTTGCTGAGAAGCTTGGCTGTGATATTGATGAAGATGGAAAAGTGATAACAGATGGTGTTGGTAGAACAACTCAAAAAAATGTATATATTGCAGGGGAAACCGAAAGATCTAAACCATCCACTTTAATGATTTCAGCTGCTAAAGGTAATAAAGCTGCTGTTTCAGTAAATACTGATTTAACGATGGAACGCTTTTGATGATGTCATAACACTTGGAATAGGATCTTAGTAAAAACATATCAGCTAATGTATTCTCAAATATTGTGTTAGAGTTACTATAAGAAATGACAAAGAACGGATTTTGATTGTAGAATCCGTTTTTCTTGTTGCAAAAATTATAGTTTTACAAGGGTAATAAAAAAGTGCGGAGGAATAAAAATATGAAACAAGTGGGGACTCTATACTTTTTCTGTGGAAAAATGGGGGCAGGAAAATCAACAAAATCAAAACAATTGGCTAAAGAAAAAAATGCGGTCCTTTTATCTGAGGATGAGTGGCTTTCCTCTCTTTATCCCAATCAGATCACATCATTTGAGGACTATCTAAAATTATCAGCACAGCTCAAGCCGATGGTGAAAAAGCATGTCCAAAACATATTGAGTGTTGGTACGGATGTAGTAATGGATTTTCCAGGTAATACTCAAAAACAGCGAAAATGGTTTTTGGATATAGCGTCAGAGGTCAATGCAAACCATCAACTAATTTTCCTTAATTTAAATAACCAGCAATGCTTGGTTCAAATTGCGCAAAGGCGTAATGAACAACCCGAAAGAGCAGCTTTTGACACGGAAGCGACGTTTATTGAAGTTACTAAATTTTTTGAAGCACCAGAAGCTTCCGAGGGTTTAAATATATGGGAGTTTAGTGGGAAAGAATAACACAGAGTTATCAGGCTCGCTTATTAAATGAACGTCATATTTTTCTTAAACTAACAGGGGTATTACTTGAAGAACATAGTGCTGTTTAGAAATTAGCTATTATTGTCATTTGTAATTTATGCGGTTTATGAAGAATTTTTTAAAATTATATTGACAAACTATTTTTTTTCTGTAAAATGAAAAACAATTCAAAAATATTTGTATAGAACAAAGGCTATGAAAAGAAGTAGTATCAATTATTTTTACGAACAGAAAGTTACCGGTCGATGAGAGGTGCATGTAAAACAATTGAGAATTCATCTTGGAGCTGTGTACCGAAAGGATTATTCTAAGTAGGCTACGCCGGTAAGCACCCGTAATCATGTGCGAGAGTATCGTCAAATGACCGTACTTCTTAAGGTAAGTAATGTGAATTGCTTATAAATTAAAGGTGGTAACACGAGTTGAATCGTCCTTTTGGTTAATCCAAAGGGGCGTTTTTTTTATTCCTTTTTTGAGCAAGTATTTGAAAATCTAAACGTATGGGGAGTAAGCATTATGAAAGATAATCATCAAGATTCACAACTAAAGCGGGAATTAAGCACGCGTCATATGCAATTAATTGCACTTGGCGGGTCCATTGGGGTCGGTTTATTTTATGGCTCTAGTTCAACCATTCAAATGGCGGGACCATCTATTTTACTAGCTTATTTAATTGGCGGGTTAGTTATTTTCACCATTATGCGTGCATTAGGTGAAATGGCAGTAGCGGAACCTGTATCAGGCTCATTCAGTATGTACGCGAATAAATATTTAGGACGCTTTGCTGGGTTCTTATCTGGTTGGACATATTGGTTCATGTGGATTGTCGTGGGCATGGCAGAATTAACAGTGGTCGGTGTATATATTAACTACTGGTTTCCAGATATTCCACAATGGGTAACTGCCCTTGTGGTACTTGTGATGATGACGCTTGTAAACTTAGCAAATGTAAAAGCATATGGAGAATTCGAATTCTGGTTTGCGATGATTAAAGTTGTGGCAATTATCGGTATGATCGTTCTAGGACTAGCCATTATTTTCTTCGGTGTCGGCAACCACGGTGAAGCAATTGGCTTTGATAATTTATGGGCACATGGTGGCTTCATGCCAAACGGTTTCCATGGTATTTTAATGTCACTCGTATTAGTTATGTTCTCATTCGGTGGGGTTGAATTAGTGGGTATTTCTGCAGGAGAAGCAAAAAATCCTAGCAAGTCTATTCCATCAGCCATTAACAACATCGTTTGGCGTATTTTAATTTTCTACATTGGGGCGCTAGGCGTTATGATGGTTATTTATCCTTGGAACGAAGTTGGTTCAGAAGGTAGCCCGTTCGTTCAAATTTTCGATTACGTTGGTATCCCTGCTGCAGCTCACATTATTAACTTTGTTGTCATTACAGCAGCAATGTCTGCATTTAATAGTGGCTTATACGGTTCAGGACGTATGCTACACAACCTATCTGTACAAAAAAATGGTCCAGAATATTTTAGAACAGTAAGCAAAAATGGTAGTCCAAGTCGAGGGATTTTATTTTCTTCTGCTGTGTTATTAATCGCGGTTGTCTTAAATTATGTAGTACCTGAAAAAGTGTTCATCTATATTTCTGCTGTTGCGACGGTTGCAGTTATTACAAGCTGGATGATTATTTTATTAGCACAATTGAAATTTAGGAAGTCAAAAACGAAAGAGGAAGTAGCCAAACTGAAATTCAAAATTCCGCTTTACCCACTTTCTACGTATATTGCAATTGTATTTTTATTAATGGTGATTGTGTTAATGGCGTTTATTCCAGATATGCGTGTTGCCCTATATGTCGCACCAGTTTGGTTTTTCATCTTATTTATTGGCTACAAAGTAATACATGTTAAAAAGTAGTTACCTTTTTAAACTGATACTCTACAGCGCAAACATATTGTGAAAAAATCCTTTTGGTATATTCGATTCGTTACATTTATCTAAGGTTTAATAGTTTTTATCCATTAGTAAAGAATGTGATGAGTGCCTTCCTTTATGAATGGGTTCATAATAAAATTGATCTGTATTAGACAAAAAAGGAGGGGCATGATGGGAGTAGTATATTTGGCTGGTGGATGTTTATGGGGCGTACAAGCTTTTATAAAAACGTTACCAGGAGTTACGTTTACAGAAGCAGGAAGAGCGAATGGAACAAGTCGTACGCTTGAGGGCGATTATGATGGATACGCTGAATGTGTAAAAACGGGGTTTGATCCAACAGTTGTATCCATTCGAGATTTAATGGGCTATTTATTCGAAATCATTGATCCTTACAGTTTGAATAGACAAGGACAGGATGTTGGCGAAAAATATAGAACAGGCGTATATAGTGAAAATCCTGAGCATTTAAAAGAGGCGAGAGCATTTCTAAGAGAGAGAAATGATTACAAGCTTATAATGGTTGAAGTGTTGCCCCTAACAAACTATGTCAGAAGTGCAGAGGAGCATCAGGATAGATTAACCAGATGTCCAAATGATTATTGTCATATTCCCGTAGAAATTTTAAATAAATATAAATAACGGAATTCACGAGACCTTTCTTTTTAAACTACACAACAGTTTTGAGGGGGAAGTGGATGACACTATCTATTCTGTGTGTCTGTAAAATGAGAGAGACTGCTATTTGTAAACATTATACCTAAAAATGATAGTTAGAATAAGGAAGATAGTGTATTGGTATATAGTATTGAACAATGTATTATCAAATCAATACATCACTATTATTTTTTAAAGATAAAGCCTGTATCTTCAATTACCAAGTAATTATGGATACAGGCTTTTTTTGTGGCCTTTTAATAAAGATTGATAATAATTAAGTTCGATTAGTTATAATAAATTTTTGATGAAAAAACTGTATGAAATAAGCAGGAACTAAAAATTATTTGGAGAAATTTAAAAGTATAGTTCAAATTAATGAAGAGGATTGTTATATAATGGAGGACGGTAATTATGAACATTTATAATACAGTTCCATATTTTTTATTAAACTACAAGCCTTCGGAGCAGTTCTTAAAACACTACCATGAAAAGTTCTCCCAACACTTCAAGGAATATTTTCTGTATCATTGTAAAAATGCAGATGAGAAGATTAAAAACGCAATTCAAAAATATCCTTCCAAAATGAGTGAGATAAAGGAATCGAGTGGAAAAATCGAAAGTCTAATTCAACAAGTTGTGTTAACTTACAGACAAAAATATAATGTCGAGTTCACTAAAGATGTACATATTATTGTTGGAGCATATGGGTCAAATGCATTTACACATCGTCAAATTATTCCTGAAGTGACTTTTTGTTTAGAAAAGCTCTCTTCTAATGATAAGCATTTAAAAGTAATTATTGCTCATGAATTTGGTCATACGCTTCATAATATTTTATCAGATCAGGAGGGTATGGATTGGTCTAAAGTTCAGTGGTTTCATCCCTTTACAGCGCTGTTTCAGGAAGGTTGTGCAACGTATTTTTCAGAACAAGTTGCTGATGCTGATAAATCGGTCTATTTTTTATACGATGATACTGGAGAAGAATGGTTAAGATTTGCAGAAGATAACAAAAAAGATATTATCACTAGTTTTTTGGGAGATATGAACAAACGTACACAACCTGAAATTATCCATGAATGGTTTTCAATTAATGGAGGTTCCAACTTTGGTTTCACACGTTTAGGGTATTTTATTGGATACAATGTGATTCAAATCTTAATTGAAAAGTATCAAGAGAAAGAGGCTGTTACACTTTGGAAAGAATCTACCTTCAATAAAGAAATAGAGAATGTGCTTTTAGAACTTACTTAAAATGATTTAATTAGAGTTAAGTTATTTGACATTCGGGCCCGATTGTCGAGTAACAGAGGATGAAAATGAACAAGCTTTTTATAAAAAACAAACTTAAAACTGCTAAAGAAGAGTCCATTTTGAACAATCTCTTTCAAAATGGATTCTTCTTATTTATCTTAAAACAAGTATTTACGAGAGGTGTTGCTCGAACTTATTTCAACTTGCTTCTCTGAGTAGGAAATAATATATCTTTATCTCTCATCGCATTTGTAAACATGACATTACGATACACAACCAGATTCTCTTTAATCCTTCCACTAGCTTTAAGCCAAAGAAATAAAGAACTTACCCTATCTATGATGGCATTGACAGTAGAAACTTTAAGGTCTTCTTTAACATATTCGTAATCTAACCTCTCCTCATTTCCATGAAATCTATATGGGTTCATGAGCCACAATTTGAAGTTAGTAAGAGCATCAGGTTTACCGTCTAAATCCAAAATATCCAACCCTTTTTTCTTCAAATACACAATGAAATACCATAAGTTGTAGCAGTATGTTCTTATCGTATTAGGAGAATACTTCTCGTTCAGCTCTTGCTTGTATCATATCAAGATATTCTTTTACCAATGATTTAAAATCCAAGTATGCTACTCCCTTGCAGTATAGATTTCCAATAAAAAACTTATCGTTCATTTTGTTCAAGAGGTTTATCTGGTCCAATGTTGAGGTTAGGCTGTTTTAACAGGTTTTTTGATGAGTAATTGAATTTGGCTAAAGTTAACTATTGAAAGTTGCTATATCGTAAATGTAGCAGCAACTTCATTAGAGCGTGAATTGCAGAAAAATTAAAGTTTCCATTTTCAATCCCTTTGATGAAATATGGTAAAATGGACAAAAGCATTGGGTTTGGAGGGATGATATTGGCAGAAAAAAGGTTAAAAGTTTGTGAAAAAGGACATCCATTTTACAAAAGCACAGATTGTCCAAGCTGCCCTACCTGTGATTAGGAAAATAAACCTAGCAGTGGCTTCCTTTCCAAATTGAGTTCACCTGCAAGAAATGCATTCGTACACGCAGGTATTGATACGTTGGAAAAACTATCTATGTATACGGAAAAGGATATCTTAAAATTGCATGGTGTTGGACCAGCCTCCTTACCAATTATGAGATCATCATTGAAAGAAGAAGGCTTGTCATTTAAATAAGTGAGGGGGAAGACAACAATGTCAACGAAAGAATTATCACAAGAGCAAACCGAGGAACTAATCAATACTTTGCAAGTTCGCTTCGAGAAAAATACATCTCGTCATGAAGGGCTTGACTGGGCAAATGTCCAAGCTAGGCTAGAGGCTAATAGGGAGAAACTATGGTCGCTCTACGAAATGGAAGCAACAGGCGGTGAACCAGATGTAGTTGGCTATGATGCAAACACGGATGAGTTCATTTTCTATGATTGTTCTGCGGAAAGTCCTAAAGGTCGCAGAAGTTTATGTTATGACCGTGAAGCATGGGAATCTAGAAAAAATCACAAGCCTGAAAATACGGCTATGGATGTTGCCAAGGAAATGGGCATTGAGCTGTTAACAGAGGAGCAATATCGCCAACTACAGGAGCTCGGCAAGTTCGATTTAAAAACATCAAGCTGGGTACAAACACCTGACAACATTCGCAAACTAGGCGGAGCTATCTTCTGCGATCGTCGCTATGACATGGTCTTTATGTACCACAATGGGGCAGAATCCTACTACGCAGCAAGAGGCTTCCGTGGATCGTTAAGAGTTTAAGAAATAAAGGCATATGTCCGATCTGCGGATGAGCATATGCCTTTTTTTATAGAAAATTTTATTTGTTTAAATCAATAATTTTGACATATGGCCTTTTACTTCTTTTGATATATTTAATGTGATTCACACAAGCTCCAAATGCTGAAAACATGATGAATAAAATAGTGATGATACTTGGAATCGACAAATAAATTGGCATGATAATCCAAATTAAAAGTAAAGCATACCAAGAGATAACAAAACTCTTACTATGTCGCCACTGTTTCATTTACGACGCTTCCTTTCTGTATTGGCGATAAATTTACTTAAACAGATATTTATTCAAATGTCATAGACCAATTCCCATCAGCCGTTATATCAAAGTAGTAAATTGAAGTATCCTCTACTTTTTGAACTTTTGAGCCACTGTAAGTACCAATTTCATTAGCTAATAAAACGCTGTCATTAGCTTTCACTACAAAATTCCTAGAGCCGTCATGCGTGAAAGCAACGGTTTTAGCACCTTTTGAAATATTCATAAATACTACGCTATCACCTGTACCTGCAACTTTGCCTTCAGGTGCAACCTCAGCAGGAATTTCTTGGGACATATTAATCGTCCATGGACCACTTGCTGTTACTTCATACTGATATTCACCAGTGGGTACAGCATAAATTTTCTTACCAGTGTAGTTACCAATCTCATTAACAACTAATTTGATCATGTTAGCATTAGCGTCTAATAGTTTAACAGCAAAATTGCTAGACCCCTGATGAGTTGCATCTACAATAACGAAACCCTTCTCTAATTTGAATTTCTTTGTAGCTGTATCACCAGAGCCATTTATTTTTAGAGCTTCTAGTTTAGCGATTCTTTCAGCTTCAGCTTTTGCTTTTGCTTCGGCCTCAGCTTTTGCTCGAACTTCAGCTTCTTCTTTTGCCTTTTGTTCAGCCAATGCTTTTTCTTCAGCTTCCTTTGCTTCACGAGCAGCTTTCTCTTCTGGGGTTTCTTCTTTAGGTTTTGTCACAGTTTCCACTTTTTCATGGGTGTCAGCTTGTTTACCTGATTCTGTTCCATCAACAGGCGTTAATATGAATCCAACAATAAATATAACAACTGAGATACCTAATACAAGTCCGCCCTTCATTTTTTTCTTTTTAATAAGTCCAATCACTATTAATACGAGACCTACAATAAAACCTAAAAAGCCCAAAAATGCCAATAATAACGACATATTTCCATGCAACCTCCTTTTATATTACTATATAGGAAAGTATAGGTAGATGTATACAGAAAATGAAAAGAAGTAGCTAAGTATATTGACACTGCACGAAATAATTTATATTGTAGTTACTAAAAAGGGTGTGGGAATTTATGTTAAATTGTTTAAAAATTATTTTTTCTATCACAGGCATATCTTTAGCAGCTTACGGATTAATCACACGAGATTTCCAATTGAATTACCTCATGATATTGTTCTTAGGCTTTTTCATGTTCACTTTAGGTATTCAAGAATTTCAAAAACAGCGAACAGTTTATGGTTGGTTCCTAATGGGGGTATCTATATTTTCAATCTATGTGTCCGTTCAGAGCTTTGTCTTGATTTAAAGGAAGCAACCACTGTTAATTTTCGTAATAGCATACATCAATCAAGTCCTTCCAGACACTTTCATAAATCACTTCCAAAGTATATAATGGCCCTTCATCTGGATGGGATTCAGTTAAAATTTGCATGGCATTTTTTTCTGTCGATGTCATGTTCAAATGTTCGTCTTTACCTCACGATTTGTCCCTTGTCCCATCATTATTATTTTTAGGATTTCATCAGGAAATCAAATGTTTTTTCCTCCGTTTTAACTGATTTCATTACACCCTACAAGCAATAACAAAATAAATAATAAGAATATTTTCTTCATTATTTTCCTAGATATTTTATAGATTTGATGGGTCAGACCCGCTCATCGCTCATACCAGATATTTATATGTTATAATTTACATAAATTACATAAAATGAGGTGATATAATGGAGAATGAAAAATTAGTTTGCAAGGCTTGTGGGCAGGATACCTTTACGACTGGACAGGTGGGTGGTACTACAAGCCAAGGAAATATACGACCTATTGGAGCAATTATGGCGGTAGGGTCACCACTCCAAATGACTTTTTGTAAAAACTGCGGGGAAGTTGCTTCATTTAAAGTGGTAAAACCACAGAATTTTAAATAATCGTTGAAAGGGTCACTGATAGGAAAGTGATCCTTTTTATATAGTGGACGTTTAAAAGGGGAAAAGGATTTAAAAGCATACATATGTTCGAATCTGGTTAATTGAATACCATGATATGAAAGCTGTCTTACAAGACAAAACACCCTCTAATAGGTTAAAGGGTGTTTAAAAACTAGATAGAATTTCGATAAGCTCTCAAAGTTGAATGTAAGTTTGAATTCGAACTTGAGATTGATTTTTTATAGTTATACATACCTAACGGGCTTAAATGATTAGAACTAGATCCTAATAACCCTTGCTTTACTGCGCTTTTTAACGTTTCAATTTGTTTGCTAGATAGTTTAGAAGTTTTACTTTCTTCAAGAATTTTATTTACATTATTTATTTTTTCTTGTTCCTCTTTCGATGTAGCTTTAACTTCCTTGCTCATTTGTCGTGTCAACCCATAATACTTTGACGAGGACTTTCGTGACATTAAATATTGCATAGTAGAGAAATTGGTCGTCATCATGATAAATTATCACCTTCCTAATCACATTTTTAGTTCCATAGTTGTTATCGTACTGAACTTGAAAAGATTTAGTATATTTACTTTTTTTAGTAATTGAATTTCAGGTTTAATCAGAACAGATGATGGCACCAGTAAGCATTGAAAAAACGTGGTGAAATACTATTAAGAACACAGTATTAAGTCAGTTGGATATAAACTATCATAACTACCACTGCCGAAGAAGCATATATTGAATATGAAAAATTTGCAATATCAATATATATTGAACGGATGGTTTGAATTACAGAAGGAAAAAAAGTAATAGGTAAAGAATATTTATTGTGGAAGACCCTATTAAAACTAGATGAGTTTGTTGATAGGAGGGATACAATTTAACAAGTAATTTGTGATGTGAAATAGAGCTCTAAGTAAAGTGAGAAGTCGCTGTACAAGCAAAGAATAATTCTAAGCTGTTAATAATTAAACAATTAACAGTACTATTAACGTTTGTTAATAGAAACGACATTAAATGGCTATAAAAATTAATAAGTGAAGATGAAAGATACTTATTCCAAACTAAACTAAGGAGTGTTATTTTGAAAAATATTATTATTAGCATAGTATTCTTATTAAGCTTTGTCGTTTCATTTCTTTCAATAAATACAGTCACCTTTGCTGCAGTGGATTTCTCTGATATTGAGAATTCCTATGCAAAAAATGCTATCAACGAGTTAGTGGAAAAAGGCATTATAAATGGTTATCCAGATGGTGAATTTAGACCAACATCAGCAATTACAAGACAAGATTTTGCTATAATTTTAGCGAAAGCACTGAATTTGAATCTAACTAACTCTCCAAGTACTCCAACATTTACCGATATTCCAACAACTCATTATGCTTATCCAGCTATCGAAGCAGCAGTTAAAGCTGGATTAATAAATGGGACAGGTGATGGGAAGTTCGGGGTTGGCTCAGGTTTAACACGTCAAGAAATGGCTACTCTATTTGCTAGAGCATTAGGTGGCGAATCTATTGGCCTTGGCGAGCAGCTTACTTTTGATGACCAACATAAAATTTCTGCTTGGGCAAGGGATGCGGTAGGTTTTGCAGTAGCATCAAACCTAATGACAGGCGATACATTAAATCGTTTCAATCCACAAGCAATAGCTGAAAGACAACAAGTTGCCCTTGTTGCGTCTCGGTTTTTAAAGCAGATTGATAAAGTAACACCAGAACCAGAACCAAAGCCAGAACCAAAGCCAGAACCAAAGCCAGAACCAAAGCCAGAGCCAAAACCGGTGCCAAAACCAGAGCCAACCCCAACCCCAGATCCTACACCAACACCAAGTGTAATTCCTGTAGTCGGGATTACATTGAATGAGGTAATAGAAAATCTTCAAATTGGTGAAACAAAGACACTAACAGTAACGGTTGTACCTGCAAATGCGACAAATAAACTTGTGAGATGGTCTTCATCAGATCTGAACGTTGCAACTGTTAACGGACAGGGGAAAGTAATAGCGACTGGTATAGGGACTGTGACCATAACAGCAACAACGGTAGATGGATTAAAAACAGCTTCAGTTACTTTCACAGTGACCCATAGCAATGGTGCAGCGATTACTGGCGTAGGAACGTCATCATCTGTTTTACAACTGGGAGAGACGACTAGTAGAACAGCAGAAACAACCGAATCAGGCACCATAATGTGGTCATCAAGCAATACTAGTGTTGCAACAGTTCATTCTAGTACAGGTGAAATTACTGCTCACACACCGGGCACAACAACCATTTCGTATACTAGTAGTAATGGTAAAATGAATTCTGTGAGTCTCACTGTATATGATGAGGCAACAGCAAAAAGCCCAACATATTCGCAAGTACTGCAAATGGACGAAGTGATAACAGCTTCTGTAGGAGCAGGCTTATCTGCAACAGCAACAAACAAAAGTTTTGTAGCTGAACCAACAAGTGTAGCGACAGTGAATCCTACAACTGGCCAAGTAACAGCTATAAGTGCAGGTAGCTCAGTTATTACGTATGTAGGAATGGATGCTAATGGCGTAGTAATTGAAAAAGGTACGACAACTGTGACAGTTCATCCACAAGCAGCAGTAGCTGCAATACCCATGGTGCCAGCACCTTATTCAGTTATTGGCTGGGGCTCAGCAGCAACTAATTTCACGCCTTCAGGAGTCGGACAATCCATCATCTGGACTGTAACAAATGGTACAGGAGCTGCGATAATTCAGCAAAGTACAGGGGCTATAAGAGGTGTTACAGCTGGTGATGTAACGGTAAACTATAAAATAGTGGATAATAATACTAGAGTAGTGGCTTACAAGTCAGCACCCGTAACGGTAACAATTCCAGATACACCAAGAGTTAATATTTCACCACCATATGTTGATGGGGGGACAATTGGTGGATCTTATGCCATGTCAACTATTGTGAATTTGACGGTTGCCATAACAGGGGAAAACAATTCAACTGTCATTTTCAGTAATCCGAGAAGCAATGATGACAATATTGCTACTGCAACGATTACAGGTCCAAATCCCTCAGGACATGTTTCTTTAAATGTGCAGAAGAATGGTATTGGGGAAGCGCAGATAACATTTGATTACACAGATATTAACAATAAAACTGGGTCGATGACATGGACTTTTAATTTCCAATAGAACTAATTTTACAAGCTAAAGGATGCGTCTATGGACGTGTCCTTTTCTAGTGACTTTCATTCGTTTGAAAGTGGTTTATGGTAATCTATTATATTGAAAAGCTTGAAATAGAAACAATGATGGGAAATTATATAAAGATAGTCTTTTCATCAATTCTTACATCAATAACTACAAGGGTAATAAATAAATTTGAAATAGATTTTGTCAATACGAATATTTTACTCTTGGCATATCTATTGTTATTATGGTTGGTTTCTTTAGCTATAATTTTATGTTCACACTAAAAAGAGATAGAATAGAAATTTTATATTTGTTCTATTCCATTTCTAGTGGTCGTCTCAGAGAACAAAAGTTAATTCTCTGCATCGGTGAAAAACAACACATGCTGTGCCTACCCCTTAGAAATTATCATAATTTGTAATTATTTACATTTAAGGAAATTAAATTTAGTATTAACTTATTTAATTAAAAATATATGTCAATTAGTCGTTTAAAAATAAATAAGATATAGGAGTTGAAATGATTAATAAAACAAAGATTTATAAAGCGTTATTAATTTTGTTACCCATTAGCTTACTATTGAATTTATTTTTTGTAGTGACGTTTATAGAAAATAATTCGAGGAAACAAGAATACTTCATTTATAACCTAAACCTCAAATTATATGAATTAAATTTAGCAATAAACAATCAAAAAGAAAATGATTTTCAGGACCCTCAAATTGTAATGATTCAGCTAGATAAGGTAAAAGGTCTTTTAGTTGATTCGGTAATAACTAATAATTTCGCAAGTAGTGTGTTGAATGATAAAGAAAAAAAGATGCTACTGAGCATATACAATTTTTTAGAACCTTTGCCAAAAAGTGATTTATTTGAGGTAGAAAAATGGGGAAAAGCGGATACAGAATATATTTTAAGGGTTGGAGAAGCATTGAGTTTGTCTAACTATACTGCTAACAGCTTCCCTGAGCAAAATTGGAGTTCAGTTGTAAAACAATGGGAACAACTGGTTAAGGCATTTGAAACTGATTTTAATTAAGAAAACGTTGAGAGGATGCAGGGCAGATCGTTACTTGACCATGGACAGAAACCATAAGTCATGATTAGCATGGGATATCGCAGTTTGCCCCCACACTCTTTATATGATGTGACAACACTAAGTCGAGTCGGTGCTATTGCAATAAAGCTTAGTATTACATGGGGTGGAGATTGGACAGCGAACATTGATCGTCCACATTTTGAAGTTAAACCAACTTGGATTATGCCAAAAGAATATGAAATTGAAGGACAAGTGATTATTCCCACTAATAGCAAATACCAAGTGTAATTAATTGTGGAGGACAATACAGCTAAATCGATAGTGAAGGATGATGATACAATGCGATTTACGAATGAAATACTCAAAGCTGCAGCTTGTGATTACCTTAAGCAAGCAGTGGACAAAAAGCTTATCGATAAATCACATCCAGATAAATTTGATGCTGGTACATTGACGGATAGTGATTTTGAAGGTTTGAAGATTATAATTGCACATCGTAGCGCTTAACAGTAGATGCCCGTTACCTTAATTGGTAATGGGTTTTTTTATGTTTTTATTTACTGCTTATCTTAATTTTTATATAAAATCAGAAAATCTCTTAGTGACCAAATGAAGAAAAGTAATGGTAAACCAGTAATGAATAAAAATCCTAAAATGAATGAAGCTATAGGGATTTCTCCGGTATCAGTTGCCATAACACCGATAAAAAGCCCTAATGGACTAGTCGCACAAAAAATCAATAAATTGGTCACGCAGGTAATGATAAAGATAAAAAAGGGGTATACATAATAATCCAAACAATGCGAACGTCATTTAACTCACCTCAATTTCAATTCAAAAATTTCTCCTTAGGATGTTAGACCTATAAAATCTTAACAATGTATTGCTCTATTTCATATATGTAATTATTTCCACAAACTAATACGTGATAAAATGTAAAGCCACTATCCGTTACACAAAAAAGTCACCAAAATCACGAAAAAGTCACATTCCCCCCGAAAACCCACGAAATCAGGCGAGAAGCATGTCTTTGTACATTCACACAAAACCTTGCTATAATAAGCCTTGCGAATACATAGGAAAGAGGGTAAAAGCATGAACGCTTATGATGAATATATGAAGCAGGTTGTGAAGCCGATGCGTGAGGAGCTTGTGGAGGCTGGTTTTACGGAGCTAACAACTGCGGATGCGGTGAATGAATTTATGGCAGAGACGAAGGGAACTTCGTTAGTGGTGATTAACTCGGTTTGTGGGTGTGCGGCAGGGCTTGCTCGTCCAGCGGCGCGTGAGGCGATTGCAGCGGTGAAGCCAGATCATCTTGTGACGGTGTTTGCGGGGCAGGATCCAGAGGCGACTGCGGCGATGCGTGGTTATTTTGAGGATGTGCCACCTAGCTCACCATCTATGGCGATTTTAAAGGATGGGGAGTTGGCTTACTTTATCCCACGTGAACAAATTGAGGGATTCCCTGTGGAGCAGATTGTCTCTCATTTAACTGGCGTGTTAGAGCAAACATGCGAGAACTAAAAACGATAGTGACGACAGCGGGCAGACCAGATGATGTATCGATGGCGCTCGCTGCTTTTGCGTGTCAAGAATTAGGTGCTACGTTTGAGCCACGGAACAAGCGCTCTGTTCGCAAAATTTCGCAGGAGTTGCAGGCACATGTGATGGTCGCTGGGAAGAATCGCTTCGAGTATTATGCCTATGGGACGCAGGAGCCGTTTTTCTTTCACCCCAATTCTGCGGCGTTTCGATTAAAGCGTGTTGCCCGTGGTGAGGCAGAGCCTTTTTTGGAAGCGGCACAGCTTCAAGTGGGGGATTCTGTGTTAGATTGTACGTTAGGTTTAGCGGCAGATGCCATGTTAGCGGCTTATACAGTGGGTAAAGCAGGTCGTGTTGTCGGACTAGAAGCGAATCCAAATGTAGCGTTTATTGTTAGACAGGGGATGCAAGCCTATGATACATCCGAGCTACCGTTAACTGCCTGTATGCGACACATCGAGGTAATACAGTCAGAGGCTGTTCGCTATTTAAACACCTTACCAGACAATGCATTTGATGTGGTTTATTTGGACCCGATGTTTGAGAAGATTATTGAAGAGGCCAATAATTTTCAGTCACTACGGCTAGCAGGGGAGCATGTCACATTAACCGATGAATGGGTTCATGAAGCCAAACGTGTAGCGAAAAAGCGTGTGGTGTTAAAGGCACATTTTCGCTCAGAGTGGTTTGCGACCTATGGCTTTCAGCAGCATGAACGGATAACTGCAAAATTTCATTATGGTGTGTTAGAGGTATAGAGGCTTGTTCTTGAGACAAGCCTTTTTTTAGTATATGGTAATAAAAGAGGAGGGTGGAATAATATGGTGAACAATGATAGGCGAACTCCCTTTGAGCTAGAATTGCTGGCGAATGCACAATCGTTGATCTGCACGAAACCTCCTATTCCATGGGCGTATGAAACGATCATTGCTGCCAATGGTGTTTTGGCTTGCGGTTGGGATCATGAGGAAAACATCGTGCTAATTAGTGGCTCTGGCTATAGTGTCACTGAGCCTATAACAGGTCGTCAACTTCATCGACAACGAGATGTGGATGAAACCTACGACAGAATGAGTGAAGACCGTTTATCGTTTCAATTACCTCAGGGGTCAATATCTATTTTCGGCTTTGAAGCTGGGGATGGGATTCATATGACAGCAGATGGCTGGCAGGTTGAAGTTATTTATCCTTGGTGGCCACGTGCAACAGTAGTACTCGATTATCTATATACAACTAATTATACTTATTTAAAAAATGCGACAGCTATTGATTTACAGCGATTGGATGGTATAGTTAAATGTGGATTTTCTCCATCTGGCAAGCATTTAATAATAATGGGCTCAGGCGGTGCATTGATTTATTCAAGAAAGGGGTGAGGTCATGGATGATGAACAGAATGGCTATGTTTCCATATGGGTTGGTAATTTTACAAGCGAAGAACAGTTACATACATATCTTGCCACTGTCTATCAGGGAGAAGATGAAACGGATGAAGCCTTTTCACAAAAGTTAGCAAAGCTTTTTTTACCAGAAAATCAGCACCGTACTTGTGAGGAAGAGTTTAAAGCACTTTATGATGAGTTCTACAATCAATTTGAATACGATTTCGGCTTAACCTTCGACGAGGATTTTTGTGAAGCGCTATTTTACGAAGCAGCTTCAAACCAACTTAAGCAACTACTTTGTGATGAATTTTCCTATTCGCAGCAATTTAAACATCAAGTGCTAGCCAAAATGGGGAATGAACTACAGAAAGCTTATAATGCAATAATTTTACTATATGACATGAAATATGAGGGTCACATTCAATCTGTAAGCCATGAAGCGTTTCATATCGATTTTGTATGTTCTATTAAATTGCAGGAAATGTGATGAAAGGAGATTTTGATGATGTCACCAGCAAAAATTCCTCGTTAAGCCCGTGGTCCACCTTGGTTCAATAACAACGATCTTATTATAAAAGGAGCGATGTAAATGATTGGACCAAGAAAAAAGACAAGTGATGAACGCATGCAGATTGCCCACTCGATTGCGCAACAAGTTATCGCAAAATATGGGGCAAATGTTCGAGCAATTGGTATTTATGGCTCGCTGGCTAGAAAAACAGATGGCCCGTTTTCCGACATTGAGCTTAAGTGTATCTGTCATCAATTAGATCACAGCTATAGCTATGAATGGACTTCAGGAGATTGGAAGGCAGAGGTCAATTTCGATCAGGCAGAAGTGATTATTGAAGAAGCCATAACGGTTGAGGAAGATTGGCCATTAACAAATGGGAAGTTTTTCGATTTACAGCCACTTTATGATCCTTCTGGCTTTTTTCTAGAACTCAAAGAGAAAGCGGCCACTGTGGAGAATGCCCGATTTAAGGAAGCAATTTGCAAAACCATTGTAGAAGAAATGTATGAATACATGGGGAAATTAAGGAACATAGCTGTTCAGGGTCCCACCACATTTTTGCCGATACTGGCGATGAAAATAGTGATGACAGGTGCCATGATAGTAGGATTACACCATAGGCAGTGCTATACAACATCCGCACAAGTATTACCTGAGGCTTTAGCGATGGATGATCAGCCACACGGGTTAAAAGCATTAGCTGAAATGGTCATGACGGGCAATCTAACGAATCCTCAGCAAATCCTAGCTACCTGTGAAAACTTTTGGCAAACACTTCTCCAATGGACAGCTGAAAAGGGCTATCAGATTAAATGCTCTAAGGAGATTCCTTGGTAATTTTTTATAGTACTTTACTTTTATAGTATAAGGTGCTATAATAGAAAACGTGCTATTTTAGGTAGCATATTTCCGTAATCTGGCATTCTGCTTTTTGTTTTTGTAGATACTTATTCACACTGGCGCATGCTTTGGGGCTGCAAGGACGCAAAAGATGGTAGGGTTTGCGTTGCTTAAGTTAGAAGGCACACAGTGGAATTTTACCGCGGTGATGAAACGAATTTGGTTTCAAGATAATATTCCCCAGACGATTGGGTTGAGACTTTTACAATTTACGAGAATGTTACCTATAAATACTAAAGGGGTAGTTTCGCAACAGCGAGGCTGCCCCTTGTCTAATTTTAAAGCCTGTCATGTTCAACCATGACAGGCCTTTTTGGTATACATTACCGTTTACTCTCTTCCATAAATAAGTGATAATAAAAGCATGAATTTTGGTAAAAATCTAAATTCTGCATAAAAAATCAGAAAAATCAAAAAGGTGAGGGATGTCAATGGGAAATATCGACACACTATCAACGAATGTCGTGACACAATTAGAAGAAATGGTTACACGGCAAGACAATATGGATCAGCTAGTATCACACTATTGCCAAGAAAGACTGCTTTATCGTCTATCCGTATCCTCCTATGAAGATCAATTTTATCTAGATGGGGATCTACTTTTATTTGCTTTAACAAATGGAGCGATGAACCCTTCCAAAGAAGTCACGCTGACAGCGCAAGCAAGCGTTCATCAACACGATATAGTGAAACAGGCCTTTAATGAAATTTGCTCACTAGCAATACCAGCGGATGGTATTGAATGGAATGCACAGCAGATCAAATCGTCCGTATCGAATGACAATATTCAACTAAGCATACCAGCTACATTGGGCAAAATGACTGTATACATAGAAGTTAGGATTACCTTTAAAGAAAACATGCGAATAACACCAAAGGCCATTAATTTTCCAAGCTTGCTAGACAATAAGGCTGCGGTGGTTTATACATATCCAACAGAATTCGTACTGGCACAAAAATTTATCGAAATTTACCAGTGCCCAGCATTAGAAAAGACTGAAAAAACAATAAATGAAGTACAACAATTGCTACAAACGCAAACTATTGAAGGACGAAGATTGCAGGCGTATATTGTGGACTTATTTGATCGTCATCATTTTACAATTGAGCTAACTTCTACACTCGAGATGACAGGGATTCTGAAACAATTCTTTATCCCTATTTATGAAGCTATTTTGGCTGAGGACGAATTTTTCAAGCAATGGAACAATCGAGCTTGGCAATGAAGAGAGAGACCCGCAAATCATCTACGGTTTGCGGGTTTTTGCATGGCTATTATTCAGTAATTTATTAGGGGGATACATTTGTATGTCTCATGAATGGTTTCTTCTTTTTATTAAAATGTAGCTAAAGTGTATCTGTTGCACGAATAGATAAAGTTGAATCGTATTATGTCATGAAGGAGGTTAGGTGAAAAATATGATAAAGTTTGCTGGCTTAAGTGTGCAAGAAATTGTTCAAACATATAGTGACACCCTTATACGAATTGCTGTGCAACAGACCAAAAATATGGCTGAGGCAGAGGACATTGTGCAGGAGGTTTATATGACACTGATGAGGCAGAACAAGCCCTTCGCTCATGAAGCACATTTAAAGGCTTGGCTCATAAAGGTGACATTCAATAAGTGCAAGGATTATTTTAAGTCTCCACGGGTGAAGAAGACGATACCCATTACAGACGAAATGGCCTTTATTGCCAAGGAGGAGCAGATGGTTCTTACTGAAATTTTTGAGCTTCCTCCAGAAGAGAGAGTCATTGTTTATTTACATTATTACGAGGGCTATACAACAGCAGAGATGGCTGATTTATTAGAGATCAACGTAAATACAGTAGGCTCAAAGCTCAGAAGGGCACGAATGAAGCTGAAAACGATTCTAGAAGAGGGGAGCAAAGTATGATGAATGCTTATAAGAATGTGATGAAGCAGATTCATGCTTCTGAGGAATTTAAGCGTAAGATGCAGGAAGAGATGATGAAATATGAAAAGAGGTCCTTTATGAAAAAAGTAAGAATTAGTGTTGGAAGCTTAGTAGCCTGTGCAGTGATTGCTGTCCTTGCTATGGTAAATATAAATCATGATACACCAATTGATTTGACGGAGAGAATTGTTGCGGACCATTCAGCTCCTGCGGCAAGTGCGCTAGTAAATATCGAAGGGACCATTACAGAAGTCGGAGAAGATGGGCTGAGCTTTACATTGGATAACGGTATGGAAGTAGTCGTGACAGACAAAACCAAAATAGGAATAGACGGACCGACAGCACCACCTAAGGAGGAACAGCTTTTTGAGCCTACTTTTAGAGTAGGTAATTTAATTGGCGGCTATACAGAAGATACCTCCTCAAACCCAGTTCAGGCTGCTGCCATTTATACAAATTGGAATTTTGAACATCCAATACGATAAAGATTTAGATACTCAAAAAAGAATTTCCTAAGGGAGATTCTTTTTTTATATCTTCCGATTAACTATTTATTCCTTTTTATCCTAAAAACGAGATTGAATAATACTATTTATAAAGAAATGATTATTTTTATACAAAAAAGTATTGTCTAAAGAGAATATTGTCACTATAATTTACGTAATAGTCTTACATTTCCGAATTGCGAAAAATAATACGCATTATGGAAAAATATCATACTAGGGGGATGGGCTATGAAAAGAAATTTAATGGTGTTGCTTACAATTATGGCAGCTTTCACGCTAGTTTTAGCGGGTTGCGGCTCGAAAGACAATACATCATCAGGTGATGGAGATAGTAAAAAAGTTTATAAGGTAGGTACTGAGGCTACATTTGCACCTATCGTTTCTCTTGATGATAAAGGGAATATTGTAGGGATTGATGTGGATGTGCTACAAGCAATCGCGGATGAAATGGATTTTGAAGTGAAGTGGGAAAGTATTGGTTGGGAGCCTGTATTCCAAACAATTAAAAATGGTGAAACAGATATTGGTGGTGCAGGGATTACCATTACGGACGAGCGTAAGGAAACATTTGATTTTACTGAGCCGTATTACGAATCTCAATTATTAATCGTGGTGAAAGAAGATTCAAAGATCCAATCATTGGATGAATTAAAAGACAAAAAGATTTCAGTACAAATTAATGCAACTGGTCATATGGCTGCCAAAAAGCTACAGGGTGAATCTAGTCCCAACATTTTTGCTTTCGAAAATCAACCAATTGCTATTCAAGAGATGCTGAATGGCAACGTAGAAGCGGCGATTGGAGATAATTCAGTTGTTTATGAATATATCAAGGCACATCCAAATGACAAAATCAAAGTAATTAAAGATGATTCCTTCGAAAAAGAATACTATGGTTTCATGGTCCAAAAGGGAAACAAAGAGCTTTTAGATAAGTTAAATGAAGGCCTTAAAAAGATTAAAGAAAACGGTAAGTTAAAAGAAATTACAGGTTCAGACTTTTAGTAATAAATAAACCGTAGAAGCTCACCTCATGGGGAGTTCTACGGTTATTTTTTAGGTGCTAATCTTGCGCTTCAGCAACTCTTTTGACCCGTTCTAAAAATTGTACGACTTCTTTGTCCGATGCAAACAATAAAAATAATTTGACGAACCATTTTAACGCATTATTTGTTACGGTATAAGTAAAGGAAGTCACTGTTTCATTTATTTTGTTTAAGTCATAGTAAGCCGTAATTTCAAACATATTAGCGAGTACTTTCAATATTTTTTTATCAGGTGTATTCGAATTCATACGCTTCGATACGTTTTCCTTCTTTATATTTTTGGCGATAAATAACTGCCAACCACTTCTTCCGTTACTTTTACAGGCTTGTTTTCAATTACCTGTGGCATAATCTTCTGCATATCAGCTAAAGAGCCATCAAATAATTTCCAAACGTTTTCGATGGGGGCATTTATGTTTATTTGTCCATGTTTTCATCCAAACACCTCAACTATAGTCACATGATTATTAACAATTTGAAGAGATGAGGGAGAGAAAAACAAAAAAGATTGAAGCTAATGTAGCTCCAACCTTCTTATTTGCACTGACAGGTCTACTTTATTAGGTTTGCTGATGGGGAGACTAATCCTATTAATGGAATAGCTATGCGTTAGTTTTCATCTTTTATTTTCCAGTCGTTGTAAACGATATCTTGAAGTACATTTTTCAGTTGTACAAATTGCTGCTCCGAGATATTAGATTGCTTCATCACTTGGCGGGACACTTCAGGTAGTTTCCTTCTTACATCTACGCCTTCCTTAGTTAAATATATTTTCATTAATCGTTCGTCCTCCTTAGAACGCTCACGACAAATGTAATTCTTTGCCTCTAATTTTTTTAACAACGGTGTTAATGTTCCTGAATCTAAAAATAAACGTTGGCCCAATTCTTTCACCGTTATCTGTTCGTTTTCCTCTAAAGCTAATAAAGTGATATAGCCTGTATAAGTAAGATCGTAAGGCTTCAATAATAATGTATATTGCCGAGTGATTTCCTTTGATGTTGCATACAAAAGAAAGCACAGCTGATTATCTAAATGATTAGGCATAAAAATCCCCTCTTAAAGTTCTTCTTCTACCATTTATATTAAAAATAAAGTTCCTACTTGTCAAACGCAATTAAATTGTGTACAATTCAATTTGTGGAAATTAGATTGTATACAATTTAATTAATAACAAAAGATAAGGGGTTTTCAGTTATGAAAGAATTATACGCAACTACAATGATTAATGAAGGTGGCCGTAGTGGCACATCCTATGCAGAAGATCAATCTTTATCGTTAAAAATTGCACCACCAGGCTCCAAATTAGCCGATGTGACAAACCCAGAACAATTATTTGCAGCTGGCTATAGTGCTTGTTTTAATAGTGCATTAGATTTAATTAAACGCCAAAAGAAACTAAAAAATGCATCAACAATTAAAGTAACAGTGAAATTAATGGAGCAAGCTTCTTTTGACTATGTGCTTGCAGTGGAAATCGAAGGGCATATTGAAGGACTAGCAGTGGAGGAAGCACAGGAATTATTAGAGGTCACACATACGGTGTGCCCATATTCAAAAGCCACAATGGGCAATATTAATGTAACAATAAAAGCAGTTTAAATTGTGAAAAGAGGGAAACTACATGTTATCAACTACATCATTAAAACAAATTATGCAAATGCGTAAATCTGTTCGTAAATACAATGCAGAGACTAAAATTCCGCGTGAAACAATCATGCAGCTGTTGCAGGATGCTACTTCAGCACCTTCTTCAAGTAATATGCAGCCATGGCGCTTTCTTGTGATTGATGATAAGGAAATTCAGAAGAATATTAACTTCTTTTCATTTAATCAAGAGCAAATCGAAACAGCCTCTGCTATTATTGCTGTCATTGGTGATATAGAGATGTATGTAAATGCTGAGGAAATCTATGCAAAAAATGTGGAGCTGGGCTATATGCCAGAACCAATTGCCAATAAGCTTGCACAAGATGCGCTGACAATGTATGGTTCAGCACCAACAAAAACATTAGAAAATATCGTACATTTTGATGCTGGCTTAGTATCGATGCAAATCATGCTATTAGCGAAGGAAATGGGCTATGATACCGTTCCGATGGGTGGGTTTGATAAAGCAAAATTTGCTGAATACATGGAATTACCAGCAAATGAAATTCCTATTTTATTATTAGCCATTGGTGAAGCGGCAGCCCCAGCATATGGTTCTTCACGCCTACCAATAGACCGCATTGTTCGCTTTAATAAATAATTTCAAGCAATGTCCTTGATACACGTGAGGACATTGCTTTTTTTAAAGATTTTTTAGGAGTGAATAGGATGTCTTCATTAACTTTTATTTTAAGCTTAGTCGTAGCAGCTGAGCATTTGTATATTATGTATTTAGAAACGTTTGCTACTACTTCTAAAAGAACAGCAAGAACATTTAATCTGTCTGAAGTAGCGTTAGAAAATGGAAATGTTCAAGTTCTTTTCAAAAATCAAGGCGTTTATAATGGTCTGATTGCGATCGCCTTATTGTATGGATTATTTTTGTCACATCAGCAAACGGAAATGGTCGCCATTTTTTTAATCTTTGTAATTATTGTCGCTTTGTATGGTAGCTTAACAAGCTCTAAATCGATTCTATTAAAACAAGGTGGACCTGCTATTTTAGCACTTATTAGTTTATTTTTTTAAAGGAATTTCTACAGTATGCGTAAGATGTTATTTAATCATAAAAACTTAATGTAAACTTGTCACCCTATCCTACATATCAGGAGCTTTATCAAAGATATAAGCAGAAGCCAAAGCCACAGCAAAGGTATTTGGATACTGTTCTTTTTAAATAAATGCTTGATGCATCTATAACTGTTAGAAAAAGTATTATTGTTCAATGAGTTAAAAAGATTAAATGATATAATTTTTGATGGAAATATTCTTCGAGCTATTACCTACCATCGATATACGCTCAGCTAAGCGAAAGCTAGGACAGGACAAATTTAATTTCAATTAAAACACTCATGTAGAGAGTGGTTGTTTATTTGCTATAGGGCCATTGAAGGTAGTAATGCTTATTGCAAAAATGGGTATAATTTGAAATAATTTAATGAAACACTCGTAAATGGGAGGGCGAAAATGTGGTACTTTACAGGTTACAGCTTGTTAATAATGTTCACCTTGTTGTTTTTAATTGGATGTGCAGGAGTTGAAAAGGAAAAATCCCCATCAGATACTAAAATAACCATTGAGCCCTACAACATGAGTGAAAAAGAAACCTTACTCATCAGTAAAACAGGTGTAGAGCAAATTAATTTTTTCAAGTTGAATGGCACTTTGAAAGAAGATGATGATTTGCAATTTTCAGTGGAAGTGTTTGAAAATGGGAAGTTTAAAGAGGAGTTACTAAAGACTTGGGGTGAACTCGAAACAAAATATAATGATAGCCTTATTTCTTTTGGAATAAGTGACAGTAGGGACGAAGACCATTCTTTAAAACTGTTAAATGGTATACCTTCTGGGCTTGCCACAACATTTTATTCGAATAACATGACAACTTCATCTTTCAGCTTACTAATTGACGAAAAAATGACTTTAGAAAAAAATAAACCTATTTATTTAACAGCGTGGCTAGGCACTACTAAAAACGAACTATATTCTGGTAGAGGCAGAAATGGGGAACTACCCCCGGGTATTGAAGGAGCTGAACTTGCATATTTTTACAAAGTTCTATGGACGGATAAATAAAAGAGATAAGTTCTATCAAATCCAAAATGTTTGTAGGTAGGCTTGTGAGATATCTGCTTTGACACCCTGTTTTGTCGCAACCTGTTCAGAAGTTTTTGGTAAAACACTGAGTTTACCATCTATCTCAAGTAATGCATATTGTACATCTTGTACAGAGAAAATAGCTTGTTCGCGTAACATCATTGTTAACTCTTCCATATGCATTCTATTTTTTATAAAGGCAGACTCTAAAAGATGTGAATTAACTTGTGTAAAAAGCTCCAAGAGTATACGACAAACAATTGATAAAGTTATATTTTTTTTAAAAATAAATAATAAAAGCCAAGAGGACTACGACTCTTGGCTAATTATCTATTGAAGATATTTTGAATTTTGTTGTTGATTATTAATTGCTTGGAAAGGTTAAATGATTGTACAGAGATTTGTTTACAAGCGGTGGCGTTAATGTCTTGTAATAGTGCTATTACTAAGCAAATTTTGCAACATATGTACAGAAATTTGTGAATCATGTGCATAGCATTGTTGAAAATTTCAATATGCATATTGCCAAGAATATGCAAAAATTTGTTGCAAATGTGCGGAAATGTATAGAAAGTTGGCTCAATAATTGATTAAAGTCCTTCTTTTTGAGGAGGGTTTTTTATCAATTATTAAGTTTTCTGTACAATCAGTAAAATAATACCGAATTATTTTGGTGATAGTTCACTTTCTACTAACCACTTATGATTTTTAACCATTTCTCCTGTAGTAGAAATATAATCTACCATATACACAGTTGTATCATAAGCACCTATGATTGTAGCTTCAGCTCCTTTCATGTTAGGCATATGTTCAGCATTTATAATAGCTTTACTTCCTATTGGGAAAGCGGGATTTTCAGCTACCTTTAAACCTTCTAGAATTTCTCCTGAACTTGAATTATTCATTTTCATATTGTCCATCATCAATATATTTTGTAACCAAGTTGCATGTCGTTGTTCATCATGTGAGGCATGTATAAAGTGCATTTGAACATAATGAGTTGTTGCTTTTGATGCAATATCCTGATAATAAGCAGAAGCCTCTAATTCATTTTGAATCGCTTTTTGGACACCTTCTTTAAAATCTCTTGGTATTTCCCCAAACGTAATTTGTGGTTCTTGTCCACCCATCATC
The DNA here is from genome assembly GCF_019731275.1 of Lysinibacillus sp. K60. Lineage (NCBI taxonomy): Bacteria > Bacillati > Bacillota > Bacilli > Caryophanales > Bacillaceae > Lysinibacillus > Lysinibacillus sp. K60. The sequence continues at coordinate 12,647 of NZ_JAASJR010000002.1, read as the reverse complement.
CTTAAAATCATTGTGAACCAATGATAATGCTTTATTTCATCGTGCTGTATTCTTAAAATAATCTGTCTGAACTGTTCATTGGGAGTTAATTGAATTAATCTTTGATAAAAATTATAAGCATGAACTTCTAAATTAATTGCTCTTGAAACGTCTTCTATTAGATGAGTGTCACTAGTTAAATTCATTCCCATCGGACCGCTACCATTTTGCATATTAGATTGCCTCCATTCCTCTTTCTAAGCTAGTATACGGTTAGCTAGTCAATATGTTTGTTTTTTAGCCTAACACTTTTAAAAAGCATTCATATATAATGAGGGCTGAGAAAGCTATTCTCTTGAAAAAGCATATGAGACAGTCGAGGAATGAGAAAGTACAGGGTATTCTAAAATCTTCAACAATGCAAAAAACCTAAAAAATTTAATAGATATATGGGGAAATTTTCTTTAACAGTAATCATTGCTACTTTGACAAAATTTCTTGTTTTTTTGGATATACATAAAACTAATTTTTAATGAAAGACGTTTCTAAAACAATTGCATATGATAATATGATGAATCTGTGAAGGGAATGAATTAAATGTATTATCAATCTAACGGGTATCCACACCAAATCCCTTATTATGGAAATATATCAATCCATCATTATATGGAATACCCGAATTACTGGACATACCCTTATGGTCATGCTTCTAATGAAATAATGTTAAAAGATTATGGAGCTAACCCATTTGTTATTAATATTAACGAGGCGTCAAAGCAAAACAATACGTATCGTACAGCTTTATGGACAGGAAAGCATTTACAGCTAACATTAATGAGTCTAAATCCCGGAGAAGATATTGGATTAGAAATGCATCCTAATGTGGATCAATTCTTGTGTATAGAGCAGGGTCAAGGGGTAACTCAAATGGGCAAGAGTAAAGATAATTTAACCTTTAAAAGAAATGTCCATGATGATTTTGCTATTTTTATCCCTGCTGGAACATGGCATAATTTAACAAATATAGGTAGTGTCCCACTAAAACTTTATTCTATCTATGCTCCGCCTAACCATCCGTTTGGAACCGTTCACCCTACTAAAGCTGTAGCAATGGCTAGTGAAAAGGATAAAAATAATAGTAATGGAAATACAGTTATTTCTGGCAAGACTCCAGATGAATGGGTGCGGTACACGGAATTCTTGGTAAATGAAGGATTAGAGGATGTTCAAAGAGGAGTAAATCCAACACACATTCTTCAGGAATTTATTCTTATGGGAGTTCTAGTAGGTAAAGGATATTCTCCAGTAGAGGCATATGAGACAGTGGAAGAATGGGAACGGACAGGGGAATCTAAACTTCTACAACAAAGCAAAAATATGTAGAAAAACTTTAAAGATAATGGATACAGGTAAAAGACTTTAAGGTACTTTTGCAATACAGAGACAAAAGTACCTAAACTCTTCTATTTAGGGTTTTAAAACCACTTTAATGCAACCTTCTTGCTTTGTATCGAATATTTCATATGCATGTTTTGCTTTTTCAAGAGGGAGAACATGTGTAATGATATCACCGACATTCACTTTTCCTTCAGCCATTAAGTTATAGACATGAGGCATGATATGAACAACTGGGGCTTGTCCAGTACGAATCGCTACATTGCGTTGGAATATATCTCCGAGTGGGAAGGCGTTGTATCGACCGCCGTATACACCGGTAATTTGGATTGTTCCTCCTTTACGTACAGCTTGACTGGCCGTGACAAGGGCTCCCATAGCACCACCTTGAAGTTTTATCCCACTTGCAAGAAATTCTAGAGGCGTCATTTTTCCGCTCATCCCTACGCAATCAATGACAACGTCTGCACCGCCCTTGGTAATCTCTTTCAAGTATTCACCACAATTTTCATGGTCTTCAAAATTAACGATTTCGACGTTATTTGTCTTCTTTGCATGTTTCAGACGATACCCGATGTAGTCAACTGCAATTACTCTTTCTGCTCCTTTCAACCAAGCAAATTTTTGTGCTAGCAGTCCAACAGGTCCGCAGCCAAGAATAATAACAGTATCTCCTTTCTTCACACCAGCATTATCTACACTCCAAAAAGCAGTAGAGGCGGCATCGGCAAGGAGAACAAGACTTTCATCAGGTACTTCTGATTTCTCTGGAATTTTGAAAGGGATAAAATTGGCATAGGGCACCCGCATAAACTCTGCCTGTCCTCCTGGAAAACCGCCTGTTGTGTCTGAATAACCAAAGTAGGCACCCATTTCGCCATTATCGTTTGCATTATCACATTGACTTTCCAGATCATGATTGCAGTACCAGCATTCCCCGCATGCAATATTAAAAGGAATGACAATCCGGTCACCCTTTTTAACCTTCGTCACATCTTTTCCAACTTCTTCTACAATACCCATTGGTTCATGACCAATGACATAATCTTGTCCAAGATTCGGAATCATACCATGAATCAAATGCAAGTCTGATCCGCAAATGGCAGTTGTGGTTAAACGAACAACAATATCATCGGCTTTTTTTATTTTAGGGTCTTGTACTTCTTTAACCTCAACATTTTTTACACCTTGAAAAGTGACAGCTTTCATTAAAAAAATCCCTCATTATCGTTTATTTTTTCGGTGGGGTAGGGAACATTCCTTTTCGATTCATATCTTTAGGGAATAAATCCAACTGGGCAATACTAATCGCATTTTCTGCAGATTTAATATCCAGTTCCTTTTGACCTGCAAGATCATAAGGCTTCAGCCATTCTTTTTTTACCATCAGTTCAGAAATTTCGAAATATAAATCGACCATGACATCCAGCTGAGTTCTCAAGATTTTATGAAGAGCAGGAGAAGCTGTTTCTGTTAAGGCAATTGAAAGATTCCGAATACCCGTTTTGGTTGTAAGTAAAAACTCAAGAGCAAGCCCCGAATCAGTTAGTTCAGGCATCCCAACTGAATTTATAGGATCTAAATAGTCTTGCATACAATTGTCCTCCTAATATTCCAATTCCGATTTTGAGTAGAGCTTAACCATAGCAGTGAGTGCCGGGGTAGATAATTTTACATTTTTGTCCAATAACGCTCTTAAATCATCATCAAAGACCACACCTTGACTCAGCTTCGATTTAAGTAAACTAGTTGTCATAAAGTTAATGACTTCATGAAATTCCATGGTTTCATGAAGTGCTAATTTTTTCTCAAACACGTAATTCGCACCTCCATAATTTTCTTTAAAAAGTCTTCCCTTTAGCAAGTTATTTATACAAATTCTCATTGGATTAAAAAACTATATTGATAGCTAAAATCTGATTTAAAATTGAATTTCTTCCATTATTTTCACTCAACCCATTTATTACATTACTTATGAACTTGAAACCTTATGAAAATTTGTTTTAGGCATTTTTCTCTTTGTCTAAAGAAAATGCGGAATAGCATATAATAGGTAGACAGATTAAAAAATAAAATCTGTTTATTTAAGGGGAGTATTTTTTATGGGGCAAAGCAAACATTCACTCGAGTTGAAACTACATATCCTTCAATTGTTCGAGGAAGGTCACTATTCTATAAATGAATTGTGTGAAAGATTTTCATTTGATCATCAAACTTTTCATAGATGGAAAATGAAATTTGAGGCAGGTGGACGTGAAAGATTACAAGAAGCGACTTCATGTAAATTCTATTCAAAAGAGTTAAAGTTAGCGGCTGTGGAGGACTACATTCAACGGAATTATTCACAAATGGAAGTGTTAACTAAATGTGGTATTGGTATCCAAAAAAAAACAATCTGCTGATGATTTGTTAATAGCATTGGAGCAACCTGACAAAAAAACTATTACTACTGAAAAGAAATAGTATTTTAACCTCATAAGTATCCTTCTTTCCATAATAAGTCGTTAATTTCCATTTAAAGTTTCATTTGTGATTATTTGAACTAAACTGCTTCGTTAGTTCAATAAAGAAAAAAGAGCTGCATATTGTAGAGTTATAAAAAAGATTGATTATTTAAAACAAAGTTCGATTATTTAAAATAAAGATGGATCATTAATAAAATTTGATAAAAAGTAACCTCTTCGGGTATGATATCCGCAAGAGGTTACCGTTAAAAGATAGATTAATTATTATAAACAATGGGCATTTTTCTTATTAACGTGCCTTGTCCAATAGTGGAATATATAAATTTTGCTACATTCTCTCTAGAGACAGACAGTTTAGCCGATTGATATCCAATCGAATAACCATAAAGTTGCCCATTGTGTTTTATATTAGGATTAATAATTCTTACAACAGTCCAATCTAAGTTGGATTGCTTAATAATCCTTTCCATCTTCTTCATTTCAGCATAACCGTTTGGTAAGAAGAGTTTTGCCAATATTCTTGGCAAAACTGTCGATAAGTTTTTCTTATCATCTTTCGATTGTAAGGCCGGTGTTGCTAGAGTAATAAATCTCCTTTTGTTGAACTTCTTCATTGCTATGATAATCCGGTCATGTCCGTCGGCAATTGGCGTACCTTTAAGCTTTCGAGATATATCATTCGGGGGCCCCATTGTGCTAATTACAACATCAGCTTCTGCAACTGCAGTTTCAATGGCTGGTGTGTCCGAGAGTTCCCCTCTTACAAGCCGTAAATTCGAATGATTTATCTTGATCTTCTTAGTATTTCTAACATAAGCAGTAACAAGATCTCCGTTGTCTAATGCAATTTCCATTAGGAGATGACCGATTGCCCCACTTGCCCCAAAAATAGTTATGTTCATTCCTTTCCTACCACCTCGAGCGTATTATGTTCCTAAATAAAATGCATCTAATTTCTATACCAAAATTCGTGTCAATTTATTCTTAAAGGCTCTTTTATGACACATGATCATCAGTAACTAATTCTTCAACTCGATCTCTTTTGGTATACATGTCATACCAAATGTCAGCGATTTTGTCTTGTACTCCTGAATTTGGCTGCATCCAGATACCAATCGAAACATGCCCAGCATAAATACCCTTGTCCCTTAATTCATTGCTCAAATTTAATATATAATTTCGAAGGCCAGAAACAGCAATTCCGACATTACCCATCATTGGTACTGGATTCATTGCGGCAGCACCCGTCGTAAATAACAAAGCACCTTCTTGTTTATCCAACATATCTGGAAGGACTTCTCGAATACTTGATATTGCACCCATAACATTGAATTGAAATTGGTAAAATGCATTTTCTTCCGTTACTTCCAAAGCATTTGCTACTGTATCGATACTCGGAGTAGGGCTATATTCAAGCACATCAATAAATCCGTAATTTTCTTTGATCTTTGCAAATGCTAAACCAATTTCTGCTTTATTTAATATATCTGCTTGATATGCTACTGCTTCAACTCCTATAACTTCTAATTCATTAACCAGTTGGTTTAACTTTTCTTCATTTCGGGCAATAAGCGCCACACGAAATCCATTTTGTCCGAATTTTTTAGCAATAGACATTCCTAATCCAGGTCCTGCACCAACAATTACAATATTTTTCATAGTTTTATTCCTCCATAGTTCCAAATTTTTCAAAAAATTTTTATCATTATTGAATACTACCTTATGTGATCGCCTTTTGATCTTTAGCAAAATAAAAATGATTTTATTCTTAACTTTATTTTGAACATGTTCCATCTGAACAATAATTATCAAGTGATGGCTCTAATTGCTCTTCAGCTTTATTATTCGCGTAATCTTCTTTCCAAACCTGTTGTAATGTTTCTAAAAATACTTGGTTAGATTGCGCACCTGAGATGGCATATTTGTTATCCACCACGAAAAGGGGAACGCCTTGAACCCCAATTTTTATTCCTTCGGCTTTATCAGCTGCAATTTTCTCGCTATATTTATCATTTGCTAAAACATTCAAAGTTTCGTTGGCATTAAGACCTAACTCATTTGCAAGTTGGGCAAGTGTTGATGGGTCACCGATATCTAGTGAATCCGTGAAGTGAGCCTTCATAATTCGATCCATATATTCCTCCATCTTCCCATTCTCTTTTGCATAATACGAAAGTCGAAGTGCATCATATGAATTCGTAGGAATCATTGTATCTAATTGATAATCTAACCCCACCTTTTTCGCATGCTGTTTCAACTTATTATTCCTTTCTTTTGCTTTTTCATATGGGATACCATGCTTGGAAGATGAAACTTGATGGATATCCATACCTGTGTTTTTTTTCGCATATGGATCTAATTGAAAACTACGAAATACTACTTCTACTTTTTCTTTATGTTCAAACTGTTCTAACCCTATTTCAAAGTTATGTTTGCCCATATAACAAAACGGGCATACAAAATCTGACCAAATCTCTACTTTCATCTTTTGAACCTCCTTATTTTTAAAGTTTTCTCGCCTAAATTGATTAATGTATTATTTATTCCGTCTGCGATTTAAACAAAACACAACCATTTTGGGTTTGAAAAACAACACTTGTAATTTAGGCAACACTGGTTGTTTAAGTTATGATATTATGAAATAGAAGTATTAACAACCACCAAAATGGCTAATAAGTTGTTTACACAACACTTCTGTAATATTGTCGTTTTTAAACATCATTATGTAGCCCAATAAGGAGAAGAAAAACGATATGGAAAAAAATGATCCGAGAATACTTCGCACAAGACAATTGATAGTAGACGCATTTATTTCATTAACTAGCGAAAAAGACTTCAACCAAATAACGGTACGCGATATCGCTGAAAAAGCTACTATTAACCGCGCTACATTTTATGCGCACTTTGAAGATAAATTTGAGTTGTTACATTCTACAATCACCAATACTTTTACAGACAAATTAAAAAAAAGAATTAATAATCACAGTGGATTCAATGAGGAAGTCCTTGCAAACATTTTCCTAGCTATGTGTGATCACCATAAAGAGTTAAGCGACTTATGCCATAAAGGTTATAATTCTTTAGGAACAATTATAGAAAGTAAAATTAAAGAAGAGTTACAGAAGCTAATAGCTGATCTTGTGTTAAAAGAAACTAAAAATACCATTTTAATTGGAGATAAACAATTTGTAGCAACCCTATCTACTATACTAAGTTGGGGGATCTACGGAGCAACATACACGTGGAATAATAATGGAAGACCTATTTCAGCAGAAGAGCTAGTGACTAAATCCCTTCCAATATTCACAAATGGAATAAGTGAGTATTTCTATTAATGAAACTCAGTTATTATTTAAGTACCCAATTGTAAAACAGCATAGGCAGAAAGTAATTTTATTTAAAATATAACTGATGTTGAGGGACAGTATACAGATGCGATGATAAAAGCAGTTGTAAAAGAGGGTTATAAAGTAGTGATGTGGTCTTGGCACCACATTAGATTGGAAAAACCCATGTGTAAATAAAATTGTTGATACTGTATTAAAAGGAGTACAGGGAGGGAACATTGTTCTTTTTTTATGATGGTGGAGGATATCGCGAGCAAACTGTAAAAGCTTTAGAGTACTATCAGAACTAGAAAAAGAAGGATTGATAAGATACAGAAAACAAATAAAGCCGAGTGTGCCAACACGCATCGGCTTTTGTGAAATGTGTAGCTATTAATTAGTGTTAAAAGATTAACAAAAAAGTAGCTCTTTCTGAACACTCTGATGTGCGAAAACCAATGGGACTGTATGCGTAATAGTTAATTATTCAACTGATAATTTTTGATATAAAAAGTGGCACATAAGAGGGCTGGTTTTTAATGATCAGCTAAGTAAAAGGCTTGATATTTACCAATCGGGCAATATTGTTGAGCAAAACAGGTAGAAAATATCAAACTTTTTTATAACAACCTAACTTAAAACTGCTAAAGAAAAATCCCTTTTGATTAATCTTTTTTCAAAAGGGATTCTTCTTACTTTAACGTAAAATAAGGGGTTTCAGAGTATTTTTGCTCAAACTTTATTTCAAAGCAACACCAGTTCCGCATTCCAAACTTCTACTGAAAACCTCCACTGATTGTTCTTCTAATTCTTTCATTACATGGCCGTAAATTTCATAAATCATTGCTGGTGTATTCTCTAAGCGCTGAGCAATAGCTTTTAAGTTCTGGTCGCTGTTAATAAAATTGTTGCATGGGTATGACGTAAATCATGAAAAGTAATTTTTGGTTCACCATCATAGTTTAATATACTAGCTTTTAAAATCGTATCTCAATACATTTTATGAATGGTAGCACCATGCAATAGGTTATTTGATTTATTAATAAATACAAAAAACTTTATTTGCTTAACTTCACCGAAATTATAAAATTTTAGATTAGCAAATTTTTCGAAAAATTGAGTTAATAACTGTGCATTATTTTGCGTTACTATGCAAGGATAAAGAAAAATAAAAAGCCCCTAAAAGCTATATGTAACAGGCTTTTGGGGGCTTTGTAGGGTACATATTACAAAATATAAAAATTAGTCCGTGAAACATAAAGATGATAAGTAACCTAACATTAATAAAAGACCAATACCCATTGCGATGCTCATGCTTTGTACCTCCTTTAAAAAAACGACACATTATTCATAAATATTGTACAATGAATTATAGAAATATGAAACCTTTTAATGGCGAGAACGTATATAATAATAGGAGAATTACCAATTTGTACATAAAGAGTAGGTGACAATAAATGAAAACGTGGGTTAAGAAAAGTATAGTCATCATGGTTGCGTTTTTAACATTTGGTTTAATAACGCCTACACATGAGATTTGGGAAGCATTTGATCAAAATCCTTCGAACCGTGCATCCATCGGCCCCTCATCAGGGACAAGCACTGCTTTAGCTGCTGAGCATGATGATAGCAATGACGAGCAGCTACAAATACAAGAGGAAGCAATTGATTATAATGCCTTACTCGTAGATGCAGCTAGAGAACAATCGTACATAAAATTTGGCACAAAAATTGGTCCAAAAATTAGCAATGAATTCGACAGCATCATCTTCCCGAAAATGGAGGAAGCCATTGCAATGACAGTGGCTAATCTTGATGATCAAACTGCTGCATCTTTAACCATCTCTGAAAGGCCAAGCGGTAATTACGGTGAGAAAATTTTCAATGTCATCAACAATGAAACTGGCACAGATTTAATTCGCTTCCATGTGCGCACAGAAAAAAGACCGCAGGAAGGCTACTACTACAACTTCCATTACCACAGTGTCGAGGACAACTTCATGGCACACAACAACCTTGGCGATATCTATTGGGAAAAAAACACACCACCTAAGTGGTTGTCATGATATATAAGGGTTTTGGGGCTGTCTCTTAGAGATTAGCCCCATTTTTAGCCCCAATTTCGATAGCACGATCAAAAGTATCGATAATTCTATCTTCCATTTCTCTCAATACATGACCGTAAGTTGTGTATATCATTTCAGGCGTGTTCCCTAAACGTTCGGCAATGGCTCTTACTGGTACACCGTCGTTCATTAATATTGTTGCATGTGAATGTCTAAGAGAATGGAGTGTACACTCCTTTAGTCCAGCGCGTTGAATAATTCTTTTAAATCCTTTGTGTAACGTTGTTAATGGCATTGGAATCATACTTTCCAAAGAGTGGAATACATAGTCTTCATCTTCTAGTTTTTTCCCGAATGATAGTAATTTTACTTTAATAACTTTTTGATAACGGTTTAACTGATCAATTACATTCTTACCAACTTTGATTTTGCGTTCACTATTTTTTGTTTTAGTTGAGCCCGTACCATACCTAGTTCTATTCCGCATAATACTAATTGTTTGTGTCTCAAAGTCAATATCCTTCCATTGAAGACCTAATGCTTCACCTTTACGCATTCCTGTATAAGACAGTAACAGTAAAATTGAATAGTACGTTTCATCCTCATTATCTTTTGTGTAAGTAAGCATTGTACTTAGTTGATCAGATGTTAGTACTGATAACTCAACTTCTTTTTTCCGAGTAGAAGGTAAGCTTACTCCTTTAAATTTGTTTCGAGGGATTATTTCATCTTCAACCGCAGCATTAATAGCGATTAAAAAGATTGAGTGTATAAGTCGAATTGAGCTAGGTTCATATTTCTTTTCTAAGGCATTTATTAAACTTTTTTGATATGTTAATCTGTCTAGTTTTTGTAATTTGATATGACCAATATACGGTTTAATATTAAGCCTTATAATGATTTCACGTTGTGTTATCGTTCCAAGTTTCCACTTGCTTTTATTGGATTCGAACCAAATATCTAGCCATTGTGTTACAGTTAGGTTATCATTTTCTATATATTTTGTTTCACCACGCAGCGTTTGAGCCTTTACATCCACAAGGGCTTTTATCGCTGCTTTTTCTGTTTTAAAACCACTTTTTTTCTTTTCTTTACGTTTACCAGTTAATTCATCATAGTATTTGTGGCGGAACATCCACAGTTTTTCACCTTTATTATTGAGGTAAGAATAGACTTCTTTTTCTTTCGTTGATTTAACTAATTCCAATTTAATTACATTCCCTTCGTCGCTTTTGGTGAGCATGTGTGTAGGGATGGAATCAATTTATTTTAATATTTCAGCAACAAGGTTCGAAATTAATTCTCTTTGTTTTTTATTTATTATTTTACCTTTGTAAGTTATATCTTCAGAATGTAGAACATCATTTAAATCCATTCTTTTTTTTCCGTTATATACTTTTGATTTAAAGTAACAATCGAAATCCAAAGTACTTTTAACAACATTGTAGTTTCTTAGAAGATTTTCGTATTTTTCATCATTTGCTTTAGATTCATCGATATCATTAATAATATTTCTTAGTTGTTCTAAAGAATATTTGTTTGTATGAACTAGTCCCTCTAATATTTTTTTTGTGATTGGGACCCCAAATAAATTTTGTCGATTATTTGTTAGTAGATAAATAAATGTAAACGGATAATCGAAATAATCAGCAATCAAAGTAACTTCATCGTTTGTAAATTCAACTTCATTTTCTTGACCACTCATTATTTTATTGAATGTATTAATATCGATTTTTGTTTTTGTAGATAAATCGAAAATGAAATCATAGTTTTTATCCTTTTGGTACATAATTTCAAGAAATTTTTTGAAATTTAATTCATCATTTTCTTTTCCAAGTAATTTGTGAAATGAATTTTTTTCAGCATTTTCGAAAGCATTGTTTATTTGTTCATCAATATACCCGGCATGTTCCATTAGTGAATTATAAATAATATTGTACATAGTTTCAGAATTATTTTCATAATAAGTGTCGTTTATTAATATTCTCCCACCTGCACCAGCTAATGCGTTAGATACTTTTTTTAAAAATGGAATGCTAGGCTTGTATCGATCGTTTTCAACGTCACTTAAATAGGTTCTTGAGATTCCAGCTTTTTCGGCAAATACGGTTTGATTTAATTTTACACCTTTTCTGAATTCCTTTAATTTCTTTCCCACAGTCATGTTTTAAAATCCTCCTTTTGTATATCATATTTTTTTATTGTCGGAAATACAAGTAATATAATCTTTTTTTGACGGAAAAATAATTAAAGCGCTTGAAATTATGACGGAAATACAATACAATTACATTGTGAATGTATTACAAGTTATGTGGTGGTGAAATGAATGAACTCAAAAGAAATCGGATATCTTATAAAAAAGAAGCGTTCAGAAGTTAGTTTAAAGCAATATGAATTAGCTGAAAAACTTGATATTTCAAGGACATATCTTTCTGATTTAGAAAATGGTAGATATTTACCGAGTGCAAAGTTGTTGTTTAAAATCAATAAAGAGTTACAACTTTTTATTTTTGCAAAAGAATGACGGAAATACAATTCAAAAAGGAGTGTAACCATGATTCCAGCAGAAATAATAATTGAAGTTGATGAAAAAATAATTAGAGAACAATTAGAAAAGCGTGTAAACGAAATTGTTGAAAGTACTTTACTTTTGATTGATGTAAAAGGTTTAGCGAAAAAATTATCAATGAGTGAGCGTTTTATAGAGGAAGAATTCTTGCGTGATCCACGAATTAAATTACATGAAGTTAAAAAGAACAGAAAACGTTGGTATTTTTATAAACCAACAATAGAGGTAATAACGGAAATTTTACGTACAGAATGGTGAAAAATATAAAAAGCTTTTGGTGAGCGTGTAAGAAAAAACAACAAATGTCGTAGCAGCAAGGTGGTGAGAAAGTGGCAATAAAGGAAAAAATAATAATCACTGAAGAAAAAATACCCGAAGAATTAAAAGAACTTAAGCAATGGTGTTGCTTTAAGCTGCAACCACGTGAAAATAAAATGACGAAAATTCCAGTGAGTGCTTATGATGGCTCACCAGCAAAGAGTAACGATGAAAATACTTGGTCAGATTTCGAAACAGCAATAGAGGCTATTGAAAAATTCAATTTAGATGGATTAGGTTTTTTCTTCAAATCACCTTACTTTGGGATTGATATTGATGGAGTAAAAGAAGAAATTGAAAGATTTCACAATGACGATCATGACAATAACATTGTTTCAGAATTCATCGATATGATGTGCAGTTATAGTGAAGTTTCTGTTAGTGGTAATGGTATCCACATTATTGCTAAAGGAGAATTGCCAGAAGGTGCTCGGAGACGCGGAAATATCGAAATGTGAACTGCACCCCGTCAAGTAGACAGTGGAAATAATAAAAAATGTATTAAGCGGCTTGAGTCCTGAATTCTAAC